>DGSN01000053.1:460-8276 GCA_002393575.1 Prevotellaceae bacterium UBA4361 | reverse complement strand
TCGTCACGGAGGTCAAGCCACTACATAACCTGAAAGCCATGTATCCGATGCTCGTCACGCTGTTGGGAATGGTTGTGTTTTTGCATCCCAAAGATAAACTGTTTGTTTCTGTAAATATGATTGCATTACAATTATTGCGTGAATCATAAACATTATTTCCAGAAGCAACAACAATTGATTCTATGCTACTACAGCTTTCGAACGCCAAACTCCCAATGCTGGTCACGCTGTTGGAAATATCAATGGAAGTTAATCTAGTACAGCCATAGAATGCTCTATCTTCAATTCTGGTCACGCCGTCGGGAATGTTGATGGAGGTCAAACTCGTACATCTGGAGAACGTATGCCATTGGATGCTTTTCACACTGTTGGGGATGATGACAGAAGATAGACCCGAACAGCCCTGAAATGCAAACTCCTCGATGATTTTCACACTGTTGGGTATTTTAATAGAAGTCAAGCCACTACATTCAGAGAATGCACTTGCAGCAATTCCCAAAGTTCCTTCTTTTAATGATATGCTTGTATTAGCAGGCATCGTTCCTTTATATTTATATGCAACTTTCCCTGCATATACAAGTCCATCTGGTTGGTTTATGTACCATACTGTTCCTTCAAATGCCCTATACCCAATACTTATCACACTGGAAGGAATAATAATGGAGGTCAAGTTAGAACAGCCTTCGAACGAATTATTGCCGATACTGATCACGCTGTTGGGGATGGTCACTGAGGCTAAGCCACTACAATCTACGAATGCATTAGATCCGATGCTGGTCACGCTGTATGTAGTTCCACTATAGGTGAAAGATGAAGGAATTGTGACAGAACCTTTGTAAGCATTTTCACTTGAAGATCTATAATACGTAACACTTGCTGTTTTTTCAGTTTCATTCAAATTGTAGTAAATCCCATCCACTTTACAGTTGTATGCAGATGCATTGATACTGAAGATTGAAAGGATGCCGAGAAGTAGGCATTTGAGATAATTTTGTTTCATGTTTTTGGGAAAATAAAAAAGGCGGAACTGCTCTTATTGCTTTTCCTTTGTGATGGCAACCGCCAAGTAGCCTTGTCTATAGAAAAGCACGAACAATTCACGCCCAATGGACGTGAACCTCCATCGCTTGTTCTCTTGCACAAAAAATTGGCGGTATTTTGTCAGGACGAGAACAAGGACTTATAGTCCAAGTATGTTATGTTTTGAGCAGAAACGCCGAGTTAATGATACAGTTAATTTGTCTCTTGAGTAGGGACTCAGCAAAGGCAGTCCCTTGTCTGTCGCCCCACTTTAGCGTTTCTAAAAAAAATGTATTCTGTCTGTTTCTTAGAGGAATAGTAATTTAGGGGTTAAATAATGTTGTTTATAATCACAGGGCAAAAGTAGCAATAAAATTCAAAAACGACAAGAAATGAAGAACGAAAAATGAAATAGAAAAAGTTTATTTTCAGAAACAATTATCATTTTGGAAACAATCAGACGTTCGAGATTAGTGTGATTCTCCTTCAACACTAACACTACGCTCCTTCGACTCACGAGAAGCATTCATTCGGTTTTTCTAAAGCAACGAGCCCTCGTTTGAATTCAAGCGAGCCCTCGTCGCAATTCAAACGAGCCCTCGCTTGAACGCAAACGAGGGCTCGCCTAACTAGTTGAATCGAAACCACGATTCAGTTTGTGCCCATTCCCAAATCACTAAAAACAAATAATTCATGGAAATTTGCGGGTAATTTGCGGTCATTCATGTTTTTGTTTTAACACGAATTGCCACAAATTACCCGCAAATTATTCGTAAATGATGATGTTCCGCATATTGGTGCAATAGAGCCTGAGAAGGGTCTTCGCTCAGTAACCGTAGGTCGGAACGACCTGCGGAGGATGTAGATGATGGCTATATGCACTCTGAATGAGTGCCCCAACCGTGTTTGTGGGCGACTTTTCGTAGAATATCGCCAAAAACGATGCCTTTAAGTAATGATAAAAAAAAAACTTGGTACGATTGAAATCCATTCATTTGTATATTTAAAACCACGAATTAAACGAAAAAAAATAGATTATTTCATCAAATTTCACGAATAAAATGCTGGCATTTTTCAAATTAGAGCTCGGCGCTAGCCAAATTGAAGATATACGCAGAATTATTTATGGATAATTATTGGTAATTTTAGTTTTATCTTTAACACGAATTACCATGAATTACCCATTAATTGTTCATGAATTTTTTTTCTGTGTATCTCTGCGTATTGGCTTGCGCCGAGCTGAAGGTTCTGCGTGACAGACGAAAAAGAGTACCCCCACACCCAAGTTGATTGGGGTGGGGGCTTTTAATACACTGTCAAGAATGGCCTGTCAGGTTCTATTTGGATTTGTCGAAGTCAAGATAAATATAGACGCTGCTTCCATCTAACATCTCGTCGCAGTTTTTCACATCTTCACCCTCTCCATCCTTGATGTATTCAGCTGTTTCATATATGTAACCAAAAAGAATGGAAATTATGTGAATTTCCGTTCTTTTATGTAGCTTTTTTTAGGAGGCTATTCTTCGACGTACTTGAAGTATAGGGTTAGTACTATGTTACTGCCTTCCTCCATATGATCACCCTTTTGCTCGAAGCTATCCTCACCGTCAATATACTGGCCAAGCGACCATCGATTGAAATAGCATGTTGAGGGGTGTAATTCTGCATCGCCAGGCCACCAGTTGGCACTCCAATAGTCGCTCATCCACGGCTCATTCCAATCTGTCTGTTTGATTTTATCGCTGGTGGCAAAAGCCATGTCTTGGGTCTGTTTCAGCAGAAAATCAGTATCTGCCCACTGCCCCCAGAAGTTTGAGCCGAAAGGACCGCTCCAGTTGTTGGTGTTTCTCTTCCATGACAAATTGGTCAGCGAAGCTTTGTTTTCCAGCATGAGATTTACATCGTCGATGTCGAATTCGCAATGAGTAACATCAGTGTACTTCTCTTCCTTATATTCATAGTTCAATTCGAAGTGCATTCCTTTGCCCTTAGGAGTCATTGTGACAATATTGTCGCCTGCCTTAAAATCCAAGCTTCCCATGCTTGAAGCGTAGTCAACTTGATTGTAGAAGCTGATGTTCATTTCAATATGTCCACCCACAAACTCATAGCCGCTCGTCTTCAGGGCGTCTACATCTTCTTCGAGTTTCTTTGTTAAGTAGCCTTCCTTGATCGCCCATTCGTAGAAGGCCTTTATGTTTCTGCCCTTTTGGTTCTTGTCGTACAGTTCAATGTATTTCTTGACGATTAATGCAAGTTCATCATTCATTGCTTTTATTCTATCTTGTTCATTGGCATACTCCCCGTACTTTCCGATACGCATTTCCTTCCGGAATCTTTCCGTCAGAATATACAGGAGCCAGAGCCTTGCCTCGTAGTCACAATTATCAAAATAATGATCATGATCCTCAAGCAAACCTTTTTCTCTCCAAGCTCTTATCATATCTGCCATTTCTTCCTTTTTCTCGTTAATCGCTTGCTGCTTTTTGGCACGCCTTTCAAACAATACTTTTATCTCCTCCACCGTCATACCCCACGAGTATTTGGGGTTTAGTATAAAAGCTCCTTCTTGATCCCAGAAATCTGGACCGACATATCCCCCACGGCTGTTGAACTCGTCTTCAAATTTCTTGTACAGCTCCTTGATTCTTTGGTCATTATAGAACTTTATCAACTTTTTGATGACTGCAGCTTCTGTCTCCACGAGCTTCACATAGGGACAAATAGATCTGGCGTAATCCTCCATCTTGCCTTTTGCAAAATTCTTTGCATAAGTTAATGCCATGTCATAGGAACTTGTGGCCTCGCCCAGATTGCTGGCTATCTTTTCCACGTTTTCCTTTGTCATGTATTTCTCAAGACAATCCAGTACTTTCTTGTTTTGGGGATTCTCTCTCAGTTTACCAATCAGAATAGCCAATGCTTTGGTTTGCATTTCCTCTGTCAGTTTTTCACTGATGTCGTTTACCGCTTTTTCGCCCAGCATTCCTTCTTCGTATGCCTCAACATACTCCATGGTTCCCTTGACGATATCATTGCTTTCTATGACCTGCTTTAGAACTTTGCCCAGCAGGTCGTTATCGTTATCATCCAACACATCATTGACGGCAAACTCCAATTCCCATTTCAGTTCGCTGGCTCTTTCTTTTCGCGAATCTTCTACGTAGTTGTCGATGGCATACCCCTCAATAAACAGTTGTTCCAATTTCTGCTTATTCCTTTCTGCGGCTGCTGTAGAGAAATGATAGGTCTTGAATTGTACGTAACCATTCTGCAAGGCTGCATAATCGGGAAAGATATACTCTGAGCCCTTGTCGCTGATGAGTACGCCCACCAGTTCTCCGTATTGCTCCTTGGGGAAGTCATCGGGTATCTTGATACTGACGGTCGCCATGTCATTCAGCTCTACGTGTTCGCTGCCGTTCTGTGTCACTTTGACAGGCGTTCCGACGATGTTATATCCTTTCGCCTTGAGCGCACTCACTTCGGCATCGGAAAGTGGCTCAAACTTTACATCGCCGTTACCAGTAGGGATGACAACATTGCTGCCTCCTGTACCTCCTGTACCTTCTGTATCGTCCTTGTCGCTGCATGATACAAAAGCAAAACTGATGGCTGCCATGAGGGCAATCATCAAATAGGTGTAATTCTTTTTCATCATCATGATAGTTGGTTGTTATTAGTTGAATAAAAATTTTTGCGAATATACAATGATTCGCTCAATCATTTACTTACAAATCGTCACAATCAACTATCAAATGATCATTTGTTAGTCTTTTTTGTCAGTTATTGCTCTCCGCACGCTCTCCACTCGTTGGGAGTCATGCCTGTGAACGCCTTGAACGTGCGGAAAAAGGATACTTCGGTGGTGAAGCCCGACTGCATCCACACTTCCGTAGTCTTCATGTCGGGTTTGTTGCGCATCAATTGCTGGGCGTACTCTACGCGGTATTTGCCGATGAATTGGGAGAACGAGCAGTTCAGCTGGTTGTTGATGCAGGCAGAGATGCTGTTGCGGTTGCTGCCAAGACGTTCGGCCACATCGCTCAGCTTCAGTTTGTTGTTCAGGTAGAGATGTTCTCGCTCCATCAGTTCACAGATGCTACGCATGAGTTCTTCGCTGTCGCTTGCCTCTTCTTCGGCTACGATGACATCGACGCTGTTCGTGTTAAGTGCCGTCCTGCGCTTCCTCCACAGTGGAATGAGCCATGCTGCCACAGCTGCCAATGCCATCATCAGCACCATCCATCGCCATGCTACCGTTCCCTGCTTCGCTTGCTCGTGTTGGCCGACAGGTAATAGATACACCGTACCCAGCGGAGAAAAATTGTCGTTATCGAGTTCGCCACCTCGTGGTTTGTTGTAGTTGTAGCCACCCACTATCATCAGGTCGCCGTCGTCGGTCAGTACAATCATCGGTGCACCAGCATCGGGTAGGGGGTCGGTGTAGTAAAGCGTCAGAGGAGCGGGCGTCTTGTCATATTCAACGCACAGCACATACGAACGTCCCTTCAGGTCGATCCCATGCACATAGCCCCGATGGGCTTTCCTGTCTGCGATGAGTGGAGAATAGTAGATAATGGAGTCGGAGGAAGATATACCCGTCAGTGGGATGGGACACGTGGTAGGTAGTATTGAGAATGTGGTGTCGCGTACCAACATGAATGCCATCTCGCGTCTCATTTCTTCCCATGTTTGCTCAGTGTGGTGGCTCCAGTCCTGCACGTTGATGAGATAGGAATAGTCGCCTTTCGACTCGTCGCCGATAAAACTGACACCGTTGCAAAAAGGTGCCTCGAAGGTAAGCGGTTGCCACTTCTTTAATAAAGGTATGCGCAAAGGACCGCCCTTCAGTCGCTCAACGCTGTCGCTGCAAAGCGGTTTATGATACGGACTTTCATTGCCAAGAATGAGGACGTTGCCGTCGGAGGTACGAAGCAAATAAGGCACGGCATGAGGCATGTTGACATCCTTCACTGGTGAAAAAATCCTGTCGCCATCGAACATCTCAATCCCGTCATCCCCATACCAGTTGCCAGCCACAACCACTCGTCCTCTGTCCAGTTCTACACCAGAGGCAAACGTGCGCTTCATGCTCATAATGCAGAAGCCTCTGAACGAGTGTGTCTCGGAGTCGTATTCCTCCACATTGAAGCTTCGGCCCACGCCCATCGGATCCGAATGACCTCCACCCAAGAGCACTTTCCCCGAGTGGAGAGGCAAGCACAGTCCGTTGTCGTGAGAATATGCCATCTGCATCAGGTGCCACTCTCCGTCCTTGAAGTATTCAGCTGTCTGCGTGGGGATGAAATTCGTGGTATGCCCACCGAAAACCGTCACTTCGCCATTGATGCACACGGCAGAATGACTGTTGCGAGGAATGTTCAAGTCGGGCAGTCGCTCAGCCTTGATTTTCACACGAGGACAATCGTCCGCAAGGCTTGCCTGCGGAATCAAGACAAGGAGCAGGATGTGCCAGATTCTTCTCATAACTTACCTTTTTTTTGCATTTGGGCAGTGGTCGCAAATCTGACTTCTTTGTCAGACAGGAACTTATAGAAGATACCCCCCAGAATATAGTCCGTATATTCATTAGCCTCAATCTTAGACCGCATCTTATTTGCTGATGCCCATATCTTTGCTGCTAATTGTTGCTTATTCATATATTGATGCTGCTTAACTATTGTTACTATTGTTGCAATAATAGGATATTTTACCTTGTCATCACCTTCAGCCGGTTTATGTCTTTCTTTTCACCCATTATTGATAATTGTTTGTTTTGCCACAAATTTACATATTAAAATTGAACTATCAGCATTCTTAGACCTTTATATGCAAAAACAATTACTCCTTACATCATTTTTATTGATTTTTAGCATTTTTGTAGAAGTCAAGGTATTGGACTATCTTATATTTTGATTTAATAATCGTAAAAAACTTGGTGTATTCAAAATAAATGTGTTACTTTGGAAACGAAGTTTCATAACACTGATGCGACATGGCATCTGAAGTGATGTTTACGGTTCTGCGAATTGATAACACAAAATCTGCAAGAAATATGATTTACACTAAAAAAACAATTCTAAACAGCGTGAGCCATTGGCTTATGCTATTTGTGCTTCTGTTTACCACCACGACAGCGTGGGCGGCTGACGTTTCGGGCACAATCAATGTCAGTTCGCTGGCGGACAATGCCGAACTGAAACTGACGGGAGCGACGACGCTCAACATTGACGTGGACAAGACGATTAAGTCTATTCGTGGCGACTATACGCTTACCATTCAAGGCAGCAAGACACTAACCATCAATAATTCCAATGGAGACGGCATTGCTGTAGGAACACTGGTTAGCTCTGCCAAGTGAAAGAGTGTATCAGGGCAGGATATGCAAAGGATTCAGGCTTTACAATAAGCAGCATTTCCATAACAGGTACTACGATAGAAGTGACTTCTGTTTCAAGGTCAATGAACAACGATTAGAAAGAAAAGAGACTTATTGAAGTATTCGTGGGAAACCTCTACATTAAATACTCAATAAGCGAAGCCATGTGGCCTCGCTTATTCTGTTCGGTAAATTTATTTGTATAGTCGATTTATCTCTTCTTGCAAATTGGAAAGGAACATTCCTGCGTGAGCACCATCCATCTGTGTATGGTGGAACTGGAAAGATATAGGAAGTTCGTACCGGAACCATCTCTTTCTGTATCGTCCCCATATCATAAACGGGTTATTGAAAATCCCGCTATTCATGCCAACGGCCCCGTCTATCTTAGTATCTATAATGGCCGATGTGCCA
>DGSN01000053.1:0-386 GCA_002393575.1 Prevotellaceae bacterium UBA4361 | reverse complement strand
ATGGCCGATGTGCCAATAACCATACACTCATCCGACAAATCCCTGTCAGTGCGACTTTCAGCAACCTTCAGTGTGTATTCCATATACTGCTGACTGAACACTTCTATGTCTTCGTTGAAGAGGATGTCACAAGAAGAAACCTCGCCCTCTTTGTTCTTGACGATGGTGTTGACAGCAAGACAGTCGTACTGCATTAGCTTGTCGCCGACAGGCAGTAGATAGAACTCTTTGACGGAAGAAGCGGCTTTGCCGATACACCAGTCCAGCAGCATGTTGAACTTGTATCCCTTCTTCCGGCTTATTCTTACCAATCGCGTAACATCAATCGTCTTGAAGAACGTGACCATCGGATTTGGAGCCTTCATCCATAACTCGAAGGCTTGGGC
>DGSN01000052.1:17458-32170 GCA_002393575.1 Prevotellaceae bacterium UBA4361 | reverse complement strand
CTCAAACCCGCGACCCCCAGCTTGGAAGGCTAGTGCTCTATCGACTGAGCTACTTCCGCATCTTCTTTATGTTCACAAAAAAAGTGTGGGCACAGATGGATTCGAACCACCGAAGGCGAAAGCCAGCAGATTTACAGTCTGCCCCATTTGGCCACTCTGGAATATGCCCTACACAATTTTGTTCATCAGCCTCTGCTGAAGTGACTCGTATAGGATTCAAACCTATAACCTTCTGATCCGTAGTCAGATGCTCTATTCAGTTGAGCTAACGAGCCGAATCTTGAATGATTTGTGGGCGTTGACGGATTCGAACCGCCGACCCTCTGCTTGTAAGGCAGATGCTCTGAACCAGCTGAGCTAAACGCCCTTTGTTTTCTTAGAAATGCTCTTGCTTTTCTTTGGCTTTAGAGTTTCATTTCCGAAAGCGAGTGCAAAGGTAGTCCTTTTTCTGGAACTGACAAAATATTTCCGTGTTTTTTTTGATGAAAAATGGAAAAATAAGTGCCTTTTAACTAATACCCCTTGTTAGTGCAATCGTGATAACGAGGATATAATTGACAAAAACGGTTGCTATGAATCTGTTGATGTCACTTTTTAAAAATCCCGTTGAGGTGAACTGTTCTGATATGAGTTTTGCTTTGAAGAAGCGTTGATGGAGTTTATAGTAAAGTAGATAGAAAAGGACTCCTATGGTGGCTCCCACAATAAAACCGACGGTCACATCGCCAATGTAATGTACACCCAAATAGAGGCGAGTGTAGGTGGTTGTAAATGACCAGAAATAGAGAATGAACGTGAGGCGTGTACTGCGGAATAGGAGAGCCAAAAACGTTGCCATGCAGCACGTGTTGCACGCATGTCCCGAGAAGAAGCCGAACCGTCCGCCTCTGTATCCATTCACTATATCCACAAGATACATGAGTTCGGGGTCTTGGGCTGGACGCCATCTTCCCACCATCGGTTTCACCATGCCAGAGCAAATTCTATCGGCTACGAAAATCATCAGCCCGATGGTAATGAGGATAAAAAGGGTGCCTTTGAGTTGTGTGTTCTTGAAAAGGATATAAATCAGCATGGCAATGAGCAGCGACCATGAGAATGTGTCAGTGACAGTGTACATGACATTGTCCCAAAACAAAGAATTACTACCATTGACAGCCAATGTAGCTTGTTGGTCAAAAGATATGATATCTAATGGCATCATGTGTTGGTCCCTTTCCGAGTTGGTTTTACATTAAATCATCTCCATAGAATTCATTTCCACCCATCCTTGCTTACCTTCTTCCAGCTTCACTTCTCGCCAACCTTTCATCGTGTTGTCAAGAATCTCCACTTTTGAGCCTTCATGGATAATGAAAAGGTCGGTACTGCTTTCGCTTGGCGAACTTTTCACGGTGGTTGCAGGAGCAATCATAATGGCGTAAGAGCGTTTTGCCAAAAATTGATGCTGCGTCAAGGCGCATAGATTGGCTAAGATGACTAGAAGAAACAAGGTGATGGCACCATACGCACCCACTTTCCGAATTCTCAGGTTGGTGTGGAACATATATGCCAAGATGCCGATAAGCATGAGGATGAAGCATGTTACGGCAAACCGAATCCATGCAACGATACTCATGCTGTTCGTAATGTTGTGCCACCATGTAATGAAAAACATTTCCGACGCTGGAGTGATTCTGTCAACGGTTCTGGCACGAGCCAATGCCAAGTTGGTACGAATGTCACCGTCTCCAGGACTTAACATCAGGGCACGCTCGTAGTTGAGAATGGAGTAGGGCACGTTTTCCAGTTTGTAGTAGCAGTTGCCTAAGTTGTAGTAGATTTCTGCTGCTTCTCCTTGTGTAGAGAGAATTTTCTCATACATCTTGGCTGCCTCTTCGTATTTCTCTTTGATATAAAGGGAATCGGCTTCCGCTTTGCTCTGTGCAAACGAAGTGGATGTGAAGAGCAAGGAGAGTAATATGATAGAAATAGCCTGTTTCATTTTTTTATGTTTTCTTCAATTTTGCTAATGATAGAAATAGCCTTTTCGTAGATATTTTCCATGTTGGCATTGGAGTCACCTGGTGCATATCGAGCAAACTCACAGTCGTTGAGCGTAGTGATGAATTGGTCGATGATGTCCTGTGGCACATCTTTCGACAGAAGCTCCTGCTGCACATTATCTTTGTTCAGATTTTCCTGGTGCAGATTCAGTTTATCCGCAATGTAGCCGTAGAGAGTTTTCAGTACTTCATCGTAGAATTCATTCTGCTTTCCTTCTTTCATGAGACTGTCAGCCAATTTGAGTCGTTTCTGTGCAATCTTATTTGCCTTCTTTCCACGAGTGGCAGCAATGTCAGAGAGTGAGTTGATGCGTTTTCTTCCCAAGATGACGATAACGAGGAAGACAATCAACGGAATGACATAGCACAATGCGTATTTCCAAGAGGTGAAGAAATCGAAATTCTGCTTCTTTGGTGTCACATTGTTTGTCTTGATGAAGCGGATGTCCTGATTGAGTTCTTCAATGTCCTCTTTTCCATTAGTGAAGTCGCTTACTGCCTGTGCCGAATTCCCTTTGCCCTTTGCCACTTTCACGGTATAAGCTTCCGTTGTCAAGGTTCTGTAAGACTTTGATTCGGTGTCAAAATACACAAACTTGGCAGCAGGAATTGTGTAAGTACCTGCGTGGCGTGGCACGGCTAAGTATTCGAAGGTTTTTGTTCCTGAAAGCCCTGCACGAGTGAGGTTGAAATTGTCGGTCACTTTGGCATCGTAAGTTTCGAAATCCTTCGGGAATGCCAATTCTGGTGTGCCAATCAATTTCATGTTACCCGTACCATTCACATTGATTTTGATAGTGATGGCATCATTGGTTTTCACTTCTTTTGCGTTGATGGAAGACGAAATGCTGAATTTACCTACAGCGCTCGAATAGCCTTCAGGCTTCGTTGGCAATGGCTGCACAAAGATATTGAGGGCAGGTGTAACTATTTTCTTTTTCAGCTCCAACATTCCGCTTGTGCCATTGAAAAAGGCATCAATTGGGTCTAACGATCTGTTAGGCTGTACCACAACGCCTTCGAATGTAACAGACGGAATGGTCAGTTTTCCTGTTTTTTGAGGGAATAACACATATTGGCTCCACACTACGGTGTGATAGTTTCTGCCATTGTAGGTTTCTAACGAAAATTCCTTGGTTCGTGGAAGTGGAATCTCCTGAATTTGGAAACCATCGAGAGTTGGGAGCTTACCGTCGAGCTGAGTAAGGTTGACCAGTGTGTAGAGTTTGTATGTCACGAGTATTGCTTCCTGCTCGAACACGTTTGTTCGGGAGGCTGTAGCTGTCATGAATAGCTGATTGGATGAGATGCTATTGCTGTTGTCGGAAGTGTTGCTCGAAGAGCGTCCCGACGATGACGAACTGCTGCTCTGCGTCTGTTGGTGTGCTCCTGCTGCTGCACCTTGTCCCAGTTTGGTGACGTGAATCTTCATGGGTTTCGACTTCACAGTCTTTCCTCCCACTTCGGCTGTAGCAGGATTCAACGTGTAGGTTCCAGGCTTTGAGCCGAGCAGAACGTAAGTGTAGGTAATCGAACTGCTTTGCGAGGACCGTCCGTTGATAATCTGTATGCTGCTTTGGCGTGAAGTCGCAGGACCATAAATCACTTCAAATCCCTTGAAGTCGGGAGCGTTGAAGTTTGATACGTTTTGAGAACTGATGGTAAACCTCACCCTGAACTGGTCACCTGCCTCTATGGTGGTTGGGGCTTGCACCGTGATGGTGACATCTTCGGCAAATCCCCTCAGAACGAAGAGTGAGGATTGAAGTAGAATCGCTATGATGAAAGCACTGAGCCGTTTCATTTTCTTGATGAATCTTCTATATATTTATAATGTGTATGTGGTTTTTAGAATGTGAGAAAGAAAGTGAAGTTGTTGCTTGCGCAAATATGAGAGTGGGGAAGAATTTACCAATCCTTTTCCAGACTCTTGCGCTTCGATGGATTCTTTTGCACCTTGCGCTGCACATTCTTTTCGTCTTGCTGAGCAGAGTTAAGCAACTGTTCAGCGGTTTTGTCGTCTATTTCGTCCTTCTTTGGTTGCTTTGGAGCCTGAGGTTGTTGTGGCTGTTCCTGTTGTTGCTGCTGTTGTTGCTGTTGCTTTTGTTGTTCTTGCTTTTGTTTGTCTTTGTCTTTGTTTTTGTCGTTGTTTCCACCGCCACCACCTTGTTGGCTCTTCTTCAGTTGATGCTGCGCCATAGCCAGGTTGTAGCGTGTTTCGTTGTCATTCGGGTTCAGTCGGAGTGCGCTTTTGTAGAGGTCAACTGCTTGCTGGAAACCCTGACTGGCATTCTGTCCACCCGTATTCATTTCTCGAAGTGCGCTCGCATAGGTCAGATTGCCCATGTTGTGGTAAATGTGCGATTTCTTGAGCGTGTTATCCGAAGGCTCTGCCACCGCTTTTTTATACATTTCGAATGCGGTTGAGTCCTGTTCCTGAAATGCCAATGCATTGCCCAGATTGTAGTAGCCTTCCATTGTTGGCTTCTTGTCAATCGCCTTGCGGTAGTACGTTTCAGCCTTTTGGTATTGACCTGAACGGAAGTATTTGTTGCCCATGCGAATGAAGTCGCGCTCATTGCTCTGACTCCATGCCATGCTGCACACGAGGAGTGATATGACAAATGTGATATATCTTTGCATAATTTGGTTTACTTAAAGGTACATATCTTCTTGATTCAGAATGAGATAAGCAGAAGTCCTTTTTCTGCACTTTATTTGCCACCTTCTGTTTGTTCCTTGAAGAGCTTGAAGTTGTGGAGCAGAGGATTTTTCTTTTCCATGATGCACATCTCTAACAGGAGAGTGATGAAAAGCAGGATAGCCACAGCCACGAATTGCTCATCATATTCGGAATACATCGACGAAGAAAAGTCGTCCTTTTGCATCGTTTCGATTTCCTTCTCCAGCAGACGTTGTGCCTGGTTGGTCTGGTCCACATTGATGTAAACGCCACCACTTGCTTTGGCTATCTGTTTGCCCACTGCTTCGTTGAGTTTCGTAGTGACTACGTTGCCCGCATTGTCCTTCTTGTAGCCATTGCCCATCGGAATAGGTCCACCGCTTTCCGTACCTATTGATAGCACGAAGATGCGAATGCCCTTTTCCTTAGCAGCCTTTGCTGCTTCCACGGCACCCTCCTCGTTGTCCTCAGCATCGGTTATGAGAATGAGTGCTTTGCCCACCATCTTGTTGTCCGAGAATCCAGCCGTAGCTCTTGCAATGGCTTCAGCCATATTGGTGCCTTGGATGGAGATGGTGGAAGGGTTGAGTTGGTCGAGGAACATCTTGGCACTCACGTAGTCTGATGTCACAGGCAGCAGCGTGATAGCTGTTCCTGCAAAAGCCACGAGTCCCACGCGGTCCTCGTCCAGTTGCTCTATGAGTTTGCTTACCAGCATTTTTGATTTGTCCAATCGACTTGGTTTGATGTCTTGGCAAAGCATTGAGTTCGACACATCGACGGCAATGATGGCTTCGATGCCTTGCCGCTTGATTTCCTCGTTGCGGGTACCGTATTGTGGACGAGCCAAAAGGAAGCAAATCAGTGCAAGGGCAAGCATGAGCAACAGAAACTTCACATTACGGCGGAAACGTGACACACCAACGGTGAGTCCTTTCACGATGTCAACATTGCCGAATTTCTTCAGTTTCTGCTTTTGCCGAAAGTTGATGAAGACGTAGGCTGCTGTCAAAATGGGAATCAATAGCAGGAGATATAGAAATATGGGTTGTGCAAATCTAAACATGGTAGTTGTTGAGAAAAACTCTGTGTCGTTGTTTATGGCAAACGTCTCAAGACGAATACATTCAGCAGAATTTCGAGCAGGAGGCTCACGAGTGCAGCGAGAGCGAAAGGTTTATACAGTTCACTGCGCTTGCTGAACTGGCGCACACTGAATTTCGTTCGCTCCATGTGGTCGATTTCGTCATAGATAGCTTTCAATTCGTCGTTCTTCTGAGCGCGGAAGTAGCGTCCTCCTGTCTCTTCCGAAATCTTCGTCATGGTCTGCTCGTCGATTTCCACTGGCAGCATCACCGTACCACCCGTAGGCAGAGGATAAGGAGCCATGCCGTTTCGTCCGATACCGATGGTGTAGATTCTCACCTTTTGCTTCTTGGCTATTTCGGCAGCGGTGAGAGGGGAAATGTTTCCCGAGTTGTTCACACCGTCGGTGAGCAGGATGATGACTTTCGATTTGGCAGGACTCTCTCGCAGTCGCAGCAGGGAGTTCATGATGCCGTCGCCAATGGCTGTACCGTCTTCGATGATGCCTTTTTCAGCCATTTTGTTGTCAGCCGAGTTGTAGAGGTTCATCAATACGGCGTGGTCGGTGGTGAGCGGACATTGAGTGTAGGCTTCGCCAGCAAAGAAGGTCAAGCCGATGTTGTCGTTAGGTCGCTTGTCCACGAATTTCTGTGCAATTTCCTTCAGTGCTTCCACGCGGTTTGGCTTGAAGTCCTCTGTCAGCATACTCGTGGAAACATCCACCGAGAGCATGATGTCGATTCCTTCCACGTCGGTGTTGCTCCATGTGTGCTTGCTCTGCGGACGAGCCAAGATGCAAATCACGAGTATCATGGTGAACACGCGTAGGAAGAAAGGCACAGGCAAAAGGTAGATGCGCCAAGAACGAGGCACAAACCTGTACTTGGCTATTTCGGGCATTCGCAGCGCTGGCAAACTTTTCTTGTAGCGCAGCACATACCATATTATATAAGGTATGAGCAATGCCAGCAGAGCGAAAAAATATGGATTCTTAAATTCCATGCGTTAATGATTGATAAGTGCTCAGAGATTACACATTGAGCATAATGATTCTGTAGATGAGATAGCCGGCTGCAATGAGCAGGGCGATAGATGCAGCAGTGATACTTGCCAGCAGTACGTTTTTCGCCACCTTCGATCGTTTCTCTACGATGACGATTTCCTCTGGCTGTTGCACCACAGGCTCCTCTTTCTTCGTGCTGTTGATGTACTCAATGGCATTCACAAGGTTGCGGTCGTTCTCGTTGATGAGCGTGCTGTATTTTGCAAACTTCACCAAGTCAGCCGTTTCGAAGAGTTCACGCAGTTCGGCAATGGCATTCTCGTCGTTCACCTCTTGCAGGTGCTCGATGATTTCGCTGGTTGTCATTTCCATGGCGTTGAAGCCGTAACGCTCGTTAATGTATTGGCGAAGCGTGTCAGTCAACTGCGTATAGTATTCTTTCGAGTCTTCCTTCTGCCAAATCTTCTCC
Organism: Prevotellaceae bacterium UBA4361; assembly: GCA_002393575.1. Classification (GTDB taxonomy): domain Bacteria; phylum Bacteroidota; class Bacteroidia; order Bacteroidales; family Bacteroidaceae; genus UBA3839. The sequence goes on along the minus strand of DGSN01000052.1, from coordinate 24,884 downwards.
TCCTTGATTTGCTCAATTTTCATCATGGCAGCCTTGTGAGGAGCCAGACGAGGTTTCACCCTGATGCGTCGGATGATTGGTTTGTTGTCCTTCAGTCGAATGGCAATGTAGATGAGGAGAGCCGTCAGTACCAACACCAGCAGAGAGAGCCAGAGCAGAGAACTCCAGTCTTCCCACTCGAATGGTGGGCGCATCTCAGCCTTCATGCCGAAGATGCTGTCGGCATGGAGCGTGTCGATGTTCACGGTATAGACTTTCAGTCCCAGTCCCTTCGTCTCGTAGTCCTTACCATCCACCTTCACTTTCAGCGGTGGAATGCTATAGATGGCGGAGTCGAACGAGGTGATGTAGTATCGTTGCGACAGCGTCATGCGTTGACCCTTGTTGAGCTGGTTGGTGTCCGTCTTGGTGGTTCGGAGCACTTCTACGCCAGGCGTAATCAATTGCAGCGAGTCGAACTTTGGCAGTTCCACTCGTTGGTTGGCATCCACGCTCACTTCCAGCAGGATGCTCGTCTGTTCGCCTATGTAGATTTGGTTGGAGTCAAGTCTTGCTTCCACCGTCACTTGTGCCTTGCCAGTCATGGCATGGCAAAGAACCAGCAGAAGCAATCCTATTTTCCATATTTTATTCTTCATTCTTCATTCTTCATTTATTTCCCTCTCCGCTTGAACAGTCCCATCAGTCCTTTCACGTAGTCCTCGTCGGTGCGGAGATGCGTGCAGTCGATGTTGGAGTGGGTGAGCACCTCGTTGAGCCGTGCCTGGTTCTGAATCCACCATTCGTGGTGAGCCGTGCGTACTGCTTTCGACGATGTGTCGATATACATTTCGTTGCCCGTTTCCGTGTCGCGCACCTTCATCAGACCCACGTCTGGGATTTCCTGCATACGCTGGTCATAGATTTGCAGGGCACACACGTCGTGCTTCCTGTTCGCGATGATGAGTTGCTGAGAATAGTCCTTCGGGTCGAAGAAGTCGCTCAGTAAGAACACCGTACAGCGTTTCTTGATGGCGTTCGTCATGAATTCAACGGCGTTGCCAATGTTCGTGCGGGTGCTTTCGGGCTGGAAGGTAAGCAGTTCGCGGATGATGAAGAGGATGTGCTTGCGTCCTTTCTTGGGCGGGATGAACTTTTCAATTTTGTCCGAGAAGAAAATCACACCTATCTTGTCGTTGTTCTGAATGGCAGAGAAAGCAAGAGTGGCAGCAATTTCTGTTGCCATCTCGCGTTTCGTTTGCTGCGACGTACCGAAGTCCAAACTGCCTGACACATCGACCATGAGAATCACCGTCAGCTCTCGTTCCTCTTCAAACACCTTCACGTATGGCTTGTCCAGTCGAGCCGTCACGTTCCAGTCGATGTCGCGCACGTCGTCGCCATACTGGTATTCGCGCACCTCGCTGAAAGCCATACCTCTGCCCTTGAATGCCGAGTGGTATTCGCCGGCGAAGATATTGCTGGAGAGTCCTCGAGTCTTAATCTCGATGCGCCTCACGCGTTTCAGTAGTTCTTCAGTATCCATCATTCCTCATTTTCTTTATTATTACTGTTCAAGACACTTCTGTGTCTTGCATTAAGGCACTTCCACCTTATTAATAATCTTGCTGATGATTTCCTCCTGCGTCACGTTCGTGGCTTCAGCCTCGTAAGTCAGACCGATGCGGTGACGGAGCACGTCGTGAGCCACGGCGCGGATGTCCTCTGGAATCACGTAGCCACGATGCTTGATGAAAGCAAAGGCACGGGCAGCCAGAGCCAAGTTGATGGAAGCACGAGGCGATGCACCGAAGTTGATGAGTCCCGTCAGGTCCTTCAGGCCGTACTTGTCTGGATAACGAGTTGCAAACACGATGTCGGCAATGTATTGCTCAATCTTCTCGTCAAGATACACTTGGCTCACCACCTTGCGAGCCGACTCAATCTCTCCTGTGCCCATGATAGGACGAATCACCGTCTTCTCCGCAGCGATGTTCTGTCGGATGATTTTCTTCTCTTCTTCCAACTTAGGATAGTCGATGACCACTTTCAGCATGAAACGGTCCACCTGAGCCTCAGGCAGAGGGTACGTACCTTCCTGCTCGATAGGGTTCTGCGTGGCGAGCACGAGGAATGGGGCAGGGAGCTGGTACGTCGTTGTCGAAAGCGTCACTTGGCGTTCCTGCATGGCTTCGAGGAGTGCGCTCTGCACCTTGGCTGGCGCACGGTTGATTTCATCTGCCAACACGAAATTGGCGAAGATAGGTCCCTGCTTTGCCTCGAATCGGCTTTCCTTCTGATTGTAAATCATCGTACCGATTACATCGGCAGGGAGAAGGTCGGGAGTGAACTGGATGCGGCTGAACTTTGCATCAATGAGAGCTGCCAGCGTCTTGATGGCTTTCGTCTTGGCGAGTCCTGGCACACCTTCCAGCAGCACATGGCCGTCTGACAGCAGACCGATGAGGAGTGATTCCACCAGGTGCTTCTGTCCGATGATTGCCTGATTCATACCCGTTACCAGATTGGTTACGAAAGAACTTTCTCTTTCTATACGTTCGTTGAGTTCACGAATGTCAATAGCTTCTGCCATAGTATATTTTTTGGTCTTTATTTTTTTTCGGCTGCAAAATTAACACTTTCGCATGTAAAAACATGCCTTGCAACATCTAATTAAATCTAAAAATCCTTGCTGAAAATAAATATTTAAGAACATTTAACGCAGGGACAGCGTTTCGTCTGTTTCTACGTACCGCAGATTCAACTCTGAGAACACGTGTTCTACGTATTGAATCCATGCCATTGGGGATTGTCTGAATTTTTAATGGGGATGAACTTGAGTTTGTCCCCACTCGCGTTTGAGTTAGTCCCCACTCGCGCATGAGTACGTCCCCAATCGCGCAGGTGCAATTCCCCAACGGCGAAAGTTCACGTTTCGAGTGGCGTGATTTCGTTTTCACTTTGACGAAGGTGCGGGCGTTGCATATCGCTTTTTTAAGTGAATGGATAAAATAGTAAGGGAAAAGTTTTATCATATTCTGATTTTTGAGTACATTTGCAAGAACTTTTCATGCGTCGGTGGATGGCATGGAAGGGACGGGAAATGTAAAAAGAGTGTTTTTAACAAAATCATTAATGAACATATAACTATATTAGCTTTATGGAAAATGGTATGGTTGAAGCCCTCCAACTCTTGGTTGTGGGTATGTTGACAGTGTTTCTGATTCTGCTGATTGTGATTTACTTGGGCAAGGGTCTGATAGCTCTTGTGAATAGGTTTGCACCAGCAGAACAGGTTCCTCAGAAGAAAATGGCTGTGATGAGCAGTGGCGCATCGGCAGTGGATGCACAGACGAAGGCAATCATCGCTGCGGCTGTGAACCAGTTGACGGGTGGCAAAGGACAAGTGAAGAAGATTGAGAAAGTCTAAATCAAGTACAAAGGACAAAGGACAAGGAACAACTTGGTAAGTTAAAAATTAAAAGTTAAAAATTAAAAAAGTCAAAGGTCGAAAGTCAAAGGTCAAAGGCGACCTTAGTCCTTAGACCTCAGACCTTAGACATAAAACTTATTAATTTTTAACTCTCTAATAATCCTTTAAATCCTTTAAATCCCTGATTTGTGTTTATCGTGAAGCGTGAAGTGTGAAGCGTGAAGCGATAGTTCCGGATGGCATTTTTAATTTTTAATTTTTAATTTTTAACTTACCAATAAATCCTTTAAATCCCTGATTAAGGACAAAGGACAACGAAGTACAAACTTGTACTGATAAGAAACAACAACAATAATATCATATATCATTAAGATGGCAAAAGAAGTAAAATTTAGTCTGGTCTTCCGCGATATGTGGCAGAGTGCTGGCAAGTACCAGCCTCGTGTAGATCAGCTGGTAAAGGTGGCTCCTGCTATTATCAAGATGGGATGCTTCGACCGCGTGGAAACAAACGGCGGTGGTTTTGAACAGGTCAACCTTTTGTATGGTGAGAATCCGAACAAGTCTGTGCGTCAGTGGACCAAGCCTTTCCATGAGGCTGGCATTCAGACGCACATGCTGGACCGTGCGCTGAACGCACTGCGCATGAGTCCATGTCCGAAGGACTTGCGTCAGCTTTTCTACAAGGTGAAGAAGGCGCAAGGAACTGACATCACTCGCATTTTCTGCGGTCTGAACGACACGCGCAATATCATTCCTTCCATCAAGTATGCGAAGGCTGCGGGCATGATTGCTCAGGCATCGCTCTGCATAACACATTCGCCTATCCACACCGTGGAATACTATGTGAATCTTGCCAAGGAACTCATTGATGCTGGTGCCGACGAAATCTGTCTGAAGGACATGGCTGGCATCGGTCGCCCTGACTCATTGGGCAAGATTGTGGCTGGCATCAAGGCATATAAGAAGGACATCGTGATTCAGTATCACTCGCACTCGGGTCCTGGCTTCAACATGGCAAGCATTCTGGAAGTGTGCAAGAACGGTTGTGACTATGTGGATACGGCTGTGGCTCCATTGGCATGGGGTACAGGCCATGCTGACATCATCGCCGTGCAGGAGATGCTGAAGGACGCTGGCTTCAAGGTGAAGGACATCAACATGGAGGCTTACATGGAGGTGCGCTCACAGATTCAGGAGATGATGGACGACTTTCTTGGCTATTATTGCCCTGAACTGAACCGCATCAACAACTCGTTGCTTGTGAAGCCAGGACTGCCTGGTGGCATGATGGGTTCGCTGATGACCGACTTGGAGGAAAACCTTGCTTCGCTGAACAAGTGGAAGGTGAAGCATGGCGAGAAGGAACTCTCGACCGACGAGCTGCTGATTAAGCTGTTCGACGAGGTGGCATACGTTTGGCCAAAGGTGGGTTATCCTTGCTTGGTGACTCCGTTCAGCCAGTACGTGAAGAACCTGGCGTTGATGAATGTGATTCAGATGGAGAAGGGTAAGGAACGCTGGTCGATGATTGCCGACACGATTTGGGACATGATTCTCGGCAAGGCTGGTCGTCTGCCTGGTCCTGTGGCTCCAGAGCTGGTGGAAATGGCAAAGGCTGAAGGTCGCCAATTCCTCGACACAGACCCTCAGGAGAACTACCCTGACGATTTGGACGACTATCGCAAGCGTATGCAGGAGAAGGGTTGGGAACTCGGTGAGGATGATGAAGAACTCTTCGAGTACTCGATGCACCCAACTCAGTATGAGGCATACAAGAGTGGTAAGGCAAAGGCTGACTTTGAGGCTGACTTGGCTAAGCGCAAGGCTGCCAAGAATGCTCCTGCTGCTGGTGCTGTCGAGTTGCCTAAGAGCATCACAGTGAATGTGAACGGGCAGAACTACAAGGTGGATATTGCATACGGCGGTGAGGTGCCTGCTCCAGCTGCTGGTGGCACAGCTCCTGCTGCTCCAGCTGGCGAAGGTGCAGACTTGCTGGCTCCGCTGGAAGGTAAGTTCTACCGTGTGAAGGACAGCAACGAACAGCCTAAGAACGTGGGTGACGCTGTGAAGGAAGGCGACGTGGTAGGTTACATCGAGGCGATGAAGACTTACAACGCCATCAAGGCTGACCGCGACGGTGTCATCACAGCCATCCTCGTGAATTCGGGTGACTCAGTGGAAGAAGACGATGTCATCATGAAAATTGGATGATAAAAGTAAAAATGAACAGCAGCCCCTCCCAACCTCCCCAAGGGGAGGAGAAGCCGTCCGGATGGCTCTTCACTCCCCCTTGGGGGAGCAGGAGGGGGCTATTCAAAATCCTTGATTAAGTACAAAGGACAAAGAACAAGGAACAACGTAGTAAGCGAAAATCCTTCTAAATCCTTTAAATCCCTGATTAAAAACTCAAAAACCTTGATTAATAATGGTTGAAATATTTCAGAAACTATATGAAATGACGGCGCTCAGCAACATCATTGCTGACCCGTCGTTCATCGTGATGTATCTCATTGCCTTCTTGCTCTTGTATTTGGGCATTGTGAAACATTACGAGCCGTTGCTGCTCATCCCGATTGGATTCGGTGTGCTCATCGCCAACTTCCCTGGTGGCGACATGGGTGTGCTGCAAGCTGCTGAGGATGGCACCATCGTGAAGGACGGAGTGACTTACATCATTTGGGAAATGTCGTTGCCAGCCATCGCTCACGACCTGGGACTGATGAATTTCCTCTACTACATGCTGATTAAGACGGGCTTCTTGCCTCCAGTCATCTTCATGGGTGTGGGTGCGCTGACCGACTTTGGCCCAATGCTTCGCAACTTGCGCTTGGCGATTTTCGGTGCTGCTGCTCAGTTTGGTATCTTCCTTGTGCTGATTTGTGCCGTGCTGATGGGCTTCACACTGAAGGAAGCTGCCAGTCTCGGTATCATCGGTGGTGCTGATGGTCCTACGGCTATTTTCACTACTATCAAGTTGGCTCCTCACTTGTTGGGACCTATCGCCATTGCTGCCTATAGCTACATGGCTTTGGTGCCAGTCATCATTCCTTTGGTAGTGAAACTCACTTGCTCGAAGAAGGAACTGATGATTAACATGAAGGAACAGGACAAGAAGTTCCCTGCAAAGAACGAAATCAAGAACATGCGCGTCATCAAGATTATCTTCCCAATCGCTGTGACAACGATTGTTGCCATCTTCGTGCCAACGGCTGTCAGCCTGATTGGTATGCTGATGTTTGGTAACTTGCTGAAGGAGATTGGTTCGGACACAAGTCGCTTGTTCGACACGATTTCCAACTCCATCATGAATACGGCAACGGTATTCCTCGGACTCTGCGTGGGAGCAACGATGACGGCTGAGGCATTCCTGAACTGGACTACGATTGGCATCATCATTGGTGGTTTCCTTGCTTTCGCACTGTCGATTACTGCTGGTATCAGCATGGTGAAGTTGATGAATCTCTTTGTGAAGAAGAAAATCAATCCACTCATCGGTGCTACGGGTCTTTCGGCTGTGCCAATGGCAAGCCGTGTGTGCAACGAGATTGCTACGAAGTACGACCCAAAGAACCATGTACTCAACTACTGCATGTCGTCGAACATCTCAGGAGTTATCGGCTCGGCTGTAGCAGCAGGTGTGCTGATTAAGTTCCTATCATAGATTTAAATGAAGAATGAAAAATGAAGAATGAAGAACCTTTAGCTCGGCGTAGCCAATGTGCGCTACGCTAACTAAATGAAGAATGAAGAATGAAAATTACTCATCAAGTGAACAGGGTAAAATATATTCTTCATTCTTCATTTTTAATTCTTCATTTTATAATTCTTCATTCCTCATTCTTCATTCTTAACTAAACTTTCCCATCATATTGGGATAGCGTAACCCTCTGACGCTGAAGGCGTCATCGCTCAGTAACCGTAGGTCGGAACGACCTGCGGGTGGTGTTTGGGCAAGATGCACTCTGAAAGAGTGCCCCAACAGCCATAGATGGGCGACTCTTTCAGAGTCGA
>DGSN01000052.1:13716-17397 GCA_002393575.1 Prevotellaceae bacterium UBA4361 | reverse complement strand
GAGCGGACACACAGCTATCCGGGGGTGCTTCGCACCCTCGGTTACTGAGCGATGACGCTTTCAGCGTCTTCTGATACAATTATTCAAGGGATGGGAAAGTTTAATTCTTCATTCCTCATTCCTCATTCTTCATTCTTCATTCCTCATTCTTCATTCCTCATTCTTCATTCTTCATTGAATTGGTAGCATCCCGCGTCTGGTTTACTGGTTGGACGTTGCTTACCCAAGCGGTCGGTTGGCGTGTATGGGACATATTCACCGCTACCAATGCCTCTGGCTTGCGACAAAGAGTCAAGACGGAAATCGTAGTAATAGATGTCGGTATTGGCTTCTTTGAAATTTTTCTTTCCCCAAACCACATCATCGTCCTTTGCTGTAGAGTTCTTTTCGTTGAAAGGAGCTACTTCGTTGACGGAGGAAGCAAACATCTGCTGAATGGCTTCGCTTTCTTCGCCTGTCAACTTGATATTGATGAGAGAGTTCAGGAACTTGGCGTTGAAGGCGGCATCCGCATTCTCGATTTGACTTCCGACGATTTCGTCTTTGCTGCTGCCAGTAATGATGCAGTTATAGAAGTAGGCATGTTCGAGGGGATAGATGATGCTGTCTTGATAGTTGGTGAAGTTGAGAGCTGTGCCATGTTCGCCATTCCAAGGGTAGAGTTGTGCAATGGTGCAATGTACGAAGTCTAAGTATCCACCTATGAGTTGTACGCAGTCCTTTCCTGCATTCGTGATTTGACTGTTGGTGACGTTTCCAGCCACGTACATTTCGCGCAGCCCGTAGCCCTTCACATTGTGGATGATGGAATTCTCGATGGTGAACTTGTTGCCGATGTATTCCGAAACGGGGCAATCGATGCCCCAGTTGCCACCATGAATATCCACGTAGTTGAAGTAGTTATCGCCACTGGTGCTATAGAGCGTTATGCCTCCCCATTGAGCATCCATGCGGTCGTAGGGCAGATAGGGGAAAATCTTGTCCGTGCGGTCGCCACGGAAAGTGATTGGATGTTGCAACGAACCATTGCAGACGATTTTTCCATGTACGCCCAAGTAAGCCTTCTGGTGGAAGCAAAGGGTAGTACCCTCAGGAATGGCGAGGGTGACATTGGGTGCAACAATGAGGCTGTCGTAGATGAGGTATGGACGTGCAGGAGAAAGCTGGGTGTCTGTGGTGATGGTTTTTGCTTTCAGAATGACGACATCTTGTCCCAAAGCCTCCATGATGATTTGCTGTTGGATGCCGTTCTCTAAACGGAAGATAAGTGAGTCGCGCACAAGGATGGGGGAGTCGTTGTTCTTGGCGTGGCTCACGATGTCGGCAAAGATGAAGAGACTGTCTTCTTTCAGTATCTCGATGTCGGTGAGCAAGGCTCCGCTATGCCCATCGACATTGATGCGGAAACCACTTGCGCCACCACTCGCCAGAAGGATGGAACTGATGCGGATGCCGTCCTTGTTGCGGTTGAAAACCTTAAATCGCTTGGTCGAACTGCCAATAGTGGTGAAAACCGTGTCGAAACGAATGGTGTCGGATTCGAAACTGAGCCGCGCACTGGTGCTTGAAGTGAATTTCTCTTCTTCGGAACAGCCGAAGAGGAGTATCGACAATGCCATCGCACAGATAATGATATGTGTAAGTCTTTTCATCGATTGAATCTTTTTTATTAGAATATAACGTGAAAAACGTTACATTATTGCATGGAATAGGTATTGTTGAAAAAGAAGCGACTACCTGACATGGAGTCAGATAGTCGCAGATATAGAAGTTATTCGGAAGTGTTGTTCCGTTTCTTCAATAGAAAGTTGAGGGAAGGGAATTACTTCTGGATGTACTTCTTGCCATTGCAAATAACGATGCCCTTGTAGTTCTTGTCAACAACTTGACCAGCGAGGTTGAAGACTTTGGCATTGTTAAGAGCGTTGGTTGTGAGAGACGTGATGGCAACTACATCGCCGCCTTTCTTCACAAGATAGATGGCTTTAACAACAAGGGTTGTTGGGTCAGAGCACTGGAGAGCAACCTGCTCAATAGCAGTTACATCCTTGCCTTCGAAAGGAAGTTCCAGACTGGTGATGCCTGGATTGCCCCATGCACTTGAGTTGTTATCCTTGTTCTTGCAATTCAATAGAATCTGAGTGTTCACAGTGGTAGGTTCTGCAAATTCGAACACAATCTTTTTATAGTTAGACCAGTCTGCATATACAGTTTCGTCAACAACCAGCCATGTAGCCATGCCACCCCAAGACACTGCATTGAAAGTGATGGAACCATCCTCGTTGTGAGTCAGTGTCTCATCTGGATTCCAGCAATAGGTGAACTTGTCGATGATGCTTTCCTTTTCACCGTCTGGCTCTTCTGGAGCGAAATCCTCTTCGGTGAGGATAGTCACTTTCGTACACTTCACGTTGTCGCCGTTGAGGATGAATACATTGCCCCAACCCTGAGAAGTGTATGCGCGTTCGAGAATTTCATCAGTGAGGACAACCTTTACGTAAGGACACGCTGTGAGGTCAACCACCTTCACTTCTTCGTTGATTGAACCGTCTTCATTAGTTCCCTCTACATCGGAGAACCAACCCATACGGTCAACACCCTGAGTCCAGTGTCCATCTACGATTTGAACCTGCCAAGGTGATTCGAGTGGCTCAAGATAGAAGCGTACTTCGTCGCCTGCCACTGCATTCACTTTCTTCAGTTCTGCACCGCCATCGCTGAGGATTCCTGGCTGGTTGCCCCAGTCGTCAGCAATAAACTCGCCTTCCATCAGGGTTACTTCCACCTTTGTGTCGCTGATAGGAGGTTCGCCACCGCCATATTCTACAACGAGTACGTAGCAAAGCTGCTCACCAGAGTTTGTGAAAGTGACAGTGTTTGCAGGAGTGTCGAGGGTGTAAGAACGTACATCAGGATTTGCTCCATCCTTGAAGCTCATCAATTCGCCACATTCTTCAACGGTGTATTCAACGCCTCCAACTTCCTTCCAGAATGCTGGACGAGTGGTCTGCTCGTCCTTGTTGACATAGCTGTAGAAGGTCATCTTTGACACTTCTTTTCCTTCAGGAGCCGTGAAAGTGTTCTGAGCACCGTTGGAAACCTTCATGGAGACGTATTCTGCTCCATCCACTGTGATTTTGTTTGCCTTGCTGATGTTTTTTTCAGTGTTACCAGTAATCTGGATTGTTGCACCATCTGCAAACGTGATTTTGTTTGCTTGCTCAAAGTCGTCCTGCCATGAGTAGATAGCAGACTCCTGGGCGTTCATGCTAATGGCTGAGAAAGCCAAAGCTGCAAGAGTAAATAATTTCTTCATAATTGAATAAATTTAAAAAGTTAATAAAAGGAGTTTTTGAGTTTTTTAGTTTTTGAGTTTTCGCTGAGGTGTGAAGAACAACGGAAAAAACGGAAAAGAACGGAAATACGGAAAATGTAGTTTTTCGTTTTATCTGATGATTTCATAGAAAAAACAAAAATTTCCGTTTTTCTGAAAAATTTCCGTTTTTTCCGTTGTTATTAAGTTTTTGATCAGGGATTTTAAGGATTCATTGGTAAGTTAAAAATTAAAAATTAAAAATGCCATCCGGAACTATCGCTTCACGCTTCACACTTCACGCTTCACGCTTCACGCTTCACACTTCACGCTTCACGATAAACACAAATCAGGGATTTTAAGGATTT
>DGSN01000052.1:0-13646 GCA_002393575.1 Prevotellaceae bacterium UBA4361 | reverse complement strand
CTTTGTCCTTTGTACTTAATTGAGGATTTAAAGGATTACTTCATTGCTTCGAAAAGTGCAGATACGATGGCATCTTCATACCAGGTGCCAGCAGAGCGGTTGAGGAGTCCCATCCACCAAAGTCCTGTGGTGTTGTATTCCTTAAATTTAGAACCGAGATAAGTAGCGTACTTCACACGTTCTGCCATTTCTTTGCCTTCGTCGATGGCACCAAATTCTCCGAAGATAAATGGAATGCCCAGTTCGTAGGTGCGATTCTTGAGACGTGCAAAGACTGCGTCGATTTCTGCCTTGCAGTCATCGTTGAACACCTTGATGTTGTAGTCGTATTCCGTTCCATCGTCATTCTTACCTGCATTGTTGCTACAGAAGTTGTAAGGGTCGTAGGAGTGAATCGACAGATAGATGTGGTTTTCGTGCGTGTCCTGAGGAAGAACCAAATCTTTCAGAGGTGCATCGGTGTTGCCGGTGGCAGCGTAAGTGGTGATGGCGAGATTACGATATTCGTTATTGCCTCCCGTGTTTCGAACTACATTCACGAAGTCCTGCTGTAGCTTGTTGATGACTTTGTAGGCATCGTTACCTGCTGCTGGAGCTGTCCAAGAATAGTTCTTGTCGAGAATTTCATTGAATGATTCGAAGATGAGCTTGTCGTCGTAGTTGCGGAAACGAGTTGCAATCTGTTGCCATAGCTTCTGATAGATTTTGGTGTTTGCCTCATACTTGTCTGGGTCAGCTGTGAGCCAGCACTGGTTGTCAATGCGTGAAGGGTCGTGAGCACCCACATCGTGCATCACATTGAGTATGCAGTAAGCACCGGCATCTGTTACCATCTTCACGACTTCTTCCACGCGGCTCATCCATTCCTCGTTGATAGTCCAGTTGTCGCTCTGGCTCCAGTCGCCGTCGATGTGTGGGAACCAAGAAACAGGCACACGGATGATGTTGAAGCCCTGATTGACAATTGCCTGAATGATTTCAGGAGTGGTGACAGGCTGTCCCCAGCATGTTTCCCATGTTCTCCAGTCGCCTGGACCTTTTGGATGGAACCAGCTGCTCTGAGTCACTGTGTCGTGGCTGGATTCGAGGGTGTTGCCCAAGTTGTAACCCAGTTTCAGTTTCTGAACCATTGTCCAAACGCTTTCGATAGGGTCGTTGCCTGAGATGCCTTTCTGATTGATGGCAACGATTTGTTCCAATCCTCCTGCCTTGAAAGTGATGGCTGAGGTACGTGCTGGCGACTGGTTGAAGTCCACTTTGAGTTTTACAAACGACATGCGGTTGGCAGTATCGCCTTTAGCCACTTCCCAGCCGTAGCCAGCATGAGGAGTGATATGCACCCATGTGGTGTCAGCATCAGGCACTGATGCAGTCCAATTGCCATCGGTATTCACGGAGAGCATCACTGTGGATTCTCCTAATGACAGATTCAGCTCTGTGATGTTGGTTCCATTCTGGCTAATGGTAAGAACTGAAGCAGGAGTGCTTTTGTCGTCATCGCTGCAAGAACTTGCAATGAATGGTAGGGCTAAAAGGAGCAGGGCAAAGCCCATTCCCTCCAGTACACGGAGGGATGAGCCTGCTCTTGTCATTGATTTGGATATGATATTCTTGATTGTCTTCATGATGTAGATTCGCTTTTATTTGTTTTTAGGAATGTAGATGATACGCACGTTGTCAATCATGAAATCGATAGTACCCGATGCCGTGCCCTGATTGATGCTTTGAATGCGGAACTGGTTGATTCCATTTTCATAGACGAATTTGTAATCATGTCCTTTGTACTTGAGGAATGAGCTGAGAGGGACAACGTGGCGGTACCATACGTCGCTGTATGTTTTGCCTTCGATGTCAGCCAATACAGGACGGTCGAAAAGGAAGGTGCCTGCATCGTAGTCATCCCATCGGAAACCATTGTCATAGGTATTCACCTTGTCTGCTGGGTTGTCATTTCCACTATCATCCTTCGGAGTCACAGGATCCTCGTTGTCGTACTGCAAGAAGTAGCGCAGGAAACCAGTGAATTTGCCGTTGTTGTAGTCGCTGCCGTTGTTGAATACATTCATTGCCAAATAAACATCGTCGGTAGAGGCGTTGGCTGGAATCACATCGTAGGATGGGAGAGGGAACTTGTTGCCGTCCCAGTCCTTGCGGAAGTAAACCATTGTTCCCCACCATTGCTGGAATTCGGTCTCGATGTCGAAGTAAGCATAGATGCCGTCTGCCGTTTTGCTGTCCTGATACTTTGCGTTTGGACCCCATCCGTTGTCAATAGCGTCACCGTCGAAGGTAGTGAGGATGGTTGACAATTCGTAGAAGTTCTTGTAGGTGGCTGTACCCGATGCCGTTGTCACCTTCAGCGTTGCTTCGCTTCCTGGTGTTGGCTTTTTGTCGAATACCACGTAAATCTTGTCGTGTGTCTTCGAAATACTGATGTCACCGTCTTCCTCTGTCAGGGTGACATCACCCCAGCTCACACTTTCTACCAGGTAGAATTCTGTTCCCGAGATGACGATTTCTTCATCCATCATTGGCATATCGTTTGAAACGCTTGTGATGGTTGGCTTGCCTGGCAGGATGGAGAAAGGCAGATAGGCATTGCCCGAAGAACACTTCACAACGATGGAACCAGAATCAGGCAGCTGCTCAGGCAAAACGATACGCACTCTTGAATCCATCTTATAGTTGTTGGTGTCTTCGTCGTAGTAACGACTCATCACTGTGGTCGTTGTGTCGGACAGTACGAGATGATTGCCTGGAGCCTGTTCGTCAACCCACTTCAGTGTGTCGAGTGCAGCAGCTTGAACATCTGTGATGTAGATTTGTTCAATGTCGTAGAGGTTGTCACCCGTCAGATAAATGGTGTCGCCTGTTTCGCGAGGATATTCAGCGTCGATGCGTTTCAGGCTCGGACTTCCACCCGTCACCTTAAAGTCGTAGGTCGCTTCACCACCGTGAGTTACGACGCGAATGATGTCCGTTCCGCCATAAAGTCCAGTGAGTTTGAAACCATTTTCTTCAGAAGGAATCGTCACGATGATACTGTTGTTGGTATTCATCGTTGGATTGATGTTCAATGACTGGTTGTTGATATACACATGGAGTGCTCCACCCAGGTTCTCACCCATGATGGCAATCATGTTGCCTGCGCCAGCCTTTGTGTAGGTCTTGTTGTAGTCGTAGCTAAGCGTATCGCTCGACAGCACCTTCACTCCAGTGATTTTAGGAACACCAGAACTTGAGTTGTCATCGCTGCAAGCGATAAAGGAAACCGAAAACAGGACTGCCGCCATCAGCAGTAACATGCTCTTGTTTCTATATGTGATAAGCTTTTTCATATTGTTAGTCGTTTAAAAAGTTGCTTTTCTTTTCGTACCGAAACGTCATTCACTGAAATTGTATGCCTGTGGATCTTCTTTCAGATAGTGGTTCTGAATCACATCGCTTTCAGGATATGGCATGAAGATGTTTTCCTCACTCAAAGAAATAGGCTGGTAGTCCAAGCCCTTCGACCTGAGGATAGAGTCTCTCATTGTCACGTAGTTGTAGCCTTGTCTTGCTGTCTTCACGATGCTATTGTCATATTCGCCTGTACGCAGACAATCGTTCCAAAGTACGTTGCCGTTGCTGTCAAACAAGTACCAGTTGTTCGTGCCAGGGAACACGGCGCGGTAGCTGATTGTGCCGTTAGCGTTTTTCAGCACGTCACCTTCGCGATATTCCCATGCACGGTGCTGAGAGTGGTTGAAGTAGATCGTCATGGTCTGAGGCTTCCATCGATAGTAAGTCACCATGTCCCACCAGTTGAAGTACTCCATGCAGAACTCAATGCGACGTTCGCGCAGGATGTCCTCGAAGGTGATGGAAGTGTATGGTTCCACCTTTGCGCGCAGACGGACTGCATTGAAGGCAGCTAATGCTTCTGCATCGGTTGTGGATTCTGCATTTCCCAGTATTGCTTCCGCTTTCATCAGATATACGTCGGCAAGACGCTGGATGTAGGTGTTCAGTGGTGAAGCCATCTGAGCCAGTCCGTAAGGTGCCACGTCAGCACTTGTTCCAAGCACGCCTTTCTTGCATTGCATCCAATTGTGCTTGTAGGTGTAACCGCCATCAGCTTTCTTCAGATAGCTGTAATATTTGCGAGGCGTGAAGAAAGTGGCATCGCGACGGATGGTGTCAGCAGGGTCTTCGTTGTACAAATCAATCATGTCAACCGAAGCGATGAGAGAACCGCCCCATACGTTCACGTCAGTCACTTCTGGGAAAGCCAAGTCGGAATAAAGAGCATTCATTGCGCCCCATTCGCCTGTGCCAGGGTCTGCCCAACGCATGGCGAGCAGGGTTTCCGCATTATCGTTGTTCTGAGCCTTGAACAAGTCGGCATAGTCGGGCATGAGTGAGTATTGTCCGCAGTTGATGACCTGGTTGCAGTATGTCACTACGGAGTCGAGCAAAGCCTCATTGCGTTCATGGTCGCCCTTGTTACCCTTTTGCCATCCGCTCTGAGCCAAATAAGCCTTGGCAAGTGCCGCCATTGCAGCATATCGACTTGGGTGATGGTCTGTTCCCTCTTCAGGTAGCAGGTCTTTTGCTTTGGTGAAGTCGCGGATGATGAATTTCAGCACATCGTCCTCAGGGTTGAGTGGTTGGATAGGATTGTCAACCATCTTCTGGTTGTCCTCGAACAAGATGTTTGCACCCCATCCACGAAGCAGATAGAAATAAGCCCATCCACGCATGAGATAACATTCACCCAAGGCAGCGTTCTTGGCTTTTTCTGTCACTTCGTCGCTACAGTAATTCTCTATGTTCTGAAGGGTGGCATTGCTCATTGTCACTACGTTGTAAAGAGCCGACCAAGCCAAACTCATGTCCTGTGTCAGGGCTGTCACTTGGAAGCGGGCAAACTCTGCGCTCACGTATGGATTCCAAGCATCGTTGGCACGGTAAGAACCCATACCCACGATGGCACGGCGATTGAAATCGAACCATGCGCGGTTATACAGTGGTTCTGTGCCTTTTCTCACTGCCGCATCGGAGCTATAGAATGTCTCAGCCGTATATTGTCCCTTTGGCTTTTGGTCGAGAAAACTATCTCTACATGCCGAGAGACTGAGAACGGCAAGGAGTAACATGCCCAGCTCTATCTCCTTCGAACGGGAGAGTAGGGCGGTTGCTCTTGCCATCGTTTTTGCTATTTTGTTGATTATTGCGTTCATAAAAAGATTACCGATTTTAATGATTTACCGATGTATCGTTTTTCTGATTCTTGAATGGTCTCGCCTTTTGTCCTTTCTTAATAATATATAAGGTATATTAGACGCGAACCACTCTTTCTTTAGAATTTCACTTTCAATCCCACAGTGTAGATTCGCTGTGAAGGGTAACGATAATTATCAATGCCTTGCAGAATCACACTCTGTCCTTGTGCACCGATTTCTGGGTCATAGCCATCATATCCGCAGATGGTAAAGAGATTCTGAATGTTTCCATACACCTGTACCCAGTCGAGCTTTGCTGCACTCAGCCAACGCTTTGGCAAGTTCCATGCCAGCGACAAGGTTTTCAGACGAAGGTAAGAACCATCTTCTACGAAGCGGTCGCTCACACGGTTGTTGTCGTTCAAGCTTGTACCTGCTGCACTGATGCGCTGTACGCTTGCTGTGGATGCGTTTGTCACATAAACATTTGTCACATCTGCAGCAGAGCCGTTAGGGTCATACATGCCTAAGCGTGCATAGTTGGCCACATCGCTCATCTTGTTGCCATAACCTTGTGTGTCAGTGTGCTCCTGACGAACGAGGTTGTAGATGTCGCCACCTACGCTTCCGTTCAAGAAGAAGCTCAGTTCGAAATCCTTGTACTTGATGACATTGTTCAAACCAAAGGTGAAGTCAGGGTTTGGATTGCCAATGTAGGTGCGGTCTGCTTCAGTGATTTTGCCATCACCGTTCACATCCTGGAAGATGTAGTCACCTACCCAGACGCTGTTCTGAGCAATCGGCTGCAAGTTGCCCTCTGTGTCCACAGGACGTGCCACAGGTACGCGGTTTCCGCTGGCATCGAGCAGGAACTCGCCTTGGTCGTTCTTCTGGTAGAAATCGCTTTCGTTCTTGAACATGCCAATCACTTTGTAGCCGTAGAAGCGACCTACAGGACCGCCAATTTCCGACAATGTGAAAGTGTTTGAACTGATGGTTCCCGAGATGGTTGAGCCTTCGCTGTTCAGCTTGGTCAGTTCGTTTCGGTTGATGGAGAGGGTTGCACCCGTTCTCCACTGCCAGTCCTTGTTAGAGATGTTCACGGTGTTGAGCGTGAATTCAATACCCTTATTCTTGATAGCACCCGTGTTCACCCAAGGAGCTGTCATGCCCATCCAGTCGTTGTTGATAACGTAGGAAGGGAGAGATGCCTGCATCAGCAGGTTATCAGTTTTCTTGTGGTAAGCATCCACAATGAACTCGATGCGGTTGTTCAGTGCGGCGAAGTCCAAACCGAGGTTCCATGAGTTGGTGCTTTCCCATTTCAGATTAAGGTTTGCGAAGTTTCCTGGATAGTAGCCTGTACCCCATGCAGTGGCGGTATTGGCCATCACTGCTCCGTAAGCATACGATGCCGAACTTTGGTTTCCGACATGTCCCCATCCCAGACGCAGCTTCAAGTTGCTCAGCCAACCAATGTTTTTCATGAAGCTTTCGTTGTTGATACGCCAAGCCACGGCTGCCGAAGGGAACCATCCCCAGTGGTTGTTTGGACCGAAACTCGACGAACCATCAGCACGGAGAGTGGCAGTGAGGAGATAGCGGTCGTACATGTTATAATTCAAACGTCCGAAGTATGACTCGATGCTCCATTGAGTGCCGTCGTCTCCGCTGTTTGTGGCGGTCGAAGCATCACCTACGTTGAGCGAGTGCAATGCATCAGAAATGTAGTTCTTTCGTGTACCGCTCAGGCTCTCCCAGTTACCCCACTGTGCTTCGTGTCCTACCATCACCTGGAAGTGGTGTCCTTCCCAAAGGTCTCGGTCGTAAGTGGCATATTGTTTGAAAGAGTTGTACTTGCTGAGCGATTTTGTGCGAGTGGATTGCGATTCTACGATGATGCTGCCGTAGCTGAACTGTGGCACGAAATAATATGTGTTGCCCCATCCTCGGTTGCCACCGTATTCGATGCGCACGCTGAGTCCCTTCACAGGCATGATGTTGGCGAAGGCATTGTAGTCCAACTGGTAGTTGTTTGTCTTGTTCTCCTTCATGTTAGCCTCGAAGATAGGGTTGCTGTAGTATGTGGCAAAATCATTCACCTCTGGTACACCGTATGTTCCGTCTGGGTTGCGAGGTGCCACGTCGGGGAATTGGCTTAAAGCCGTAGAGATGATGTTGCTCTCAGTGAATGTGATTTTCTGCTTCGTGTTTGCATACGAAACATTCGTTCCAATTTGCAACCAGCTGGTGATGTTTGTGTCGAAGTTGGCGCGGAAGCTGGCACGTTTGAATCCTGAGCCAATACCCACACCATCCTGGTCCAGGTAGCCGCCACTGATGTTGTAGTGCATGTCCTTTGTACCGCCATTCACACTCACGTTGTGGTTCTGCATGAATGCTGTGCGGAACAACTCGTCCTGCCAGTCTGTACCCTTTGTGAGCAGTTCTGGGTGCTTATAGTCCTCGCGAGTGCCCCATCCTTGAATCTGGGCACGCACGTTGTAGAAGTCTGCATATTGAGGCAAGTCCATTACCTTGAGGAATGATGGAATCTGCTGCCATCCCACATAGCCATGATAATCCACTGATGCTTTGCCTTCCTGCCCACGCTTCGTAGTGATGAGAACCACACCATTGCTGGCACGGCTACCATAGATGGCTGTTGCGCTGGCGTCTTTCAGCACCTCGATGTTGGTGATGTCGTCGGGATTGATGCCAGCCAGCACCGATGTGTTGCTACTTGTCTGGCCACTCATGGCAATACCATCAACCACGTACAAAGGCTCATTGCCTGAGAGAGAGTTGATACCACGAATCTGCACGGAGATGCCACCGCCAGGAGCACCCGAGTTCTGTGTCACGTTCACACCTGCAATGCGTCCTTGCATGGCCTGTTCCAATGACGTGTTTACACCTTGCTTGATTTGTTCCTCGCCAATGCTCGAAACCGAACCAGTGAGGTCGGAACGCTTCATCGTACCATAACCCACGACAATCACTTCGTCCAGCTTGTTATCCACTGCCAGACGAACATTGAGCGTACCTCCACGAGTCACTTTCAGTTCCTGAGCCTTATAGCCCACGTAGCTGAACACCAATGTGGCACCCGTGTTTACTGAAATCTTGTAGTTTCCGTCGATGTCTGTCAGGGTACCGTCGCCTGTGCCTTTCACCTGCACCGTACCGAAGCTAATAGCCTCGCCGTTCGATGCATCCGTCACCGTACCACTGACGTTCACCTTCTGTGCCCAGAGGCATAGCGGAAGCATCAGCATGAGAAGTGCCATGACCATGCTTTTGGCATGTACACAGCACAAGTGAGAGGAAAGTTTTTTCATAAATATTAATAATTAGTTAAAAATTAGTCTTGTCTTCATAAAGCAAAGGGCAAAATCACAACAGATTCCGCTCTTTTAGGTGGTCAAATTTCAGTTTGCAAATGCAAAGATAATACTTTTTTTTTACATACGACTGACTGAATTCTATCATATTATGATTTTTTTTAAGGCTATTTCTGGAAAATCAGTCTATGTGTAAAAAAACGACTCTAATGCCGTTTTTCTACATTCAGCTCAAAACTTACCATTCTGTTCAGGTTGTACCGCAGCGTAGCGCCGATACGGTCGCCGAAACCGCTCATGTCGTACAATAGCGGATGCCGAGGCACATTCTTGTCCAGAAACGATTTCTTTCCGTAGATGTATGCTTCCCAGTGCTCGTTGAAACGGTAGGAGAGTATGCCTGTCAGTCCTGCATCCTTCCAGCTATCGTGAGCCCAACTCACTCGGTTGAAATAACCGCCGATGGCAAATGAGAGTTTGCTTGTGATGGGGCGGGCATACAATGCTGCTACATTTTGGGTGAATCCAGCGCCTTTGTAGCTGTGTCCTGAACCGAAGGTGGAGAAAACGCTTGCGCCTAAGTTTACGTTCAGTCCTTCATGCAATTCCCAACTCGGCCAACCGCCCCACCACATAGGGCTATACATTAGACGAGGCATGAGTCCCCATTGGTTGAGAGTTGGCAAATGCAAGCGAAGCGAGTCCTCTTCCATCGGTACTGCTACAGGAAGTGCTGTGTCAGCCGTCAAGCCCATCGGCTCCGTTGTCATCAAATCTGTGGCAATCGGTTCCGTTGCTGTGGGTTCCTGCTTGTAGGTCTCAGATGAACTACGCACACTCGTGTTGGTTTCCTGTGCATTTGTCACTGCACAAATCAACAACATCCATATAGTTAGAAATTCTTTCATGATGTCGCAAAATTACGTATTATCCTCATAACAGCAAAAGAAATTAACTCAATTTGATTTTTATTACACAAAAATAATTTCTTACTCCCAAAAACAAGCATCCCAAACCTCTCGTTGTGTGAGGCTTGGGATGCTATGATGTTGATGGATGAAGTGGGATTTACTTCACGAGAATCTTGCTGGTGCGAGTTGTTCCATTGCTGAGTCGCTGACGGACGATGTTGATGCCCTTGCGTGTTTGCGAGAGCTTCATGCCGTCGATGGAGAACACTTCGGTAGCGATGATTTCAGCCTGGTTGCTGAGGTTGACGATGCCGTCGTAGATGGCAGGGTCGTAAGCCTTGGAAAGCTCGCCGTTGTTGAAGAGCAGGATGTCATACACCTGTGCCTTGGTGCCGCCGCCTGTCTGTGCCACGCGTACAAACACTTCGTCTGTGCCTTCGTAAGCTGCACGGTTCTTCTTCCAGTAGCGCTGTGTGCTGGCAAGGGTGAGTGTGCCGATGGCATCCCAGTTCTCTCCGTCGGTGGAAGTCTGCACTTCGAGGATTCCAGCTCCGCTTCCGTTTCCGTTGCCTACATAGACAACCACGTCGAATGGACCTGCGAACTTCTGTGTGGTCTCGATAGCAGCAGTGTAAGGCTCTCCCGATGTCTTTGCACCGAAGGTGATGACGCCCTTGGATGGGTTGCCGATGTTGTCCTGTGCGGTTTCAGCATAGCGTCCTGTTGCTCCGTTGCCGATGGCGTATTCAGGTGTAAGTGTGAGCTCGCCCGTGAGCACCTGTCCCTGGCTCTTGAGTCTCCAAGGAGTTTCAGTGATAGGGTAGATGTAGCGGAGTGCCTCAGGGTCTGGCTTGTAGTAATAGACGGTGCTGTCCTGTCCTTCGCTGCCAGTGACAGTTTCCTCGTGGTCGATTTCAGTGCTGTAGTAGTTCCATGCCGACTTGCCCCAGAAGTAGTAGGCAGAGCTACCACCCGTTGCGAGTTCGCTGGCATTCTCAGTTCCGTCCACGAACCAAGGTCCTGCGCTTGCGTCGAAGTGGGCGAGTGTGTCGAGACGGATGGTCTGTGCATTGAGCGTAGAGATTGCCACATAGCGGGAAGCGAGTTCGGAGTTGAGCTTCTCGTCGGCAGCGGTGAATGCATAGACGTAGGTAGGCTCAGCGAGTGTGAAAGGCTCGGTGTAAGCCTGGCTCTTGGCAGTGTCGTTGTTGCCCGAGAAGTTGTAGTAGATGTTGAGTCCTTCTTCAGCTGTGATAGTGACAGTGCTCTCTGCGCCGTTCTGGGCTACCTCGATGGTTGGTTCAGCAGCCTGGGTGTAGATAGCCACTTCAGCAGTGGTGATGTTGCTTGGGTTGTATCCGTCGAGGAATGCGATAGCCTTCACCGTGGTTGGGCTGGTGAAGCTGAGTGCTTCGGAATAGACAGGGCTGTCAGCTGTTGGGTCGCTTCCGTCGATTGTGTAGTGAATCGTTGCAGCTGCATTGATGTCGGAAATCGTCACGATGGTCAGCCCGTTCTTGTTCTCCTGAGCAATGGAAGGAGCAGGCGTTGCGGTGATGTCTTTCTTTGTGTCAGCCAAAATGTTGATGGCATTGGTGAGGATAGCGGAAAGCACGTCCTGGTCAGCATCGGCAAATGCCTCGATGGTGTAAGGCAGGAGCATGTAGGCATTGCGAGCAGGGTTGTGCTTGTGGATGGCAACAGCTTCGCCTGCGGTGGCAAGAACATCGTCATTAGCGAAATAGTCGCCAAGAGAAACACCTGTGATGCCAACACCGTTTTGCATGACAAGACCAGAGGTAACGTCGATGTTCTCGAACAATTCATTCTCTGCATCGGCAACAGTAGCTGTAGTTACATCTGTGGCAACTGCTTGTCCCAGTCCCCATGCCTCGTAGAGGGCAGCATTGAGGTTGAGAACAGGCTCGTAGGCGATGGCGGATTTCAGTACAGGAACAATGGCGTCAGTAGCCTGAACCGTTGGAGAAATCATCACGAGGTCGTAAGCCTGAAGGTCCTCAAGGCTTGGAGTGGAAGAACTGAGCACAACGGTTGGTTCGATGCCCGACATGGAGCTAACGTAAATCCATGCATAGTCGTTGTCGGTGGTTGGGTCTTCGGATGCAGCTATGTATGCCACCTTCTTTGCTTCTTGCACAACAGGAGAGTCGCCGTCGCCCACTTGGATGAAATAGAGGTGACAACCATTCGTGTTGCGAACCGTCACGTTGTAAGTGCCGTCCTCGTTAGGAGTGTCAGTGAGGTCGGTTGGAACGTACCAAGTGTACTCCTCGTAAGTGGTTGGAGTAGGGACTGCCACGCCATCAGGGTCCATCAGCTGAGTACCTGAGTTGCCTTCGCCCACGTAGAGCTGCACGCCGCGTGCCTCTGCTGGCTTGTGGCTCTCAAGGCCAATCTTGATGGTGGTTCCTGCTTCCACGCCTGGAATAACGAAGTAGTTGACGTTCTTGCTTCCCAGCCACAGATAGGATGGTCCGTGGTATTCGCCGAGCGAGGTGGATGGATAGTTGACAGCGATGGCAAGAGAGCGCGAGGTGGAGTTGATGAACTTGAGTCCTTCAAGCTCTGGAATCACTTCGCCGTTGGCTGTCATTGGGGAAATACCTGCCGACGAGTTACCTACCTGCCAGAAGCAGTTTTCCTTCGAAATTTCTGTAGGAGCTGTGTCGGCAGCCTTTTCAATGTCGCTCCAGTCGGAACCTGCAATGAGGTTGGCGTGCGTGGCATCGCTCCACTTCGTGAAGTCCCACGACTTGCGGTACTGTGCATTCACATTGATGGTCAATGCGAAAAGCAAAGCAGTGAGAGTAAAGATTTTCTTCATACGTAATACTGATTTAATGATGTTAGTTGTTAGTTATGTGAAATAGTATTTTGTGCGATGTCGAAGGATGTTCTAATCCTTTGCAAATATACATATTTTTGATGAACTACCCAAGTATATTTCCCAAAAAGTTGCAAAGTCAAAGAGATACCCGAAAAGATTTCAAAAAAACGCTACAACGCTACAGTGCTACAGAGTTACAATAAGCTTTTTATGTTTTTCCGATTTTCGCTGGTGAGAAGAGAAGAGGAAGAAGTAAGTATATGAATTATATAAAATGTATTAAAATAATATATAATAATAAATTTAATTATATATATAATATACATATTATATATATAATTAAAAATTAATTTCTCATTTTTTCCTCGTTTTTCCCATACCCCCCTCAAATGCTTATTGTAACTCTGTAGCACTGTAGCGTTGTAGCGTTTTTCCGTGTCATTGCGTAAAAACATGAGGCTGTATTTGGGGTTCATTTCTTCATCGTTGAACTTATTCTATACCATCGTTGAACTTATGCTGTACCATCGCTGAACTTATGCTATACCATCGCTCACTTGATTTCGTGCTTTTCGAGGTTTTGGAATTGGGGCTTGGAGAATGAAAAGGGTACACCCCAATGATTGAGATGTACCCACGAAAATAATGTTAAATTAGGGAGAATGAGGGCAGTTTGCCCTATGCCTTGGTGATTAAGCCAAAAGTGCTTTCACTTGATTATACACGTTTTCGGCAGTGAAACCGAGCTTCTCATCGAGCACCTTGTAAGGAGCTGAGAAACCGAATGTTTCGAGACCCCAAATCTTGCCTTCGCTCTCAGGAACGAGTCCCATGAGGTTTACAGGCAGACCTGCTGTCATACCGAACTTCTTCACACCTGCTGGGAGTACACTCTGCTGGTATTCCTTGCTCTGAGTGCGGAAGAGACCCTCGGAAGGCACGCTCACGATGCGAATCTTGATGCCATCCTTGCGGAGGAGTTCTGCACCTGCAACGAGTGTGCTAACCTCAGAACCACTTGCTACGAGAATCACGTCTGGGTTCTCTTCGCTTCCAGCCACGATGTATGCACCCTTAGCAGCCTGTGAGTAGTCGTTGCCTTCTGGGAGATTGGCGATGTTCTGGCGCGAGAAGATGAGAGCCGTAGGGGAAGTGACATTCTCCATAGCGAGCTTCCAGCATGCTGTAGTTTCCTCTGCATCAGCAGGACGGAGCACGAGCATTGCGTTGTTGCCCTTGTGAGTCTTCAGCTTCTCCATGAGACGAATCTGTGCCTCCTGCTCAACTGGCTCGTGAGTAGGTCCATCCTCACCAACGCGGAATGCGTCGTGAGTCCAGA
>DGSN01000063.1 GCA_002393575.1 Prevotellaceae bacterium UBA4361 | reverse complement strand
CATACGATGGCTATGACCTCCATGCACATGGCGAAACCATCTATTTCGAAGAAACAGCAGAGGAACTCGCTTCATGGACGAAGGTAGGTATTCAGAGCATCTACTACGGTGCTGGCGAGTGCAACAAGTCGCAGGTTGTATGGTTGGAGAACAGCACTGGTGAAGACCCAGCTGTCAGCATCAGCGACATCAATGCCAACACTCGTGCCCATGCCATCTACAGCATCACAGGCCAGCGTCTCAGCACTCCACAAAAGGGTCTGAACATCATCAATGGCCGCAAGGTGATGGTGAAGTGATTGCACTAAGAACCTGAGTCGATTGACTCCTCAATAAAAAAAGAGGGCGTATCAAAATGCAAGTTTTGATACGCCCTTAGTGTTTGATGGAATTTAGAATGAAGAATGAATTTTGCACTGCTCATGGACGTGTAATCTTCATTCTTCATTCTTCATTAATTCCTCGCTTCTATTTCTTGAGTTTGGCGGCGAGCCAGAGAACAATGACGGCACCGACAACTGCCATTACGAGCTGTCCGATGAATCCGCCTGGTTCTGCTATCTTGAGGAGTCCGAAAAGGAATCCACCCACAAAACTACCTACGATACCCAACACTAAGTTCCAAAGGCAGCCAAAACCACCGCCCTTCATGATTCTGCCAGCGATATAGCCAGCCAAAATGCCCAAAATGATTGAGCCAATTAATCCATTTCCCATTGCTAAATATAATTATGAATTATGAATTAAGAATGAAGAATAAAGAATGGTCGCTTCGCTCCGAGTGAAGAATGAAAAATGCTCTTCCAATGTGCAATGTAAAATACATTCTTCATTCTTCATTCTTCATTTTATGATTCTTCATTTAAACACTTTAGTTTCCGTGCAATTCACCTTTTGCTTCAGCTTTCCAATCTTTAGCTCAAACTCGCCCTCTTCCAGTCGCCAGCGGTTGTCGTAGCCCACGAAGGCGAGGTCATTGGCATTGAGGTCGAACGTCACTGTGCGACTTTCTCCTGGAGCCAGTTCTATTTTTTCGAAGGCACGCAGGCGCTTGTTGTCGGGAACTGTGGAGGCAACGAGGTCGCTGCTATAGAGCAGAATGGCATCCTTGCCCTTTACGCTGCCCGTGTTCTTCACATCGACACTCACCTTCAGCACATCGCCTGCCTTGAACGACTGCTTGTCAACACGGAGGTTGCTGTAGTCGAAAGTGGTGTAGCTCAGTCCGTAACCGAAAGGCCACTGGAGCGACACCTTTGCATCATAATCGTAGGCACCTTCCATCGTTCCCACTTCCTCGCTCACCTTGTAGTCGTAGTTGTTGAGCGAATTGATTTCCTTTGGATAGGTGTAAGGCAGACGGCCGCTGAAGTTCACGTCGCCAGCCAAGAGGTTTGCCAACGCATCACCGCCGTAGTTGCCTGGCAGGATGATGTCAACCACGGCTTCTGCCAGTGGTTCGATGTCGGCAATCAGGCGCGGACGACCTTCGTTCAGAATCAGGACGATGGGTTTGCCCACTTTTGCCAATGCCTTCACGAGTTTGCGCTGGTTCTCCGAGAGCGTCAGGTCGGTCAGGTTGCCTGGCGTTTCGCAGTAGGAGTTTTCGCCGATGCACACCATGACGATGTCAACACCTTTGGCTGCTTCCACTGCCTTCTCGATTTCGGGCTTGTTCTCTTCCCAATACTTTCCCTCTGCCACGTAGGTCACGCCTGGTTCATACACCACGTTCTCCTTGCCATACTTGTTCTGCATGGCTTCCAGAATCGTGTTGTAGTTGCCAGCAAAGCGGTCTGCCAAGTGGCCCTGCCATGTGTAGCTCCAACCACCGTTGAGGCAGCGCATGTTGTTGGCGTTAGGTCCAGCCACGAGGATTTTCTTGCCCTTCTGCAAAGGCAGGATGCCGTTCTTGTTCTTCAGCAGCACCATCGATTCTTCGGCTGCGTGAAGAGCCACGTCAGCATGTTGCTTGCTGCCAAAGAGTGGGTAGTCCTTGATGCGGTAAGTGGGTTTCTCGAAGAGGTTCAAGCGGTATTTCAGTCGCAGCACTCGGCGCACGGCATCATCGATGCGGCTCATAGGCACCAGTCCTTCTTCAGCCAATTCCTTCAGCAACACACAGAAGTCCGTGCTGTAAGGGTCCATACTCATGTCGATGCCTGCATTGATGGCAATGCGGATGGCGTCCTTCTTGTCCTTGGCAATCTTCTCGCGTTGGTAAAGGTTGTTGATGTCAGCCCAGTCGGTCACAATCATGCCGTCCCAGTTCAGTCCTTCCTTCAACCATCCTGTCAGCCATTCCTTGCTGGCATGAACGGGCACTCCGTTCACCGAGGCGGAATTCACCATCACGGTCAATGCGCCTGCGCGGATGGCAGCTTCGTAAGGTGCAAAATGTTTCTCGCGCAGTACTTGTGGGGAGATGTAAGCCGGTGTGCGGTCCTTGCCTGAGAATGGTGCGCCGTAGCCGAGGAAGTGCTTCAGTGACACAGCCACATTGTTTTTCCCCACGTGGTTCGCATCTTCGCCCTGGAATCCACGCACCGCCTGACTACCCATCACGGCATTCACGTAGCAGTCTTCGCCGTAGTTCTCCCAGATGCGTGACCAGCGAGGGTCACGACCGAGGTCGAGAGTAGGGGAGTAAGTCCATGGACAACTTCCAGCCTTCGTTTCGTATGCTGTGATGCGGGCTGCTTCGTAAGGCAGTTGCTTGTTGAACGAGGCAGCCACGGAGAGGTTCTGAGGGAAGAGCGTACCGCCCAAGGTGTAGGTCACACCGTGGTTCTGGTCCACGCCGTAGATGCAAGGAATGCCGATTTCCTTCATCGACAGTTTCTGAATCCGTCCGATGATTTCCTGCCATTCCTCCAGGGATGCAGCCCTCGTGCCAGGAGCGTTGAGGATGGAGCCCACTTTGTGAACACGGATGATGTCGTCCAGCTTTGCCTCGTCGATGATGAAGCGTCCTGTTGTCTCGTCGCGCTTGCCGAAGGCGTTGATGTCCAGTTCGCACATCTGTCCCACTTTTTCCTCCAGCGTCATCTTGCTCAGGGTCTTTTCCACCTGTGCCTCAATCTGGGCATCGCGGGGAATAGCTGGTTTCACTTGTGCTTCAGCCGTCAACACGGCACTCAGCAGAAGAGTTGCTAATACTGTTTTTTTCATGATGCAAATTTATGATAGCTATTGTGTTAGTAATTTCAGATTTTTGCGACAAATATACATAAAAAGGTTGATACATCACTTTTTTTAGGGAAATAAATGCCATTTTAGTCAGAAAAGCTCCATCTGAATTTGTGAATTTAGGGAGTCAAACCTTGCAGATGCTACAATTTTTTCAAAATGTTACAAAAATCAATTCGCGGAATTTGCAATGTATCATCATAAATTTATAACTTTGCAAGCATCTTTAACTCTTTTACTAACGAATCGGCTTATTCCTAAATTTGGTTTGCAAAAATAAACCCTTTTCATGACGGAAACCACATTTACCAAAGCATGAATTCACATTTTACCATGAACAGAAAACATATACGTTTCAGACTCTTCGTTTTAACTATCTTCACGCTTCACACGTCGTTCTCCGCGCTTCATGCGCAGGTGACGCGCCTCTACACTCTGGAACAAGGCTTACAGAGCAGTTACATCAGGTCGCTCTATGTGGACCGCTCGAATATGTTGTGGATTTCTACCATCCAGTCGCTCGAACTCTTCGACGGACACCTTTTCCACAACATCAACTACACCGACCCCGTCACGGGCAAGTCTCTCTTCAACGAAGCCAAGGCCATCCGACAGATGGATGAGCATCATTACATGATTATGACCAATGCGGGCCTCTTCGAATACGACCTCTCCACCAACCATTTCACGCGTATCAAGCTTTCCGCCGATGAGCCACAACTGGGCTATCCTGTCACCCAGATGCTCGACTTCCCGAAGAAGGACTTGGTCATCATTCCTTCCGATGGATTGGGCGTTTTTGTGATGAATATCAAAACGCACAAGCCCGTCACGGAACTGACACTCAAAATCAACCAAATCATCGGCAACACCTACCTCTACGGCATGTTGGTCGATTCGAAAGGCATCATCTGGTCCGACAACATCAACCACCGCCTCACTGCCGTGAACGGCAAGAACATCAAGAAACTGGACATCAAGATAGACAGTTCCGCACAGGAAGTCCTTTCCAAGAGCTACGTGGTGAGTTTCTTGGAGGATGAAAAGAAAGGAAAAATCTACATGGCAACGTCGCACGACGGTGTGCTCGTCTATGAGCGCGCTACCAACACCGTGCGCGAGGTGGCGAACAACAGACGCAACCTCTATTGCATGACCATGCTCCTCACCAAGGACGGAAGAATCATTCTCGGAACGGACAACCTCGGACTGTGGAACCTCAACCGCGAGACGGAAGAACTGACTCCTTATTTAGTCACTTCGGAAACCTTCGACACCAGTTACACCAAGGTACATCATTTGGCAGAGGACAACGACGGCAACCTCATCGCAGGACTCTACCAGCGCGGACTGCTTGTCGTGCCTCGGCAGACGGGCGGTTTCCACTATGCAGCACCTACCACGAGCGAAGGCAGAAACACATCGTGCATCACCGACTTCAGTCTTGCAGCAGATGGAATCCTGTGGGTTTCTACCGATGGAAGCGGCGTTTTTCGCATTGTCACCACGGAGTCGAACAAAGTTCAGAAAATCACCGAAGGACTCAATTCCCTGCTCATTCAGGCCCTCGCCGTCGATAAGCACAACACCCTGTGGTGTGGCAGTTGGCGTGGTGGCTTGCAGTGCTTGGAGGGTGGACGCTTTGTCACTCCTTCCTTCCTGGAGCCTTATCGCGAAATGAGCTTCATGGCTCTCACCTACGATGCCCGCAACGACATCCTCTATGCCAGCACCAACGGCAACGGCGTGTTTCGCATCAACCTCGCCCAGCGTACCATTACCCCATACGCCAGAGACGAAGTAAACAACATTGTCTGGGTGGATGAGCTGTTCTTCGACAAGGATGGCGAATTGTGGATTAACGATGCCATGAAGAACTATGTCTATGACACGAAGACCACCAAGAACAAGCAACTCACGCTCATTGACGACGTAGTCGTTTCCACGGCGGCACGCATACAGATAGGCAAGCAAATCTACTTCGGTACGGACCACGGACTTTTCATCTACGACAAGCAACAAGGAAAATTCGTGGAAAACCAACAGACCGATATGCTGAAAGACGATAAAATCAAGGCTCTCGAACTGAAGCAGAACAGCCTGTGGTTCTCTTCCAACAAGGGATTGGGTTGCCTCGACCTCTCGTCCAATAAGCTCACACGCTTTCATTCCTTCGACGGATTCTACATCGGCGAGTTCCATCGCGGAGCCTCCATCCAGTTGCCCGACGGCACCATCTGTTTCGGTGGCGACAATGGCATCATCTTCTTCGACTCCAAGAAAATCCTTTCTCTCCCTCAGGACATCAAACCTATCAGTTTCACGAGTTTCCGCGTGGGCAATGTGGACGCGGAATTCAAAGACAGCGTGGAAAACGTGCTCGACGCAGCCATCTACACAGCCACGCGTGCCAGACTGCCTCGTGGCGAGAACTCCTTCATGATTTCCTTCAGTGTGCCCGAACTCACCGTCCCTGACCGCATCCAGTACGACTACAAGCTGGAAGGCTATGAAAACGACTGGCACACCACCTCTGCCAAGGACGCGCAGGCTTACTATGCCTCCCTGCCTTGGGGCTCCTACAAATTCCGCGTGAGAGCCTACTTCGAGGACGAGCCCGACCTCTATTCCGAGCGCACCATCAGCATCCGAGTCCCTCATCCTTGGTACGCCACTTGGTGGATGTTCCTCATCTATTTGGCTTTGGTTGCCATCATCGGCTACTACATCTACAAGATTCTCAACGAGCGACGCAAAGCACGCATCCGACTCCACGAGTCGCTTCAGAACGAACGCGTGAAAGAGTCGAAACTTCGCCTCTTCACCAGCATCGCACACGAATTGCGCTCACCGCTCACGATGGTGATTTCACCTCTCAAGGAACTGCAAAAGGAAGACAGCAACGAACAGCACCAAGAGTGCTACAGGGTGATGCAGCGTAACTGCGACCGTATGCTGCGCGTGGTGAACCAAATCACCGACGTGCGCAAAATCGACAACGGACAATTCCACCTGAAATTCCAAGAAATAGAATTCCTCCATTATGCCAACGACATGATGGCTTCCTTCTCTGGACTTGCCACTGCCAAGAACATCAGTTTCACGTCCGAATCCGAAGAAGAGAGCGTAAAGATTTGGCTCGACCCTATCCACTTCGAAAAAGTACTGACCAACCTCCTCTCCAACGCCTTCAAGTTCACGCCAACCGACGGGCGCATCATCGTGCGCACCACCTGCCGTGTGAACAGCATCGCAGACAACGGACAAAAGGCCTTCGACAATCCGCACATCCTGGAGTACCTCGAAATCCGCATCTACAACAGCGGTTCGCACCTCGACGAAGCCGACATCAAGCACCTCTGGGAACGCTTCTATCAAGGCAACAAGGAAGAAAGCGCGATGGGTTCTGGCATTGGACTCAACCTCTGCTACGAGCTTGTCCGACTCCATCACGGAACGATTTCTGCTCACAACGTCGGCACCGACGGAGTGGAGTTTGTGGTTTGCATGCCGCTCGGCAATGCCCACCTCTCCGAAAGCGAATTGTCAAACGAAGGACAAAGTGCGAAGGACAAAGAACAACTCAGTGAAGAGTTAAATGTGAATAGTGAAAAGAGCCATCCAGCCAACTCGCTTCATGCTTCACAGGACACGCTTACCGCTTCACAAGAAACCCTTTCCGCAGACGAAAACGATAATGAAGAAAACACAGACGAAAGCGAAAACACTCAAGCCGACGGGGAAAATACTTCGTCTTCACCGAAAAAGGATGAACAGAAGAACACCTGCTACACGGTGATGGTAGTCGATGACGACAAAGAACTTTGCCTCTATGTGGCAAGCGAACTGAAGAAGGACTTCAATGTCGTCACCGCCCATTCGGGCAACGAGGCATGGACGCTTCTCCTTGCCCATCGTCCCGATGTGGTCGTTTCCGACCTCATCATGCCCGACGGAAACGGATACGAACTGTGCCGACGCATCAAGGAAAACCCTGACACCGACAACATCGCCGTCATCATCCTCACGAGCGAGAACAACCAAGACTCCCAGCTCCAGTCCATCTCGCTCCAGGCAGACCACTTCCTGCCAAAACCATTCAACTTGCAGCTGTTGCGCAGTGCCCTCAACCAAGTGCTTCGTGTGCGTGAAACCATCCGCAACAAGATGCGACGCACAGAAATTGGTCACAACTACAGCGCAGTCACGATGGACAGTGCCGAAGAGAAATTCCTCAAGCGCGTCAACGAATCCATCATGTCGCACATTGACGACAACGAATACGGCGTGCAGCAGTTGAGCGACGACGTAGGCATCAGCCGAGTCCACCTCAACCGCAAGCTCAAGGAGCACTTCGGCATCTCGCCAAACGCCTTCATCCGCAGCATCCGTCTCAAGCACGCTGCCTACCTCCTCGTCAACAACAAGGCGAACATATCCGAGATTGCCTACAAGGTAGGCTTCTCCTCCCACAGCTATTTCTCCAACAACTTCCACGACTATTTCGGCATGACGCCAAAGGAATTTGTTGCCTACTATTCCAACAACCTCAACGACGAAGCACTCAAGAAACTGCTTGAATAGTAGTTTCTTGCTGTGCCACTCCTTCGATTCTGCTGATTCTTTTGTTCAGCACAAGCCAATCATTTGTTTGACTTAACCGAACTTTTATTTCGGCGTAAGCAAAATGCCGAGCCCTCGGTGTTTTTCAAGCGAGCCCTCGTTATCGTTCAAACGAGCCCTCGCTTGAACGATAACGAGGGCTCGGCAACTAGTTAAAACCTTTAACTTGGCGCAAGCCAATCAAAGAATTGGTTCAGTCTGTCACCTCATGCGCTGCAGACAATCCCCTCTACGGGCATACTGGTGCGATAATCAAAACAAAGAGTGAAAAGTGAAAAACGAAAAGTGAAAAATTACGCAAACAAACCGAATGGCATTTTTCACTTTTCGTTTTTCACTTTTCACTTCTTCAAGAGGACGCTTAGAACCACATCTGTTTTTCGGTCTGTATACTGCCGTCCATCATGGTCTTGCGGATGATGACGATGGTGCCAGGGGCTGGGGAGGCGATGCGGCGACCATCGAGGGTGAAGTAGTCGATGGATTTCACGAGTGTCGATGTGGTTGGGTCGAGGATGGCGAGTGGTGTGCTACCATCGTTGCTGAGATAGACATCACTGATATAGACTGCCGTTGAACCTGTTGTCCAGAAACCGACGATGTAGATGTGGGATGGGTCGGCAAGGGTGCCGTCAGACTTCTTCATGTTGTGCAAATCTACGACGGCTTGCTTGGAGGTGCCCATGTCGAACATGTAAGGTGTGGACCAATAGCTTGAGTTGTCGAACACGCGGAAGGATGGATTGCATGTGGCTGCACGGCGGAGCTTGACGACAATGTAGTTGTAGGTCGAGAGGTCGAGTCCTGAACCGTACTCCCAACCGCCAAATCCGTACTGGCTGGTGGTCAGTGCGCCTGTCTTTTCCTGGAAGCTGCCTGAGCCGTAGATGGATGGGTTGAAGGCATCGGCGGTGAGTGGGAAAGTGGAGACGGTGACGGTGAAGGTGACGCTTTGGGTGGTGCCGTTCACGTCGGTGTAGGTGGCTGTCACTTCTGTGCTGCCTTCCATCTGGCTGACGATGCGTCCGCCAACGACGCTGGCGATGGATGGGTTGGCGATGCTGTAGGTGCAGGAGGAAGACACGTTCTGTGTGAGTCCCGACTGGTAGGTGGCTGTGATGTTGAGTGCTGAGCTGCTGCCTGTGAGGACGGTGATGTCTTTCGTTGCGATGGAGAGGGAAGAGAGTGTGAGGTCTTCCTTTGTGTAGGTTTTCAGCACGCCTTCGCCGAAGAAGCGTTCTTCGCTGTATTCGGGTTCGGTGCTGAACCAGTCAACATCGACGTAGCCGATGCCAAGGCTCTTGGTGGCGTAGTTGAAGATGCCGAAGCGGTTGCCGACAAACACTTTCAGCGTGTAGCGCAGGGTCATGTCGGTGCCGAGCTGGGTCCAAGTGCTGTTGTCGTAGGAGTAGTAGAAGCCTGCCTTGTTGGTGCCGAAGTTGGCGATGATGCGGAGATAGACTTTGTCCTGCGTGAGTTGGGTGCCAAGCTGCTCTGTGGCTGCTGTGTTGTCGTAGGCACTGCGATACTGCACGAAGTATTTCTTGCCGTCCACTTGCTTCACGCCGATGTAGCCGTAAGGGTCTTGGAAGATGCAGAGTCCTGCCACGTCGCCGTCTTGCATGCCGTAGGTGTCGAGCGAAATGGTTCCGTAACTGTCGGGGTACTTGCTCGAAAGGGTGTTGGCAATGTTGTAGCCGAAGATGCGTTGGGTGAGCATGTTGCGAGCTTGAGAGAGGTCGTCGGTGAGGCTGGCTGTGTGGAGGCGCAGATGGCCTGGGTTGTCGAAGAGCGACCATGCGGAGTTGTCGGGGTTGTGGTTCCACTGCCACTGGAGTCCGAGGCGTGGTTCGGTGAAGGTGTCGTTGGTTGGCAGGTAGGTCTTTGGATAGGTCTTGCCTACGTTTGGCTTGGCGTATGCGCTGCCTGTGCTGGTGACGTCGATGCCGTTTTTCCCAATGACAGGCCATCCGTCCACCCACTTCACGGGTTCGAGGTAAGGGATGCGTCCCACAGTGCCTGCGTCCTTGAAGAGGATGGTCCACCATTCGCCGGTCTGTGTCTGTACGAGTCCGCCTTGGTGAATCTTCTGGTTCTTGAACACGCGGTCGCTGCTTTCTTCGTAAGGACCGAATGGGCTCTTGGAGCGGAAGATGGTCTGCGAGCCTTCTGTGCCGCCGTATGTGGCGTAGATGTAATAGTAGTCGCCAATGTGGTAGAAGTGAGAACCTTCGCATCCGTTGCCGACGCTGATGACGCGCTTGCTTTCGATTTCGCGGAAGGTGTTGGCGTTGAGCTTGCTCACGGTGATGTTGTCGATGCCCGAAGCCACGTAGAGGTAGCCGTCGCCGTTCTGCTCGCCGTTCTCGCCGAGTCCGTGGAGGTGGTCGCGGTTGTCGTCGAAGAGGAATCCAGCGTCGTAGTAGAAGCCGTTGAGCTTGGTCATGGTCCATTCTCCTTCGGGGTCGGTGGCAGAGAGCATCCAGTCGCCGCCGTCGTCGTAGCCTTCGGCAGAGAAAGCGATGAAGTTGAGGTAGAACTTGCCGTTGTGGTACTGGAGGGATGGTGCCCACTGACCTTTGGAGTAGCGGTTCTGTCCGTTCATCAGGTTGTAGGGGTCGTCGTCGGCAATCTGCTGGAGTGGATTTGCGCAGTATTCCCAGTTGACGAGGTCTTTCGACTTGAGGATAGTGGCTCCAGGGAAGTAGAACATGGTGGTGGAGCAGAGGTAGTAGGTGTCGCCCACGCGGATGATGTCAGGGTCGGGGAAGTCGGCATTGATGAGCGGATTGAGGAAAGTGCCCATGCCTGTGTCGGCAGTGTATTGCTTCTTGTAGGCAGGATGAGGCGCATCGACGTTCGCCCATTGCTTGTACCAGTCGAAACATGCCACACCGCAAGCTTCGTAAGGGTCGAGTCCGTGACGCTCCATGTCAGTCTTGTAGGCAGGAACCACTTTGCCGTTCTTGATGTACTCGTCGATGTCGATGTAGCAGGCTGTGCCCGACAGCGTCATGGAGATGTTGCCGTAGTGGTCGAGCAATGCCTTGTAAGCTTTGCCCCACTTCGAGGTGGAACCCGTTGACCAGGTGCCATAGTTGCCTGTCACCCAATCGCCGTGCTCGTTGTAGTGG
Organism: Prevotellaceae bacterium UBA4361; assembly: GCA_002393575.1. Classification (GTDB taxonomy): domain Bacteria; phylum Bacteroidota; class Bacteroidia; order Bacteroidales; family Bacteroidaceae; genus UBA3839. The sequence continues at coordinate 40,161 of DGSN01000063.1, read as the reverse complement.
CCCGAACCTTCTTTCTCAGGACTCCAGTCCACTTCGGTAATCACGATAGGCTGTGTTTCCACCACTGGCACTTGCTCCTTGAACTGGCGTATGTAGTTGTTTGTGTTGTAGCTGTTGTCGCTGGCTCCGTACCATCCCGTGTAGTCGTGAACGGCATAGCCGAAGTTGTCGTCCTCGATGGGACAAGTGGCATAGTTGCGATAGTTCGACTGCCATCCTGTGCCTGGCACCCAGATGATGCCCGTGAATCCGTTGGCGCGAATCTTATCGACGATAGGCTGGAAGAAATCGTGCATGGCAGTCACGGTGTTCTGACCATTGGCATCGTAGAGGTTCACGGGTTCGTTGCCCAGCTCGATGGAGATTTGGCCAGCATACTTCTTGATGGTGTCGTTCTGCGTGACGATGTCCCACACCGTGAGCAGATATTGGTTGTATTCGTCGCCCACTTTCACGTTGTGAGGGAATACGCCTGGCGGACGCATGATGACGTAGAGCCCGTGCTTCACTGCATTCACCGCAATGCGGGAATAGAGCGAACGCATGTAGGTTTTGAGACGTGTGGAACTGAACTGGCTGATATTTGCTTCGCCTGTATCGCTGCCTGTCCTTGGCTTGTTGGGGTCGTTGGTCCAACAAGGGTCGAGGTGCAAGCGGAAGAGGTTGCAATAGGCACCGCTTGCCGTGTCGGTGATAGCTGTGAAGAGCTTGTTGAAATAGTTGATGCACGGAGTGACTGTGCTGGAGGTGCAACTGCTTCCCCAACGGTAGTTGTTGAAATAGGGGCTTGGTGTGTCCATCACGCCGTGGAGCACCACCGTGTTGCCGTGTGGGTCTTTCAGTTGGTTTCCCTCCACGTGGAGCGGTGGCGTATTGCCAAACTGCGCCTTCACTCGCAATGTGCAGAGTGAGAGTGGCAACAAAAGAACAATGGCAAGTGCCATGATTCGATTCAGATGTCTCATTGGTGTAAGTTTATGAGTTTTTAAGTTTATGAGTTTTTAAGTTCGTTAGTTTTCGCTGGATAGCAATTTTTTACTTTTCACTTTCCATTTCGCTTGCAAATATACTACAATCTTTCTTCCTCCCTTATCACTAAAGTCTTCTATTTCTTTCAAATTTGAAACATTTGGGAAAAACTTCCGATGGATTCGGGCAAAATGCCAAGTCTGTCAACAAATAGCAAGAGGGGAATCAGCGGTGTTTGCTGATTCCCCTCTTGCTTAAATATAATCTACTTTTTAATGTTTTCTATATACTTTCTTTCCGTTCACGATGTAGAGTCCTGGCTGAGAGATGCTGTTCAGCTTCTGACCGCTCAACGTGAAAATCTGCTTCTGTGCATTGTCGGCAGCAACGTGGTCGATGCCTGTAGGTACGGCTGTGCCGAGATAGAAGAGCTGGAAGTTGTCGAAGAGGCACCAGTCGCCTTCGATGGTTGTGTCCTTCTTCAAACCGAAGGTGAGAGAACCGCCATCCTCAATCATCACTTGGATGCTGTTGGTGTACGCAGCTTCTGGGTCGTTGGCGAAACGAGCTCCACCGCCACGCATGGAGTTTGGATAGAAGTAGCGGTCTTCGCCTTCTGTCACCCAAGAGTCGTAAATCCAGGCGTTGTCAACGGTTTCTTCACCAATGTTGCCATCGCTGTCAATGGTCTGTTGCCAAGAAGTGACGGTGTAGGACACTTCGCCTGTTTCTTCGTCGGTGATGGCTTCTTCTTCAACCCAGCGACGCAATGCGATTGGCTCTGCACCCTCTTCTGGGTTCTCTACGTAGTCGTAGTATTCTGTGTAAGAGCGTTCTTTGTAGAGTGGTGCTGCGATGGAAACGACAGGTACGCTGCGTTCGTTGGCATAGAACTGTACGTTTTCATTGTAAGAACCATTGTACCAGTAGTTCTCGAAGGCTGCTGTGGCTGAACCGTCGCGATAGTAGGACTGCACTCGCACTTCGTAAGCACCTGCTGGCAGTGAGTGGATGGTCTGGAATACATTGAAGTTGGTGTTGAACTTCTCTGCGTTCTGCAAACCGCCATCTACGGCTGGAGCGCCTTCCCATCCGTTCTGACCTTCAGTGAAGCTTGGGTTGATGATGAGCTTGGTGATGTCGATTGGGTTGGATTCAGAAGCTTGGCTCAGGTCGCCAATCACAATCTTGTTGTAGATGGTTGCCAATGCCGTCTCGTACTCTTCGATGGTAGCTGCGTCAGCGTAGGCATTGCCAAGTGCCGTGAGCTGTTCGTTGATGAGCTGGTTGAGTTCAGCGTTGTTGAGTTCGGAGTAGCTTGCGGTGAGACCGAGATAGTGGTTGTAAGCATTATAGTCTGTCACCAGAGTTGCAATGTCCTTGTAGGTGGTGCTTTCGCCGTCATACACTTCGAAGGTCTTGGTGATGCACTGGTCGATGGCATTGTATTCCAAGCTTCCATCCATGTATTTGTTCTGCAAGTTCACGAACGATGTGGTTGGGTCGTTGGCAGCAAGATAATTGTTGGCTGCAGTGATGTAGGCATTGGCTTCTGCTACCACCTTGAGGGCTTCTTCGTATGCTTCGTAGCCTGTTACGCTTTCTGGAATCTGTGCCAGGATGTTTGCCACGGTGGTACGGTCACCATTCAGTGTCAGGTTTTCTGCGTTTGCCAAAGCTGCGTTGACTGCTGGCTGGATGAGAGCCGTGAAGTCTGGGTTCTCACCGTAGTAGATGAGCTGCATGCCTGTGAAGGAGCTGAAACCGTTGGCATGGAATGCCACCTTTGCTTCGCCACCTTCCACCTTCAGCATACCTGTGGTGACGGTTGTCCAGTCGTCGATGCTGTAGTTCCACCAACCCGAACGGCGCACTTCGTCGGTCGATTCAACGCGCTTGCCGTTGTTTTCGAGGTAGATGCCGAGGTTAGAAGGATTCTCGTTCGTCCAGTCGTTGCCCCAAGTGATGCACATTCCCTTCAGGCTGTAGTAGCCATCGGGCAGTCCAATCAGCTTCTGCACGATTTCGCGACGGCTGCCAGGAGTTGCCCACTGCTTGGCACTGGTCATCTTGTGGTTCCAGTATGGCTCATAGCCCGATGTGTTGGTCTGATACCACTTCAAGATGGATGTCGTGTCGCCTGAAATAGTCACCTTGTCGGCAAGCAGCAAGCGAGTTGTAGTCTTGTAAGTGCATTTGTCGTCTGGACCCGATTCGCCAAGGTCGTCCCAACCTTGCTTCTCACCATTTCCGAAATACACTTCCTCTGCATATTCCCAGTGGTTAGTCTCAGGATTGAAAGTAGGGTTGTACTCGTTGTTGCAGAAGAATGGGAAGTTGATGAGTTCGGTGAAGTTGTACGAGTTGTCGGCACTGAGTCCTTTCGACATCAGATAGTTGGCGCGTGCCATAGCGAGTGTGTTGAGAGCCTTGGTGTAGTCTTCAGCACTCGTTGTCACCCATTTCGACATGTCTTCGTCCTCGCCATCTTCCGCAACGGCTTTTGCCGTGGAGATGGCTGTCTGGAATTCCGACAAACCAGGATAGCTTGTGCTTCCAGCCAATGACTCCGATGCTTCTACGAGTGCCAAGAGCGAAGTGGCAGTCTTGTAGTATTGCTTGAATTGAGCCATCACAGCAGTCACGGCAGCCACACCCTCTGTGTAGAGTTCCACGGTTCCGTCGTCCACGTCGTACTTGTCGATAATCTCCATCTTTGCCTCCTGATAGTAGCCGTTCAGTGCAGGGAAGTTACCCAGCACTTCCTCGTAGTCGTCGGCTTCATCGAGTGCCTTGTAGAATTCATCCTTGGCAATCTGAAGTTGAACAGCCTCGCCTGCATCGCTCACATAGAATGCCTGGAAGTTGCTGAAGATGGTCCAGTCGCCATCAAGATGTCCTGTTTTGCGAATACCGAAGCGCACGTAGCCGTCTTCGGTCTGAATCACCTGGATGGTGTTGTCGGCATAGTAACCAGCATCGAAATACTGGCGTGTTCCGTTCATACAGTTTGGCACGAAGTATTGTGTACCATCGTAGGTGTAGCTAACGTCGTTGTCCCAAGCATCAGTGGTGTAGAGACGACCGTCGGAGTTCTTCGACGAAGCGATGCTGGCGAATTTCGATGTGGTGGAACGTCCTGTTTCGCTTATGTTGCCCTCTTCGTCCAAAGTCACTGACTCGGCAAACACCACTGCGTTAATCTGTTCGCTGCCATCCCAATAGCCTGGGTTGTAGTTGCCACGATAGAATCCCTGCCACGTGAAGCGATACACACCAGCTGGAAGCCAGAAAACCTGATAGAGTTCGGAGCCTTCTGCCTTGTTGAACATTTCCACTTCGTTGAAGTCGAAGGCAGTGATGCCTTCTCCTGCTGTTTGCCAAACGGCACCTTCCGAGCCTGGCTGTGTGAACACGCTGAAGTCGTACTCAGCCCATTGCAGCTGGTCGCTCACTTCGTCTCCTTCTTTCCATGCAGAAGGGTCTTGTGCGCTCACCGAAGACACGGCCATCAGCAACGCCAAGGAGGTAATGATTTTTTTCATGTAATTTTGTGTTATGAAATTAGTTAAACAAATTAGTTAAAACATGAATGTTTTTTGAAAACCTTGCAAAATTACATACGAAATCATCCAATCTCTATAAAATTAAAATCCAATCCTATTAAATTTGAAACACGCGTCCAATATTTTATATGAAAAGTCAATTTTCTTCGATTTCATCGGTAGTTTTCAAGAGCAATCCGCATCAGGCGACTGTCTGCCAAGAAGGAACGGTAGCAGAGTTTGACGAAACTCCAACGCTGCGTGAGGAGGAACACGGCAATGCACTTCTGGATTGTGGGCCACCATGCGTTGCGGTTGGTGCGCATGAAGTCTTTCACGATTTCATCGTCGCTCACGCCATACGACTTGAGCAAAGCCATCGTTGCCACGCCAGTTCGGTCTTTCCCAACTGTGCAATGGTAGTAGGTGCAGATGCCTTTCTCCGCATTCTCCCTCAACCGAGCGACCGCCTTGCGCAGTTGTCCCAAGCTGTATTCATCGGTCACAATCTGCTTGTAAAGCACAGGGAAGTCGGGCATCATTTCCTTCAGTTTCTCGGGATGTTTTCGCAGATTTCGCACGATGGTCATGGGGTCGGAACCCGTCTCACGGGTGATGCCGACGGCAGCGTCTTTCAGCAACGGAATCTGCACGTATTCCACTCCTTCGGGCAGAGGGTCGGGAAACTCCTGGACTTCCAACGGAGTGCGCAGGTCGATGACGCAAGCGATGCGATGCTTCTTGCAGAACGCAGCACATGCCTTCGGCGAGAAGATGCTGAGTTTTCCTCCACGCAGAAACAAACCACTTGGCACCGTTCCCTTCCCGTCGGCAAAGGGGATGCCACCCAAGTCGCGCAAATTCAGTTGTCGATTCTTCATATTCTTGTGGCAAAGTTAAGCATTTCAGTTGTGATGTCCTCTCTGTTCCCTGTTTTTTATCTCACATTTGTTAATAAACAATCATTTTTTGAGAACTTAATTGAATGTCCTTTCGGCCTTTTTCGTTTACTTTGCAAACAGAAAAATAACTCCATCATCATGAAACGACTCATCTTCATCGCAACCATCCTCTGCACCATGTGTAACGTGGCAAAGGCACAAGTGAAACTCGAAGCAGAATCTGCCCAACGCAGCAACTGCACCATCGTCAACGACAACAAGTATTCGGGACGGAAAGCGGTGCAAATGACCGAGGACAATGCCCGACTCACTTTCACCTTCAACCTCGACTCTCGGCAGAAATACACTGTGCGCGTCGCTGGCGATGGTATCGGTGGAGCGAAATACGTGAACTGCTCCGTGAACGGCACATCGTGTCAGTTCCAACTCAATAACTATGGCGAGGTGGAAGTGGGTACCTTTTTCTTCAAGCAAGGCAGCAACACGGTGGTCATCACGCCCAGTTGGACTTGGTACAACATCGACTACCTTTGTGTTGAACCCTACAACGACACGCTGGTGTTCGACATTTCAGAATCGCCCGTTGATGCCCAGGCAACGGATGAAGCTCGTACCATGTACGGCTTTTTGCTCGAAAACTTTGGCAAGCGCAGCATTTCTGGCATCATGACAGGCGACATGTCAACCGCAAACGGCAATGTCAAACAACATGCCGACATGAGGGCGGTGTATTCCGCTTCGGGCAAATATCCTGCACTTGTCGGTTTCGACTTCATGAATGCCACGGGCAAGGAAGCCTCGAACACATGGAACAAGAATTACACCATCAGCAGTATGCAACTTGCCAAAGACACTTACCGCAAGGGTGGCTTCCCTGCCTTCACATGGCATTGGTGCGACCCGAGTCGGGGCAGCAACGAGTTCTACACTTCGGGCACCAACATGAAAATCAGCAATGCCCTCAAGAGCGATGGCAGCTGGAACACTTCCTCTACGCTCTATAAAAACATCATCAAGGACATCGACGCCGTTGCTGACTATTTCCTCGACATGCAGCGTGCTGGCATGGCGTGCATCTTCCGACCGCTCCACGAGGCAAGCGGTGGCTGGTTCTGGTGGGGACGCGAAGGAGCAGAACCGTTCAAGAAGCTCTTCCGACTTGTGTATGACGAAATGGTAAACGTGAAGGGAGTCCACAATGTGATTTGGGTGTGGAACGCAGGCGACAACGACCACGATTGGAACCCTGGTGAGGAATACTTCGACATCGTGTCGGCTGACATCTACAATGCCGACTTCGACTACTCCAGCAACTATCCATCCTTCGACCATCTCAAGACACTCACGAATGGAAAGAAAATCATTGCTCTTTCCGAAAACGGACCCATCCCCGACATTCAGGCATGTGCCGACGAAGATGCTATGTGGTCGTGGTGGATGCCTTGGTATCAGACGTGGAACGGTAACTTTGTCAACAAGACCAGCAAGGAAGAATGGACCAAGTGCATGAACGACCCGCGTGTTGTGACGCTCGAAGACCTCTCCGCAGGTTGGGCATCATACGCCTCCATCACCACTCCAACCGCATCTCCCGCCACTCGTCGCATCATTACCGACCTCCACGGTCGCATCCTCAGCGAAGAACCACAGCACGGCTTCTACATCATCAACCGCAAGAAGTGTTTCAGGAAATGAAGAATGCGGAATGAAGAATCAAAGAATCGTTCATTCGATTCTACTGAAATGTCGAGCCTTCGTTGTAATTCAAGCGAGGGCTCGCTTGAACACAAACGAGGGCTCGCTGATTCGACAACGAGCCCTCGCACATATAGTTGAATCAAATAATTGTTTTGGCAAAGCATAAAAGTTAAATGGAGAATAATAAAATGAAGAATTAAGAATGAAAATTACTCAGCCAATGAGCAATGTAAAATTCATTCTTCATTCTTCATTCTACATTCTTCATTTAGTTTTCATTCTTCATTTAAGCGAAGCCACCATCAATCCTTGCTTCAGGTTTTCAGACGTGCATGTAAGTTTGAAGCTGCCTGCATGGTGACCACTTTGAATGATGACTTGAGCCAATCCGTTGAAGGCAGGGATGGAGAATGACTTGCAGTGGAGGTCGTTCGGACTGTCGGCACCCAAATATGCTGGGTCGCCATTGCCTGCACCCAAGATGTGGGCATCTCCTTCCAACTGGAAATGTAGCATTGGGCAAGCATCGGGCACGACTCGTCCCTTGCTGTCCTGTATCTCCACATTGACAACTGCCACATCACAGCCATCTGCCTTGATGGTCTGGCGTTCCGTCTTCAGCACAATCTTCGAAGCGGGCTTGGTCGTTTCCATCGTCTGCACCATGACACGCTTTCCGTTCTTGTAACCTGTAGCCACCACTTTCCCTGGTTGATAAACAGCTTTCCATTTCAGATGGCCATAGCGAGGCATGGGTTGGCGACCTAATTTCTTGCCATTCACCGTCAGCTCCACTTCGTCGCAGTTGCTGTATGCCCAAACTTCGATTTCCTCGCCTTCGTGTCCTTGCAGGTTCCAGTGAGGGAAGATGTGCAGCGTTGGCTCATCCGTCCACCACGATTTCAGATACCAAGCTTCGTCTTTCCAGAATCCGCAATAGTCGAGTATGCCAAATTCAGAATCCGTGGCAGGATATTTCAGTGGGTTGGGCTCGCCTCTATAGTCGAAGCCAGTCCAGAAGAATGCGCCAGCTGTCCAGTCGTTCTCGGCATAGAATCGCCAACCGCGCTCTATCACGTTCTCAACGCCAAAGTTCTTTTCGTCGAGATTCATGGAGCGCATACGTCCTGGCTGCTTGGCATCGTTGAAATACACTCCGCGAGTGCCGCATCCCGTGGTTTCTTCCGTTCCTACCACCTTCCACTCTGGATGCTCCTTCCTTCGGTTCTCCACGTTGTTTTGCGCGATGTAGTTGTAGCCCACCACGTCAACTCCTTTGATGAGTTCCGAACCTCCAGCGTTGGCAAGTGTGGAAGGACGAGTCGGATCCAGCAGGCGCACATACTCTTTCATGGCAGCTGCAACCCTCGTACCCTGAATGTTGTTTTCTAATCCCCATTCCTCGTTTCCGCAGCTCCAGAGAATCACCGATGGATGGTTGCGGTCGCGCTTGACCATGTTTTCTAACAGGCGCAAATGCTCGTCGTTGATGCCTGTCAGACGATTTTCGTCGATGACAAGCATTCCTTCGCGGTCGCAAATGTCGAGCATGGCTGGAGTCATAGGGTGATGGGATGCACGATAGGCGTTGCAACCGATTTCCTTCAGCCTCCGAATGCGCCATGCCATCAGTGCTTCGGGCACAGCAACACCCACGCCTGCATGGTCTTGGTGCATGTTCACGCCTTTCAGTTTCAGAGGCTTCCCGTTCAGCAGAAAACCTTTGTTGGCATCAAAACTGATGTCGCGAATGCCTGTTGTGGTCACATACACGTCTGTCACTTTCCCATCTACCACAACACTCGTCTCCACCTTATATAAATAGGGGTCGGTTGTACACCACAGGTGCGGACGCTCCAGCGTCATCTGTTGTTTGCATCCGAGCGTCTGCTTGGGCTTCAGCGTGATTTCCTTGTTTTCGCTCTTTGCCACTTCGCGCCCTTCGGCATCGAGCAATCGCTGTTCCACTCGGCACGTCTGGCGAGTGAGTGAACTGTTGTTGATTTCCGTCTCAACGTGGAGTGTGGCAGACGAATAGGATGGTTGCAAGTCGGCATAGACAAACGTGCCGAACGTAGCCACGCTCACGGCTGCTTTCTTCTCCAACCAGGCATCACGGTAAATGCCAGCACCTTCGTAGTACCAGCCTTCTTCAAGTGTGGCATCAGCCCGAACGCAAATCAGGTTGTCGCCTCCGTAGTTTACGTATTCAGTCACATCATACACCTGTGTGGCATATCCGCTGGGCTCTGTCCCCATGTAGAAACCGTTGAACCACACTCGCGCATCGCGGAATATGCCGTCGAAGCGCAAGCTGATGTGCTTGCCGAGGTCTTCGGATGGAATGTGAATCACTTTCCGATACCACCCCACACTCGTTGTGGGATATTTATAGCCCACCGTCTTGTACCCATGCGAATGACTCGCATCTTGAGCGTAGGGTAAAGCCGATACCCAATCGTGTGGCACGTTCACCGTTTGCCACTTCGAGTCGTCGAACTTCTGGGCGTATGGTCCTTCGTTGTGAATGGAGTTGGCTTTGGTGAGATAGTTGAAATACTCCGTGCCGCAGCCGAAGTCCTTGGCTGGGTCGGAGGCATTGCCCAAGGCAAATTTCCATCCTTCGGACAATCTGATTGACTCTCGTACACTGTTCTGTGCCTTCAACTGATAGAAAACAGTCAGCGCAAAGAAAAGCATCAATAATCGTTTTGCTTTCATGGTGGTGATAGTTAGTTAGGGAATTAGAAAATTAATTTGTTGCAAATGTAGTTCTTTCTAAAAGATTCTCAAAAAAATGAGTGGAAAAAACACAATATCAGCAAAAAAAACAATGGACAAAGTTCTCAACACTGCGTTGTACTTTGTCCATTGTCGGATGTTCTTTTGATTTCCTAAAATGTTACTTTCTCATTTTGTAGGCTTTCTGATTGAATTCTATGGCGACGTTGAGGGCAGGAATCCAACCGAGGTTTTTGGGGTAGTAGGTGAGGTTGAAATAAGGACGGATGCGAAGGCAATTGTTCAGCTGCTCGATGCTGGAGGAACGAGTCTTGAGCATCACCTTGCGCTTGAGGATGAAGTCGGTCATCATACCCAGGCTGAGCGAGATGCCCGCACATTCCACGTGTCCGTTATTATTTTTCTTTTGGTATTGCTCATAGAGGTCGCCCCCATCGTAAGAGCGCACACCAATACCTATATATGGCATCAATTCCACTTTCCTGCTATTCTTGATGTATTGTCCATAGATGAGGGACATGGAGCCAGTCCAGACTTTGTCGCCTTCTGCTATCTCACCCTTTTTCGTGTAGATGGCTTCCTTGCATTTGCTGAAGCCTTCCATGTTTAGCTCCAATCCCAACATAGAACGCTTGTTGAAATAGTAGCCTGCGTTGAGTGAGAAACCGAAAAATGGCTTGAAATAAGATGTGAAAGGAATGTGGGTTTCCAAACCGATGCCATAGAATACGCCACGGTCAATTTCAAGCGAAGTGTCGTAACGCTCAGGATGGAATTCTGTTTGCGCCAGTTCTCTCTTCACTTCCTGTGCATAATGTTCCACGGCTGCGTGGTCGGTACCATGCTTTGTCAATTGATATTGCTCTTTCTGCCGCCTGATGCAGAGACGCTTATGGAAATCAAAAATCTCGTCGGCATAGGCATCGGGCGTGGAGCAGTATTCTTCGATGGACTTGCGAATGCTGAGTTCCCAAAGGTCGAAATGCGTTTGGCACAGTTTCAGTAGGTCGTCCGTTTTGCATTCGGGCTTTACCCAACTCTCCATTGCATTGATGTAGGAGTCGTAGGCTAAGAATTCGTAGGTGGTATCTCCCACTTTCTTCGTCGCTCTCCTTGGCGTGGCATGATAAGAGATTTCGTAGGCAAGTGTGTCTTCGGTGGGATACAAAGCCTGAAAGTCGTTCCATGTCAGTGTGTGATCTTTCCAGGGAATCATGCTTTGCTTGTAGCTTTGTGCATCAGCAATGGTTGCACCAAGCATCAGGGCAGCAAAGAGTGTTGGCTTTATCAAAGTCGTTTTCATTCAGTTTCTTTCTATTTTTAGCCCCCTCTAATTCCCCCAAGGAGGAGAGAATTGCCATCTGGACGGATTCTCCTCTCCTTGGGGAAGTTGGAGGGAGCTGTTATTAATTGTTATTAATTAGAGCTACTATGCCATTGATGGTAGAGATGGAGCAGTAGGCCAAAAGGAAGATGGAGAGGAGAAGGAAGTGATAGATAAGGCTTTGCCATCAACATCAGGGTTTTTCCTCCTGTTCCGCTGCTTTTGTCTTTCAGTATTTCGGAGTAAGTGAGCTCGTGGAAAGCTGATGGATATTTCCGCAAGCAAGGATAGCTTTTGCTGCGAGTGATATAGAGTAGGCTGTGTTTCTCTCTGAATAGCAATGCGTTCTGAATCTTGTCATTGCTGTAGGTCTGCTGTCTCTTCAGGTACGATTGCATGTCGAGCAAGACAGCACAATAGCTATCTACGGTTTTTGCATCAATGTTCTTCACAGTCACATACGACCCTTTCCGCTCGTATCTGTAGTGGTAAAGCACTTCAGGAACCATGCTTATTTTCTCAACAAGGTGCATCATCTTGTAATTGATGTATGTGTCTTCTCCCATATCTATACCTTCCTTCGGCATGATTTCAGGAAGCGAATAGACTGACTTGCGGATGAGCTTGTTCCAATGCACATTGTAAAGACCTGTTGCCATGATGGCTTCGCTGATTCTTACGATTTTAGAACAAGGGGTTGGAATGTTGGAAGAAAGAACCCCCTCTGTGTTGAATGCTTCGTAGCCGCAGACAACGACATCGGCATCGTCCTCTATCGCTTTTTGTGTCAGCTTTTCCACCATGTCGCGGTTCATGTAGTCATCGCTGTCGCTATGCAGGACGTATTTTCCACGTGCCGCTTCGATGGCAACCTTTCGTGTGTAGCCAATGCCGTAGTTCCGTTCGTTGTGGATGAATCGCACGTAGGGTTTCCTTTCGGGATAAGACTCCAACAGACGCTTCACTTTCATCACGCTGTTGTCAGGACTGGCATCGTCCACAAAAATGATTTCGAAGTCGGTGCTTGTTTGTTCAAAGATGGAGCGAGCACATTCCTCTATATAGTCTTCCACTTTGTAAATGGGCACAAGCACACTTACAAAGGGATTCTTTTCATCGTTTCCCGAATTGTTCTGTTCTCTCATATAGATTTAGTAAAAAGGGTTCGTCACGATTATTTAAACAAGAATAACCGATGGAACGGATGTGGAATGAAGAATGAAGAATGAAAAATGAAGAATGAAGAATGAAAATTACCAATTCCATTAGCAGAGTAAAAAACATTCTTCATTCGGAGCGTAGCGCCCATTCTTCATTCTTCATTTCATTTACGACAGTCCTTCAATCTGTCCATCGACGATGTCGATGCGTTCAGCTTGAGGAGAGCGTGGGAGTCCTGGCATTCGCAGGATTTCGCCAGCGATGGCAACCACCATCTCAGCACCGCAGTTGAAGACGATGTCGCGGATGTGGACGTTGAAGCCCGAAGGACAACCATACACTGTTGGGTCGGCAGAGAAAGAATACTGAGTCTTGGCGATGCACACAGGATAAGCTGCGATGTCGCGTGCCAACTGCTTCGATGCCTCGTCCGTCTGCTTCTCTTCCGAATACTGAGCCAGTTTGCGCTCTGCACCCTTCGAGAAGGTTATAGTGGCAGCACCATAGATGTTCTTGCACACTTTCTCAATCTTCGTCTTGATAGGGTCGCTGTCCTCATAAACGAAGTGGAGTGGGCGAGAAGGTTTCTTTTCGATGGTATCGACCACGAGCTGTGCCAATTCGATGGCTCCTTCACCGCCTTGCAGGAAAGCATTGTTGATGGCGAAGCCCACGCCCATTTCTTCGCAATGCTTGCGCACGAGGTGGAGTTCTTCGTCTGTATCCGTTGCGAAGCGGTTGAAAGCAACCACCACTTCCTGTCCGTAGCTCTGGAGGTTGCGGATGTGGCGGTCGAGGTTCTTCAAGCCCTCCAACAGTCCCTGCTCGTTTGGCTCCTTGATTTGGTCGAGAGCCACGCCTCCGTGCATCTTCAGTCCCTGTGTGGTGGCAACGATGACGGTGAGCGATGGCTGAAGACCAGCTTTGCGACACTTGATGTCGTAGAATTTCTCTGCACCGAGGTCAGCACCGAAGCCAGCCTCTGTGATGACATAGTCGCCGTAAGTCATTGCCAATTTAGTGGCAAGGATAGAGTTGCAGCCGTGTGCGATGTTGGCGAAAGGACCGCCATGCACGAAAGCAGGAGTTTGTTCCGTGGTTTGCACAAGATTTGGATGGAGCGCATCCATCAGCAGCACTGTGATGGCACCTGCTACACCCATGTCTTTCACGCGGAAAGGCTTGCCGTCGATGGTGATGCCGAGCAGGATGTTTTCGATGCGGCGACGGAGGTCGTCCTGACTCGTGGCAAGGCAAAGGATTGCCATGATTTCAGAGGCAGGAGTGATGTCGAAACCGCTTTCCATCGTCACACCGTCAGTCTTGGCACCGAGTCCTGTCACGATGAAGCGAAGGTTGCGGTCGTTGATGTCGAGCACACGCTTCCACAACACTTCCTTCAGGGCAAATCCCTCATCGCGATGCTGGTAGATATAGTTGTCGAGCAAGGCGGCAATCATGTTGTGGGCAGAAGTGATGGCATGGAAGTCACCCGTGAAGTGCAGGTTGATTTTCTCCATTGGCAGCACTTGTGCATAGCCGCCACCAGCAGCACCGCCCTTCATGCCGAAGCATGGACCAAGAGATGGTTCGCGCAGGGCAACGACAGCGTTCTTGCCGATTTTGCTTAGTCCGAGCGAAAGGCCGATGCTCACCGTTGTCTTTCCGATGCCAGCCTTTGTTGGTGTGATGGCAGTGACGAGAATGAGTTTGCTTTTCTTCACTTTCTCTTCGTCAATCAGCTTCTCAGGTACTTTGGCAATGTTCTTGCCGTAGTATTCGATTTCTTCCGATGGAATCGCCAATTTCTTGGCAATCTCTCCGATTGGTGCAAGTTCGCACTCTCGTGCAATTTGAATGTCTGTTTTCATGAAATAGGTGTTATTTGATAATCTTCTCGGTGACGGTCTTGCCGTTGGCGAGATGTTTACGAATGATGACAAGTCCCTTGGTTGGAGCAGTGAGTCTGCGGCCAGAGAGGTCGAACAACTCGTAGCTGACTACATCGCTGTCCATGCCGATGCGTTCAATGGCTGTGCGGTCGCCTTCGTGAACTGCCACACCGTCGAGGAAGAAGCGAGAACTCTCTTCGCCTTCGCTTGTGAACTTCACTTTCACGCTACCATGGCCTGTGAGCGTTGTGGCATACACTTTCCAGCTGCCATTCCTCAGAGTGAATTCGGTCGTTCCTAACACAGGTGCCGTGGCAGAACCCGACTCGTTGCTGACACTCAGTGTGAGCTTGGTGCTCTCTTCGCCCCATGCAGCGGCAGCAAAGAAGAGGGTTGTCACCCCATTGATGGTGAAAGCAGGAGTCATGGCGTAGCCAGAGGTGGTCGTGGTGTCGCCGAATTTGGCACAAGCTAATCCCGCATTGCCCGACGAGTATGACCATCCGTTCACGTCGCTGCCACGGAAGAATCCGCTGGCGATGTTTCCGCTCCAGTTGCCGTCGTTGCCGCCTGTGTTCGCCATTCTGTTGAAGGTTTCCGCAAAAATGGCGTTCTCGTATTCGATACCCGAGTAGTCCTCTGGTCCTTCTTCCTCGTCGTTGGCTTCCTTGAACTTGAAGGAGATGCTTCCGTCGTCAGCCCTCGTGATGTTCTTGATGCTGTGGCGGAAGAGTCGGTTGCCCACGCTGTTGTAATTGAACCAGCTGGCTTTTGGCGACGAAGAGTCGCTGAAGCTGTTGTGGTCGCGATAAGGGAACACGTCGTTCGCCCCCGTCGTTCTCTTGTCGTCTTGGTCAGCTAACACGACGAAACATCTTTGGTGGTCGTTGCCGTAGGCATTGCTGTTCACCACGTTATATTGCCACATCCTTGCGTTGTAATCCACATGCGTGATGAGCAGACCTTCGCCTGGCACGTGTTCGTCCCACCCCGTCTTTTTACGGTTCTCCAGCAAAAAGTATTCCTCAACGCTTGGGTCGGGATTGTCGTTGCGTATGATATAGCTCTGACCACCTTCCGACATGCCTTTGATGCCAGTGATGTCAGCACTTTTTGTCAGTTCGATTGGCGTGAGCCAACCCACCCAGTTGCGTTCGTATGCCGTGTAGCTTGGTGGTGTGTAGCCGTTGTTGTTGTAGCTGCCATTGCACATCAGGTCCCAACTGCCCATGCCATAGTTGCCTGTGTCTTGAGTGTCGTAGAAGTCTGGAATGCCCAAGCAGTGTGTGAACTCATGGCAGAGTGTGCCGATACCTGCCAGCACATTGCCATATCGTGTTGGCATGAGTTCTGCGCCGCAAGCGTAGGTGTTGATATACACGTCACCCGCTTTGTATGTGCGTCCGTAGTCGGAAGACGATAAAGTCCATTCGTGAGGCCATATCGTTTCAGCATCACCACCGTTGGCTTGGCCCAATCCTGCATAGAGCACATACACTTGATCTACATAGCCGTCACCATCCCAGTCGTATTTGGAGAAATTCAAGCCATCCTTGTATGCCATCTCGCAAGCCTTTTGAACCATTGCGCCTGGATGCGAGTCGTGGCTGTTTTCAGTAGGTGTTCCATAGAAAGGGCGGGTTTGAGGCAGGGTGTAAGGACCCACCACGTCGAAGCTGAGGTCGAACTGACCATAGCTTTGGTCGTGGAAATAGTCGTGAACGCTTCCTTTGAATAAGTCGTTGTGGTTGAAACCTTCTTCGTTCAACATGCGGTTGAACAAATCAAGCGTGTTTTCGGGTTGCATCTCTGCATCGGGGAATTGCACAAGAATGACAATACCCTTTTTGGAACCCTGGTATTTAGCTTTTCTTGCGCTTGGCAGCAGTTTTGCGCGATGTGCCGTTCGCTCTATCATCCGTGCCTGGTGGATTTCATGGATTCGACTCAGTTCCATTCTCTCATAAACATCTTCCTTGCCGATTCTGACGTAGGCGTTCTTGTCGTCGCCCATATAGAAGCTGAAATGTTCGTCGCCCTTGAGTTCGGCTCTCACTTTGGTTCCGTCGCTCAGCGTGAGAATGCGGAACTGTCCAGGCTTGGCAGGAACAGCCGAAGCACTGGCAAAGAGCGTGGCAAGGAAGAGCGTTGTTAGTAGTTTTTTCATAACTTGTTTATTAACGAAGATAAGGGCGCACCAACTGTTGAGAGTTGGCACGTCCTTATGAAAGGAAATTTATTGAGTTTTTACTTATCGAGTCAGACTGTTGATGAGGTAGCCGAACCAGACGTAACCAGTGAAGCCCTGTGAACCGTAGATCAAACCGTAGGTACTGATGCCCTTCTCTTTACTGTCGAATGTAATCGTGTTGAAGGTCTGAGTATCAAGTGTTCCTACAGGAGACGTTGTTGTCCAAGCGTCAGCACTGAGGTCGAGACCCATGAGGATAACATCATTGTTTTCACCGAGACCGAAGTTCACTTCTTCAGCGAAGATATTGTTATAAACGAACTCCAGTGTCACCTTCTTGGTAGCCTCATCGAAATTGTATTTCAGAAAAGCAGTAGTCCAAGAGTAACCCATCATGCCTGTTACCAATACATACTGGTTGTAGTAAGGGCTGTCTTCGTCGAAGGTAGTGAGAACCACATCCCATGCGCCACCATCACCTGTCTCATCGTCCTCGTAAGCCATCTTCCACTTGCCACCAAGCTTGTCGTAGAAGTCGGCATCGTTGTCGCGCAGTGTCACAGCCATCAGCTTGTTGCTTTCGTCAATCGTTGCACCCTTCACATCAGTGATAACGATGTTGAATTGACGTGCATCGTTGATATCTGCATCATCCACGGTCATCAGCTCAAGGTTGCCAATCGTGTCTTCTGGCAGAATGTTGATTGTCTTCGAAGTGAGGTAGTAGTGAACGTCCTCCTTGGCAGACACTTCCTCAACGCCTACAGTCACCTGGATCATGCCGTTTCTTGCGCCTGTCACCTTGATAGGAAGAGTGAGTGGACTTGCAGTTGCTCTGTTCTCCTTGATGCTCAGTGTAGGTTGTCCCATCGAAACATAGACATTCCCATTGCTGTTCCAGCTCTCGTCGTCGTCCGAGCAAGCTGCGATGCAGAATGCGCAAACGACCATTAAGAATAATTTATAGAGTTTCATATTGTTCTTGTGAAATTAAATAATGAGGTTGGACAATTAATAACCAGGATTCTGCTGACCCTTCAAGTTAGGATTGGAGTCAATCTCTGTCTTTGGAATAGGCCAAGTGAAGCGGTAATCGTTTGGCTGGTAGTTCATGCTGGCACCAGCTGCCACAATCACTGAGTTCAAGTTTGGATTCTCATCGTGTTTAGGGTTGCGGCTGAAGCCCTGGCCCCAACGACGCAAGTCGCTCATGCGGAAGCCTTCGCCGAAGAGCTCGAAGTAGCGTTCTGCCTTCACCGAGCTCAGGAGGTTGTCGGCTGTGTAAGAACCTGGAGCATAGTTCTTGATGCGGTTGGCGCGAAGTTCGTTCAGGTATGCGCTACCTTCAGAAACCTTGCCAATCTGAGCAGCTGCCTCAGCAGCAATCAGATAAACCTCACCCATGCGGAAAGGCTTTGCCATGTTTGCGAAGTTGCGGGTAGCACCGGTCTTGAGAGCGTCGTTACCTGGGAACTTGTAGAACACGTATGCTTGATAGTCAGCACCTTCCACGTCGAGTGTCCAAGGATAGAAGAATGCGTCGAAACGAACGTCGTTGTAGTCGTACATGGCAAGCACATCGTAAGTTGGGATGTAGTCAGCCTGCTTCTCGCTGTTGCTGAGGAAGAAACCACCCACTGAACCGCTCAACTCAGTGCTGCTCTGGAATGGACGGAAGATGATTTCAGTGCTTACGTCGTCAGTCCACATCGAAGCGAAGTTGTCAGGAGTAGAGAGGGTATAAACCTTCGAGTTGATGATGTCAACAGCCTTGTTGTAGGCAGTCTGGTAGTCCTTCATCACGAGAGCCACGCGAGCCTGCATGTTCTCCACTGCGTAAGAAGAGAGGTAAGTGGCCTGAGGAGCTACTTGCGACTTGTCGGTAGCCTCGTATGCCTTCAGCTTGTCGTAAGCCGATGAGAGGTCGGAAAGGATGAGGTCGTAAGTTTCCTTCATCGTGCTGCGGCTTGGGTAGAAGCTGGTGTCGTAAGTAGGGTAGTAAGTCGTTACGATTGGCAAACCCAGTGCAGCTGTCTCAGCCTTGTCAGCAGCGTATGGCTGGCAGAAGTGGTCGGCAAGCCAGAAGTATGCGAATGCACGAGTGAACTGGCCTTCAGCCTGATAGCGGTCCAATTCCGTAAGTTTGTCTTTGAATAACTCGTTTGCCTTCAATCCTTCCACTGTGCTGATGAGGTAGTTGGCATTGGCAATCACAGAGTAGCAAGAAGCCCAGAAGCCTTCAACATCGGCATCCGAAGAGTTGATGAGGGCATTCGAGAAGTTTCCTTCGCGGTTACCATTGTTGATGATACCGTGGAATCCGTCCATCTGAATTTCTGGACGAGCCACCCAGCTACCTGTTGTCATGCCGCGCAAAGATGTGTAGGTGAAGTTGCGAAGACGATGAACATCGTTCATGACCTGGATAGCTGTGTTTTCATTGAGAACACCGAATGGTTCCTTGTCCATATCGCAAGAAACGACAACGGTACCCAATGCAAGCATCAATGCAAAATATATTTTTTTCATATTCTTTGATCTCATTTATTATGTGTGTTGAACAGATTTAGAAACTTACTTCTACACCAAATACAAACTGACGTGTGTTAGGGTAGTTGAACTTAACGAGGTTGATATCTGGCTCTGGGTCATAACCTGAGAACTTGGTGATGGTGAAGAGGTTGCGTGCTACGCCAAACACCTTCACTGTCTCGAAGAACTTCGTTGCCTGGCATATCTTCTTAGGAAGCAGGTACTGAATCGTGAGGTTCTTCATGCGGAGGAATGATGCGTTCTCCAACAAGTGAGAATCGAACTGAATCTCTTCGCCGTAAGCTGGAATGTCGGTCACCTGGCCTGGCTTTGTCCACACGTTCAGCATGTCGGTAGCCTGGTTGTAGTTTGTACCGAAGTTGGCATTCTTCACGAAGTAGTTATCGTTGTTAATCATGTACTTCTTTGCCTGCCAAACGAAGTCGGCGCTGATGGTGAGGTCCTTCCATCTGAGGGATGTGCCGAAACCACCGCTGATTGGAGCATAACGCTGCTTGCCTGTGAACACGGCATCGCGCTCCTCGTTGTAAGTCTTGGTGAGGTTGCCTTCCTTCGTGTACCACATTGGCTTACCGTCGCGAGGGTCAACACCAGCATAGTTCACATAGTAGAATTCACCGTAAGGCTTGCCTACTTCCAGCTTCAAACCAGTGTTGGCAACGATGTATTCGTCACGACCTGCGAACAGCTCTGTAATCTTGTTCTTGTTGTAGTTGAGGTTGGCGCGAACGCTCCAGTGCCAGTCCTTTGTCTTGATGGCATCCACTTCCACCTTCACATCTACACCCTTGTTCGTCAAGGCACCAATGTTACCTGGGCCGCTTTCGAAACCTGTGGTGTAAGAGTAAGGAATGTCCATGAGCATATCAGTGGTCTTCTTGCTGTAGTAGTCAACATTGAAAGTAGCGCGGTCGAAGATGCGGAACATGGTACCTACGTTGAACTGAGCTGTCTTTTCCCATGTGAGTTCAGTGTTGCTTGGACTTCCAACACCGAGCGTTGATTCAGTGTTGTAAGCTGTGCCTCGACCGATGGTGCCAAGATAGCCATAATTACCTACACCTCCATTGTTACCAGCCGTACCGTAGTCGATGTGGATGTTCAGTTCGTTCAGCCACTTCACGTTCTTCAGGAAGTTCTCCTTCTTCATGTTCCACAAAGCACCTGCTGACCAGAAGGTACCCCAACGGTGGCCAGGAGCAAACTGCGAACTGCCATCTCGACGGAAACTGAGGTCAACGAAATACTTCTCTGACCAGTTGTAGTTGAGAGAGCCGAAGTAGGAGTTCATCACTCTTTCTGAGCGAGAGTCGTCCAAATCTTCACTAGGATTAACAGTCGTACCGTCAGTCAAGCGAAGCATACGAGGGTCGGTCTGACCTGTAGAGGAGGCACCGAAACTACGTGACTTCATAATGATGGATTCCTGACCCAGTAAGGCTGTGAAGTGGTGCTGGTCGATGTTGAACTTGTATTCAGCCGTGTTAGTGTAAGTGAAAGCATAGTAGCGGCTGAAGCTTGTGCTGGCAGAACCATCGGATGATGCAATGGTAGAGCCCATTGGAGTTTTGTAAGAATCGTAAGGGTCGAAAGTAGCTGAATACGTGTAGTCGTAAGAATCCACAGACTGCTGAGCACGGAGCGTGAGGCCACGGATTGGAGTAATCTGCTCGTAGAGGTTCAAGTTGGCAGTCACAATCTTGCTGTCGATGTCGCGGTGCTTGACGTAGAACCAAGGCAGATTGAATCCACTGTAGTACAGACGCTCTGCACGGTCGCCCCAAACGATGTTGCCGTTCTCATCGAAAGAGTAGTAGTTTGGAGAGTCGTAAGGCATTGCCATACGCGAAGCAACCATTGGGTTCGACAAGTAAATATTTCTATTATCATTGGCTTCGCTGTTCATCTCGTAGGAGTTTACACCGAGGTTCGACTGCAAACCTACCTTCAGCCATTCCTTCACGCGAGCGTCGATGTTGGCACGGATAGCATTACGCTTCATGCCCGACTCCTCAATGATACCCTGCTGGTTGTGATGGTTCACAGAGAGATAGTAAGAAACCTTGTCGCCACCGCCTGTAACCGTTGCGTCCAAAGTATAAACTGGAGCCGACTGCAGGAGCTCGTCACGCCAGTTGGTGCTGATGCCATACTTGTCAACGAGGTTGCGGATGTTTTCGTTCACTGGCTGGCCAATCAGGTCGCGGAACTGAACATACTGCTTCGAGTTCATCATCTCGATACCATCGCTCACGGCTTTCGACCAACCGTACTGGGCACGGAGTGTCACGCTTGCCTTCTCGTTGAACTTACCCTTCTTCGAAGTGATGACAATCACACCGTTGGCAGCACGCGAACCGTAGATGGCTGTACTGCTGGCGTCCTTCAGCACCGTGATGCTGGCAATGTCGGATGGGTTCAAGTTGTTGAACATCGACTCACTGATTGGAGCACCATCGAGGATGTAGAGAGGGTCGGTAGGAGAACCCATTGAGCCCACACCACGCAAGCGGATGCTGGCAGATGCGGTAGGCTCACCCGATCCAGTGAGAACTGACAAACCCGACACCTGGCCTGCAAGAGCGTCGGTGAAGTTTGGAGTGGTGTTGGTCTCCATGTTCTTGTTGCTAACCACTTCGGCTGCACCCGAGAAGGAGCCAAGTTTCTTATTCGAACCATAACCGATTACAATCTGCTCTTCGAGCATGTTCTCGTCAGTTCTCAAGTAAATTTTCATGTTTGGACGAATCTTCACATCCTGACTCTCCATACCAATGTAAGAAACGCGCAAATGAGTGGCATCCTTTGGCACGGTCAGTGTGAATTGGCCGTTGGCATCGGCCATAGTACCGATGGTCGTGTTCTCAACGACAATGACAGTCGCACCTACTGCAGGCTGATTGTCGTCTGAACAAATCACCGTACCTTTCACCGTTTGCTGGGCGAAAGCCATGCTGACTGATGCAAAGCAGACAGCAAGGAACAACCATAATCTTTTTCCCATTCTTTTTAGTGTTAAATGATTAATAGTTAAAAAAATGAATTTAATGCTCTTTTATGAATTTTTATTGTTTGTCGCCCTATTATATAAATATAAATAAGGAGTGAGAATTGTCCATCAGGTTTAGCCGTGTCTATTTGTCCCTCTCTTGTTGGATTTTTTAACAAAAGAGTGTGCAAAGTTAAGGAATTTTTTTAGAATATATTACAAAAATATCCAAGATTATTTCAATTTTAACATATTCCTTTACAAATAGTAGCCATTTCTTTTCAAAACGAGCGATTTTTCCCGTTCTTGGTGACGTTTTGAAACTTTACTTTTGCATAAAACGTGCATAATCTTTGCATGAATCCCCCTTTTGGCATACGTTTTTGAGTATAAGACATTCTTCGATTGGGGAAAACACCGAACACGGAATGAGGCTTCGATGCAGCGCATGAGGCGACAGGCTGAATCGTTTATTCGATTCCACTTAATAAACGAGGGCTCGTTATCGTTCAAGCGAGCCCTCGTTTGCGTTCAAACGAGCCCTCGTTTGAAAAACGCCGAGGGCTCGCCTATTTAGTACAATCGAAATTACGATTCAGTATGTACTCTTTTCAAAACCACGAAAACCAAAAAATTCATGGAAAATTCACGGATAATTCACGGTAATTCATGTTTTTTATTTTTTTTGACGCGAATTTCCGTGAATTGACCGCGAATTATTCGTAAATTTTTATTTTAAAGGATTTTCAAAGAGAACATTGAAATTTATGGAAAATTCACGGATAATTCACGGGAATTCATGTTTTTTATTTTTTTTGATGCGAATTGCCACGAATTGACCGTGAATTATTCGTAAATTTTTATTTTAAAGGATATTCAAAGAGAACAAAAAAATTCATGAAAAATTCACGGATAATTTACGGTAATTCACGTTTTTCTTTTTTTTAACGCGAATTTCCACGAATTGACCGTGAATTATTCGTAAATTTTTATTTTAAAGGATATTCAAAGAGAACAAAAAAATTCATGAAAAATTCACGGATAATTTACGGTAATTCATGTTTTTTATTTTTTTTGACGCGAATTTCCACGAATTGACCGTGAATTATTCGTAAATTTTTATTTTAAAGGATATTCAAAGAGAACAAAAAAATTCATGAAAAATTCACGGATAATTTACGGTAATTCATGTTTTTCTTTTTTTAAACGCGAATTTCCACGAATTGACGACGAATTATTCGTTAATTTTTATTTTAAAGGGATACGATGAACAGCATATTGGTGCAATAGACCCTGAAAAGGGTCTTCGCTCAGTAACCGTAGGTCGGAACGACCTGCGGAGGGTGTAGATAATGGCTATATGCACTCTGAATGAGTGCCCCAACCGTGTTTGTGGGCGACCCCGCAAGGGTCGATATACCCATTGCCATCTATCCGGGGGTGCTTCGCACACCTCGGTTACTGAGCGATGACGCTTTCAGCGTCCAAATCACTTGATTACGTATAATCATTTTAAAGATTCCGATGGTGGAAAATTTTCAGATTCAATGCAAAAGAACTATCTTTGCAACCGAATTGATGCCATGCGTTGCGTCGGTTCGAAGATTGATAACCGAAAATAACTAAACAACTTTTATGAGACGATTCTTATTTATGATGATGACAGCGAGTTTGTTGACAGCAGCCTCTGCCCAGGCGCAGCAGGCAAATGGAAAGTTCCATTACAGCGACGAGCGCTTTGCCGACCTCCAGATGCTTCGCTACGAAGTGAAGGACTTCGACCAGCTCACACTCAAGCAGAAAACCTTTATCTACTACCTCCAGTTGGCAGCCATGCAGGGACGCGACATCCTGTTCGACCAGAACGGAAAGTACAACCTCCGCATTCGCTACACCTTGGAGAAAATCTACACCGACTACCAGGGCGACCGCACATCGGCTGAGTTCAAGGCGCTGGAGGTGTATCTGAAGCGCGTGTGGTTCTCCAACGGCATTCACCACCACTACGGCTGCGAGAAGTTCGTGCCTGGATTCAGCGAGGACTTCTTTAGGAAGGCTGCCCTGTCGGTGGGTGCAGGCAAGTATCTGAAGGACATCTGCCCTGTCATCTTCAACCCTAACCTCATGCAGAAGCGCGTGAACCTTGCCGAAGGGCAGGACCTCGTGCTCACCTCTGCCAGCAACTACTACGACGGTGTGACGCAGGCTGAGGCGGAGAAGTTCTACGGCGACATGAAGGACCTGAGCGACCCGCATCCCGTGATGTACGGCATGAATTCGCGCTTGGTGAAGGACAAGAAAGGCAAGATTGTGGAGAAGAAATGGACCAGTTCCACGCTCTACGGACCTGCCATCAAGCAGATTGTGAAGTATCTGCAACTGGCTCGTCCTTACGCAGAGGACGCAGAGCAGCAGGCGGTCATCGATAAGCTCGTGGAGTTCTACAACAATGGCGACCTCCACACCTTCGACGACTACACCATCCTGTGGGCAAAGAACACAAAACCTCTCGTTGACTTCGTGAATTGCTTCACCGAATGCTATGGCGACCCATTGGGCTTGAAGTGCTCGTGGGAGTCGATTGTCAACTTCAAGGACTTGGAGGCAACGAAGCGCACCCAGACCCTGAGCGAGAACGCACAGTGGTTTGAGGACCACAGTCCTGTGGATGCACGATTCAAGAAAGACAAGGTGAAGGGCATCAGTGCCAAGGTGATTACTGCTGCCATCCTCGGTGGCGACCTCTACCCATCGACTGCCATCGGCATCAACCTGCCTAATTCCGACTGGGTTCGCAAGGAACATGGCTCGAAGTCTGTGACCATCGGCAACCTCACGGAGGCTTACAACCAGGCTGCGAAAGGCAATGGTTTTTCCGATGAATTCGTCATTGGAAAGGCTGAAAAGGACCTGATGGACAAGTATGCCGACCTGACCGACGACCTCCACACCGACCTCCACGAATGTCTCGGACACGGGTCGGGAAAACTGCTCGACGGTGTCGATCCCGACAGCCTGAAGGCATACGGTTCGACCATCGAGGAGGCGCGTGCCGACCTCTTCGGTCTCTACTACCTCGCCGACCCAAAGATGCAGGAACTTGGTCTCACACCAAACGGCGAGGCTTACAAGGCTCAGTATTATTCCTACATGATGAACGGACTGATGACGCAGCTCGTGCGCATCAATCTCGGCAACAACATCGAGGAGGCTCACATGCGCAACCGTGCGCTCATTGCCTACTGGTGCTATGAGAAGGGCAAGGCTGACCGTGTGGTGGAACTCGTGAAGATTGACGGAAAGACCTACGTGAAGGTGAACGACTATGTGAAGCTGCGCGAGTTGTTCGGCAAACTGTTGGCTGAGATTCAGCGCATCAAGAGCGAAGGAGACTTCAAGGCGGCTCAGGCTCTCGTGGAGACCTACGCGGTGAAAATCAATCCTGAACTCCACAAGGAGGTGCTCGAACGCTACGAGAAACTGAACTTGGCTCCTTACAAGGGATTCATCAATCCTGTCTATACGGCGGTGAAGGATGCCAAGGGCAACATCACCGATGTGAAGCTGTCTTACACCGAAGGCTATGCTGAGCAGATGCTCCGCTATTCCCGCGATTACTCCACCCTCCCTCTCATCAACGAATAAACAGTTCCCTCCACGTACGTGGAGGGCTTTTTGTAGCCCCATGAACCAAGAACCCTCAACTTCATCTCCCATCGGCGGCATTGCCGACATCGTGCGACTCATCAAGCAGGAACTGCGCACGATGATGAACGGCGTGGCTTCGGCAGCCATGCGGCAGGCTGGCATGACGGCAGACTACCGTGTGAACTTCGGTGTGGAACTGCCTCGCTTGACGACTCTGCTCGACGATGTGAGGAACACGATGCTGCCTCAGTTGCCTCCTCCTGCCGATGGTACGAACGAGGCGACACTGGCTCAGCAACTCTGGCATGAGTCGGTGCGCGAATGTCGCATCCTTGCCACGATGCTCTATCCGCCTACGGACTTTCTGCCCGAGGTGGCAGACATCTGGGTGAGGCAGATTTCTACCGTTGAAATCGTCCAAATTGCTGCCATGAACCTCTTTAGCAAGATGCCGCAAGCGTCGGACAAGGGTTTCCAATGGATTGCTGCGGAGGACGACATGGTGCAGATTGCGGGTTATTACACGTTGCTCCATCTGCTGCGCCAGTTCCAGCTCTCGGAGCGTTCCGCCCAGGAACTGCGCGACCAAGCGTCGGTGGCTCTCCAGTCCGACAACCTGCAACTGCGGATGGCGGCTCAGAAAGCGTTGAGCAGGGTCTGAGGGCCCCCTCCAACTCCCCCAAGGGGGAGAGAATAGCCGTCCGGGTGGCTTCTCCCTCCCTCACAGGGAGGGTTGGGGAGGGTCTTTTTCCTTTGACCCTTGACCTTTGACTTTAGACTTTCGACCTTTGGCAAAAATAACATAGCGTTTTCTTCTTCATCTCAATGTTTTTTGTTAATTTTGCAGCGTTTTTAGCCTAAAAACTGCCAAAACACTATGGATAAGAGGGAATCGATACGCATTCTGGAAGATGCCAAGTCTGTGCTGACACAGTACATCGAAAGGCATGGACTGCGCAAGACGCAGGAGCGTTATGCCATTCTGGAGGCGGCGTATAATTTCAACGGTTCTTTCTCGATTGAGGAATTGAGCGATGCCTTGAAGCCTACGTGCCAGGTGACATACCCAACGCTGTATCGCACGTTGGGGCTTTTCGTCACGCTCGGACTCGTCATCCGCCACACCCACCATGCCGTGCAGTGCTATGAGAAGTGCTTCGGCGTGAAGACGTTCTTCCAGATGGTGTGTGTGCATTGTGGCAAGGTCATCCCCTTCAAGTCGGTGGTTCTGATGGAGGCATTGCGCGACACGAAATATCCTCGCTTCCGTCCGAACAACACAACCGTGTGTGTCTATGGCAGTTGTACGCAATGCAATACGCGCATGTCGCGCGAACAGAAGAAACTGGACCGTCAGCGCGTGCTGCAAGAGAAGAAAAGCCAACTGCTGAAGGAGGAACGGCTGAAACGACAAGTGGAAAGCAGACGGAAAAGGCGCGAAGAAGCCCGACAGCAGAATGAACAGAACGAAGAGGGGAAGGATGACTGACGGCTGGGAGGCAGAGAGGCAGATGGGCAGATGGGCAGCGCACTGATGTGCGCTGAACGGTTTTGAAACAAGAAACAAGTATATAAATGATATTATGAAAGTAGATGTGCTCTTAGGTCTCCAGTGGGGAGACGAAGGAAAAGGTAAGGTGGTGGATGTGCTCACGCCTCGCTACGACGTGGTGGCTCGCTTCCAGGGCGGTCCGAACGCTGGACACACGCTGGAGTTTGAAGGTCAGAAGTATGTGCTTCGCTCCATCCCTTCAGGCATTTTCCAGGGTGACAAGGTAAACATTATCGGTAACGGCGTGGTTCTTGCGCCCGACCTCTTCATGGACGAGGCGAAGGACTTGGAGAAGAGTGGACATCCGCTGAAGGAACGTCTGCACATTTCGAAGAAGGCTCACCTCATCATGCCTACTCACCGCTTGCTCGATGCTGCCAACGAAGCTGCCAAGGGCAAGAACAAGGTGGGAACGACGGGTAAGGGTATCGGTCCTACTTACACCGACAAGATTTCGCGCAACGGTCTGCGCGTTGGCGACATCCTTGAGAACTTCGAAGAGAAATATGCTGCGCACAAGGCTCGCCATGAGGAAATGCTCAAGGCTCTCAACTATACGGACTACGACATCACGGAAGTGGAGAAGAAATGGATGGAGGGCATCGAATATCTCCGCCAGTTCCACCTCGTGGATTCGGAGCACGAAATCAATAAACTGCTGAAGGAAGGCAAGTCGGTGCTGTGCGAAGGGGCACAGGGCACGATGCTCGACGTGGATTTCGGATCTTATCCGTTCGTCACTTCGTCGAACACCATCTGTGCAGGTGCTTGCACGGGTCTCGGCATCGGTCCGAACAAGATTGGCGACGTGTTTGGCATCATCAAGGCTTACTGCACTCGCGTGGGTGCGGGTCCGTTCCCAACGGAATTGTTCGACGAGACAGGTGCAAAGATTCGTGACATCGGCCACGAATATGGTGCTGTGACGGGTCGTGAGCGTCGTTGTGGATGGATTGACCTCGTTGCTCTCCGCTATGCCATCATGGTGAGCGGTGTGACGAAGCTCATCATGATGAAGAGCGACGTGCTCGACGACTTCCCAACCATCAAGGCTTGCACGGCTTACCAGCTGAAGGACGGCACGGTGACGCGCGATTTCCCTTACGACATCAGCGAGGGCATCACTCCTATCTACGAGGAACTCCCTGGATGGCAGCAAGACCTCACTGCCATCACTTCCGAGGCTCAGTTCCCTCAAGCCTTCAGCAACTACATCGCCTTCTTGGAGAAGGAATTAGAAACCCCTATCACCATCATCTCCGTCGGTCCCGACAGAGAACAGACCATTGAAAGATAAGTGAGGAATCATCTTGATATGGTTCATCTATGCTCAAAACAACAATCAAAATGAAAAAGACTTATATTCAGCCATCAACGACTCTTAGACAAGTAAATCATTTGAAAGGTCTTTGTGAAGAAATTATCGTAGGCGGTAAATCAACAGATGGCTTCGTGAAACAAAATCGAAACGAATTAGATAGCAAAGACGATAAGTATTCAACGGAATACGGGAATTTGTGGTAATCACGAAAACGAGGAGAGAGCATGAGAGTGTTCTCTCTCTCTTTGAAATCATACTAAAAAGGCGGCTTCCAACAACGAGTTTGGAAGCCGCCTTTTTTTGTGTGTGGGATATGGTGTTTATTCGTAGCCTGGGTTTTGTTTCCATGATGGGTGGAAGTCAATCATGGAGCTTGGGATAGGGAATACGGTGGTGTAGCCGTTTTCTTCGCCTGGGAGTTGTGGACGGTCGGTGTAGGAGCGTGTGAATTGACGGAAACGGATGAGGTCGTTGCGTCGCCAACCTTCCCATGCCAGTTCGAGATGACGCTCGTTGAGGATGGTTTCGAGTGTGGCAACGGTGTCGGTCATGAGGGAACGGCGTCTCACGAGGTTCAGTTCTGCAGTGCCGTCTTCTCCGTTTCTCAGTTTTGCCTCTGCCATCATGAGGAGCACGTCGGCATAGCGGAAGAGGACGATGTCGTTGTGGCATGCGCGTCCGTCGGCATTGGCGTTAGGGTCGGGGGCATATTTGTGGAATCTTGCTCCTGCCAGTTCGACGTATGGGCTGCCTGTGAGGTTGAGTTTCACTTCCCAAGGGTAATAGACCAATGGTGTTACCTTGTCGTCCATCAGAACGACTTCTCCGTTCTCGTAGATGGTGTCGGCGTAGAAGGTGATGTCGAAGCGGGTATCCTGATCGGGTTTACCGTATTTGAAGGCACGGAGCGTTTCGATGGTTGCGCATGGTCCGTTCTCTGAACCGCCTCCGAGTGCCGAGCCGTGGCAGCAGTTTCGTGAGCGGAAGAAGTAGATGAATCGGTTGCTGTAGAGGTTGGGATCCATCGGGATGGTGAAGATGTTTTCTCTGGATTTCTCGTTGGTTGTTGTGAAGTTTTCGGCGAGTGACTCTTCGAGGACGTATTCGAAATCCTTGAATGTGTTACAATAGAATTGGCAGGCTTCCCATGCGTTCATGGTTGTTCCTAAGACGTTGAACGTGATTGTTTTTCCATCGGGGTAGATGTCGTCGGTCCAGTTGTCGTCGGAGTAGATTTCTGCGTTCAGCATCAGTTTGGCAAGGAGGAAGTTGGCAACGGGTATGGTCACTCGTCCATAGTTTTCGCCGTTGTAGTTGCTTCTGTCCCAAGGCAGGTAAAGTCTGGTTTCTTGCAGTTCTTTGACGATGAATTGATACACTTGGCTGCGGTTGGCAAGCGTGAGTTCGGATGAGTTAACGTCGTTGGTGGTGACGATGGGAACGCGTCCGAAGAGGTCCATGAGGTAGAAGTAGAACATGGCTCTCACAGCTCGGACTTCTGCCCTGTAGTTGTCGAGCATGGTTTCATCGTAGAGGTGTTCTGGGTTTGGATAGGCATCGATTCGTTCGAGGGAACTGTTGCAGAGCATGACAACCTTGAAGAGGTAGTTCCAGGTGTTTTCGAGTGCTGTGTTGCTGGAGCCCCAGGTGTGGAGGAAGAGGTCTTGCCAGAATCCTCCGTCGTACCAGTCGCCGCCTCGTGTTGGGGTGATGGCTTCGTCGGTGGTCATGGTGTTGAGGTCATAGACTCCTCGTCCTGTGCCTTGCAGTCCTTGGCTGTCGCTGTTGCCTCCGATGTAGTTGTAGAGGGAAAGCACGGCGTTGTTCTTGAGGTCGTTCATGCTTTGGAAGGCTTTGTCTTCAGTGAGTGCATCGCGTTGCTTTTCTTCGAGGAAGTCTTTGCACGACATCAGCATGAGGACTGTGGCGGCGATGAGAAAATATATGGTTCGTTTCATGAGAATATGTTTTTTGTTCGTTTATGTGTGTTGTTTAGAATCCGATGCTGATACCGAGCGTGTAGGAGTGGTAGAGTGGGAAGGAGCGCTTGTCATCCAATCCGAGTGTTTTTCCGAGACTGGAGCTGTTAATCATTGGTGTCAAGCCGCTGTAGGAGGTGAATGTGGCTACGTTGTTCATGGAGCAGGAGAGACGTAGTGATTCCACAAAGCGATTCTGCTTGATAGGTACTTTCCAGCCCACGGTGATGTAGTCGATGTTGACGTAGTCGCCCTTTTCGAGCCAGTAGTCGGTGGCTGTCTGGTCCTTGATGTTCTCTTCGACGGCTTTGGTGAAGATGTTATAGAGCGGGAAGGAGGATGTGTTCATGTAGGTGAGTGAGGTGCCGTTGTAGATTTTGTGTCCGAAGGCTCCGTTGGCTTGGATGCTGATGTCGAAGTCCTTGTATCTGAAACTGATGTTGGAACCGAGCAGCACTTTTGGCATGGCTTGTCCTGCTATGTAGCGGTCTTCGCTGTCTTCCAACGAGATGTCGCCTCCGTTCAGGTTGCGTATGCCGTAGTATTTGCTTCCGTCGGGTGCTACTTGGAGTCCTGTGCTTTGTGGCAGATAGAAGGAACCGAGGCTTTGTCCCACAATCTGGTAGGTGACGTTGTTGTTGCCTCCGTGCATTCCTGCTCCGTTGAGGGTGGCAACAGGTATGTAGTCGGGTGCTTCCAGACGTATGCCTTGGAAATCTCCGCTCAGCGACTTGAGTTTGTTGCCTTGGAAGGAGACATTGGCGTTGATGCTGAGTTGCATGTCTTTTGTGGCGAGAGGAACGGCACCAACGGAGATTTCAAGTCCTCGGTTGCTCATCGAGCCGATGTTTGCGACAAGGATGTTGTAGGTGAATGGTGGCACACTCACGTTGTAGGGATAGAGCATGTCGTGTACTTGCGTGTTGTAGTAGTTCAGCGAGAAGAAGAGCCGACCATGCAGCAATTTGGCATCAATGCCCATGTTGAACGTGCTCGACACTTCCCATTTCAGTTCGGGATTGGCGTTTTTCAACTGGGAGAACGACACGAGGTTGCCTGCTCCTGCTGGCACGAATCCGTTTGGTTTCATGGTGGCGATGGAGGTGTAGGAGTCGATGCCGTCTTGGTTGCCAGAGAGTCCGTAGCCGACGTTGATTTTCAGTTCGTCGATGGCTTTCACATTGCGCATGAATGGCTCTTTGCTGATGACCCAGGTTCCAGAGACGGAAGGGAAGAAACCCCACTTGTGATTGTCTCCAAACTTCGATGAACCGTCGGCGCGTGCCGATGCCTTGAACATGTACTTGTCGTCGAAGGTGTAGTTGGCACGTACCATGTACGACACCATGCGAGGGTCTTCGTAGATGGAACCTGTGCCATCCCACGGACGGAGCGCACCAGCCGAAAGGTCGTTGTAGCCAGTTTCGTTGGTCGAGAAGTTGGTGACGGTGACGTGGTAGCCATCATAGACTTTCTTCTGTATTTCAGCCAGTCCGAGCAGACTGACGAGGTGCTTGTTGAATTTCTTGTCCCAGTTGATGACGGCATCGCCCATCAGCATCTGCCGTTTGTTGGTTTCCTTGTATGCCTGTCCTCGGTTCCATACGAAGGTTGGAAAGTACTGTGATTTTTCAGCGATGTTGTGGGTGTAGGAACCAAACAACAGGAACTTCAGGTCCTTGGTGATGTTGAATGTGAGTCGGGCATGGGTGCTGATGTGGGAATTCTCGTCGTCGTTCTTCTTTTGCAGATGTGCGTATGGATTGCCAATCTGACTTGCCGACGCATAGCCTGGGTAGCTGCCGTCGGGATTAGCTCCTGCTGGGAAAGTTGGGTTCAGACAGGCTGCCGAGTAGAGAATGCCTTGCACGTCGGGCAATGATTTCAGGTCTTGTCGGCTGGCGAACATGCCTAATTCAACTTTCAGAAAACCATTGAAAAGCATCTGCGTCATGTTCATGTTCGACTGCAAGGTGCGGTCGGAATTGTTCTTGACCACTAACTTCTCGGTGGAATAACCCACGGCGACACGGTAGTTCGACTGTTCTGTTCCGCCCTGGAATGCCAAGTGGTGCTGCATACTCAAGCCTGTCTGCTCGATGGCTTTCTGGAAGTTGGTGCTGTGGCCCAAATCCACAATCTTGATTCCGTTCTTTCGAGCATAATCCCGATAGCCATCGGCGCTGAGCATGTCGTAACGCTTATACACATTCGATATGGAGAAGGAGCTGTTGTAGTTCACTCGAAGCTTGCCTGGCGTACCTCTCTGCGTGGTGATGATGATGACACCCGATGCACCGCGCGAACCAAACTGCGAGGTTTCGGATGCGTCCTTCAAGATGGTGAAACTCTCGATGTCGGAAGGGAAGATGGACTCAAGGAGCGACAAGTCGCCCAGCACACCGTCTATCATGATGAGTGGGTCGTTGCCGCCAGTCAGGGAGGTGGTACCACGCAGGCGGACTGCATTCATGGCGTTCAGTCCGTTGCGCTCCACGGTCAGACCTGCCACACGACCACGGATGGCATCCAAGGCATTTGTCACCTGGTCCTTGTTGTTCATCTGGCTTTCGTCGATGGTTTCGGCATTTCCCGAAAAGTTTCGGTTTTGTCCCAGGTTTTGGTCGAAGGTCAAAACCGAGTCATTCTGCTCTTGTGCCATTCCGCTCATGCTCATGCAGAACGCTGTGCAAAGCAGGATTGTTTTCATGGTTGTCTGTTTCATACAATTAGTTTTTCTGTGACTCAAAGCATTTTCACTCGTTGGCTCAGAAGCGGAAAATGCTGGGTGTTATCAAGAGGTTGAAACTGTAGTTAGAAGATGTTTCGACAAAAGTACACAATTTTTCACAATTACGATTTTTTTCAAGAAGAAACTTTTCATTATCTGAAAAAAAAGCATTCTCCTGTGCATTGTGCAAGCTGTTTTTATTCATTGCTGCGTGTTTTATCATGCAATTTAGTTCATTTTTCTGAAATTCTTTCTACCTTTGTGTCCGTACCACATTATTACAAATCTTTTATTAACCTTATCATTATGAACCGTTTTTTATTTTCCATCTTGTTGGTGCTTGTCTCGCATGTTGCTCAAGCACAGGTTTCGTTCGGCGAAACCTCGCTCTTCAATAGCGATTGGCTATTCCTCTTGGAGGATGTTGCCGATGCCAAGAATCCCAAATACAACGATGCTTCTTGGCGCAAACTGGATTTGCCTCACGATTGGAGCATTGAAGGTCAGCTTTCGCGGCAATATGCCAGCTGCACGGGCTATCTCCCTGCGGGCATAGCTTGGTACAGAAAACACTTCAAAACTCCCGATGGATTCGACAAAAATCGTCAGTTCTTCATCTATTTCGAAGGCATCTACAACCGCAGCGAGGTCTATCTCAACGGACATCTTCTTGGCAAGCGGCCCAACGGCTATGTGTCGTTCCTCTACGACATGACTCCTTATTTAAATAAGAGTGGTGACAATGTGCTTGCCGTGCGAGTCGATCATAGTCGCATTGCCGACTCTCGTTGGTACACGGGCAGTGGCATCTATCGGGATGTGTGGTTGGTGGAAGCACCGCAGGTGCATCTGTCTCAGTGGGGCGTAGCTTACCGACTCAAGCAGTTGCAGGGAACAACCGCCACCGTGGAGGTGGATGTTGCCGTGGATGCACCGAAGCACACCAAGACGGGTTATACTGCATCCGTAGTGATGAAAGACGAAACGGGTAGGGTGGTGACAGACTTGCAAACGGACTTGGGCAGATTGGCAAAAGGACAGACAAAACGTACCTTGGAACTGACCATCAATCATGCACAGTTATGGAATCTGAAACGACCTTATCTCTATCGCATGGAGGTGTCGCTCTACGAAAACGGATTGTCTGCGCCTATCGACACTACTTCCGTGCGGGTAGGTTTGCGCACGCTTCAGTTCGATGCAAACAAAGGTTTTGCACTTAATGGGGAATGGATGAAGGTGAAGGGTGTGTGTCTGCACCATGATGCTGGCGTGCTGGGTGCTGTCGTGCCTCGCGAAGTGTGGGTGAGAAAGGTGAAAGAACTGAAGAAAATGGGTGCCAATGCCATTCGCATGAGTCACAACCCACAGGCTCCCGTACTCTATGACATTTGTGACGAAGAAGGACTCCTCGTGATGGACGAGGGAAGCGACGAATGGGAATTTCCGAAAAAGAAATGGGTGGAAGGATGGAACAACGGCACACCTGCCTTCGATGGCAGTTACGACTTCTTCGAGGAATGGATTGACCGCGATGTGGCAGACATGGTGCGCCGCGACCGTAACCATCCTTGTGTGTTCCTGTGGAGTGTGGGCAATGAAGTCGATTATCCGAACGACCCTTATTCCCATCCTATTCTCGACGGCAAGAATGCTGTCATCAACCAACCCATGTCGGGCGGTTACAAGATGGATGCTCCCAATGCTGAACGTATCGGAAAGATTGCCAAGCGCATCGCTGCTGTTATCCGTGGCATCGACACCTCGCGCCCAGTCACGGGTGCTTTGGCTGGTGTGGTGATGAGTAATCAAACGGAATATCCTGAAGCTATTGATGTGGTGGGTTATAACTACACGGAGAATCGCTACGACATTGACCACAAGGAATACCCTCAGCGCATCATCTATGGTAGTGAGACGGGTGTGGGCTACGATGCTTGGAAAGCAGTCCGCGACAAGGAGCACATCTTCGGGCAGTTCATCTGGACGGGTACCGACTATCTCGGTGAGTCGGGACGATGGCCTTCGCGCGGACTCAACACAGGTCTGCTCGACTTTGGCAGTTTCAAGAAACCTCGTGGCTGGTTCCGTGCAGCACTTTGGAGCGACTCACCTGTCTGTTACATTGGTGCCTATCCTATTTTTCCGCAGCGTAACGACAACAATGGCAGAAGAAGACGAGGCGGAAACCAAGTGTCTGCCGAGGCACAGGACGACTGGAATTTGCCCGACTTCTCACGTTTTGCACGTTTCATGGGTGGAGAGCAAAATGCTTCAAGCAACTCCATCAACATGGAACATCCAACCATGCGAGTGGTTTGCTACACCAATGCTCCTCAGGCTCGCCTCTTGCTGAATGGTCGCGAAGTGGGCGAACTCAAACCGCAAAACGACACCACCGCCATCATCTATTGGGACATACCGTTTGAGGCAGGCACACTACGTGCAGAAGGCTGCGATATGCAGGGAAATGTTCTCTCTTCATACGAAATCAAGACGCATGGTGAGGCAACAGGCATTCGCGTGAGTGAACTCCTGCCCGAAGATGCCGAAACCCTCCATCAGCTGCTTGTTGAAGTGGTTGACAAGGATGGCAATCGTGTGAAATCGTCGAACCTCGACATCGCCTGCAACATCTCAGGACCAGCCGTTCTCTTAGGCTTGGAAGGCAGTAACAACACGGATATGAGCAACTATCGCGACAATCACCAGCCTGTCTATCGTGGTCGTCTCGTTGCCTACATCCGTCGCACTGCCCCAGGTCCTTTCAGTGTCACCTTCTCGGGCGATGCCGTCACCCCTGCAACGATAAACTTTCCATAACCTCGCTGCTATCCTCTCTCTGATTACTTTTCGAGAAACAAAAAACTCCAGCACCCTGAGTGGATGCTGGAGTTTTGCATATCTTATAAGATGAATTAGTGACCTTTCCAGAAGTCTTCGAGCTTCTGAGCCTTTTCGAGCTGAGCCTTGTATTCGGCATTAGCCTTGTCGTACTCGCTCTGGCGACGCTGTGCCTCCTGGATACGTGCCTTCAGACGGCTTGCAGTACCCGAGATACTTGCATCCTCAGATGCAGCGCGAGAAGCGTATGCGATGGCGTTGCTGTAGTCCTTTTTCGATGCAGCCACCTGAGCGCGAATCAAGTTGCAACGGCCAGAGTAGGAACCGTCGAACGATGCAGCCTTCTGGAGGTAGCTCTCTGTGCTGCTTGAACCATTCTTGGCGAGAGCCTGAGCAACACGCATGGCGATGCGGCCCTTCTGCTTGTCGTTGTCGCAAAGCTCGATAGCCTTGTCATAGTACTGAGTAGCTTCGCCAATCTTGCCCTGCTTCTGCATCCACTGTGCAGTACCGATAGCTGCGTTGTAGCTTGGCTCAATGTCGAAAGCATACTTCGAAGCCTTGAAGTAAACGTCGGTGTCATCGCAGTAGTTGTCAGCCAGGATGTCAATCACTGAACGGAGGTAGTTCAAGTTCGTTTTGTTCTGCTCCACTTTTGGCGTGAAGATAGCAATCAGCTGGTCGCGGTCAGCAGCCTTCGACTCAGCAAACTTGTGCTCTGCGCGAACGAGTGTTGGGTCGTACTGCGACACAATCTTCTGTGCCTCCACGCTGTCGCTTGCCTGGTTTGCCTTCTCAAGCATTGCCTCGCACACTTCCTTGCTCAACAGGTAGTCCTTCAGGAACTGCTCGTGGAAGCCCACCTTGTCGTTCAGATACTTCTGATAAGAAATGTCGAAATACTTGTCGAGAGCGAAACCTTCAATAGCCAGCGATGGGTCCTGGTTCACAAGCTGGATTCCCTCCGAGAACATGTCGTATGCCTTGTCGAGAGAGTAGGTGTTGCCATAAACCGATGGGCCGTAGTTTGCATAGAAGTAAGCCTTGCGGCAGAGGTTCGTACCCTTGTTGGTCTTCATGGTAGCAGAAGAGAACGAATTCAGTTCCTTGATATACTTGATACGAGTGTCGTACATGCCGAGCAGCTCGTCCAGATACTTCTTCTTCTCAGCAGGGTCGGTGGAAGTGTAAACCAACTGCTCCAGCACCGTTGCACCACGAGTGTAGAGATTAGCCTGTGCCAATGGAGCCTTGTCCATCACGAACTTCCAGCTGTTGTATGCTTCCTTCCAAGCTTTTGACTTGTAGTATTCGCTGAACATACTCAGGTTGTTCAGAACTTCTGTACTGTCATTTCCATGACCGATGCGGTCGTACACCTGAGTGCCTTCGTACTGAGCCATTGCAGGAACTGTAGCCGAAGCAACGAGTGCGATAGCAAAGAGATTTTTCAGTTTCATAGTTGTATTCAGTTTATGTTTAAATTTTTTCATATTGATTGGCTGCAAAGTTACGTAAAAAAATGGAAATGCCAAGCATTTTTTCTTTTGAACTATTCAGCAAGACACGTTTTCTAACATTATTATACCATTTTCCACACCTTATTAAATATTATTAATACAACTTGCTTCGGTTTCGTGAAATTTCAGAAAATTCAGTTGAACCAAACATTCTTCATTCAATTCGTAAGCAAAGAGTCTCTTCCCTCCCCAAATCTATCGCAAACGATGTATTAAAAAAACTAAAAACGCTCTCAGTTAGTCCGCTGGCAACGTTTTCATCGTTCATTTTCTTGTATTTTTGCGTAGCGTTTTAGCCTTTTCGGTGTATTTATAATATGGAACTGCAACAATACATATCCTTGGTGGCAGAACTTCGGCACATTGCCGAAGCACGGTCGCTGTCGATATTGGGCGAACCAGATGTTGCAGCCGACGTGGGCAGTGAAGTGTTGTTGAGGCTATGGGAACGACAAACTCAGTTGAGTGACCATGCAGATGAGTTGAAACGCTATGCAGACAGGATGGCTAAAAACCTGACACTCAACATCCTGCGACATCGACGGCGACATCCGCTGCTGCGAATCTTCCAGCATGGTGATGATGCTGAAGAGAATGTAGATGACATTCCCGATATTCCATCGCAACATACGCCGCAAACTTATGTGGAGGACAAGGAAACGGGGCATATCGTAGCTAATGCGATGAAACGACTGCCCTACAACTGGAGGAAAATAGTGGAGATGCGTGAGCAAGAGGGGATGAGCTATGCAGAGATTGCCACCTTGTTGGGCACTTCTGAATCTTCATGCCGAGGCGTTATGTCGAAGGCAAGACAACGATTGATTCAACTGATAAACAAGACGATATGATGACAGAAAAGGATTATATACAAACATTGCTCAACAGCTATTTGGCTGCTGAAACGACGGAAGATGAGGAACAACGACTGTCGGATTATTTCTGCTCTCATCGAGACATTCCAAACGAATGGCAGTGCTATTCTGTCCTGTTCAGAGGAATGAAATGCAATCATGTTACTCTGACGGATTCACTGTTGCGCGAAGAAAACGAGAAGAGAAGATGGCAGCTCTCGCCGTGGCTGATAGGAGTGGCAGCAATGATAGTTGTCTTGTTCGGAATCAGTCTCTTCATCCTTCAGAAAGACCGCGAAGCCGTTCCTACAGAAATCTTTGCAAGGAAAAACGAAAATCCTGCACCAAAAGCACTTGTTGAACAACAAGCACAGAAAAATGAGAAGGCTGAAACAAACAGTGATGTGATGGAGAAACCGCAGCAAAAGTCCCACCGATTGGCGAAGTCGTTACGCAAGCCAAAGCCCAAAGCCGAAGTATCACCTCGTGAAGCAATCTCTGTTCAAACCATCGTTGAGCAAGAGTCTGTTTCGCCAATTGCCGACAAGGAAACGACCGACTATACTCCTTCGCTGATGGCTCATCATCGCCAAATGCGGGAAGCCATGTTAGCCATGCTCAATGAATAGTCTCTTTGGTTAAGTAAATGATTATTAAGACAATAGAAAATATGAAACGATTTGTATTGATACTCTTCATGCTTCATTCATCGTGCATCATCTGTTCCATTCATGCGCAGAAGCATATCCTGGACCTGATGCCCAAACTGAAAGACGAGTGTAGGGAACAGGCATGTGAACACTTCGACCACGCCTTCATGATGGAGAACGACAGCACAGAGTCCTATTCTTTCTCTCTGAGAAACGTGCGCAAGTCTGTGCTGAGTGCTGAGCTGCTTGACCAGTTGCAGGCGGCTTTCGAAGCAGAGTTGCCTCTTGCCACGGAAAGCGACCGCTATCAGTTGAATGTGTCAGGTAAGGACACACTCTCGTATTCTCTCATCTATCAAGGAAGAATCCATGATGGCAACGGCAACAACATACAGTTCTACAACCGCTATGTTTCGCCCGAAACGAAGGGAATGGCATCGCTCGACATGAACAAGACACACTTCAGTATGCAATACTATGCCACGAAAAAAATTAACACTCCTCTTGATGCAGTGGACACGTCTCCTGTCACGAATTTCTTGTCCATGTTGGAAAGAAATGCTCAGGTAAAAGTCGTAGATGTGCAATACAAGACAAAGGGAATCATTGACCACGGTGCATTCCCCAACTATAATGTCTTGAAATACAGCAATGGAGAAGGCAACCGTATCGGCAAGCGTTACGAAGTTCCTGCCCATCTTGCCGACAGCATTTTGCACATGGCTGAGAAAGTCATCGACTCGTATGTCGGTAGCAAACAGCGGTATTTCATCAGCATAGGTCCAAGCGATTTCCGATTCAGAAGCATCACTCCTTTCGTCAGCGAAACCTATTTGGCTTTGGGCAAATGGGAACATGCTTTCAGCTTCCGTCTCATGGAGGATGGACGTCTCTTTCTCCTGAACATCAGTGCAACGGAAGGCACCGTGTATATACCAGGCGAATGGACTGACATTGTCAACCTGATACAAGAGTGAATCGTATTCAGTTGACGACAGAATAGAGGGTCCTTTAAGAATAATCCCATATATTTTTTAATACGTCAGTTCGGTATAAGGAGTCGCTTCGCGAGAAATCTCACAAATCTTCTCAAATC
>DGSN01000030.1:46148-47478 GCA_002393575.1 Prevotellaceae bacterium UBA4361 | reverse complement strand
AGATGGGCGACTCTTTCAGAGTCGATTGAGCGGACACACAGCTATCCGGGGGTGCTTCGCACCCTCGGTTACTGAGCGATGACGCTTTCAGCGTCTTCTGATACAATTATTCAAGGGATGGGAAAGTTTAATTTTTTATGTCCCACGGAAAGAACGGAAAGAACGGAAAATTTTTACTTTGCACCATGCAAAACCTTTCTGTCATTTCCGTCATTTCTGTCATTTCTGTGGGACTATTATTATCTTCATTCTATACTCTTAATCATAGAAGTCGTAAAAAAATAACTGCTTCCCACTTCAGTCAAAATCTTGGATTTTCTGTCCTTTGTTTTTGGTGAACCTACCGAACTGCACAGCCTTGGTAGGACAGCGGTGGTAGCACCGCAGACAGCCAGTGCAGTTCTCATGTTTCCATACTATATTTCCCTTTTCATCCATCGCCATATTCCCAAGCGGACACCCTCTCACGCAACGCTTGCAGCGTGTACACTGTTTTTCGATGACGTGAAAATATTTGTCGGTCACTAAAAAGTGGTTAAATACTGGTCTGAGCACGTAGGTTTTCAGCCATGCACAGGCTCCTCTCACCACATCTGTTCTTTTCTCTCGTTGCCTGATAAGCTCTGCAATCGAAGGTAATCGCTTCAGGGTGTTTTCAACTTTCGCCTGCGCCACTTCGTCATCATCCACGTCGAAACCAGGCAGGCAGACGTAAGTGTTAGGCATCTGCACGGAGAATACGGCATCGAGCCTGCCACCCAGCGCCTTGCGCAACACCTTGTCGGCATAACCCACATCGTCGCCGCAGGTCATCACGGCATACACGTATTTAGACTTTTGTATGGCATCGATATGCTTGCTGATATAATCACTCACCACTTTGGGAATGCCCCATCCATAAACAGGGAAAACCAAACCATACACATCGGGGGAATCAGCCACAAGTCCTTGCAATTTGTCAGCCACCCACTGACTATTACCCGTTCCAGAAAAACAATAAACCATCTCTCTTTTGTATTTTAGTTATAAAGTTACAGATAAAATAACGAAAACAGAAAAAACACAAACAGAAGTTTACAAAGAGATGTCGAGAAAGCCGCATCAATCATTACGCATTCCATACTTTTTGCGTGAAGCGTGAAGTGTGAAGCGTGAAGCGTGGAATGTGAAGCGTAGAGTGTGAAGCGTGAAGCGTGGAGTGTGAAGCGTGGAATGTGAAGCGTAGAGTGTGAAGCGTGAAGCGTGGAGTGTGAAGCGTGGAGTGTGAAGCGTGAAGCGTGGAGTGTGAAGCGTGAAGCGAGTCCGTTGTACTTTGTACTTTGTCCTTTGT
>DGSN01000030.1:0-46090 GCA_002393575.1 Prevotellaceae bacterium UBA4361 | reverse complement strand
TTGTCCTTTGTACTTTGTCCTTTGTTCTTTGTCCTTTGTACTTTGTCCTTTGTTCTTTGTCCTTTGTCCTTTGTACTTTGTCCTTTGTACTTTGTTCTTTGTACTTTAGAAATGACCCAATCGGATGTTAAATCCTGTTCGGTTTTCTTTCTTTTCGTGATTTATTCGTAACTTTGTAAAAGTATAAATCGGGATATATCATGAAAAAATATTTTCTCAAAGCTATAGTACCGGCAATTGTATTCACCTTTATTTACTTCCTGATAAACATTGTCACAGGGAAAGATTATCCTTTTTCAGATTATGCAACACAGGCTATTATTTTCATGGTTGTTTTCGGGCTGGGTACTTATCTCGATGATAGGGGTTGGAACTCTTGGAAGAAGGTAATCAGCTTGTTTAAACGTAAGAAAGCAGACAAGTAAAATCCAAATTAACGAAAGGACAGCGAATGAACAAGATAGCTTTGGCATTAGCATTAGCTGCCATCTGGAAGAAACCCAAAAACCGTTCTTGTTATGAAACAAACCATCATCAGCATATTGCTCACGCTCTGCTTCCTGACTGGTCGGGGGCAAATTCATTACCGATTGGAAGGCACAGTCGGTGATTCCACATTGAACACGCGCTTGCTCCTGTGGCAAAGAATGACTGCCATGCGTGTTGTCAACGAAGTTATCGACACGGTGGATGTGAAAGCAGGAAAACTGGTTCCTACGGTGGGAACGCTTGAAGAACCAGGATGTTTTGAATTGCAGTCCATTACTGAAGAAGGGGAAACGCCCAAATATCAGTCATTTGATTTTATTCTGGAAAGTGGCACAACGAGATTGAATATGAATTTGCAGACTACAAGCATCGACTTGAACATGCAATCGGGTACTCTCCTCAACGAGGCTTTGTCTCACTTTCAAGAAGTGTTTTATCCCTTGTACCTTCAAAAAGCCAACGGTAACGACTCGCTGTACTTACACGGCTTAGACAGTTTGATGAGGAACGAACTGACTCGTCACAATGACGATGTGTTAGGAGTCACGGAACTATCCCATGTCATAGGCACTGCCAACCCACAAGTTGTTGCGAAATGGCTTGAAATGATGAGTCCGCGCATCAAAGCTGGACAAGTGTGGAAGATGATGGGGATGGCGGTCAGTTCCAACAACAAGGACACCACGACACAAGGTGATTATTACTTTCCAGCCATTGGAGAGAAGTTTGTTGATTTCTCGGTGGAATATGACGGAAAGACCGCTCGCCTCTCCGATTACGTAGGTCATGGCAAGTATGTACTTGTCGATTTTTGGGCTTCGTGGTGTGTACCATGCCGTGCAGAAATACCGAAGCTAAAAGCTGCATATCAGAAATACAAGAATCGAGGACTCATGGTGGTAGGCATCGCCTCTTGGGATAAACCAGAGGCATCACTGAAGGCTATTGAAGAGGATGACATTCCCTACCCTCAAATCATCAATGCTCAAGAAATCGCCACTAATGCCTACTTCATCAGCAGCATTCCACACATCATTCTTTTCGCACCCGATGGCACCATCCTCTCTCGTGGATTACGAGGAGGGGAGATTGAAAAGAAACTCTCGGAAATCTTTGAAGAGTGAAAAGTGAAATAGTCTCCTAAAGAAATCGGCAAAATCAGCAAAATTTTAAAGTTTAGTACATTAAGTCTATTTCTTTAGGAGACATAAACTAATAAACTTAAAAACTCAAAAACTAACATAAGAATGAAGAATGTATTTTACTCTGCACGTGAAATTGGTAATTTTCATTCTTCATTCTACATTCTTCATTCTTCATTTAATATCATTCTTCATTTTCACTGAATCTTCCACTTCCGTCCTTGTATGAGGTAAACACCTTTGGAGAGGTTGGAAAGGGAGGAGGCTTGACGACAGACGAGCCTTCCCGTCAAATCATAGATGTCGGCTGGAAATGTGATGGTTTCATCGTTGGTGGAAACGCCAGTGATGCCATCGGTTGTACCGTCGGAAATGACAAATTGGAGATTCTTGATGCCTAAAGGTGACGAAGCTCGGAAGACAGAACGGAATGCAGGAAGGGAAATGGCTTCGGTGGCTTCCCAGAGTTGGTCCGAATACAAATAATAGACGGAGGCGAACTGAGGGATGGTGGTAGCGGCATAGCTTCCTTCAGCTGTCCAAAGCGCAGCAGAGAGCGATTGGTATGGGGCTGTGGTCGAAGTGACAACAGTGCCTTCTCCTTCCATACTGATGGCTGGGAGGGAGGCATTCAGCTTTTGGAAGATGACAGGGGTGTTGGCTGGCACTTCTTCGACTGCGGTGAGCAGCAGGGCTTGGTTAGTGAGCTGAGTCTGCTGGTAGAACTGCACTGCATGACTACTGCGAACGGGGAAAGGGAGAAAGGCGGTTCCGAATTGGTTTGACATGGTTCGCACATAGAGTGCATCAGGCGTGTGGAATGTTGTCTGCGTATTGGCGAAGTCGAAGCCATCGTAGAGCACTACCCTGCCAGCGGTTGCCTGACTGATGCTGTTGTTTGCCAAGGCATCGGCAGCAGTGATGACTGGTGTCTGACTCCAAATCAATGTGTTGGGATTCTGCACACGGATGTCTGCCATCACGGTTTTCGTGGCATTCACTTCGGTTTCGTCAATGGTTGCAGAGATGCTTTCGCAATAGGTGGTGCCATTGTTGCCGACAAGATAGAGACGGACATCGTCGAAACACATCCAACTGCTTCCTGTAGTCACGAAGCTGATAGTCAATGGACCGTTCTCTCCTTGTTCGATTTCGGCAGAAATCCATTGCCAATTGCGTCCGCTGTTTTTGGTAGTGAACCCTGTCAGCGTGCTATAAGGCATTTCCACTCCGTTCGTGTTGATTTGGGTTTCGCACAACTGAGTTCCGTTGCCATTGCCCAAACCCGTGATGGCTGACCCCGATGCGTTCTGTCCCGATGCGTTGGTGAGCCGCGCCTGAATCTTTCCGCCAGCGTAGGTGCGAGCAGCTGCCACCACC
Organism: Prevotellaceae bacterium UBA4361; assembly: GCA_002393575.1. Taxonomy (GTDB): domain Bacteria; phylum Bacteroidota; class Bacteroidia; order Bacteroidales; family Bacteroidaceae; genus UBA3839. The sequence continues at coordinate 43,079 of DGSN01000030.1, read as the reverse complement.
TTGTAGCGTCCTGTTGGTACATTCGCAATCGTTTGACTCATGGTACCTGAGGTGGTGCGTTCCAAGTAGGTGTTGACTTCCGTGCCTCGCCAGCTCTCCTGGTTGCGAATCGTGCCGGTGACATTCGTCCATGCACCTGTGCCGTTGCAATCAGCGTCGAGCAGAAGGAAGGTGGCATCGCCTCCGTTCTGGATGATTGTCTGACGGAGTTCCTCATAGTCGATATCGGTATCTACCCGATGGAGGCGAAAGTCATCGAACATAATGCAACTGCCTCCCGAAGCCCAGGTGATGGTGGCAGTAATCGTTACGCTCTGTGTGGAAGAGACTGAAAACTCAATGGAATCTGTACTCCAAGCTTGGGTGTGGAAAAAAGGAATATCAGAAACAGGCGTGAATGTGGTTTTGGGGGAACTTTCTCCTGCTACGGAAAGTTGGAAAGAAGAATTTGCATTGTTTTTGGCAACATATCCCGAACGATGGGAGTAGAGCAAATGGTAAGTGCCAGGAGGCAGAGGCTTGGTTGTTTGACTCAAAGTGGTTGAACCAGTGCTCCATCCCATGCGGAGATAGTAGGCTTGAGAGCCGTCGGGGATGGTCGTGACTTTGCCAAATTTGTTGTCTGTGAAGCAGTCCTTCGTGACAATCAAATTCACCCCAGGGCTATTGGTCAACGACCAGCCACTGGGGGGATTGATTGTGTAGCCACGAAGACCATCGCTTGAGTTGGTCACGGCATCGAGCTTTGTGATGTCATCGTTTTCGAAGGAGGGATTGGTGAGGTAAATGGAGGTTTCATCCACGTAGGACGTGTCATCACTGACCATTTTCTCTTTTGTTGCCTCTCCATAGATAGCCACCTTCTGCACTGCCATCTGCTGCGCACTACCGAAGAGTTTCACTTTCACGTAACGGGCATCGACGGCATCGAAATCCACCACGATTCGCCCTTGGGAATCGGTAGAGACATTGGCGTTTGGCACATTGATGTACGCACCCTCCTTCGTGGCACACTGCACGATGGCTGTGGTGGGTGAAATCATGCCTGCCACTGGTGTAACAACCACCTGATTGATGCGATAGATGTTGCGGAGCAAGTATTCGAGGTACTCTCCTCCCGACGAAACCTTGTTGAGCGACTGCCAATAGGTGTCGGTGCGGCCATCGATAGTAGCGAACGGCAGGTGCTGTCCGTCATAGCTCTTGGCAGTAGGCTGAGAACCGTATGCCACATTGCGTCGATTGGCAGGGAACGTGGCGGTGGTAGTTTGGATGCTGCCATCTGCCAAACTCACCAGATAGCAGCTTTTCGATGCCAACGACACCCTCTTGCTCTTCACGCCATCTTCACCCACAATCATCACGGTGATGGAACGGGATGAACTTCCCGAATTATAGATATAAGCGGCTTGCGGATTCTCGTCGGCTTGCACTGCCTGGATGGATGCGTTGGCATTGGTGAGGAACACTTTCAGCACGTTGGCGATGTGGAAATTCTGAGCGCAATGGAAAGTGCTGTTTGCATTTCCCGAAGCATCGTAAGTAGTGGTTTGGGTAAATACAGGTGCTCCCAATGGACAAGTGGCAGAAAGGGACCAATCGTCTTCGGTGGTATTGAAGAGATTGGTGATGAGCAAGTACTGAGTTCCGTCTGGGTCAGGAACAATTGCTCCATGATACCCTTCTGGACAGGACGAAAGCGTGTGGAGGTCTTGCACTTGCTGGTAAAGCGACTGGGTGGTAGCTGCATCCACATTACTATAATACACGATGCAATGCTCGTGGTTCATGTCAGTACCCACGCTGCTATTCGAAGCAGAATAGCTTGGATAAATCTTTGCTGTAAAGATGGAATTGTTGTTGGAACGGTCGCCAAATGCCATCGTGTTGGTGCCGTCCTTCTTGGAAACAATACCCACCTGATTGTCGATATTCACCCAATTAGTTGTCCATGTGGAATAGGAAGAGCCATCCGTCTGAGCCGTTCCCTCAGCGGTGTAGAATGTACGCTTCTCCTTCGTGAACGGATCCACAGAAATGCCCATCATACCCACTTGTTCGGAAGAAACGGAAGTGGCAGTGTTTCCTTTCAAGGCATCGAGCAGGATAACAGCATTGCCTGGTGTGGAATAGAGCACAAAACTACGAGGAATACTTCCGCCTACAAGCAGAGAACCGTTCATGACATAAGCATCAGGGAAAAGAGAATACTGCCCCTTCAGTGTAGCCTTGTTGTCTGCCTTGCTATAGGTACCGAGGATATTGCCCGTGTTGTGAGTAACGAAAGGAACCATGATTTTATTCTTATCCACCGAATTCGGAACGATTTCGCCTGAATAAAATTGCTTTCCATCATTCCAATAAAAGGCGGTGAAACGGTCTTTCGTCAGAGAACGCACCAGATTCTGAGTCTCAAAGTATTTCGTCGTGGAATGTGCCTTCACGAAGTCGTCCCAAGTGCTTGGCTGAGCATCCGCCACAGAGAAATACTCATGGAAAAGGTAAGTCATCATCACGCGGTGACCTGTCACTCCCATTCGGCGTGGACCAATATCACTATTCAGCATCCAAGAACCATCGCTTGTGGTCGATTGCCTTGCCTTCGTGTATTTCAAAGCAAGATTCTCGAGCATCAACGCTTCGTTGTCCTCAAAGATGGTTGCCATCGCACTAAAGGCAGGAAGTTGGTCAAATAGGAACATACTCCAGTCGTTGCCCGTAGGCATGGCAAGTTCACCATCGGCAAGCGCCAAGTCCTTCAACACAGCATCGAACATCGGCTTTTGGTTCCAAAGCAAGGTTTCGCTCAAAGGATATTTGTTGTTCTGCTGCATGCACTTCAGCACCAAGTAACTCTCGCAAAGTTCCTGAATCACCACGTTCTGATAGGAGGTGTGGAAATAGTTGTGGTTCTGCAGGGTGTAGTCAGCATAGAGGTTCTGTCCCACATACCATTCCCTTGCAGGCTTTCCATCCACAAGCGTTTCGTCGTTGGCATCGCTCAGCATGGAATAGCAATTGAAAGCAAACGACTGCATCTTGGCATACCAAGCATCAGCATTCGCCTCGTCGGGATAGAGTGCACAGGCAATGGCAAGTACATTGGTCTCCCAACCGTTTTCCTCTGCTTTCGTGTCGCCAGCGTATGCCGTTGGCACATTGCGCGTCAGTTCATAGTCGGCTTCTGCACAAATCACTTTCTTGATATAACGGAGGTCATTTGTGGTCAACTTGTCCTTCAAGAGCCAAGTGGCAAAACCCAGGCTTTCCGTCCAAAGCGAACTTTCCCAAACGTAAGTGGAGCCCGACGTACCCCAATAAGCATTATTCGTACAGGTTTTCAACTGGGTGGAACGATGCGTGGAATATGCCCAACGGATAGCACCCAAAGCCATGTCGAGCACATTTTGATAGGTCATTCCACTTGGGAGAGACACACCATGCTTCTGTCCATACTGATAAACAAACGCGCTCAACATGGCTAAATCGACATTCGTGCGCACACCGTCCTCGGAGTTCCGTCCAGCTTCGTTCGCCTTGAAGTAACCCACACTCGTGCCCTGCGAATTGGTGCCAGCAGTAGTGTATATGTTCTTGGCATACTGCATGAACTTGGCAAGCATCTCGATGGATGTTTGCTGAATGCCATCTTCTCCGAGATAGTCGTATGTGATCACACCTTCCGTTGGACTGGAAACGTTATTCTCACTCTGTGCAAAACCAAGCAGCGGCAACAAAGCCATGAAGCCTGTCAATAGTGTTTTCTTTATCATATTGGTCATATCGTTAGGTCGTTTTTTGACAACTAATAGTCTGCTATCATCGGCAAAGATACAAATCTTTTTGGAAAAGACACTCCTTCAACGGATTAAATCACCCCATAAACAAAAAAAACGCATCCATTGCACATGGCAACAGATGCGTTTTTAAATTAAGAATGAAGAATAGGAGCTTCGCTCTGAATGAAGAATGTATTTTAGTTTTTCTAATTTACATTCTACATTCTTCATTTAATCTTGCTTGTAGTTCTCAAGCTGTTCAACAGTGATGCGCTGAACGTAATTGAGGTGGCGAGCGATTTCGCTCTCAGCGTGGTTCAGGAACACGTTGAGCGACTTGCCGAAAAGCTCAGGTGCCTTCACAGCATCAGCGAGGATGAGGTGGCACATGATTGTATAAGCAGTGATTTCGTAGAGCTTGCGCGAGCAGAAGTCGAGCAGTTCCTGACTCTCAGCTGCCTTCACAGCATTGATAGCCTCTTCCAGCTTCGCAGCCATCTCCTTGATGCGAGTGAAGTAAGCCGTGCGTTCTGCATTGCCTGCAACGAGAGGTTCGTTTTCTGCCTCGTACTCCTTGATGATATTCAAGTAAGTGCCATTGGTGATGTAGCGGAGTGCAGCAACTGTCTGCAACTGAGTAGTACCCTCATAGATGGAGAAGATACGAGCATCACGATAGAGACGCTGACACTTGTACTCCATGATGAAGCCCGAACCTCCATGAACCGAAATGGCATCGTAAGCGTTTTGGTTTGCAAATTCAGAGTTCATTCCCTTTGCCAATGGAGTGAACGCATCAGCCAAACGAGTGTAACGCTTCAGTTCTGCACGCTCCTCTGGAGTAAGCTTGCGGTCGCGCTGTATGTCTTCAAGAGCCTTGTAGATATCCACGTAGCGAGCTGTCATGTAAAGCAACGAACGACCTGCGTCGAGCTTTGCCTTCATCGTAGCAAGCATGTCATACACAGCAGGGAATTCGATAATCTTCTGACCGAACTGAGCACGTTCCTTTGCGTAAGCAAGTGCTTCATTATATGCTTCTTGCTCCACACCTACCGACTGGGCAGCGATACCAAGACGCGCACCGTTCATCAATGCCATCACATACTTGATAAGACCAAGCTTGCGGTCGCCGCAGAGATAAGCCTTTGCGTTCTTGTAAGTCAATTCACAAGTTGGGCTTCCGTGAATACCAAGCTTGTGCTCAATGTGGCGCACATTCACGCCACCATCGCGCTTGTCATAGATGAACATGGAGAGTCCACGTCCGTCCTTTGTACCTTCCTCGGAACGAGCCAACACGAGGTGAATGTCGGAGTCGCCATTGGTGATGAAACGCTTCACGCCGTTCAGACGCCAGCAATCCTCCTTCTCGTCGTAAGTAGCCTTGAGCATCACGCGCTGGAGGTCGGAACCAGCATCGGGCTCAGTCAAGTCCATCGACATGCTTTCGCCCTGGCATACGCGAGGGATGAACTTCTGACGCTGTTCCTCTGAACCGAACTCATAGAGAGTGTCGATACAGCTCTGAAGGCTCCAGATGTTCTGGAAACCAGCATCAGCTGCCGAAATCACCTCACTCAGCATAGAGAACACAGCGTTTGGAATGTTCAGACCGCCGTAGCGACGAGGCATCGAAATGCCATGAAGACCTGCCTTGCGAGTAGCATCGAGGTTCTCGAAAGTCTTGCTTGCATAAATCATGCGACCCTTCTCCAAGTGTGGACCTTCGAGGTCAACATCCTCAGAGTTAGGTTCAATGATATTGGCAGCAATGTCGCCTGTGATTTCGAGCAGTTGCTTATAGTTTTCGATGGCATCGTTGTAGTCAACGGGTGCATCTTCGAACTTGTCCTTATCCTCGTAGTCTTTTTCCTTCAAATCTACGATGCGCTTCATCAGCGGATGATCCAAGTGAAACGCGATTTCTGGGTGGTCACTATAATAGTTTGCCATATGATTCAAAAGCCTCACCCCCGACCCCTCTCCAAAGGGAGAAGGGAGTAGAATGATGGGAGCTATAGCTAATTAATTATGATACAATATTTCTTTTATTCTCTTTATAACCTCTTGAGGGTTGTGGTCAACTTCTTCATTAGCAAAACGAACAACTCTATATCCTTTGTCAAGAAGTATTTCCGAACGAAGCCTGTCGTCAATCTGCTGGGATTCCGTGAAATGATATCCACCATCCACCTCAATGACTAATTTTTGTTCCAAACAAACAAAATCTGCAATATAATCACCTATTGCATGTTGACGACGAAACTTGAATCCAGCAATTTCTTTCCTCAGGTGTTGCCAAAGAAGCGCTTCACTGGGAGTCATCTCACGTCTATTTCTCCTTGCATACTCTTTGAGTGTCGGATAAATATCTGCCGAAGCAGTTTCAAACCCAAAGATTGTCCGCTCTTCCTTGTCGTCTTTACTCATGTACAGAGTAACCACTCCCCTCGCCCCTTGGAGAGGGGTTGGGGGTGAGGCCTATTTGCTGTTTTGCTTGTAATACTTGATGAGTTTAGGAACAACTTCCTCAACAGTACCAACGATCACGTAGTCAGCAATCTTGTTGATAGGAGCATCAGGGTCGCTGTTCACACTGATGATGATACCCGAATCCTGCATACCAGCGATGTGCTGAATCTGACCCGAAATACCACAAGCGATATAAACCTTTGGATGAACGGTAACACCCGTCTGACCAATCTGACGGTCGTGGTCGCAGAAACCTGCATCCACAGCTGCACGCGAACCACCCACTTCTCCGTGGAGAACCTTGGCGAGGTCGAACAGCATGTCGAAACCTTCCTTCGAACCCATACCATAACCACCAGCCACAACGATTGGCGCACCCTTCAGGTTGTGCTTTGCAGCCTCAACGTGGTGGTCGAGCACCTTCACAACGTATGCCTCAGCAGAAACATACTTGCTCACTTCTGGATAGACCACTTCCTTGCGGCATTCGCCTTCGTAAACCGACTTCTGCATCACACCCGAACGAACGGTTGCCATCTGAGGACGATGTTCTGGGTTCACAATCGTAGCCACGATGTTACCACCGAAAGCAGGACGGATCTGATAGAGCAAGTTGTCATAGTGCTTACCACTCTTAGCATCGTCATACTCACCGATTTCGAGCTGAGTACAGTCGGCAGTCAAACCACTGGTCAACGACGAAGACACGCGTGGACCGAGGTCACGACCGATAACAGTAGCACCCATCAAGCAAATCTGAGGCTGCTCCTCCTTGAAGAGGTTCACAAGGATGTCCGTGTGAGGAGCACTCGTGTAAGGGAACAAGTCCTTGCCGTCGAACACGAAGAGCTTGTCAACTCCATAAGGCAAAATCTGCTCTTCCACCTTGCCCTTGATGCCAGTACCGGCAACAACGGCGTGGAGCTCCACTCCCAACTGATTGGCCAACTTGCGGCCTTTGGTCAACAATTCCTGAGAAACCTCCTGAACGGTTGTACCTTCAATTTCGCAATATACAAATACGTTATTCATATCTTAGCCAATGATTTTTTCGTCCAACAATTCCTTAATCAAACTCTCAACATCCGCATCGCTGGCAGTGAGCGTCTTGCTCTCCTTTGCCTGGAACACGATGTTCTTCACAGCCTTCACCTTCGTAGGAGAACCTGCCAAACCGCACTGGTTGGCATCGCCATCCACATCGGCAACGCTCCACTGGTTCAGCGTCAAGTAAGGACGCTCCTCATAGAGGTAATCGTAAGGAGTACCATCAGCAGGACGCTCCATCGGACAAGTGGCACGCTTATACTTCATCACGAGCTTTGCATTCTGTGGGCGGCAAGGAGCTGCGCTTCCATTCACAGTGATAACCACTGGCAGTGGAGCCTCCACCACTTCCACGCCACCATCGATGTGGCGGCGAATGGTAGCAACACCATTCTCAATCTTGAGGATTTCCTCAGCGTATGTCACCTGGTTCAAACCCAGCTTCTGAGCCACCTGTGGACCCACCTGAGCCGTATCACCATCGATGGCCTGACGACCACCAATCACAATATCAACATCACCAATCTTCTTGATGGCAGTGGCAAGCGCATAACTGGTTGCAAGTGTGTCAGCACCAGCAAAGAGGCGGTCGGTCAACAACCAACCTGTGTCGGCACCACGGTAAAGACCCTGACGGATAATTTCACCTGCACGTGGAGGACCCATCGTCAGGACTCCAACCGTAGAACCAGGGTTCTGCTCCTTCAAGCGCAGAGCCTGTTCGAGTGCATTCAAATCTTCAGGATTGAAGATGGCTGGCAGGGCTGCTCGATTGACAGTACCTTCGGCTGTCATGGCATCCTTGCCCACATTTCTTGTGTCTGGTACCTGCTTGGCAAGTACAACGATTTTCAAACTCATAAAATAAAATTCAGAAAATAATTTATTACTGTTTCTTTCCTACATATATAAATAGGTATATTTCTCATAACGCCATCCATGTCGTTACAAAACCGACATCATCAACAGCAAGCCACGTTCAACAAACGTCGAAACACGGCATAGTTATCCTTACCCATACCTATTCAATTTGCAAAGGTAAGGATTTTTTTCTTCTTCATTCCATTTTGCCCCGAAATTCTCGCACAAATTGCACAAAAGTGCGCATTTGTGCAACAGAAAGCCGATTTATGCCCCCTTCTGAAAGCAAAACGCACGGAAAACAGACGAAAACCCGTTTCCCCATAGCCCGTCAGAAAAACTGCCGCAGGCAGTATCTTTCCGCTACAGTGCCAAGCGGTTAAGCCACTCAATCATCCCCAACCTATCTTTTCTTTCTGAACTCATCCAGTTGCTTGAAGCAGTGACGATTGATAATCTCCTGCAACCGACGGTCGGGATTGTTCCTCACATGGCAACGATAGTCCAGCACCATCATCTCGCCATTCTCAGCCGTGTAGGGTTGCCAACGAGGTAAGCCCTTCGTATTCGGATTGCCGTTATGGGCAAACTGTGCCCAAACGCCACTCATCAAGTCAGCCAGTCGCAAATCTTCATCCGTTGGTTCTGGAAGCTCGCGCTTCGAATGGTGGAGCGTATTGAAGCAGAACATCAATTCAGCGCCATGCACCGATGCCTTCGTCAACGGCGATCGCCAAGTGAACATATACATGTAAGTAGGAGCATTCCTCGATTCAGCTATGGCATCCGCAGTCGCTAACGTCTTAGCACGGAACAGCCAGTCGATACTCAGCATGTCCTGAGGCGTGCAGTCGTGCCAAGCCTCCTTCATGGCAGCCACATACTTTTCCGTGTCCTCACCGAATGTCCGCTTCAGTTCGTTCTTCGCCTCCTCCTGCGTCATGTCATGACCATAATGCAACCGCTGCAATTCGTTGAAAGTCGTACCAATCAAAATGGGAACATCATCCGAAATCGAAGCAAAACCAGGCTGGAAAGGCTGTTGCAACAGCGTCTCCCCGTCGGGAGTAGGTCCAAAGCCCCACATCATCGGAGTGCCAGGCTTACGAGTGCCGATACTTGCAGCCATCGCCCGTTGTCCAGCTGCATAGAGTTCCTCGTAAGGCACTTCCTTGATACGCTCCACATGCTCCGCATCAATGTTCAGTTCCTTCAGCACCGCCTTTCCCAAACTCTCGCTCATCGCCTTGGTATTCACGTTCAGAATCGTTCCGCTCATGATGATGGATTTGTGGAAAAGCCCCTTGGCAGAAGGCATACTCAGCAAGGTACCCACCTTACCTCCCCCACCCGACTCGCCAAACACAGTCACATTGCCAGGGTCGCCGCCGAACTGAGCGATATTGTCGCGAATCCATTCCAATGCAGCCACGATGTCCAGCATACCCACATTGGCAGAATACTTATATTTCTCAGAGCAAGCCGACAGGTCGAGAAAACCCAAGATATTCAGTCGGTGGTTCAGACTCACCACCACGACATCCTTCTTTGCCAGACACATACCAGGATTCCATGTCGAAGCCCCAGAGTCGAACCCGCCGCCATGAATCCACAGCATTACGGGCTTGTGCGCCTTGCGGTCAGTAGTCCACACATTGAGCACGCACGAGTTCTGCTCCGACATCTCCTCTTCGCTCAACTTGCGCCCATTCGTCCATTGCATCACCTTCGGTCCCCAGTGGTCGCAGCGCCTCACCCCCTGCCAAGGCTTCACTGGCAGTGGTGGCATGAAGCGTTCCACCTCAGCATACGGTATTCCGAGGAAAGCCTGCGTACCCTCCTGCTCGATTCCCTCAACGAGTCCCGAACTGATTTTCACTCTCAACCCATCACTTTCCTGTCCCTTCGCCCCGACAGCAAACACAAGTAATGCCATCAGCACCAATATACTCCTTTTCATCATAGTATCCATTGTTTTTCTCATTTGCCACAAAGTTACAAACATTCATCCAAACTCAGCACAAACACCCCATGTTTTTTAAAATTGCATTTTCTATTTCAACATCTCAAGTATTGCATTGGGCGAAGCCTGCATTTCAGTGACGGCGCATAGCCCCGTCCCCATATCTTTCAAGCTGGCACCTAATAAATAGACTTTATCGTCAATAATGAGGAAACGGTCATGATTTTTGTGAGCAAGCTGCACGAAGTTTATGGCAGGATATTGCGCATTATGCTTCTTCAAATCTGTCTGGAACTGGTCATAATAGCGGCTGTGTATTGTGGCTGACACATTATCAGACCTCTTGTCCAACAATGACAACACTCGGTCATCCACAAAGTTGTCTATCAATATTATCCTTTGTTTTGCGCTTCTCACTAAATCCGAAACATACATCCATGCATCCCAAATACAACCTGTGGCAAAGATCTGTTCTGGCTGCTGCTTGGGAGAGTTTGCCTCCATCTTGTCCAAAATCATATCTATCTTCTCATCCGTTTCAATCTGATGATGCTCCAAATGTGCAATGCGCATTAGAATTCCAGCATTCTGAATCATGAAATGGCGCATGGCAACAAACGCACTCATTATTTTGACACTTATTTCTATGGCTTTCTCACTATGAAGAACGGATGAAAGTTGTGCTATCCCAGGCTCCGTAAAAGCATAAGGCAAAGTAGAACGGAACTTCAAAGATTGAAGGTGGTCGCAATTTGCGACTACCTCATTATATTCTTCTTTTGTTAATTGAAAACGAAACGTCAAAGGAAATCTGGCTGAATTACGTTTTGCCTGCTCATTCAGACGTTTGGTCGTAACTTCGTATAAACGTGCTATGTCTTGGTCTATAAGCACTTGCACACCCCTGACAGTAATAATCATTTTCTCTATATCGGTTTGACTGAAAGTCGTTTCGTTTTCAACAAGGTGGTCGCATTTTGCGACTACCTCTGTGGGATAGTTGCAAGTTACATTCTCCTTTTCAAATTGATTGTGATTTACAACCAATTTCTGGTTCTCTCCTTCAACATTTCTCTTTTTAGCCATATCTTATCCTTTATTTTCTATTATTTCTCTGTTTCACAGTCAGCGGAGGTATAAAGCATTCCACCCCAAACTTCATTCATTTGCCACAAAGTTACAAACAATCATCCAAACTCAGCACTAACAAGTTCCAATTATTACAAAAAGAAACTATATCAAGGACAAACTCCAATGTTCCCATCATAGATAACTTGGCACATTTTGCGAACAAGAAACCCATTGACCTTAGACATAATTGCTAAAATCAGTGGGGTTCTCATTCTGTTGTCAATCTTGATAAGATAAATTGTAAACTATCAAAATACAGGAGCAAAGATTTGAATCACCATAGGCTAAAACAGCTCTTCAATCCACTACAAAAGCTCTTAATGCCACTTGCTATCGATTTTACAGTACTAACTACTGTGGAACCAATAGTTTTTAAAGCCTTCACAGCTGCTTTTCTAATTTTTTGAGCACACTTTACTATAACTTCGCCAACTTTAGAGCCTGCCAAATAACCAACAGTGCCTCCAATGAAGCCACCAATAGCAGTTCCTACAGGACCGAACACACTACCACAAGAAGCTCCCAACGCACCTCCCTTAGCTGAAGCAGCTATTCCTGCTGCGGTGGAAACAGTGACTTGCTCCATTTTCCCGACACCTTCTTTAAGGGATAATTCGCCTTTTGCCATTTTGTAAACGACTTTCGCATTTTCAACACCAACAAAAGCGATATTAGCTATTATACCTGCAGGAGTTCCTTTTGGAATAGCTCTTACGATGCCCTTCTCCACACCGACCTTCAACGCACCAGCTGATGCTGCTTTGACTCCGAAATCTACGCCTGACTCTATTGCCACTTTTGCAACTTCCTCTCCATCAATTTTTTCGCCATTCCACACCTTTTCAGCCACCTTAAAACCTGCTCCAATGGCAGCTCCCATAAGTGCAGCTTGTCCTGCTTGTTGACCGATACCAATTGCTAAATCTTTAGCTTTGTATTCGTTCCAATTGAGATCATTCCACTTTCCACTTTGAGCTTCGGCCTGAAGTTCCTTAGCTTTAGATTTTGAAAGAGGATTGCTGGATATGCCATCAGGAGACTCGATAACAGTTGTACACTTTTTGGAAATACCTGTTTCTTGCCCTTCGGGAACAAGCTTTTGTTGTCCTCGATAATCTCCCTTCTCGAATGCTTTTGCTGTTGCATCAGCATTTTTGCAATATTTAGATTGATAACGTCGAACAATTTTACCACTTCCGTCAATAATCTCAATATCTACGGAATTCCTTGCATAAGCTTGACCATTTGGTTCCAACACTTTTGCTCGATAAGGGCTACCAGCAGCCTCTGCATTCATGTTGAATGTTTGTGCATGGTATTGTTCGGCAATATACCCATCCAAACTCGGATTTTGACTTATTGGTCCTGCACCGTTTTGAGTGTGAATTGTTCTGAACAAAGATTCGTTCGCAGACTCTAATGCATTGTCTAAACCGTGCAGATAGTTTGAAGCTTCCTCTGCGCTCATTTGAGAAGTCACAGATTTCATTTCGCTCGCGAACCAGGATTCTTTTGACCTTCCGTTAGCTAATGCATCATCTAATGATTCTTTCTTTTCTTCTTGTGTCTTAAGTGTCGAAATGATTTCATTGCTCATTTCTGCGATTTCAGACTCTTGATATTCAGGAAGACTTTCTGCTAATTGTGATTGCAACCAATCTTCTACAGGTACATCCTCACTTTTTCTTGCAAAGCTCTCTATAAACTTTTTTTGAATTGGTTTGAGTTGCTCTGCTACTGCTACAGTTATTGGTGGTTCAATATCATCTTCAATGAACAATAAAACATCATCTACAATGTCAGCCATAATGATTATTTTTTATCCTCTTTACTTGCCGGTTTTATGTCAATCTTTTTAATTGTTTTCTCTATTTCTTCAATCTTATCATTAAGAGTGTTTGAGATAGATTTGGTTTCTTTGATTGTCTTAATTAAATCTTCTGTTCTTATCAACGTGCGTCCATCTATAAAAGCACTTTCAATTGTATCCTTAACAACAGATTCTAAGTCAGCACCATTAAAGCCTTCAGTTTCCTTTATGAGACCAATTGAATCAATTTCGGGATTCCATTTGTTTCTCTTCTTGAGATGAATGTCAAGAATCTTTCTTCGTTCTTCTCCATTTGGCAAATTAACAAAGAATAATTCGTCAAATCGACCTTTTCTGAGGAATTCTGGTGGCAAGTGAGAAATGTCGTTTGCTGTTGCCACAATAAACACAGTATTATCTTTTTCTTGCATCCATGTAAGGAACTGACCGAACAAACGGGTTGTAACATCACTACCACCTCCGTCTCCACCGACACCTGCAAAGGCTTTTTCAATCTCATCAATCCATAAGACACATGGACTTATAGCTTCTGACAGGCGTAAGGCTTTGCGCATATTTTCCTCGGATTCACCTACGTATTTACCGAGCAATCGACCGACGTCAAGACGAACCAAAGGAATTTCAAATAAGCTAGCCGTTGCTTTCGCAGTTAAGCTCTTCCCACAACCAGGCATACCGATAATCATTACACCTTTTGGTACGTCAACTCCAAATTTGATAGCTTTATCAAGATTAGCGAAAATCTTAGCTTTGCGTTGCAACCAATCCTTCAAATTTTCCAGACCTCCAATATCATTGATGGTTTCTGAAAAATTAATGATTTCAAGCATACCAGACTTCTTGATAAACTGTTCTTTTTCTTTGAGAATTAACACCTTGTCGTTATTGTCAATTCGTCCACCATCCTGATATGCAAGATTTAGAATTTGCTTAATTTGAAATTCATTCAATCCTTTGAAAGACAAAGCGATTTCATCAACAGTGTCATTTTCCACTTCAATATCTAAGTCCTTGACAAAATCATTAACTATAGTAAGTATTTCAGAAAGAGTAGGAAGAGGAATATCAAAAACTGTTATATAATTTTCCAGTTCTTTTGGAATGACGGTTGTTTCTGAAAGAATGAAAATTGTTGTATTGAAATTGTCATTATAGACATTATTTTCTGCGATACGCTTTAATAATGCAATTATTTTTGGATTTGTCAATTCTTGGTGGACATCCTTTAAAACTAAGAATGTTTCTTGCTCAAAGCCGTCATCCATAGTTAGTCTCAAGAAATGCTCCAAATCACATTCCATCATGGGACTCTTTGACTTGAAATCCACAAGTCCCAAGGCATTGTTGAACTCAACATATTTAGTTTTTGAGCCAATGCTTGCAATAGCTTCATCAATCACCTTGAAATCAAAGTGATTGATATAAATAATTGGACGCAACGCATCAACGTATGAAGCCAATTTATTAATTGTACTGCTTCTCATAGTTTATACCTCCATGTATATGAGTTCATTAGTGTCTGAATTACTCTTGTAGTCAATACCATTTAATATGACGAACTTATTCTTTATATCATCATTAGATAAATCAGAGTCTTTCACACCTGCGTGGCGTACATAATCTTTAGTTCTACTGTATGACGGAGTGTTTTCCCCCATACTGATAATCATATATTTTTTATTACCAGCTTCTATATCTTTCCAATATTCGTCTGTTTTCCCAGAATGTATATGTAATTTATCACCAAGAGAATCCTTAAAATCTTTAGCAGAAATCATGTCGCAAATTGCTTTGTACATTCTATCCTTGCGTGGGTCGGAATCAGATACCTCTTCGCCCTCTTCATTTGTTGTGGTATCAGGAATATAATACTTGCGAGAATCTTCATTCATCAACAAACATAGGATTGCTAACTTTGAAGCATTAAGTAGAATATAGAAGAGATTTCTATGATCCAATTTCAAAATCCAAGCATACTCCATAGTGATTTCTTTGATGTTAGCTTTAATCAAAGCTTCATCATCAGGATTGTCAAGAATTTTCCGAATTAAATCATTATATCTTGCTTCATAATCGTTAATAACATCCTTCACAGCTTTTTTCTGTTTGTCATATAATCCACAATACATTTGCTTCTCCCTAAGATACTTAAGCATAAAAATGTCCTCTTCAATCTTTTTAATGTCAGTATCAACCTCAAATATTTCAATAAGCAACTTTGCTATTTCTATTTGTTCTGTACTCTCAATTGCATTAACGCGAGACAAATGCTCTTCATAACCACGAACAGCCAACCAACGATGTAATAATTTGTTGTCGTAATAAGATAGAACATCTTCTATAGAGAAATTGTTTTGCAAATCCTCAATTGTTCTTATAGGCTTATTATCGCATATAAGGTTGAATTTAATAGTTTTAGCCATACTGTTGATATATTATTAGTTAAATGATTATACAAAAAGATTCGAAATACTTTAATTCAATAATCTTATGTTACAAAAAACAAGTAAGAAACATCAATGACATGGCAAAAGTAAACATAAAATCTGAGAAAACCACTCCATTTGGTGGATTATTTCACTTAAAATAGTTATTTCTCGTTAGGAAAGTCCTGTTATCGACAATGTTCTGGGGTACTATGAACCTCGTTGGTTATCGGATTCCAGACGAGTGTTTACTTTTGTTCCGATGCTCTCTTTTGATTGTACAGAAGCGGTCATTTGATTCAACTAGTTGTGCGAGGGCTCGTTTGAGTTCAAGCGAGCCCTCGGCGAAGCTCAAACGAGCCCTCGCTTGAACGATAACGAGGGCTCGGTCATTTAGTTAAACCTAAAGGAAGATTCACTGCAATCCAAAGAGAGCGGCAATACTGTCGAAGTCTTCAGGTAGTAATATCAAAATAAGGGTACAGATTGCTCTGCACCCTTATAATTCTATTTGTAGTATGTGAGACTGTTATGTCAAATCATTGGTTAGTGTCGCTGGCGACGAACGGAGACGCGGGATGCGCTGCCAGAACTGCTACTCTTCTCTTTCTTCTCCTTCTTTGTGGCTGAAGAATTGCGGCGGGAAGAACGGGAGGAAGATGCGGAGTCGGTGGAAGCTTCGTCACTATTGGAAGCACGTCTCACGCGACGACTCTTCTTGGCGGCCTTGGCTGCGGCTTCGGCTGCGGCGATGGAGTCCTTGCGGGCGAGTTCGGCACTGTCAACAGGTGTTTCCCAGATGTGCTTCTCGAAGTCGGAGAGTTGTTTCTCGATGCGGTTCTGCTCGCGCTGCATGGCTTGTGTCTCGCGTAAGGCGAGGGAATCAACTACGCCTGCTGCTTTCTCGGCTTCTGCCTGCTGGCGTGCTGCCACTTCCTGCTGGAGCGACTTGCCCTGCATGTTGGTGGTCATGTAGATGGTGCCCTTATACTTGTTGGTGGCAAAGAAGTCTGCCATCGACATGCGGGAAGCGTTGTTGAGATTGGAAATCATAATCATGCGCTGGCTGAGATATGGCTCCACATCCTCAATCTTCACCCAGAACATTGGGTATTTGCGGGTGTCGAAGGAGAAGTCGTCGGAACGGTGGAGGATAGGACAGAGAGCGACAACACGGGAATGGAAGGTGGCAGTCTGCTCATCGTAGTAGGTGCTTTCCTTCACATAGTAGCTGAGGACTTCTGCACTTGGCACGTCGGCATCGTTCACGTTGATTTTGTTGCCGTCTATCTCGAAGAACACGTTGTAGCGTTCGAGCATGTCCTTGAAGTGCATACGGTTGGCTTGTGTGAAGTCTTCTTTTCCATCAAGCTTGTACTCGTAGGCAGGAATCTTGCCCGTGTTGAGGAGACGGAAGAGGAGCGTGAAGAGGTTCATCTCGTTGCCGCGAGCCTCAACAGGATAGTAGAGGGCGGCGTTCTCGTCCTTCGTGAGGTCGAGTTCACGATAGACATCGCGTCGCCAAGGCACATCGTCAGGCACGGAAACAGCCGTTGGATACATGAGGCTGGCACGGCTGACGGTCTGCTGCTGTTGCTGCTGACGTGCAGTGCGTGCGTTGTTCGTTCCGACGCGCGACTTCTGAGGCTGTGCGGCAAGGCTCAGAGGGAAAAGCAATAAGGAAAATGCCATGAATGCGACAGTCCAAAGGCTGCGTGCGTTCACAGACTGATATTTCATTCCATTGACTTTCATCTTATTTATTTTAGTTTTTGAGTTTTTAAGTTTGTGAGTTTATATCTCCTAAAGAAATAGACTAAATGTACTAAATTTTAATATTTTGCCGATTTTGCCAATTTCTTTAGGAGACTTTTTCTTTTTTCACTTTTCACTTTACACTTTTCACACCCTACGCTTCACGTTCGAGCTTAGTTCACGATGACTTCCATCGTGCTGGAAAGGACGCGCTCGATGCCGTCGGGACCGACTGCGTGAACACGAGAGACATAGAAGCGCTTGCCTCGGGTGAGATTGCGGAACTGAGCTCGCTGACGGTCGGTGAAATCTGCCGACTTGGACACTTCGGGCACGGCATTACCCATGTTGTCGAAGAAAGTGGTTTCAAAACCTGTCACACGGAAGGCAATGTCGAGAAGTCCATCATCAATGGCAGCTCCAATGCCTTTGGTAGCAAGGAGAGAAGCCTTCGAGAGTGGCGCACTGCCCTTGTAGCGGTTGATGTTGCCTTGCGCGTCCTTGATTTCCATGAACGGACTTGGGTCTGGGAGCTTGCGGACTTTGAATGGGAACTTGCCCATTTCCTGCTGACGGCCTTCGTTCTCTGCGGTCACGGTAATGACCACTTCGGAGCCGACTTGTGTTGGCACAGCCACATAGCTTCCATCGCCTTTCTTGGTGAGGCTTCCGCCAGTCATGGTTGCATTGATTTTGTTGACTGGTACGCCTGGCACGGACACGCTGATAGGGTTCTGGTAGCCGGCATAGAGCATGTTCATCATCGTTGCCGAAACAGTGGCGGTTGGTTCCACGACGGTATAAGGTTGCGAGAACTCGCGACGGATGGTTTCGCCATCGCCATTGCGCATCTCCATGTAGCCACGGAGGGTGAAGTCGCCGACAGAATTGCAAATCGTCTCGTAGCGTCCGTTGGATGACTTCAGGAGCGTGTTGCCGATGTAGATATCAGGTCGTGAAGTGGTATCGACTGCTGCCATGATGATGCGGGCAGAGAAGCGTCCTCCACGCACGACGGTCTGTGCCGTTGGGATGACGTATGCGTTGATTTCGTTGACACGCACATCCTTCACGTCGATGTTGGCAATGAGTTCGTGCATGATTTCGCCCTCGGCTGCACGCACGTCGTTCTGCAACTTGGTGAGGAGGGTGACAGCCGCTGCCACAGGGGTATTCTCGAACATATATTCCTGCCAGTTCTTTCCGAGCTGCTTGCCTTTCTTAGGCACGGTTGTGGAAAGGTTGTCGGCAATGATTCGACGCTTGGCAGGGTCGTTGACCATCTTCACCACGTTGTTACGGTAGCTGTTGATGGCATTGAAGAGCTGCTTGCCCTTGCCCACGCCTGGAGCGAGCATCACCTGGGTAGCTGCTTCGAGGTCTTCTTTTCCGTTGATATTGTTGATGTCAGCATCTTCGCCATCTACCTTGCGAACAATCTTCCACTTGAGTTCTTCCGCAAACTTGCAGATTGAGTCCGACTTGGTCTTCACGAACTTTGCCTTTTCGTACCATTCGCGCACCTTCTCGGGGTTTTGCTTCATGGCCGTTTCCATCTGGGCGAAGGTGGCAGAATTCTGGGTGGATGCGTTGTTGGTGGAGCGAGTCAGACTCTCATCAACGAGCGAGAAGCCGTTGAGCACATCCGATGACACGTTGAGGGCAAGCATTGCCATCAGTACAACGTACATCAGATTAATCATCTTCTGACGAGGTGTGACTTTCTTTCTATGTCCAGCCATCTATGTGTAGGAATTGTAATTTTTGTAATTAAGAAACGAGGCGTTTATCCCTTCAGATTAGCCTTGAGAGCTTCTACCATGCGAGTATAGAGTCCGTTGAGTTCAACCAACTGCTCTGCCAGTCGCTTGGTCTGTGCGTTCACGTCGTCGAGTGTTGCACTCTGCTGACCCACGTCGCGCAGCTGCATCTCGTAGAAGCGGTTGATGCCAGTGAGCGTGCGGTTCATGTTCTCCATTTCCTCCGAGTCGCGCGTGAGACGTGCAGACTGCTCTGCCACTTGCTTGAGCACTTCGGTGAGTTCGTGAAGCTGGTTGACGTAAGCTTCGGTAGCCTCGTGCATCTCTGGTGTCATGCCACTGTACTGAGGAACAGAGATGTGGGAAAGTCCTTCCGCCAAGGCAGCTGCATCGACTGGCGCATCGCCTGTGGATGAAGCCACACTGCCTTCGGTTCCTGCTGCACCACTGGCTGGTACGCCACCGCCACCAATGACGACAGTGCCTCCACCTGCTGGTGCTCCGCCGCCGTTACCACCGATGATGATGGTTCCGCCACCGAGTCCACCGCCGCCAACGACCACAGTACCTCTTTCTTCAGCTTCTTCGCTGTCATCAATAGCTTTGGCAGCCACAGCGAGCCTCTTGTCTTCGGCATCTGTGATGTCACCTTCGTTTGCATATTGATGTTCAAAACCAGCCAAGAAGAACACAATCACCTCGGTACCCATACCAATGAAGAGCATCATGTTAGCACCAGCAATGTGTGTCAATTTGAAGAGGGCACCGAGAATCACAATGGATGCACCCCAACTATATGCATAGTTCAAGAACTGCTGACCAGTCTTGGAGTCCATCCAAGCCTGAAGCCTAAAAATCCAGTTCCATTTTTTACTTCCCATAATTATTTTAGTTTTTGAGTTTCTGAGTTTTTAAGTTTGTGAGTTTATGTCTCCTAAAGAAATAGACTAAATGTACTAAATTTTAAAATTTGCTGATTTTGCCGATTTCTTTAGGAGACTTTTTCATTTTTCACTTTTCACTTTCCACTTTTCACTTTCATTTAATGCCTCTGTCGTCTGGTTTTACCACCGCTACTCTTTGCCCCTTTCGCTGATTTTGAGCCTGTTCCCACTTGTGAGCGGACGCAGCGGAAACCAATGAAGGAACGACCGACATTCTGATATTCACTGGAACGCCAAGCGGATTTGATGAAACTCTCAGGGTCTTTCCACGAACCGCCACGAACCGACTTCTTCTTCAGAGCGTAAGGGTCTTCCTTGGCTGCGTTGTAGTAGAGTTCAGGGTTCATATCGCTCATGGAGAGCACACCAGCCTCTGTGAAGATGGTAGATGTCCACTCTGCCACGTTTCCTGCCATATCGTAGAGACCGTTGGAATTGGCTGAGAAGATACCCACCTTAGAGGTGATGAGGTTGCCATCCTCAGTGTAGTTACCACGATCGGGCTTGAAGTTGGCGTAGAAGCATCCCTTCTCGCTCTTCACGCCTTCCTGTGTCCAAGGCAGTTCGTTGCCTTCCTTGCCACGGGCTGCATATTCCCATTCAGCCTCGGTTGGGAGACGGTAGCGCTGAATGAACTTCGCACTGGCTCCGAGTCCACGAATGAGATAGTTGGTACGCCAGTTGCAGAAAGCATTTGCCTGCTCCCAGTTCACACCAACGACAGGGAAATCATTGTAGTTGGCATGGCTGAAGTAGAGACGCATATACACCTCGTTCTCCGCATTCTGGAAATCGTTAATCCAGCAAGTGGTGTCGGGATAGACATTAACAATATATGTGTTGACAAAGTCCCACATCGATGAGAGTGGACGAGTGAGTGTCTCGCGGTGGATGATTCCCTCGTCGTCAACGTATGCGGTATCCTTCGAAATCATCA
Organism: Prevotellaceae bacterium UBA4361; assembly: GCA_002393575.1. Lineage (GTDB taxonomy): Bacteria > Bacteroidota > Bacteroidia > Bacteroidales > Bacteroidaceae > UBA3839. Next base: position 22,170 of record DGSN01000030.1, on the reverse strand, counting down.
CCACCTCGTTCGGATCCACTTGCACATCGGTGTTGAGATTGCGCTCAGCTGGATTCAGACGATACTTGCGCAATGCAGCCGTCGCATAGTCGAATGTCTCGTAGCGATAGTTCATCTGACTGGCATCAAGCATACGCTCGCCTGTGAACGGATGGATGGTATAGACACTTTCAATGGCACGCTGCTGGTCCTCGTCAGGGTTCTTCCAAGGAATCGACTTGTTCCAGTTGAGGTGCGGTGTGATAGGGTCGCCGTTCTTGTCCTCCTCAATCTTGTAGGACTCATCGCCACCGTATGCAGGGTCGGCGAGACGTTCACGAATAATACTGTCGCGCACCCAGAACACGAACTGGCGATACATGGAGTTGGTCACTTCATGCTCGTCCATCCAGAAGGCATCGACCGAAATGTCACGAGTTGGCAGGTCTTTGCCCCACAGGGAGTCAGTAGATTCTGTTCCCATCTTCAGGGAACCACGCTTCACAAGCACCATTCCGTAAGGAGCAGGCTCCTGCATGGAGCTTCCGCTCACACCAGTCACTTCTCCTCCAGCACCACCTGTGCCCGACTTGCTCGTACCGCCCATGCAGGAAACGAACAGAAGCACCGTTGCTACGGAAAGGATTGATAAAAACTTCTTCATATCTATTTAGTTACCTTTATCGTTGTTGAGGTACGTTTTTTGAGTTTTTGATGTCAAAGGTCTGAGGTCTAAGGTCTAAGGACTAAGGTCTGAGGTTGCCTTTGGCTTTTGACCTTTGACTTTTGACCTTTTTTCACAAGAACCTCACACTTTTGTGTCGATTGCGTCCCTTCTTGAAGAGGTCCAGTTCGGTTTGGTAGCCCAATGTGATTTCGTGAGAACCATTCAGCATCCCGACTCCCGACGTGTACATCTGGTAAGAATAGCCAAGACCTATGCCGTGGAAATTGCCACCGAGGAAGAAAGTAGTGGAGATGCCAGGGCTGTACCCTACTCCAGCGTAGAAACTCCGCGACTCAAATTCGTAGCTCACCTTCAGCTGCACATCCTCCCTCCAGTTCTTCATGTCGGTCATCACCATGAAAGAAGGTTGCAAAGAGAATAACGAATTTTTGAGGCGTATATTGCCTCCACCCATCAAATAATAAGTTCTGTCAATCTGATAGAGGGTCGTTTCGCCCACTTCCAACAGAGGGGCAGCCAGATGTCGCACGGAGAAGCCTCCCCAATACTTCGGGTGGTAGTAATAGACACCAGCCGACAAATCGATATGCGAGCCTTTCACCTCCGACGTAGGGAATGCAGGGTCAGTGCCACCACCCGAACCCGTGTCGGGCAGCAGGAGGCCGCTACCATCAATGGTTTCCTGAATCATTCCACCATTCACACCGATAGCCAACCTGCCCCTCTTGCCAATCTTCATATTGAAGGCGTATTGCAGACTGATGGTCTGCTGGCGGAAAATGCCCACGTCGTCGCTCATGAGGCTCACACCAGCACCGTGGCGCGGACCAAGGAAAAAAATCGGGATGTCAGCGCTCACATACATGGTCTTAGGCGCATTATCGTAGCCCACAAACTGCATGGCGTATGCTCCCACCACATTCAGCTTGCCGTCCGTTCCCGACACAGCAGGATTGTAGTACGATTTCAGGCGGACGTAGTCGGAAAACTGCACGTCCATCTGCGCCCAAGCACCTTGCGATGCCAGCGACAGCACACCCATCAGGGCGCATTTCTGAATTGTTCGCTTTAAACCCATAACCTTAATAACGAACACTTTCTTATTTTATTGTAAAACTTTTTCTATTTTTTTCACGTTTATTCATTCTCGCATGACTGCAGCGTCGTTTTTTCACAAAAGAAAAACGGCTTTGATGGTTTTCATGCATATTTGGGGATTTACTATAGTAACGAGGGCTCGTTATCGAATCAGCGAGCCCTCGGCGTAGTTCAAACGAGGGCTCGCTTGAAAAACGACGAAGGCTCGACATTTCAGTAGAATCAAAAAAAAGAATTGCAATAGTGGAAAGAGAATTCCTCGCAAAGGGAAAACAAGCAAGGGGAGCGTCACATCATGACAACTCCCCCTGCATACGTTTGATTTATTTCTTTTTGATTGTGAACTCCACCTTTTGTATTCCGCGCTTATAGACATTGGCGAGAATGAGGGCGTAGTGCAGCGTTTCGCCCTGTGGCATCGACTGCTGGACGTATGCCATTTCGCTCTCAGTAAGTATGTTCTTGAAGAGGACAGCAGAACGATTGCTCGGCACAAGGCGTATCTCATCCGTAAGCGGTGAAAGTACGTAGGCGTAGGTTGCTTGATAGCGGGCACCTGCCTGCCACAGCGGATGGCTCTTGTCGAGAATGTTCTCCAAGTAGATTCGTGCGTGCTTGTCGAATTCTGGAGTTGGCGTGCCATCGGCGTATGTCACCTTGCCATCGCTGTCCACCAGATATTCACCCCCTTTGGCTATGGCATATTTCTCTATCGGGCACTGCTGCTCATACTCTATGTCGGCTTCACTCTTGATGACTTTCTCCAAAGGCTCAGCCACATCTTCCACTTTCTTGTCGGCAAGGATGCGCACCAGTTCGTATGTACGGTTGCTGGCATCCTGTGGTGGATTGGCCAAAATGGTTCGCTTCACGCGCAATTCGTATTCATGCCCTCTTTCGTAGGTGAAACCTTTGATGTCGCTGAAGTGCAGGTTCTGCCATTGTCCAGGCTCGTCCTGAGTCATCACACGCATACACTCAATGGGATGCTCTCCCCAACTGTCGAAGAGGTCGTACATCACGCCCGGTTCTGCGGAAACGCTCATGTTAATCTCATTGGTAATATCCTTGTCGTCATCATCGCTGCTACAAGAGGCGAGGGAGAAAGCAGCAAGCACCGCAAAGGCGAGTCTCCAAATCTTAATTATTTTCATTTTTTCATATATTTGTGTTGTTATTATTCTACTAACTAAATACAGAAAGTCAGAAAACACTGCACCGTTAAGCGTTAAATAATCTTAACGGCAGAGCAAAAAAATCATAGAGAAAAGTTCTTGCGGTAGTAGTTGATGATAGATTTACTTCACCACCACTTTCTCATTCCCAACGACATAAATGCCACGTTGGAGACCATCGAGTGCAGAACGACGTTCCACGTTGCCTTTCAGCTTCACGCCTGAGAGGGAATAAACATCCACGTGTTCATGGGCATGGGAAGCATCAGCCACGGTGAAGATGGCATCGGTGTTTTCGTATTCAATGGAAGACAATTCAGCACCCGTCTTCGATGAGTCGAAGTGGATGTTGAAGACGAATACCACCTTGGCATAGTCCGAACCACTGCGATAGCGGAGTGCCTGAGCGATGGTGCATGTTTCGCCCACCTTTGTTCTGTTAGGATAAGGACCGAGGTTGAAACTCAAACTTCCAGGTTGGAACTCCGAATAGACGTAGGAAGAACCCGAGAAAGCCACCACTCCACCAGTCTTCGAGAACCAATGTCCGTAACCATTAGCCGTGGAACCACTCTGAATCAGCGAGCCGTCACTCTTGGCTGCATAGAACATCACCTTTCCGTTAGCAGGACCTGCACTTGAATAGTTCACCATCTTGCCAGCGATGTCGGCAGGCTTCATCTGGAAGGCTGTGCCCAACGTGGCAGCTGCCGAACCACCCACCGTGACGGTTGTTCCCACATAGTCATTGCGTGGAGCGAAATACACGTCGTAGGTAAGCGTAGCATCCTGAATTTTTCTGCCGTCGAGCGTAGGCGAAGCATAGACAGTGGCTGCCGAACCCAGGTCGGTGCCTTCCAGCTGAATGCGATAAGGCCACTGGTCGTCGTTCGTTGCCACGTCGTCCCACTCATGTCGGAAATAGCTCTTCAAGGCTGGTGCCACCACCAACCACAAGCGGCTCACACCCTCTGGCACGGTGATGCCATAGTCCTCTGTCATTTCCGCAGAACCCGTGCAGTGGATTTCGTCGTCCGTGAAATACTGGCGTGAACCATCCTGCATCAGAGCCACATAGCCCAAACGGAAACCTCGCTGCGAAGCACGAGACACAGCATTGTACTTCGTTCGGCTCACATGCTCAAAGCGAGAATCGCCGTTCAAGAACTGCGCTGGGTCGGACTCAGCCAGAGCAGCAGCCGTGCGCAGCGCCGTGAAGTGCGTATTGATTTCAGTTCCAGCAGCAGGCACTTGCAAAGGAATCACGTTGAAACCCGTTCCTTGCGGACAACTCTCGTATGCCACCTGATAAGTCTTGTCGTCAGTCTGCGAACAAGCATAGTGGAACTTGCCAATGTAATTGTCATTGAGATAAGGTTTTGCCGACTCAATGTCCCATGTCACAACGTGCATGGCAAAGTCGAAGTGCAACTTATAGAGTTCTTCCACGCTCAGTCCCTTGCAGTCCATCAGCACCTCGTTGAAGTCCTTGATGGTTGTTTCGTGCGTTTTCCACACGTCGGAAATCACCTTCACGTCGCCGAAGTGCTCCACCAAGTATGTGAAGAAAGGATATGCCTGATAGCGATGCCATTCATGCGTGAAGGCATAGTTGTGGCTGTTCTGGAAGATGTCGCTCGTTCCGCTCATCGTGAAGTATTCTTCAGGGAACGACTGAAGCGCCTGCCAGTTGGCAGTTGTCTCCCAAATGGCAGCACCCTTTCCCACGGCTCCGTGGAAACCCGTGTAGCAGTTGCCCACCGTTCCTTGCTTCGAGTCCTCTGCATAGCACATGTAGTGGAAACTATGCCCCACTTCGTGCGCCACCGCACTGCCAACAGGCTTACTCGTGGATGGGTTGAGCCAAAGGGCAGGCACCTGGAAATCGTAGCCGCCACCGTAGCAAGTCCATTCCTCCGTGTGGTTGAGCAGCACCATGATTTTATATTTTGCAACATTGGAATTGACAGGGTCAACAAATCCCAGCTTGTTGATTTCCAAGTCGTAGTATTCCTCCAGCTTCTGCTTCATGAAGTCGAGGTCGAAGTAGTAGAAATTGTTCTTCGACAACTTGTCGGGAGCCGTGCTACCCCATCCCTTGTCCCAAAAGATGATGAAGTTGTCGGTTTCCACAGAACGACTCTTCGACCAAGTGTATCGGTTGTTGGGGTCGCTCTCAGCATAGAGCAACGAGTCGGCTGGCCAAGGATTGCGCCATTCGTTAGGGATATAGACTTTTTTCTGTGCAAAAGAAACTGCTGCAATCAGGGCGAAAGCAGCAAAAAGTAGAAGTTTTTTCATGTCGTTTAAATATAGTTAGTTTTTATTCAATCAAAAATTAAAAGTTAAAAGTTAAAAGAGTCAAAGCTCGAAAGTCATAGGTCAAAGGCGACCTTGGTCCATAGACCTCAGACCTTTGACATAAAACTTTTTCACTTTTAACTCTTAACTTTTAACTCACCAATTTTCGGCTTTCCGCTGCAAATTTAGAAATTTATTGTGGAAAGGACAAATAATCAATCATCAAATGTAATGTCAACACCTTTTATCGTGAAATTCTCCACTTGGCTTTCATCGATAGGCGCACCATTCGCCTTGATTTTCAAGTTCTCGAAGCAGAAGTTGGAAAGACGATATTGGTCGCTCTTCTGCACCTCGAACACGTTGCGGCACTGCAAGTTACAGTTGCGCATGGTGATGTGGTTGCCGTAGGAAATCGGCATGTCCGTGCGTCCTTGCAAGTCGAAGAACTGAGTCCACGGACGCACATAGATGAAGTTCGTCACGTCGCCCGTAATGTCCTCCACCGTGATGTATTCGTATTGCTGAGGTGTGTCGGGACGCATCTTGAGCCAGAGCAGTCGCTGACCGTGATTCACCCGAATGCGTCGCAAGATGATGTTCTTGTTGTGGATAGACTCACTTCCGCAAGTGAGGCAACCGTGGCAGAATCCATATTCGCAATCTTCGATGATGATGTTCTCGTTCGAGCCGTTCGTCTCGTCCTTGTCGGCATAGACTCCCTTACCGCCCTTCAAGGCAATGGCATCGTCGTTCACCGCCATGTAGCAACCCTTCACCAGCATGTTCTTGCAAACGTCAATGTCGATGGCATCCGTCGAAGGAGCCTTCACTGGCGAAGCAGGCGAAAGGATGCGGAGATTCAAGGCACGAACATTCTCGCAACGGTAATAGTGGGAAGTCCAGAACGGAGAATGTTGCAAGGTCAGTCCCGACACCTCCACGTTCTTGCAATTCGACACATACAACAGGCGTGGACGCTGTTCGTCCTTGTTCGTGCATTGAGGATTCCAACTGCGACGCACCCAGAACGCCTTCCAGTAGTTCAAACCGTTGCCATCCACCACGCCTTTGCCCGCAATGGTCACGCCGTCCAGTCCGTCAGCGTTGAGCAAAGCACAGAAATACTTGCACGTCTGTCCTTCGATGCGGGTGTTCATCACGGGAAACTGACTGATGTCGTCACTGCCCTTCAGCTTACCACCTTCGGCAACCCACAGGTTCACACCCTGGCGCAGGAACAGCGCACCACTGAGGAACGTGCCTTGCGGAACGACCACCACGCTCTTCTCACCCGTCTGGGCAGCCTTTTCAATCACTGCCTGAATAGCAGCCGTTTGCAACAAAGTGGAATCCTGTTTCACCCCATGCTCCGTCAGCACGAATTGACGACCCAGGTTTTCCAACGTGGCAGGAGTTGCCTGTCGGAACCATTCACTCACGGGTGTGCCATCGGGCCACAAATCTACCTTTTTCTTCTTTTTGGCATCCACACTCGTTGCCGAACAAAGCATCAAAGCCGAAATAGCCATCCACAGATATTTCATCTTCATATTCATGTATTTTTGAATGTTAGTTAAAAGCCATTTTTCTCTCGTTTGCAAATTTACATCACATTCCTTACATTTCTGCTAAAAAAAATACCCCTTATATGGAAAATCGTACACCAAATAAATGAAGAATGTAGAATGAAGAATGAAGAATAATAAAATGAAGAATAGCCCCTCCCAACCTCCCCAAGGGGAGGAGAAGTCGTCCGGATGGTTATTCACCCCCCCCTTGGGGGAGCTGAAGGGGGCTATTCTTCATTCACATCCCTTCCAGCGGATTTCTCTGGTATCGTTCCCAGAACTCCCTGAGTTGAGGTTCCAAGCCTATCAGCATCTCGTGACGCGAGGTGATATTCTTATTGTTCTTCGTCTTCAACTTATGAATATAGCGCAACAAGACGAAGCAGATGCTATAGCGTCCCGCCGCAAAAAGTCGTTCCTGCATACGTTTCGCCTTGTCCTCCTCTGAGAACCAAAGAGTGGTTGCCATATTCGAAGCAATGTGGCTATTGTCGCGAATAGCCTGAGAAGGGCGCAGAAACTCAGGCAATTTCCCGCTTTCCACCTGCTTGTCGAAGGTTTCACCCTTTTCCAATTCATAAATCGGGTTTGCGACCGCACGATTCGTGAACAAACTATTCTGGAACAAGTGTTTATATTGCAGAGTGCGGATTTGCTTCATATACACTTCGTCCGTCAGCGTCCACATCGAAGTGGCACGATTAAAGAACAAGGTGCAAAGGTCGGAAAAGCGAAGCGTCAGCAAATCGCCCACACTGTGCTTCATGAACGTCTTCTCCACCGCCTTCTTCACTTTATTTCTGCCCATTCTGGCGAGAATGGAAAAGACGGCTGAAACAGCAAACAGAGCCGACAGCACACACAGTAGCCAAGTGCATCCGAAGAGGGCAGCAGGAATGATTGCCACAGCAATGAAAGTTGTCATCCAATTGGAATACGAGCTCAAGCGATTGAGATTCAGCTTATTCAACCACTTGGGCAGCTTGATGTTCTTGGGTACGTAGGGATTAATGTCCACATGAGAGACATCATTCACTATCACCAAGTCGAGCGCACATTCCTGTCGATTCTCTCGATTGTTCCTCATGCGCTCTTCAGCCAAAAGCACTGGCTCGATACCTTGGTTGTCAATAGCTCCACCATCCATAATGCCAAAACGCCCGTATTGTTCCAACAGTTGCTTGCCCACTTCAGTGTCAGAAATGGCGAAGTCATCGGGAAAAATCATAGGTTCGAAGCCCCCTGGGAAGCACGACGAACAAGCCAAGGCTTCCGACAGACGAATGTGCTGAATGGCATCCTGCGGAATGCGGTGAGGGGCATTGCCAAAATAGCCACTCTCATTCCTCCGTATATCTGAAATCTGAAAACGGAATTCATAACCGTTGGTAAAGTCAGTACCATTGGCAGCATAATGATTGACAGGAATGTCGTCCATCTTCTCCAGCAGTTTGCCAAAGGTACAGCCCTTGAACAACCTTTCGTCGTAAATCTCTTTCATCGTGCGGATGGCAGATGCACCGTTCTGATGGTCATAGTCATCCAACTGCCTGAAAGCATCCCTTATCAAATCCACATTGCGCATGAAGTCCATCACGTCATCCACCATCTCGTCGATGTCTTCGCCTTCAGCCAATGCCTGCATATAGCGCAAACCCGTGATGGAACCCCCCGAAATGGTGCTCAGCACCTCCACGTGCTCCAGCAGAGTTCCGTCGTCCACTTTCAGGTGATGCAGCATCCACAATGTACCCAAATGGTAGGCAGCAGCACGATAGCCACCGCCCGAAAAGGTCAATCCTATTGAAAAGTCACTCATCGTATGATTACGTTTATTTTTGCAAAGTAAATAAATTCTTGTTATCTTTCAAAATCCAATCGGCACAAATACTGCATCAAAAGCTATTATTCCCCTTTCATCAAACGGGAAAAGCAACACGAAGCCCAACAATATCATTCAACCGAAACGTTTATTTGCATTTACTGAAACGCCGAGCGCTCGTTTGCGTTCAAACGAGCGCTCGCCGATGCGCAAACGAGCCCTCGTTTGAATTTCAACGAAGGCTCGCTTTTTCACGACATCCACAAGGACGGTTCGGCATACTCAAAAACCAAGTTCTTTTCTTCCAAAATGATTATCCGCAATCAAGTGATTTAGACGCTGAAAGCGTCATCGCTCAGTAACCGAGGTGTGCGAAGCACCCTCGGATAGATGGCTATGAGTAGTACATCGACCCTTGCGGGGTCGCCCACAAACATGGTTGGGGCACTCATTCAGAGTGCATATAGCCGTCATCTACATCCTCCGCAGGTCGTTCCGACCTACGGTTACTGAGCGAAGACCCTTTTCAGGGTCTAATGCACCAATATGCGGAGAATCTGTTCGTCCAAAACACTACTTCAAGCGGAACAAAATCGGAACATTGAACTTCACACGGACAACCTCGCCTTTCTCTTTGCCTGGTGTCCATCGTGGCATCGACTTCACCACTCGCAATGCCTCGGCATCCAGTTCTGGACTCGCTGAGTTGACGACTTTCGAATGGGTGATGCTTCCGTCTTTCTCTACGACAAACGAAACGAGTACCCTGCCTTCAATGCCTTCTGTCTGGGCAGACTTGGGATATTTCACCTTGGTTGCCAAGTATTTCATCAGTTCTTCCATGCCCCCAGGGAATTGTGGCAATTCCTCCACGACGTCGTAAACCGTTTCTCCTTCGTAGTCCTCGTCAGCCACCTTTGCTTGGGTTGGTTCCGTGCGGATTCTATCATCCGATTCCTTTTTAGCCTCACCCGATGATTCGTCAACACCAACAACGCTCAGCACATTCAATGTGGTGGATTCGCCATCCTTCCCCTTCACTTGTATTTGCTGCTTGGTGACAGGCGCTTGAAGGGTGTCGGAAGATGCCGAAACGGAAATACCTTCAGGATTTTCGCTGCTGTTTTCAGAATTTTCACTAACTTTGCCACCGTCCTGCTTGCAACTGCTCAGTTGCGGTGTGGCAAGAAGCAGTGCGAGCAACACTGCACAAGGCGCAAGATAGATGGCACGAGCCATGCGCCACGAACTTGATTTCTTTTGTAACATCATAGTGATACGTTTTTTTAACAAACTGTGATTGAAGCTGTTGGCGAAAGTGTAGGAGCTGGAGCCAACGGCTTTTTTGATTAATAATAATTGATAGCTATGGGCAGTGATGCCCGACGAGAGGACTGCATCGTCGGCTTGGAACTCATGCACATCGCGCAAGTCCATCTCCAGCAAGTAGATGCACGGATTGAACCATTGCATGATTTTCATGAACTGAACCAACAACACATCGTAGGAATGGTGCAGACGCACATGCGCCTGTTCGTGGAGCAAGATGGTGCGTCCGTTCTGCTCGTAGTCGCTTTCGGAAATCACGATGGAACGCATCCACGAGAAGGGAACAACCGACGCAGCATGGCAATAGATGGTGGCAGAGCCCTGACGGTCTGTCCAGAGGCAGGCGGAAGGGATGAAGCGAATCATGCGGACGAACTTCCTCACGGCAAGAAACATCGACACTGCCACACCTATTATATATAATAGCGAAAGGAGAACTTGCCAACGAGGGAACCACCACAACGGCATGTCCGCACGCTGGCTGGACACCACCACTTCGGGCAGAAGGAAGGCATTGCGGAAACGCTCTTGCACCTCCACCCATGCTTGGGGCATTCCGATTTCTACGATGCCTCGCGAGGCGGTCTCGAAGCGCAACACAGGCACATTGAGCAACGGAATGACGAGAGACAGAAGGAGAATGGTGAGCAGGACGATGCGGTTGAAACGGAAGAACTTCTCCCGCCGCAACAACAGGGCGTATGGCAACCATAGCACCGTCAGCACCAGCGCCGACTTGATGGAAAAAAGTACGATGGATTCGAGCATTTCCATTATTCACCTCCTTTCTCAATCATCTCAAGAAGTTGCTGGATTTCGTCTTCCGACATCTGCTCTTCGCGCACGAAGAAGGAAAGGAAGGAAGAGGCAGAACCACCGAAGAAATTGTCCTTCACGTCCTTCATCACGCGCCGCGTGTATTCGTCTTTCGTGAGAAGCGGACGATAGAAAAAGAGTCGAGTGCCGTTGCCTGCTTTCTCAGCCGCGAGGAATCCCTTGTTGATGAGAATCTTCACGAAGGTGGCAATGGTGGTGTAAGCGGGTTTGGGTTCATCATAGTGTTCGATGATTTCTGCCACGGTACCCTTCCCTGCCGGCATCGCCCAGAGTGCATTCATCACCTGCATCTCGCCACGTGTCAATGTGTATTGTTTCATGTTATAAATGAAGAATAAAAAAATGAAGAATTAAGAATGAAAAATGAAGAATTTTGGTAAGTTAAAGGTTAAAAGTTCACCACTCAATGACTTTTTTAATTTTCAACTTATTATCATTCTTGCATCATCACATCGCAAAGTTAATTCTAAATTTTTAGAAAACTAAAGTTTTAGAAAAGAAAATCGTGCCATTCCTAAAACTTTAACTTTCGTTTTTAGAAATAGCACGATGATTTTTTAGATATTAACAAAGAAACTCGTTTCACCCATTTCGGGAAACGGAAAGAGGCAGAGCCTATCACTTCTCTGCTTCTGGTTTGCTTGCCTCCTCTTCGGGCTTTGGTTGTAGCTCTGGATAGGAGATGCGCGTGTGGTAGATGATTTTGAGACGGTCCTTCATGGTCGATTTAGCAATGGAGATGTCGCGAAGGGTGATGTCGCACTCGTTGAAGAATCCTTCGTTCATCTGTGCATCGACAATCTTATCGACAATGCCACTGACGCTGTCCTCGGTGTATTCCTTCAGGGAACGGGACGCTGCTTCCACACCGTCGCACATCATGAGGATGGCTTCTTCTGCGGTCATTGGGTTTGGACCTGGATAGGTGAATGGTGCCTCGTCCACTTCCTCGTCGGGATGCTCGTTCTTGTAGCTGATGTAGAAATAGCGCACCTTGCCTCTGCCGTGATGGGTGAGGATGAAACGCTTGATGATGTCGGGGAGATTGTATTGGCTTGCCAGTTCAACGCCGTAAGTGACATGCTCGATGATGGCAGCGGCACTGCGCTGGGCGGAGAGTCGTGTGTGAGGATTGATGTTGCCTTGGTTTTCGGTGAAGTAACCAGGATGGCGCGTCTTGCCGATGTCGTGATAGAGGGCTCCTGTACGCACAAGCTGCACTTTGGCATCGAGTTTCTTTGCCACCTCCGTTGCAAGGTTTGCCACCTGCATGGAGTGCTGGAATGTTCCAGGGCAGGACTCGGAGAGCATCTGAAGCAGAGGATGGTTGATGTTGGAAAGTTCCACCAATGTGACATCGCTGACGAATCCGAAAGACTTCTCCAATGCCCAAAGCATGGGATAGGTGAAGAGGAGGCACACGCCATTGATGAGGAAATAGGTGAAGTTGCTTCGGTCTATTTCCTCCAAGGAAACGCCGACGGTCAGTTCGTATGCAATGTAGAAGACGACGTAGGAAATGGTGACGAAGAAAGCGGTTTGGAACACCTGCGAACGCTGTTGCAATTCTCGCAACGTCTGAATGGCAATGAGTCCTGCCACCACCTGAAGAAGGATGAACTCGTAAGGATAGGTGAGAACGAGGGAAATGATGAGGACCATGCCGATATGGAACACGAAGGCGGTGCGAGAATCGAGGAAAACGCGGATGATAATAGGTACGAAGCAGACTGGCACCATGAAGATGTGGTAGAAATGCTGTGAGACCATGAGGGATGCCACCACGCTGAACACGACGACGAGCAGATAGAGCAAAAGGGCGCAACGCCAGTTCTGCCAGTAGTCGCGACGGAAAAGGAAGACGAAGGAAGCGAGAACGGACATAATGATGAGCACCATGATGAACTGTCCACTGATGATGTAAGGCAGACGGTCGTTCTCTAATTTCTCATCGGCTACAACCTTGTCGTAGGATTTCAGCTTGAGATAGATTTCGGGGGTGACGATTTCGCCTCGTGAGACAATGCGCTCACCTGCCACGACGAGCCCCACACCTCGCGGTATGTGTGAGAGTTGGTCTTCGCATTCCTCGTTGCTTTTATCTGGGTCGAGCCGAGCATTTTCCTCCAGAACGAGATTCACGTTGAGCCGAGCCAAGATGTTGGGAGAGAATCGTTCTCGGTCGTGGTTCATGATGAACTGATAGGCACTCTGCGTGGAGAAGATGCTGGAAAAAGGAACGGAACGAGCCACATTGTTGTTGATGAGTCGCACGGCTCGGACTCCCACGTTTTGTAGGCTGTCATAAATCTGCGGCGAGACAACACCATGCGAATAGACAGTGTCGAGCAACTGAGCAACATGAGCCACGTATGGTGCCATTTCCTTGTCGCTCAGGGCTTTCACCTTGTCGTCGGAGCCGAGCGTGTTTACCTCAACCGACCTGAGTTTGGAAAGCATGGCAGGACGGACGGTGGCATTCACGTTGAAATAAGGCTGGAAGGCTCTGCGCACGCTGTCCTCTTGGGCACGAATGGCAGAGTCGCTCATCTCGATATTGAATTTCTGCTTAGCAAACAAATCGCCATAACGCCACGGATAGCCTTCACGATACTCGTAGTTGAAGGTGGCAGAACGCGGCATGAAATAGACAACGATGAAGGTGGACACCAGAACGGTGAGCACCAAGCGAATCCACACGGCTCGCTTTTGCTGCTTGCCGATGCTCGTCTTAGGAGCATTGGGGGCTGTTTGTTGTTTGAATAAGCGGAATTCCATTGAAATGAAGAATTAAGAATGGAGAATGCTGAATGAAGAATGCTGAATGAAGGATGTAGAATGAAGAATTTAAGTTACTCATCCAATGAGCAGGGTAAAATCCATTCTTCATTCTTCATTTTTCATTCTTCATTTAAGCGTAGCGTTCATTCTTCGTTTTACTTAAGTAGGAATGATTTGAAGTCTGCAAAGTTCTTGCTCATTGCCACGCTCTGCTTCTTGCCCTCCATGAAGGCAGCGAGCTTGGCAGGAACCTGCACTTTCTCTGAAATGATGCCTTCGACAGTGGAGAGGAACTTGGCTGGATGGGCGGTTTCGAGGAACACACCGACTTCGCCTTCCTTGAGTCCTTCGCAGAGGGCACGATAGCCAACGGCTCCGTGAGGGTCGCAGAGGTAGCCCGTCTGCTCGTATGCCGAACGGATGCTCTCGGCAATCTGCTCGTCGGTGTAGGTAGCACCGCTGATGTCAGCAGTGATGGCGGCATGGTCTTTGTTGTAGAGGTCGTAGATGCGAGCGAAGTTCGAAGGGTCGCCCACGTCCATCGCATTGGCAATGGTCTGGATTGAAGGACGAGGATTGTACTCGCCAGTCTGCAAGTAGTTGTAGAAAATGTCGTTGGCATTGTTGGCAGCGATGAATCGCTTGACAGGAAGTCCCATGCGCTTGCCAAAAAGTCCTGAGCAGATGTTGCCGAAGTTGCCCGATGGCACACAAACGACAAGGTTGTCAGCCAGCCCCATTCGCTTCATCTGTGCGTAGGCATAGAAATAATAGAACGACTGAGGAAGGAAGCGAGCCACGTTGATGGAATTGGCAGAAGTGAGCTTCATGCGTTGGTTGAGTTCTGCATCCATGAATGCGGTCTTGACCAATGCCTGGCAATCGTCGAACACGCCATCCACCTCCACGGCTGTGATGTTCTGACCCAGCGTCGTGAACTGGCATTCCTGAATAGGGCTGACCTTGCCCTTAGGATAAAGGACATAGACGTGGATGCCTTCCACACCGAGGAAACCGTTTGCCACGGCAGAACCCGTGTCGCCCGAAGTGGCAACCAGCACGTTCACCAAGTCGGTTTGTCCTTCTTTCTTGATGAAATACTGCAAGAGGCGAGCCATGAAGCGGGCACCAACGTCCTTGAATGCCAATGTTGGACCGTGGAAGAGTTCGAGCGAATAGATGTTGTCCTTCACCTTCTGCACAGGGCAGTCGAAGGAAAGCGTGTCGAAGACGATGCGCTTCAAATCGTCGGCAGGCACATCCTCGCCAAAGAAAGCATCGGCAACGGTGTAGGCGATTTCCTGGAAGGAGAGATTTTGAATGTTGTCGAAGAACGACTGAGGCAGCGTCTTGATGCGCTCAGGCATATAGAGCCCGCGGTCCTCTGCCAAACCTTTCACCACAGCCTTCTCAAGGCTTGCAAGAGGTGCTTGTCCGTTTGTACTATAAAATTTCATACTTTAATATTTTTAGTAGCCCCCTCCAACTTCCCCCAAGGGGGAGGGTCACCATCCGGACGGCTTCTCCTCCCCTTGGGGAGGTTGGGAGGGGCCATTTTCACTTAAATTGCCATCAAGGCATTGATAAACTCGTCCTTGCAGAGCAGCCCGTAATAGCCCTCCTTGCAAGTTTCCTCGTCGTAAGTGAGAACGCCGTCAGGCTCCATGCCTGGAGCATAGATGATGAACGGCACAGGCTCGTTCACATGGATGCGCATTTCCACAGGCGTAGGATGGTCGGGCAGAATGGCGATGCACACAGGTTCGTCCCATGTTCTCACCTCGTTGTAGATAGGCTCGATGAGGCGATGGTCGAGATAGTTGATGGCACGGAGTTTCAGCTCCAAATCGCCGTCGTGCCCCGCCTCATCAGTAGCTTCCACATGCACAAACACGAAGTCCTGCTTTCTCAGAGCCTCGATAGCAGCCTGCGCCTTGCCCTCGTAGTTGGTGTTCGCCAATCCTGTCGCACCTTCCACCTCGATGATGTTCAGCCCAGCATAATGACCGATGCCACGGATGAGGTCAACGGCAGAAATGACAGAACCCGTCTTCACTTGCGGATGGAGCTGCTGCAAAGTCTGCATACTCGGACGATAGCCTCCACTCCAAGGCCAAATGCTGTTGGCAGGACGTTCGCCCCTTTGCAGCTTGGCTTGGTTGTAAGGATGCGCGGCAAGCAACTCCTGCGACTTCAGAATGAGCTGGTTGAGCAAGTCAGCCATCTCCTGCCCTGTCATGCGCTCATGCCTGCCACCATTCACATCCACATACACGTCGTGCCTGTTTTCCCATCCTGGTTCAGCCGTCACGAGCAAAGGTCGCCAAGGCTCATTGGGATGGTCATGAGGAGGGTTGCAAACCACGTGCTTGTTTCCCCCTTTGATGACCAGCAGATGGCGATACTGAATGCCAGCAATGAAGCGCACCTGCTCATTGCCCAGATGCTCGTTGAGACAATCAATGAGCACACGAGCATCCTCCGTCTCAAGATTTCCACCATTATGCGTAAGGATGTTGCCATCCTGCAGCGTGATGATATTGCAGCGGATGGCAAAGTCGTCGTCACTCATTTCGTAACCAATGGAAGCAGCTTCGAGCGGACCACGTCCCTCATACACCTGGTTCAGGTCGTAACCCATGATGGAAGTGTTAGCCACTTCGCTTCCAGGAGGAAAGCCCTCAGGCACCGTGATGAGTCGTCCCGTTCGTCCCTTCCTTGCCAACATGTCCATGTAAGGTTTGTCGGCATATTGCAACAGCGTCTTTCCACCCAGTCGTTCCACAGGATGGTCAGCCATGCCGTCGCCTAATATAATGATATGTTTCATTGTCGGTAGGTTTAGTGTTTAACGTGAAGCGTGAAGCGATAGAGCCGGATGGCATTTTTCACTTTTCACTTTTAACTTTTCACTCTTATATATTCGCAATCCGCATGATGTCGGCAAACACACCCGCAGCCGTCACACTCGCACCAGCACCGTAGCCCTGAATGAGCATCGGATAGTCGTGGTAGCGTTCCGTCGTGATGAGGATGATGTTGTTAGAGCCTTCGAGGTCGTAGAAAGGATGATGCTCATCCACCTCCTCAAGCGACACCTTCGCCTTGCCATCCTGCAGGGAAGCCACAAAGCGCCAATGCTTGTGCTCCGACTCAAGCCGCTGGCGACGCTGCTCGAAGTCAGCATCAAGCGAAGGCAAATTCTTCCAGAAATCCTCCGCACTGCCTTCCAACAGTGAGTCGGGAATGAAAAGCCGCTTCTCCACATCCTCTTGGTTGAAGCGATAGCCCGCTTCGCGCGACAGGATGACCAACTTGCGAACCACATCCTTTCCACTCAAGTCAATGCGCGGGTCAGGCTCGCTGTAGCCCTCCTCCTTCGCCCTTCTAACCGTCTCCGAGAAAGGAACATCGCGGGAAATCGTATTGAAAATGAAATTCAGCGTACCGCTCAGCACAGCCTCTAACTTCTGAATCTTGTCGCCCGAGTTGATGAGGTCGTTAATCGTGTTGATGATAGGCAGACCCGCACCCACATTCGTTTCGAAGAGGAACTTCACATTGCGCTTGCGAGCCGTAGCCTTCAGCTTCGCATAGTTGGCATAGTCCGACGAAGCAGCCACCTTGTTGGCAGCCACCACCGAGATGCTATGCTCGAAGAAGTCGTTGTAGAGCGCAGCCACCTGCGTACTCGCCGTGCAATCCACAAACACAGAATTGAAGATATTCATGCCAATCACCTCCTCCTTCAGACGCTTCATATTGCTGGGCGCACTCTGCTTCAGCGCCTCACGGTAGTTCTCCAACGGCAGACCCTCACGGCAGAACATCGCATTGTGACCACTGGCAATGCCCACCACGTTGAGCTTCAGACCACGCTCCTTCATCAACCGTTCGCGCTGGCTCGCAATCTGCTCAATCAGACTGCTGCCCACCGTGCCCACACCACAGATGAAGAGGTTGAGCACCTGGTATTCCGAGAGGAAGAAACTGTCGTGAATCACATTGAGCGACTTGCGCAAGAAGCGACTCTCCACCACGAACGAAATGTTCGTTTCCGAAGCACCCTGCGCACAGGCAATCACACTGATACCATTGCGTCCGAGCGTACCGAAGAGCTTGCCCGCAATGCCAGGCGTATGCTTCATGTTCTCGCCCACCACCGCAACCGTGGCAAGATTCTTCTCCAAGTTCATCTTGTACATCGCGCCCATGTCGATTTCCTTCTGGAACTCGCTGTTGAGCACCTCGCAAGCCTTCTCAGCATCCTCGTTGCGCACACCGATAGACGTGGAATTCTCCGAAGAAGCCTGGCTCACCATGAACACACTGATGCCCTCCGCAGCCAAAGCCGTGAAAATGCGCTGGTTCACACCAATCACACCCACCATCGACAAACCCGACACCGTAATCAGGCTCGTGTCGTTAATCGAAGAAATACCCTTGATGGCACGGCTCGAATCGCCCGAATCCTCCTGAATCACCGTTCCCGCCGCCTCCGGGTGGAACGTGTTCTTGATGTAAATAGGAATGTTCTTGATGCAGACAGGATAAATCGTCGGAGGATAAACCACCTTTGCACCGAAGTTGCAAAGCTCCATCGCCTCCACATAGCTCAACTTGTCAATCGTGTAAGCCGAGTTGATGACGCGAGGGTCAGCAGTCATGAACCCATCCACGTCCGTCCAAATCTCCAGCGCCCTCGCATCCAGCGCAGCAGCAATGATGCTCGCCGTGTAGTCGCTGCCGCCACGCCCCAAGTTCGTCACCTCGCCCGAAGCGATGTCCGTGGAGATGAAGCCAGGCACCAGCGCCACCCTCTCCTCCTTGCCAAAGTTCTTGAACTCCTTGCGCACCAGCTCATACGTCCTGTCAGCCACCAGCATGTTCCGCTGCTGCTTCTTCTCCGTCTTGATGAAGCGCAGCGAATTGTGCCAAACGGCACCCTCAATCAGCGTGGCAACAATGTTGCTGGAGATGCGCTCCCCATAGCTCACAATCGCATTCGAAGTCTTTTCAGAGAGGTCGCGAATGAGATAAACACCCTGGTAGATGCTCTTCAAGTCATCGAGAAGCGCATCCACCACCTTCAGAAGACGAATTTGCTGGTCAGTGTCGGGAATGATGGCATCAATCATCTGGTGATGCCTATTCACCATCTCATTGTAAGCATCCACATACCTTGGATTACCCTCCAAGGCGAGCTTCGACGTGTGAATCAGCTTGTCAGTCACACCGCCCAAAGCCGAAACCACCACTACTACAGGCTCATCGCAAGCCTCCGTGATTCTCTTCACATTCAGAATGCTTTCCACGGAACCTACGGATGTTCCGCCAAATTTCATTACTTTCATTTCTGTCTTTTTCTTTTGCTAAATGAAGCTTCATCCCATGGCTCCCATGCCACCACCCCAGCCAAACCTACAACATTTCTGCCAAGAGCAACAACACAAAAGCACACCGGAATCCACGGTTTGCGCAGCAAAGTTACTGCTTTTTTCCCGAAACCGAAAGGAAATAGAGAAAGAAAGAATGAAAAAGTGAAAAGACAAGGCTTTGAATCAACTAAATAAGCGAGGGTTCGTTTGAACGACAACGAGCCCTCGCTTGCGTTACGCCGAGCCCTCGCTTGAAAAACACCGAAGGCTCGACATTTGGCTTAAGCCAAACGAATGGTTCAGTACAAACAAAACAGCGATTGGCTTTCGCCGAACTAAAACTTCAGTGAAATCATAGAGGAGAACGCCAATACGTCCAAAACATTTCAGGTAGTTATCCACAATATAACCAAACACGCCAAAGTAGAGAAATAAATGTTCAAAAGCATTGTTGCTTGAAAAAGAGTCCGTATCTTTACAATCGGAAAAAGTTACATTTTTTCTTGAAGCTCTGCCGCGATATGGCGTACTTTTGATGTATTTTTGCAAAAAACAATTAAGATATGGCAGACAATGACAGAGGCCAAAGCCTGATTTCCAAATACGTCTGGGTGATAGAAACCATCTATCGAAGACGGAAAATCTCTTTCAAAGAGCTCAACCATCGTTGGCTCGATGACGACATCAGTCGTGGTGTTGAGATTCCCAAGCGTACCTTCGACAATTGGCGTTATGCCATCTGGGATATGTTTGGCATCAGCATCGTCAATGAGAACCGTGGCGAATATCGTTATTACAAAGAAAACGAAGAGGACATTAGCAAGAACGGATTGCGCTCATGGCTCTACAACACCTTCTGCGTTAGCAACGCTTTGGCAAACAGTCAGAGCGTCAAGGACCGCATCCAACTGGAATTTGTTCCTTCAGGACAGCAATATCTCCAACCCATCATTGAGGCAATGAAGGAAAACCGCGTCATCAACATCACCTATCACAGCTATTGGAAAGACGAGGAAAACAACTTCGATGTGCAGCCTTACTGCGTGAAGTTGTTCCGCCAACGATGGTACATGGTGGCACGTAGCACCTATCCGTTTTATTTCGAGCAAGGGCCTCGGATTTATTCACTCGACCGAATCCAACAGCTCCACAAAACAGACGAAACCTTCGTCATGCCAAAAGACTGGGATGCCAACGAATACTTTGCAGATTCATTTGGCATCATTGCCGACCAACGTATTGACTCGCAAAGAGTTAAGTTGAAGGTTTCAGCAGGTCAAGCCAACTACATCCGCGACCTGAAGATGCATGAATCGCAGGAAGAGATAGAGCGCAACGAGGAATACAGCATCTTCGCCTATCGCCTTCGCCCAACCTACGACTTCATGCAGGAAATTCTCAGAAATGGAGAGGACATCGAAGTGCTCGAACCCCTCTGGCTTCGTGAAGAAATGGCAGGAATAATTCAACGTATGTGGAACAAATACAAGGAGGATAAATAAAATGAAAGACTTTGCAGCAATTGACTTTGAGACGGCAAACAACGAACGCTCCTCTGTATGTTCCGTAGGCATCGTTATCGTGAGAAATGGCGAGATAGTCGATTCGTTCTACTCTCTCATCCAACCCGAACCGAACTATTATAACTATTGGTGCAGTCAGGTTCATGGCCTTTGCCAAGAAGATACTGACAATGCGCCAGTCTTCCCCAAGGTGTGGTCACAGATAGAGCCGCTGATTGAAGGACTACCCCTTGTAGCTCACAATAGACCTTTTGATGAAGGCTGTCTGAAAGCCGTGTTCCGAGCATATCAGATGGATTATCCAGACTACAAGTTTTACGACACTCTTTGCGTTTCTCGGCGAGTCCTCCCCGACTTGGAGAACCACCAACTACATACAGTTGCAGCAGCTTGCGGCTATCAGTTAGAAACTATTTCTGGAAAGAAGTTCTTTTGACAAGAGAGGACTTTGGCTACAACAAGTATTTAATACCTTTTTATTCAATGCTTACCTTTATTTCCAACTCCTTCCACTACAAAGAAGTGCTCTCACGGATTCCCTCCGTGAAGCAAATTCTTTGGATTGGCACTGCTGACATAAAAGACCTTTATGTGGAGGTGGGCAAAGAGAAGAAGCCTTTTCTGGCTCTCATTGCCCAACTTATCCGGCGTGGCGTGGAGGTAAGACTCATTCATGCAAAAGAGCCTGGTCCGAACTTTCGGGAGGACTTTGACAAGTATCCTGTTCTCTATGACCGCTTGGAGCGAGTGCTTTGTCCTCGTGTACATTTCAAGATGTTGGTCTTTGATGGTAAAGAGGTGTATGTGGGTAGTGCTAATTTGACGGGTGCTGGTATTGGCATGAAAGCAGAGACGACTCGTAACTTCGAGGCTGGCATCCTGACCGATGACCGCGTAATCGTTGAACAAGCCATGAACCAGTTTGATGAAGTTTGGATGGGGAAACACTGCAAATCATGTAAACGAAGAGACTATTGTTCGGACCCAATCGTATAATTTTCGAAAAAACAGAATTATTCAAAGACCTCTGCCACCAGTTGGCGGAGGTCTTTGCTTTCTTTGCAATGAACTTAATTATAAACCCTTTAATTATTCTCATTATGGCAACAAAAGTATTAAGCAACGAGTTCATGCAAAAGATTATGAATGAAGAAGCATGGAAAGAACTTTCGAATGACTTCAACTGGTCGGAAGCCCTATTGGAGAAGTATCAGGACAAGGTGAACTGGGATGAAATTTCAAGAAACAGGTGCATACGATGGACTATCCCAATGATTCAAAAATTCAAGAATCGTATCAACTGGGAAACATTCTCTGAGTACATAGGTGAGGAGTCGCTGCCTGACAACATCTTGGAGACGTTCAAGGATAAGTGGAACTGGCACGAATTGACTGCGAATAGTGAGATACCCTTGTCATACGAATTGTTAGACAAATATGCAGACCTTTGGGATTGGGAAGAGGTAATCGATCGCTATTACAACAACTTCTATGAAGGTCATGCCATCGAGTTCTATGAACGGTATAAGGAGCATATTCCTGTTGCAAAGATCCAGAATTCACGCCTTTGGCAAGAGATAGTCTGTCAGCAGAAACGGCAATTAATTGCCGAGATAACAGCTTAATGCAAAAAGAGCCTCTGCCAACAAATGTGGCAGAGGCTCTTAACCTGAATTATTCACAGACAT
>DGSN01000060.1 GCA_002393575.1 Prevotellaceae bacterium UBA4361 | reverse complement strand
GAGGGCCACTCATCGTTGATGAAAAACCCGCGATATTTCACCGCAGGCCATTGCTCTGTGATGGAAGCTTTCCACCACAGTTCGTCCTTGTGCACAACTGGCGCATCTGCCATCCAGTACCAAGGTGAGACGCCGATGCGGTTTGATATTTCGTAGATGCCGTAGATGGTGCCTCGCTTGTCGCTGCCTGCGATTACAAGATTTCCGTCGATGACTTCAATATGGTATGCCTCCCACTTACCCTTGATTCTCTTTATGTCGAGTTTCTTCTGCTTGATGAGCCGATTGATAGGACGGCTCTTGCCGATGGTGCCTACGAGGATGGAAGACTGCTGAAACCCAACAGATGAACGGATGTCAACCTTTGAAGCCATTCCTGTCACCTTCCGAACATCATCACCGAGATCATAGGCTGCGCGAATCACACCTTTCCAATCATTTTCATCTACAACAATTGTTGCTGCCTTTCCATCCTTGGCAATGCAAAAACGATCTGTCTGTGCCCATCCCATCGAGGCCGAGCATGTTATCAATACGATGATTAGGATTCTTTTCATATACTTTGTTATTTTGTTACAACTTCAATATCTCCGTAGCCCATGCGCTCACCCGAGGCAAGGCGGTCGGCATCGAACTTGAGCATGCGTATTTTTGTGGGCTTAAGCTTGATGGTTTGCCAAATAGGGTTGTTCACTATATTCGAGAACTCGCCTGAAGCCAGTTTTGTCCATTGGCTCCAGTCGGTTGAGCCCCAAAGAGTGTAATGGGTAATCGTACCGTCCCTTGATTCCTGCGGTGGCAGATAGCGGAACGATGTGATGGTTTGTTCCTTGTCCCAGTCAATCATCATCTGACATGGACTGCTGAAGAAGATGTGTAGATTTGACGATTCTTTCTCTCCGCTATTAGGTATGTCGGCAGAAAGCTCGGGAGCCAGATAAACGCCAAGCTTCTTAATGATAGGCTCGCACTTGGCATCTGTGACGGTGAAGCGAATCTTGGTTGCCTTGACCGTTGGGAAGCAGATGATGCGGCGATGACCGATGGTGGTGAGTCCGTCACCGTTCTCGGCCCATGCATCCTTGAGCGGTTGCCACTGTCCGTTGACCATTGCTTCCAGCGAGAACTTCCTAACCCGCTGACCATAGCGAATATCCTCCTCGGCAAGAAAACGGTTCATGGCTGTGGGGCGTTTGAAGTCGATGATGGTTACATTGCCGTTCTTACTGATTTTAGCTTTCTTGGTGAGGTCTTTCTTAAACACTTCGTCAATCATCTTCTTGAAGGCGATGCCACGCAGGCTGTCGTTGGGATGGATGCGACCATTCGGCGCTATGGGGAAGTTAAGCAGCAAAGTGGAGTTTCTGCCCACTGACTTGTAATAGGTTTCCATCAGTTTCGATAGGCTCTTGACGTGTTCGTTTTCCGTGTCATGGTAGAACCATCCTGGTCGTATGCTTGTGTTCGTCTCGCCTGGCACCCATGAGTCGCCATTCTCCAGTCCGTAGTGCAGCATGTGCCATGTCACCTCACCGTCCTTGTTCAGCAAACTCCAGTTTGTCTCGCCCACGTTGCCAGCCTCGGTGCCTACCCAGCGCAGGTCGCCTCGGTCGCTGCCGTCGTTCCAAATGAGACTCTTAGGCTGTAGTTGGCGAATCATCCTGTACGTTTCTGGCCATTGGTAATAGGTGGTGCGGTCAATCTTTCGCGTTTCGTTGGCTCCACCATACCATCCGTCGCCACCATTGGCACCATCAAACCACACTTCGAATACCTCTCCGTAGTTGGTCAGCAGCTCACGCAGTTGGTTGCGGAAATAAGTGACGTATTCCGGACGGCCGTACTCCGCATGGTTTCTGTCCCATGGCGATAGATAGACCGCAAACTCCAGTCCCTCTTCCCGGCAGGCATCTGCCAGTTCTCGCACCACGTCGCCCTTGCCGTTCTTCCAAGGCGTGTACTTCACGGAATACTCCGTATAGGCACTCGGCCACATGCAGAAACCGCAATGGTGCTTGGCAGTGAAGATGATGCCCTTCATGCCTGCCTGCTTGCAGACACGTGCCCACTGGCGGCAGTCAAGGTCCGACGGGTTGAACAAATTCAGGTCCTCGTTGCCAAAGCCCCATTCCTCGTCGGTATAGGTGTTCATGGAGTAGTGGATGAAGGCGTACATCTCCATGTCCTGCCAACGAAGCTGATTCTCGTTGGG
This sequence comes from Prevotellaceae bacterium UBA4361, assembly GCA_002393575.1. Lineage (GTDB taxonomy): Bacteria > Bacteroidota > Bacteroidia > Bacteroidales > Bacteroidaceae > UBA3839. The sequence goes on along the minus strand of DGSN01000060.1, from coordinate 3,855 downwards.
TACTGGTCCACAAGGCGCAGGAGTCTGTGCATATACCTGTGTAGCAAAAATCAAGGCGGTGATGATAGCCGCCGACAGTGAATACTTTCTTGTTTTCATTTATCTTATGTGTTTCTTTCCGTTTACGATGAAAAGCCCTTTGTCGGGAATGCTGTCGTACAGTCGTCCTTGGACGTCATAGACAGAGGGGTTAGTCAGTTGCTGAATGGATGGGTGAAGGGACTCTACGGCAGTGGCGTAAGGCCACTTGACAGAGGCACATCCCTCGATGATACCATTGAGAGCCAGCTGATTGAAGACTGTAAGGGTTTTGCGGTTCAGCACGTCCATCGATGGCCGCTGGCAGGCATTGGTATCCCACACGAATGGCACGACACCATTATAGACGGCATAGCGGCAAAGCGTATAGTACCATGAATAGATGCTGTCGTCGTGCTTCTCTTGACTCTCGCCTTGGGGCATGGTTCGCCACAGTGTGCCAAACTCACCCATGATGACAGGAATGCCCTTCGATGTGTACTTGTTGCGCATCTGCCGCATCTGACTCTGCATGTATGACTCCTCTCCCCATGTGACATTGTGCTTCGATCCGCTGATGTGGTTGCCAGTCCCCCAATAGTAGGCTTGGTTGCCCCACGACTCGTCCTTGGTCATCATCGTGAAGTTGAAGGGGGCGTAAAAGTGTACTTCGAGCATCATGGCATCGGACACAGCATCCTGAGGCATCACGTCATAAGTCGTCGCCAGGTCGATGCTAGTACTTGGTGACTGAACCACCAGCACACGCTTGGCATTGTTGCCGCCTGTTTGTCGAACGGCATTGACGAAGGTTTGCTCGTAGCGTATCAGAGTTGCAATGTCGCCAGCCTTGTCCTTACTGCTGTCGCCAGCGGCGTCGGGTTCGTTCATGCCAGCAAAGAGCAAGTGGTAGTCGTACTCGCGAAAGCGATTCGCTATCTGCTTCCATAGCATTCCCAAGATAAAGCAGTTCCTGCTGACCGATGACTCTGTGCGGTCGGCAAACGAGCGCTCTATCCAGCCATTGTCATAGTGGTCGTTAAGTACCACGTAGAGACTGTCTTTGATGCAATAGTCAACCACCTCTTGCACACGGTCCATCCACTTGGTGTCGATGTTATAGTTCGCGTCGCAATGTACGTACCACGAGCAAGGTATGCGCACAGAACGAAAGCCTTGCGACTTCACGAAGTCAATGATTTCTTGCGTGGTCTTCGAACCTTGCCATGCAGTTTCATAATCGAGTGGATTGCTGAGCCAGTTGCAGGGGCCCGGTTCCATCGTGTTGCCGAGGTTCCATCCCGGATACATGTCAGCAGCTATTTCCATTGCAGTAGGCTGGGCAGGGGCTGTTAGTGGACACAATGCCGTTAGAAATGTAATTAGAAATACCATTATTTTCATATTGCACATTGTTTTTTGCAAAGATACAACTTTTTCAGAGAGAAGAAGGGAAACGATGTTTCATAAGCAGGAAAATATGTTCAATCCAGCAGTTTTTTTTCGATGATGAAACATTTTTTCTCCTATCTGAAACATGATGCCGCTTGCTTGCTGGAGAAATACATTATTTTTGTCCGCAATTATCAACTATAAATATGTAATGATATGAAAAAAACAAAATTCTTTTGTGTGGCAGCTGTTCTCCTATCAGCTATGATGGACAGCAGTGCTGCGAACTGGGAGAAGCCCGTTCCCCCAGAATGTACACCCGTTAGCGGGAATAGTTACTATCTTTACAGTGCTTACGCTGAGCAGTTCTTCGGAATCACAGACATCCATGTCACGATGAATGCAGGCGGTTCGCCCATCCTCTTCACAGCTTCCGCCAACGAATGGACGCTGCAATCAGCCAATGGCTATCTGTATGCCGATCTTGATTACATTGGCTGCGATGGCATAGCCGGTGACATGAACACAGTGTGGTACGTAGAACGGCAGTCCGCAGGCACCTATCGCATCCGTCCATCGAAAGCCGATGCCGACTTCAGCTGGGAACTATATCCCGACATGTGGATGGGACTTTCGTTCGAGAGTTGGACACTGAAACCTTTATTAAAGGCTGACGAAGGATCCATCGACTGGAACATTGTTGCCGAGGCCGACTACGATGCTTTTCTCAGTAAGATGGCGTTGCACCGTGTCATGACAGAACTGCAGGAGGGTGGATTCGATGTCACGGAGCTACTGTCTGTCTATAACAGTTCCACGGCGGGCAAGTCGGAATATGATGCTGCCATCGCCAGTGTCGAGGAGGTGCTCTTCGATATTCGCATGAAGAACGCTTCGGAGGAGAAGCCTGTTGATGTGACATGGAAATACCTTCGCAACCCAGACCTCACGGAGAACTGGGTGAGCGACGGACACGACGTTCCAGGTTGGACGATGGTGCCTGCTAGTTTCTGCGGTATGGGTGAGTCCGATCCACAAGGATTCTACGACGACAACAAGGTGCTTGGCTCATGGTCGGGTGGAGCCTTTGGAGACAACAGCATTTACCAGCAGCTGGTCAACCTGCCTGAAGGTAAGTACAAGTTCAGCAATTACGGCATCTGGATTCGCCATACTGGCGAAGAAGGAGACCCTGTCAAGGGAGCCTACATCTATGCCAAGGTGGGTGACAAGCTCTTTCGCGAGCCGCTGCCCGATACGGGTTGGTGGCGCGGACTGGCTGAGGTCATGTTCGAGACCCGTAGCGGTGAGGCAGAAGTGGGCATCATGTTCGAGGGGACAAACGTGGGTCAGTGTGTCATCTTCGACTTCAAGTTGGACTATCTTGGTGACAAGACTGTTACTGAGCGTATAGCCGACCTCATAGCCAATAGCCAGAGTCTCATCGATGAGGCATCCATCAACAGTACTTATATCGAGCAACTCATGGCAGACATCAGCCGAGCTAATGAACTGCTGACCAATGGCAGCACGGAAGCATTGGAGGCACATTTCACCGCCTTTTTGACCGACTATGAAACTGCTGTTAAAAATAAGGAAGGCCACATCGCTCTCGCTGCTTTATTGAAAGAAGCCATGAAAACACTGCTGCGTGGTGAGTCGGAGGAGATGTACAACCTCGCCGACTATATCGACGACAACGAACTTGAGGACAAGATTGACAGCCATGCCTTCGATAATAGCCAAATAGAGGAAATCATGGCTACACTTGCAGAACTGAACGAAAAGGCTAAGAATTCCGTCATTTCCGCTGGAGCCGATGTCACCGACCTGCTCGTCAACGGCCATTTCGATGGAGTGGGAGGTTGGAAAGCCACACTCAACGACTTCAGCATCGACACCGGCAAGCAGATTCTCGAACGCTGGTGGTGCGACTGGAAGGCAGAGCAGGTGGTGGAGAATGTGCCTAATGGCAACTACCGACTCGAAGTTCAGGGATTCCAGTGGTGCTCGTGGGACTGGTCACAGGCAGAGAGCGAATGGAACGAAGGCGATGGCAGCCCTACCTATAAGGTGAGCTCGAAGCTCCGACTGAACGATGGCGAAGTCACCATCCACAATGTGTTCGCCTGCGGAAAGACCGACATTCAGGAAGGGTATCAGGCAAGCAGCTACTACGTTCCCAACGATGCCAATGTAGCTATGAAGTTCTTCGAGTTGGGTCTATATAATAATGTGGTTGAAGCCACCGTGACCGACCACACACTAAGAGTTGAGTTCGACTGCTCCTCGAACGGCTTCTGGAATTGTTTCAAGAACCTTCGCCTCTATTATGTGGGAGTTGACATGGAAGAGGCAATCAACAACCTGAGAAATGCCATTTCGCAAGCCGACGAGCAATTGCAGCAGAAGATGGAAGGAGGCATTCGCAAAGCCATGGAGGAG
>DGSN01000018.1:12466-82572 GCA_002393575.1 Prevotellaceae bacterium UBA4361 | reverse complement strand
GAGAACTGAATATCAGCCCCAGCAGGATAATCCGATAGCACCACGTCCGAATTGTCGATAACAAATCGCTTGTCGTCGGTCATGCGGAAGTTCTTCCAGTTGAACCACAGTCCCACACTGAAATTCACCATTCTGTTTTTCTTCAGAAAGAACCAATCGGCGGCACTGAAACCGATTTCCCACGAGTTTGCCATGTTGGTGCTGAGTCCCTGTGGAGCACCGATAGCGGAATTGAATCCCACACGGAAGGCGGCTGAATGAATCTCATTGGAATATGATGAATTCGACGATTTTGTGAAAGGCAAATGGAAATTGAACTCCTCCGTCACATCCACGGCATTCTCAGCCGCAGCCTTGTCGAGCTTCATCGATTTCTTATAGATGTAGTTCGGGTCGTCGTTCTTTCCTTGCACCTCCACCGTCATCGACGAATCCGTCTTTTGAATATACACTTGCTTGGGGTTCAGTATCACCACTTCTTCTGTGTCCTGAGCCAGAGTCTTTGCATTGCTTCCCAATATCAGCAATGCCATTACGGTTAAAAACTTTTTCATACGTTTGTATAAGTTAAGTTTATGAGATTTTGAGTTTTACTACGTTGTACATTGTACTTTGTACTTAAATTTACTTCTTCTTAAACATTCTTTTCAGTTCGTCCATGCTCATGCTGGAGTTCTTCTGTCCCTCCATATAGACGATGGTGGCTTCTTGCTTGCCACCTTTCCGCAGCGAGGCGTTCTGGTAGAAAATGTAGCAGCCTTGCCGCAACATCAGGAAAGCGTAATAGAGCTGTCCCCTGACGTGTCCCACTTCCTTGATGACGGCTTCCTTTGCTGCCTCCTCCACGTCGTGCTCCATGTCCCTGAAAGCCTGTTGAGCCATTTCCTTGGGGGTGAAGGCATTTTCCTTCGCCGTCACACTCTTGTAGAGCGACAACTTATAGGCTTTCAATTCCTGTCCACCCTCAATGACCACGCGGTCAAGCAGATGATAATAGGGCATGGAGCCGTCGAACTGCCGTGCCACACTTGTGTGCTTTTGCGCTATGCAGTCGGCAATGCCCAGTTGCCAGTTGCCGATGCTGAATTGGCAACACATCCATATCAAGCATAAAAGAATCTTTTTCATACGCTTCTTAGTTTTCATCGTTGAGAACGTCGAACATTTCGCCTAATTGCTTGCTGACGATGTCTTCGGCTGAAGCATCCAGCTGCACGCTTTCCATCGAGCGGTGCATGGCTTCCACCACTTCTTGGCGGTTGGTGGTTTCTACGCCATTGATGCAAGCATAGTAGTTGGGCTTCTCCTTCCAGTTCCACCAGAATGCCACCAGCAAGAGCACTGCGGCAGCCGCTGAGAGCCACTTGAGAGGGATGTGCCTCTTCGTTGTCTTTTCCCTCTGCTCCGCCTGGTAATCTTTCTTGGCTACAGCAAACAGACCCATCACGGCACGAGCCTCGTCGAACGCTTCGCCTTGTGCTTCTTCTGAAGCCAGAAAGCGCTTCAGTAGGCGTTCTTCTTCTTCGCTTGTCTGCGCCTCGAAGTAGCGATTCAATATGTCAAGCCAATCTTTGTTCATATTCCGTTCATTGGTTTAAATTACTCTGAATTTTCCATCTCTGCCGTATTCTTTTTCTTGCTCTCGACAGCTGCATTCTCACTGCAGTTTCTGTCATGTTGAGCAAGGAGGCGATGTCGGCGTAGGATTGTTCCTCGTATTCTCGGAGTCGGATGATTTCCAACTGCAGAGGTGTCAATTCGTTTTCCATCCATGCCTCCATGCGCTTGAGGCTTTCCCGTGCTTCTTTCCCCGCCTCTTCTGCTGCGTATTGATTCCACGAAGCACGGTTGAGGTTCGCATCCTCGGCTTGCGTGTTCTCTTCTTCATTGTCGGGCAAAGCTGATGCAGACGTTTTTCTCCATCGGTCAATGCCTATGTGCCGAAGCGTTGCCACCGTCATGGCTTCCACGTCCTGTTCCGTTTCGAGTTGCTCTTCACGTTGCCACAAACGGATGAAAGCATCCTGCAAGGCATCCTCTGCATCTTCTTGCGAGGGGAGCATACCCAGTGCGAGCCGCAGGAATTTCTTCCGCAACCTGACAAATGCCGATGTGATGATGTCCTCGCTCATTTCGTCTGATTTGTTCGATGCTTCTGTTTATATAAACGAAAAAGTGATGAGTTTGTAACAGAGGATAGCAAAAAAATCATTCTATTCCCACAAAAAGAACACAAACATTGAGAATTTCGGCAATACAAAAACCAAAACGATTGAGAATTTCGGCATTATCAACCTACTCTCCATTGAGAATTTCGGCGTTTTTCTATTTATTTCTTTGATAATCATAAATCTATTACTATCTTTGCAACAAATCCACAAAGAAATGGCAGAAAGAGTATTTAGAAGGAAAATATATGAGCAGATGCTCGATTGGAAAAAGAACCAACATGGAACAACTGCGTTACTGATTAGAGGTGCTCGGCGTGTTGGAAAATCGACGATTGCTGAGGAGTTTGCACGTAACGAATATGACAATTACTTGCTTATTGACTTTTCTAAAGCACCACAACATATTCATCATTTATTCAAGGACATTTCTGACTTGGATTACATCTTCACCCAACTGCAACTGAACTACCACACAAACCTGAAGCCCCAAAAGTCAGTCATCATATTCGACGAAATCCAGAAACAGCCCTTGGCTCGCCAAGCTATCAAAACGCTTGTGTCTGACGGACGATATGACTACATAGAAACAGGTTCATTGCTAAGTATTAAGAAGAAAAAGGAAAATATCCTGATACCAAGTGAGGAAACTCGCATTGACATGTATCCTATGGACTATGAGGAGTTTCGTTGGGCTTTGGGAGACAATGACACCATTCCATTGTTACACAAGATATTTGAAAGCAAACAGCCATTAGGGGATGATACTAACCGCAAAATGATGCGCGACTTCCGTCTTTATGTCTTGGTTGGAGGAATGCCACAAGCAGTGAATGATTATCTTGATACGCAAAATCTCAGTATTGTTGACCAGCGCAAGCGAAGCATCCTCGAACTCTATGATGAAGATTTTTACAACTTGGATCCAACAGGACAAACTTCTGATTTGTTTCACGGCATTCCTTCTCAATTGAACAGTAACGCTTCTCGTTACCAAGTGAGTAGTGTTATAACAGGTGGAAAGCTTGATCGCCTGACTGAACAAATTGCGATTCTCAAAGATTCGATGACCGTTAATCTCGCTTATCATGCAAATGACCCGAGTGCTGGATTGGCTTCCCATATCAACAAAAACCTATTTAAGCTGTATTGCGGAGACACTGGGCTATTTGTCACACTGGCATTTTGGGATGATGCTTTCACGGAGAACGTCATTTATCAGAAACTTTTGAATGACAAACTAAAAGCAGATGTGGGATATGTCTATGAAAATATAGTGTCGCAGATGCTCATTGCTTCTGGGCACAAACTATATTACCACACATGGCCCACAGCATCTGGCAAACATAATTACGAAATAGATTTTCTCTTATCTCGTCAAGCTAAGGTCTGCCCTATAGAAGTTAAATCGTCGCTGTCGAAGATACACACCTCCATCGATGAATTCCAAAAGAAATTCTCATCCCGTATTCTTCAAAGATTTTTACTTCATCCCAAAGATATTCGGAAAGAACAAGACTTAATCTATCTACCACTTTATATGACAATGTTTCTTTAAGAAACGATACAAAAAAACTTGCCACGACCCTCACGAGCTGTGGCAAGCCAACTATAGTTTGCGCATTTATATTACTAACTTAATTTGTCTAACTGCCTCCTGGAGACTTTTTCGGTATCTATTCTAATACGTCAATCTTTTGGGAAAGGGAAAGTGCGTGCTATTTGAACATGTACTTTCCGATGAGCTGCTGGATGTCGGAGCCTGGAGTTTGGTATGCCTTGCATTTCTCAACCACACAGTTGACCAGCTTTTCGGGCATGTTGGGCGACTTTTTCCATACGTCGTGACGCTTTTTCCACCTCCCCTTGAAATGGGTTTTGTCAATCCACTCGAAATTTCCTTCATAAGCTTCTCGTCCCATTTCGGTATAGATGCCATTCTTCATCGTGTAGGTGCCATACTCGTGAGGAAGTATTACGTAGGTTCCATTCTTTTGTTTCACCACTTCCGCGCAGGCATACTCACCATTGGCGCGATACACCTTCACTTGCGTGTAGTTGATGCCACATTCCGTTTTCTTTTCGCCTTCCCATTGCATGGACTCCATGAGCCACACGCCGATGAGTTCCTTGTCTGCCACTTTCTGCGCATGGGCGTTGCCGAACGCAAAGAGGACGAGGACAAGCGTTGCAACCAATTGCAGTAGATTGTTCCGTTTCATAATCGTTGATGTTTTAATAGGTGATTGAAATCCGTGAATTCTCTCGGAGCTTTCGTTGTTCAACTCCATTGGTCAAAAAAAGCTTTTTTCGATGCTGCAAAGGTAAGGAGAATTGGCATTGACCTCCAAACTTTTTTGTTTGCAATTTGTTTGCTTTTTCGATGTGAACAATTTGCGAAGTCTCACACTCAGAGAGATAGGATGAATTCGTCCCATTGGCGTGAACTGCCTTTCTGCTGAAACACTTTCTGATAGAGTCGGCTGCGGATGGTGCTGATGCTGCTGGTGGTCTTGTTCAGTACATTTGCCATTTCGGTGGGCGTGACATTCAGTTTGATGAGCAGGCAGACGTGGTACTCAATGAGCGACATGGGGCAGAGATTGAAGAGCTTGTTGGTGAATCCTGGATAGACGGGATTGATGTGTTGCTCCAGTTCGTCCCATTCCTCTTGGCTCAGATTTTCTCCTGCCGAAATGCGCTTGCGCAACTGAACATAATAGTCGGAAGCGAAGAACTCGCTTTCCACCTCTTCCAAGGCTTTCTGCACAGGCAGGAGTCGCTGCGTGCGTTCTTCGGCAATCTGTGCCAACTGCTGGCGCAGGTGCTGGTTGCGCTTGCGTTCCTGATAGAAATAGCGAACCACGAACAACGCAAGCAAGAGGAAGAAAAGAACGGAAAAGACGAGGGCATGGTTATAGGATTTCAGTTCTTCCTCTGTGGTGGAAAAAACAAAGTTTTCGTTTTCATTGCCATCAGCCCAGTCATTGCTTTCCACCATGCTGAAAAACTGCTTCTGATGCCTATCCGTCACCTGTGACGCACGAGTCCAATAGTATTCCACCCCACTTCTCTGAATGAGCAACGTGGTGTCGTTCGGGAAAAAGAGCGGACGAGGATATTCGTCTTCCAGATAGAGGTACTCGCCACCACCTTTGTCGATGAAGGTGACATTGAACGTCCTCAAGCAGTGAATGACAAAGCCCGTGGCAGAGGGAATGAGTTCGCACACATAGCAAACGCTGTCGCTATTGTAGATTTGGCAGTATTGCTTACTCTTGTCCGTCCAAGGCACTTCATCACCTTCGGGATAGACATAGCGAGTGAGCACCCATGCCCCTTGCAGACCTCTCTTCTCCTTTTTCGTCTGTTGCGAACAGGACATGAGAAGGCAGAGTGAACAGACCACCCATGCAAGTACGCCTGCCGAGAGGAATCTTTGCTTCATTGTTCTCATTGCGATATGCAGTTGTCGTTGTGTTTTATTTTTGCGTGGCAAAATTAGCAAATGCGAGAGATTTTTGCAAAGAACAGAGTTTGCAAATTGTTTGCAAATGCCATCAAGCATGGAAAAAGTACAAAAAACACGGAAATACGCAGTGAAAAGGTAAAAAACCAACAACGTCATGCCCTGTCCTTTGTACTTTTTCCTTTGTTCGTTCACTTGTTTTCTAATTCAATCGATACAGGACTGGGATGGTGTACTTCACACGGACCGCCTTGCCGCGCTGCTTGCCAGGTTTCCACTTTGGCATGAGTTTCACAATTCGGATGGCTTCGTCCTTCAGTGCTTGGGCACCTGCTTCCAAACCTGCATTGAAAGCTTCGAACTCCTTGCGTTCCTGTTCCGACATGCTGTTTGCATGGGTTACCATAGCTGTGTCGCAAGGTACATCGTCGAAGCCAGTGATTTTCTTAATGCTTGGAGATGTCAGTCGTCCATCCTTCTCAACGATGAACTGCACCAGCACTTTGCCTTGCACACCCTTGTCTGATGCCTCCTTCGGATACTTGATGTTCTTGGCAATGAAACTCATCATCTCCATTTCTCCGCCAGGAAACTGAGGCATCTCTTCGCAAACGATAAACACTTCGCCATCCTGGTCCGTCGTGAAGTTCAGAATGCCCTGCTTGTCCTTGTAGTTCCACTCCTCAGAACCTTGAGGCTTCTTGACGATTTCAAATTTTTCATACGACTTGTAGTTCATGGCTTCCTCAAGAGTTGCCTCGCGACCATCAATAAAGATGTAACCAACGGGGAACTCATACGGATGGGAAGCAGGCGGTTCGCCTTCGTGCGAGAAGCCGAGAATGCGCCCGTATTCATCCACAAGCAGATGCAAGGCAAACGGCTTGGTTGGTTCCGCATCGGAAGACTCTTCTGCCTCAACCTCAGGAGTTGGGATTTGCTCTTCAACAAGAGGAGGAGCCATTTCGGAAGAATCGATTATCGCAGACGCAAAACTGCGGTTGTCGGCTGGTGATTCCTCTTCCATGACATCGGCAGGTATGATTTGGGCGAAAGTCGTTATTGACAGCACAACGACTGGCAGCAGACACAGCGATTTCAGTGCAGCTGCTTTGGGGGTAGGTTTCTTTTTCATCATAAGAATTCGAGATTTGAGTAAACTGTGATTGAAGTTGTTGGCGAGGGTCTGCAGCCGACCGCCTACCGCTTTGCTCACAAGAAGAAATTGATATGTCTGTGCATCGATGCCTTGATGAATGACCGCCTCGTCCGCCATGTATTCATGAACCGCCTTCAAGTCGCGCTCCAAGAAATAGACGAAGGGATTGAACCACTGGAACAGCTTGACAAACTGAAGCAGGATGATGTCGTAGGAATGGAGAAAGCGGATGTGCGCCTGCTCATGCTTGAGGATGCTATCCCGATTCCGCTCGTAGTCGTTGATGTTGATGACAATCCATCGCATGAAACTGAACGGAGCAAAATCGCCAGCCTTCACCACAACGGTGTTGCCCTGCTCGTCTTTCAGTCGCAGCCCTCCACGCATCTGGAGAACGGTGTTCGTCACATACCAGACAAGACGAAGAAAAACAACCAACACACCCAAGAGATAGATGGTCTTGACAACAAGCGAGAAAGGCGGAACGCCTGTGTGCTCCTCGACCTCAGTTTGTGCAGAAAGAGCAGTGGTTGACAGCTCGTAAGCGTCTTGATTCATCGCGTCAGTTGTTTCAGTCATGTCGCTCGCCTCCAGCCCCATCTCCAACTCATGAAGAGCCCGATGCACCGCCTGAGGTTGCTGCGTGGAGATGCGGAAAGCAGGAAGGATGAAGGAAAGCAGAGTGATGGCAAGCAGCACGATTCGGTTGAACCGATGATACGTGTCACGACTCAAGAAAACGACATAGCAACCGTAGAGCAATGCCAAGACAATAGCCGACTTGAAAATGAACATCATGGTGCTGGATGGATTTTGTTCTGAATGATTTCGAGGATTTCGAGCAGTTCATCGTCGCTGAGTTCCTCATGCTGCACGAAGAACGAAAAAAGGTTCTTGTTCGACTTGCCAAGGACCGTGTCCTTCACGTTGTTAAGTACCTGCGTGACGTACTTCTCCCGTGTGAGCATCGGTGAATAGATGAATGTGCGCCCATTGCCATTCTCGCGCTTGTGCTCCACGAAACCCTTTGCCTCCAATATCCTCAGAAAGGTGGCAATGGTGGAGTAAGCAGGCTTGGGCGTGTCATACGCCTCCACGATGGCATTGGTTGTCATGCCCTGTGCATGATTCCACAACACGTTCATCACATCAGCCTCAGCCTTGGTGAGTGGTTTCAGTTCTTTTGCCGACTTCTCACGATTCGAAGAGTCAGACAAGTCGTTAGGTGAATTTGTCATCTTGTTCTCGTTTCGTTTTCGGCAAAATTAGAGGAAAAAGCAGGGAAGCAGAATTTTTTCCGCAAAAGAATCCTCAAATTCCCTCTCTTTTTAACATTTATGTTTAGTTTGAGTGCCTTTCTTTATTAGATATTAACAAATTTTGAGAAAAAGGCAGAAAGAAGTAACTATTCAGCGAATAATATTAAGAAGTGCCCTTTCGGGCAGAAATCCAACAAATCTATTCAAAATCTGTCAAATCTTTAAAATTTTTGCCATAAGGATTTGTTTGATTTGCTTAAGATTTGATAGATTTCTCGCCGTAGGCGACTCAAAAAGATGATTCGCTGAATAGTTACGGGGACAGACTGAATCGCAGCTTCGATTCAACTAAACAGGCGAGGGCTCGTTGTCGTTCAGACGAGCCTTCGTTTGAACTCAAACGAGCCCTCGCTTGAATAAAAACGAACGCTCGTTTTTTCAGTACAATCAAAGGGGAGCTTCAGTACGAGTGAAATAATGATTTTCTAAAACCAAAAAACCGCACAAGGAAATCAATCCTTGTGCGGTTGTTCTGGCTGAATGTTTTTAAAGTTTCCTAAAGAAATTGGCTAAATCGGCTAAATAAAAAATTTAGTACATTTAGTCAATTTGGCTTCGCCGAGCTAAAGGTTCTTTAGGAGACTCTTTCGATTTTTGGTATTCAGCTCATTTTTTTGCTGCCTTAAACGCCATTGCGTAGAGCTTCATTTGCTTCAGCATGGCAAGCAGACCGTTGCTGCGCGTTGGTGAAAGATGCTCTCTCAGACCGATGTCCTCGATGAAATGGAGGTCGGCAGAAAGAATCTCGTCAGGGGTGTGGTCGGAAAGCACACGTATGAGCAAGGCAACGATTCCTTTCACGATGAGTGCATCGCTCTCCGCCTGGAAATGGATGGTGCCTTCGGGAGTGAGGTCGGCTTGCAACCACACTCGGCTCTGGCAACCATCGATGAGGTTGCTTTCGGTCTTGTATTTCTCGGGCAGAGGCTCTTGCTCGTTGCCGAGGTCGATGAGCATCTGATAGCGGTCCATCCAGTCGTCGTAGTCCTGGAATTCTTCTATCACCTCCTGCTGTAGTTCTTCAATACTCATAGGTATGGAAATGAAGAAAGGATTTAAGTCTCCTAAAGAAATTGGCTAAATCGGCTAAATATTTAAATTTTAGTACATTTAGTCTATTTCTTTAGGAGATTTCTTCTTCATTTATTAATTACATCATGCCACCCATGCCTGGATTCATTGGCATTTCAGGCTTGTCTTCCTTCTTGTCAACAATCACGCACTCGGTGGTGAGGAACATGCCTGCGATGCTGGCTGCGTTCTCAAGTGCCACGCGAGCTACCTTGGCTGGGTCGATGATACCGCTCTCGCGGAGGTTTTCGTAGCAGTCCTTGCGTGCGTTATAACCAAAGTCGCCTTCGGCCTCGCGTACCTTCTGAACAACTACTGAGCCTTCGAGACCTGCGTTCTCAACAATCTGACGGAGTGGCTCTTCGATGGCACGCTCAATGATCTTGATACCAGTGGTTTCGTCAGCGTTCTCGCCTTCGAGACCTTCGAGGCTGTTGATGGCACGGATGTAGGCAACGCCACCGCCAGGAACGATACCTTCTTCGATGGCTGCACGAGTTGCACAGAGAGCGTCGTCAACGCGGTCCTTCTTCTCCTTCATTTCCACTTCGCTGGCTGCACCTACGTAGAGAACTGCAACGCCACCGCTCAACTTGGCAAGACGCTCCTGGAGCTTTTCCTTGTCGTAGCTGGAAGTTGTGTTAGCGATTTCGTTCTTAATCTGGTTCACACGGTCCTTGATGTTCTCCTTGTCGCCCTTGCCACCAACGATGGTTGTGTTGTCCTTAGAGATAGTCACCTTCTCTGCGCTACCGAGCATTTCGACGGTAGCCTGTTCGAGCTTCAAGCCCTTCTCTTCGCTGATGACAACGCCGCCCGTGAGGATTGCAATGTCTTCGAGCATAGCCTTGCGACGGTCGCCAAAGCCTGGAGCCTTCACTGCACAAATCTTCAACTGGCTACGCAGACGGTTGACAACGAGTGTGGTGAGTGCCTCTGAGTCGATGTCTTCTGCAATGACGAGAAGAGGACGGCCTGTCTGAACGGCTGGTTCGAGGATAGGGAGGAACTCCTTGAGGTTGCTGATTTTCTTGTCGTAGATGAGGATGAGTGGGCTTTCCATCACGCATTCCATCTTCTCTGTGTCGGTCACGAAATATGGAGAGAGGTAACCGCGGTCGAACTGCATACCTTCCACCACGCCGATGGTTGTTTCACGGCCCTTAGCCTCTTCGATGGTGATGACACCGTCCTTCGAAACCTTGCGCATGGCATCTGCGATGAGCTTACCGATTTCCTGGTCGTTGTTAGCACTGACGGTAGCCACCTGCTCAATCTTGTCGTAGTTGTCACCCACTTTTTCGCTCTGGCTCTTGATGTGCTCAACGACCTTGGCAACTGCCTTGTCGATACCGCGCTTCAAGTCCATTGGGTTGGCACCGGCTGCTACATTCTTCAGACCTGTGGAGCAAATGCTCTGAGCAAGTACGGTTGCTGTTGTTGTACCATCACCTGCATCGTCACCAGTCTTGCTGGCAACGCTCTTCACCAACTGAGCGCCTGTGTTCTGGAAAGAGTCGCTCAACTCGATTTCCTTGGCAACAGTGACACCATCCTTCGTGATGTGTGGAGCACCAAACTTCTTCTCCAGGATGACGTTGCGTCCCTTAGGACCGAGAGTCACCTTCACTGCATTTGCCAACTGGTCAACGCCCTGCTTCAACTGTTCGCGGGCTTCAATATTGAATTTTATCTCTTTAGCCATAATCTTTGTTTTCTTTTAACGGTTTAACGATTAACACAATTTCGCAACTACGTCGCTCTGACGCATGATGAGATACTTCACACCTTCGTATTCGAGTTCTGTGCCCGAATACTTTCCATAGAGCACCTTGTCGCCTACCTTGAGAACCATTTCTTCGTCCTTTGTGCCATTACCTACGGCAACGATTTCACCCTGAAGTGGTTTTTCCTTGGCTGTATCAGGAATGATGATACCACCGATTGTCTTTTCTTCTGCTGGAGCAGGAAGAATCAGAACTCTGTCTGCTAATGGTTGAATGTTCATAATGCTTTTTTGTTTTTATTTTTATGATTGAGTTTAACTTCTGAATAAGGAATATCAAATCTCCGAAGAACAACTTGTGCAAAATACGTGCCACCGACGAATTCGACAAGATTTCCGACACAAGCTGAGCAAAACCCGACGAAAAGCCGACAAAGCTGACAGATTTTCTGACAACTTGTCAGACTTTCCGACACAAACACAAAGGGAGGAATTTCCCGCAATGAGAAATTCCTCCCTTTTCACGTTTCGTGTTTCACCTTTTTCTCTCTTACTTAGGCTGCTTGCCAATGTAAGCCAAGATACCGCCGTCAACATAGAGAATATGACCGTTCACAGCATCAGAAGCGTGAGAAGCCAAGAAGACAGCAGGACCTCCCAACTCGCTTGGGTCCAACCAGCGACCAGCAGGAGTCTTTGCGCAGATGAAAGAGTCGAATGGATGGCGGCTTCCGTCTGGTTGACGCTCACGGAGAGGAGCAGTCTGAGGAGTAGCGATGTAGCCAGGACCGATGCCGTTGCACTGGATGTTGTATTCGCCATACTCTGAGCAGATGTTGCGAGTGAGCATCTTCAAGCCACCCTTTGCAGCTGCGTATGCACTCACGGTTTCACGACCCAGTTCGGACATCATCGAGCAGATGTTGATAATCTTGCCCTCTCTGCGCTCCATCATCTCAGGGATAACTGCCGAGCTAACGATGAATGGACCTACCAAGTCGATGTCAATCACTTGCTGGAACTCTGCACGCTTCATCTCGTGCATAGGAATACGCTTGATGATACCAGCATTGTTCACGAGGATGTCAATCTGACCCACTTCTTCGTGAATCTTCTCAACGAGTGCCTTCACAGCGTTCTCGTCAGTCACGTCGCAAACATAGCCCTTCACGTTCTCAATGCCAGCTTCCTTGTAGTTGTCGAGTCCGCGCTGAAGAGCAGCCTCATTGATGTCGTTGAAAATGATGTTCTTCACACCTGCTTCCACGAAAGCCTTTGCGATGTTGAAACCAATACCGTAGGATGCGCCAGTAATCCACGCATTCTTTCCTTCGAGTGAAAATAAATTTGCCATAATATTATAGTTTTATAAAAAAATTGATGATGCTTGATGAGAACTTTGCAAAGGTAATAAAAAATAGACGAATAACGAGAAGATTTTAGGAGAATTAACGAAATTGCTTTCTCCATGCCCTTTTTTAATTCGCTTCGGTTGTGCCGAAGCCATTCATCACCTTCTTATACACCCATCTCACCATCTTCCCCAGCCACGTGTAGCGGATGCCCCAGTCGCGGATGGCTTCCTTGAAAAGATTTTCAATGGCTGGGTTCTTCTCTGGCACCTGCCTTTCAAGCCTCAACTTGCGCTGAAGCGGTTCGCGGTCGAACTCATAACGCTGCAAAATGCTATAGGCGCGGAAGTGCGTACCACTTTGCAAACCAATGTTGCGAACCATCGTGTGCGCAGGAGTGAGGCAGAGTCCTCCTGCCTTGTAGATTTTCATTTCCCAGCAGATGTCCCACGGAATTGGGCGTTTCTTCAATGACTTCAAACAAGGAAACACGCCGTCATACTGCATGGCATTGATGTCCGCATCGCTCATGCCCTGCAATGCTTCTTCCTCCGTTTCATAATGGTGGAAATGCGTTTGCCAGCGGTCCTTCCAGGTGCCCCATCCCCAGCCCGACATGTGAGGCGTGAAATAAGTTTCACTTCCTTTCCATTCATCCGAGGACGACAACAAGTCCAAGTTCGTGAAACCTGCTACGTGCATCACCCGTTTCTCATCGCGATACATGTCGAACGCCTCGTTCATATATTCTAAATAATAAGGAGACGTGACAATGTCATCTTCCAGCACAATCACCGTGTCGTGATGCTCCAGCACATAGTCGATACCCTCGATGATGTTTCGCTCCAAGTAGATGTTTTCAGGTCGTTCAACGATGGTGAAGCTCTTCAGCCCAGCATTCGCAGCCACCTCCCGTTCCACTTCGTGCAAATAGGCACGCACCTCATGCACCTTCATCCACGACTCCTTGTTCTTTCCGCCATCGCTGAACACATACACATCTGTTTCCTTTGCCAAACTGTTGTTCAGCAAAGCCTGCACCGTCTTCTGGGTGTTATCCACTCGGTTATAAACAAAAATCGCTACGGGAGAACGCATGATGAAATGAGGAATTAAGAATTAAGAATGAAGAGTGAAGAATGTAGAATTAAGAATGAAGAATGGAGAATGAAGAGTGAAGAATGTAGAGTGAAGAGTGAAGAGAGTGAAAACCATTCTTAATTCTTCATTCTACATTCTTCATTCCTCATTCCCCATCAATGATGATTTTATCGACATGAGGATGAAGTTCGTCCATGCTTGGCAGGCGCATGTAGTCGCCAAACTTGTCCTTCAGATAGGCATCGCAATCGCGCGGAGCAGGCATTTCATGCCCCTCAAACTGGCAGGTGCCCAAAGGGAAGAGGTAAGAACGCAGGCGGATGTCGTTGTAAGGAATGCCATACGAATAGCGGATTTTCTCGCCCATCGGCCACAACTTGCCCAAGGCTCGAAGCACAGGGAACACCAACTTCTCATTCACACGGTAGATGCGACGCACCTTCCTCGCAGCCACCTCGTCAGAATAGTTGGGATTGTTCAGCACTTTGTAGGCAAAACCCAACGTGCGGCACGAAATCCAGCGCAAGGGCTGCGGAGCCTGCTCCATCGGGAAGATGTCGATGAACACACCCTGTTCCTTGAAGATACGGTCATAGTGGTTCAGTTCCTCCAGATGGCTTCTCCTGTCGCGCAGCTTGGCGTATGCGTAGAAGTAGTTGGCATCCGACTCATGCGTTTGCAGCGCATAGTCGGCAGGCAGTTCCTGAGGCATCACCTTCAGCAACTTCAAGTAGTCCTCACGCATCAGCTCGATGTCGAGGTCGTCATCCCACGGGATATAGCCCCCATGTCGCACAGCCCCCAACAGCGTACCAGCACACAACCAGTAGCGAATGCCATGCTTCTTGCAAATGCCATCCACCACCAGCAGCATCTCCGTCATCCGCCTCTGTTGCTTCCTGAGCATCGAGCCCTCAGGATTGAAACGCGCCTTCAGTTCTTCAGAATTAAACGAATAGTTATCTTGTTGAGATTCTTCTCTTTTCATTCTTCATTCTTTATTTTCTTAGGAAACCTTCCGCTTAGCCAAGCCACCTTCTCCACGTATGGCACAAGCAAAATACAAACGCCAAAGAGAATCACGATGAGCAGCACATAGTCGTCCCAATGATTCTTCAGCGTGTGGACATTTGCCGAGCGCACCATCTTGTAGAACGTCAGCATCGGAGCATGAGCCACGAAGAACACCATCGAATGCTGACCAATATAATTCACCAACGGCACACGAGGCATCTTCACCGACAGCAGCAGTCCACTAATGCCGCACAGCGAACAGAACGTGCAAGCCAGAATATTCCACACGTTCCCGTCCCAACGATTGTCCGACATGCTATATTCACCATGATGCTCAATATTCATATACACGAACATAGCCACGAACACCAGCGAAATGCCAATCCTCAACGGCTGGTTCAAGCGGTTCAATATCCATTTCCACACGCGCCCCAGGAAGAACAGGAAGATGCCGAAGAACACATTGTTCAGACTCAGCCACAAAGGATTCCCCATTTTGTACAGCCCATAACTTACCAGCGGAAACACCAGCACCACCCAGCGCAGTCCCCTCACCTTCTGCAAGAAGTGCATACCAATGTACGCCACAAAGAACGAGAAGAGGAACCAGCAAGGGATATTGCCATAGAACGAACTCGTGTTCCAAATATGCTCCCAACTGATTTCCTTCACCATCGCATTCTTCTCGTCGAGGATAAACCAGGCAAAGAAGAAATAAATGGCATTGCCAATGACACCCCACACAAAGTACGGAATCATCAGTCGCTTGAACTTGTCCTTGCAGTATTCCCACGACTTTCCGCTCACCGTCTTGTTGAAATAGCCCGCCTTGAAGAAGAAAAACGACATGAAGAAATACGTCCACCACATGATTTCCTTCCACCACCCTTCCGTCTGGAATCCACACGCACCAGTGATGTGCAGCATCATCATCCTGATAATGCAGATGCCACACAGAAAATCGAATGCATGATTTCTTTCCCTCATCAATTCAAGTTAAAAGTTAATAGTTAAAAGACAGAGCCAACATCATCTAATTTGTTGACACTCTTCCCTTCATTTGTTGTCTCATTTTCTTCCGAACAGATATTTCTTGAAGAACGGGCTCACACGCAGCACATTGCTCGCCAAGCAGCAAAACGCAATCACCACCAGCGCCACACTCACCGTCAGCACCACCTCCAGCACGAAGTTGGGATGCAAGCCATCTATCCACGGGCCCACCATCTTCAGCTTCGGCATCAAGATGAAATGCAGCAGATAGATGTCCAACGTGCGCACACCGATGTATTGCAAGCAGTGTCCCGTCACCGTCTGCCTCGTCACCGAGTCCTTGTAGTAGCGGAAGAACATCACCACCATCAGCATCAGCGCATACATCGCCAGCGTGCGAGGCAGATTCGCCCACATCAAGCGCAGCGTATGCCACTTCAGCACATCGGCAGCACAGACAAATGCAACCACCGTCACCACAGGGAAGAACCAACGAGTATCGAACAGACGCTCCACCCCGTCCCAATAGCGATGGACGATATTGCCAAACAAGAAGAACTGGAAATAATACACCACCTGAATCAAGCTCGAATAACGCATGAACGCACTCTCAGGATAGCTGAACCACTTCGGCATGAAAGCCGTTTCATAAACGACAATACTCAGAATCCACAGCACCCAAATGCCCCATCCTCCACAGTTCACGCCCCACGCTTCACGCTTCACGTGCTGCTCAACAAACGCAAACACATAGTAGACGACGAACATGATGAGCAAAGCCCAAGTAAACCAATACCCATCCTTCGTAGGCGAAGCCAGCGCACGTTCCACAGCAGGCAAGAAATGCTTTGCACGCACCACCAGGAACACTATCAGGAACACCACCGTAGGAATCACCTGAATCTTGAACTTCTTCCAAATCATCGTTCCCAGCCTCCGCCTCGTCCAAACCATGTCAGCCTTCCAAGCCAAGAACCCACTCACGAAGAAGAACAACGGCATACGAAACAACACAATCAACGGCATCGACGTAGATGTCTTCAGATTCATCCCGAAGCACATCTGCCCCACATGATACGCCACCACGAGAATCATCGTAAATCCCCGCATGGCATCCAGCCATTCCAGTCGCTGTTTCCCTTGCATTTCCGCGTTCCAAACTATAGTTGCTGCAAAGTTAGAAAAAAGTTTATATTATCATCATTCTTTTCCCGACATTTCGCACAAATTTTTTTGTCTCTACGGAGTATAGGAGTCAAGGAGATTTCCTCTTTACTCCCTCCGTCCCTGTTTTGTATTTCAACGGAGCATTGGAGTCAAGGAAGTCTTTGTTTTCCACTTTTCACTTTTATTACTCCAAAACTCCTTAACTCCGTAAAGATTCACCTTCGTACCGATTTCAACGTCGAAGTTACCTTGAGTATATTCTGACTGAGTGATGTTGACACCCTTACTGACACTTAGAAAGACAGAAAACCGAGATTGAGGACATCGTAAAAAAACGAGCGTTCGTTTTAATCTCGCCGAGCCTTCGTCATCACTCCGCCGAACGCTCGTTAAAACTCAAACGAGCCTTCGCCGCTTCACGCCATCCTTTTTCTTTGTTTTTCTACGATGTATAGGAGTATAGGAGTTTCTATTTTTCACTATTCATTTATCACTTTTCTCTTCTTACTCCTGTCCTTCGTAGGAATTATTTGCGTTCCTTTGCGTGAATTTGTTGACACTAACTTTTCTTAATGGGAAATAATGTGTTATATTTGCAGAAATTTGTTGACAACTAACTATCCTAACTATATGAAAACAAAAAGATTTTACATGAGATTAAAGACTCTGGGAGTGGCTTTGCTGTTGTTGCAACCATTGACAATCGTAGCTGAAAGTGGAACGAGGTACAGCGTGAATGCTGAACCATCAATTCGTATTCAGAAGGTGCAGGACGTGACGGTAAAGGCACAGGTGGGGACAGCACCGAAACTGCCTTACCGACTGTGGGTGACTTACACGAACGGCAAAAGCGAATGGCGACAGGTGAAATGGATGAACTCGTCGTTGAGCGTGGAGCAGGAGGAAGCCGACAGGACGAAGAACCCTGTGGGAAAGACTTACGAGGTGAAAGGCTACATCACGGGCGACAACACCACGACGGCGGGCTACCCCGTGACTGCACGTGTGACCGTAGTGGCAGAGGCTGATGCCGTGCCTGATGCCGTGCCTGTGGCGCATCCGTTGCCGCTCAACAAGGTGAGCATCGACGGCAAGAACCGACTGACGCACAACCGCGACCTCGACATCGACCACTTGCTGACGCTCGACGTGAAGCAGCAGCTCTACAACTACCGCGACACTTACGACCTGCCGAAGGAGGGCTACCCCGTGTCGGACGGTTGGGACTCGCCAACAACGAAACTGAAAGGACACGGCACGGGCCACTACCTCTCTGCGTTAGCTATGGCATACGCCAGTTGTCAGGATGCAGGGAAGAAGGCTCGGCTCTTGGAGAATATCCGCACGATGGTAAACGAAATGAGGACGTGCCAGGAGAGGACGTTCGTGTGGGACGAAAAATTGGGACGCTACTGGGAAGCTCGCGACTTGGCTCCTGAAGAGGAACTGCGCGAACTGAAAGGCACATGGAGTGCGTTCGACGAATACAAGAAGGATTACAAGCACTATGGCTATGGCTACCTGAATGCCATCCCTGCCCAGCACTGCGTGCTCATCGAAATGTACCGTGCCTACAACAACGAGCAATGGGTGTGGGCTCCTTATTATACGGTTCACAAGCAACTGGCTGGACTCATCGACATTGCCAACTTGGTGGATGACAAGGCGGTGGCAGAGAAGGCACTCCTGATTGCCAAGGACATGGGCTTGTGGGTGTGGAACCGCTTGCACTACCGCACCTTCGTGAAGAACGACGGCACGCAGGAGGAACGCCGACTGAAGCCAGGTAACCGCTACGAGATGTGGAACATGTATATCGCTGGCGAGGTGGGCGGTATGGAGGAGAGTTTGGCTCGCCTCTCGGAAATGGTGAAAGACAAGACGGAAAAGGCTCGACTCCTGGAAGCATCCACCTATTTCGACTCTCCTGCTTTCTTCGAGCCTCTTAGTCGCAACGTGGATGCCATCCGCACACGCCACGCCAACCAGCACATACCGATGGTGACGGGTGCGCTCCGTGCCTATCGTGGCAACAAGAACCCTTATTACTATAACATCGCCCAGAACTTCTGGACGATGATTCAAGGCAGATACCGCTATGCGATGGGCGGCGTGGGCAACGGAGAAATGTTCCGTCAGCCCTACACGCAGGTGCTGTCGATGTGTACGAACGTGACAGGCGACGGACGACGCAACCTCTACCCTGAACCAACCATCAACGAGACCTGCTGCGCCTACAACTTGGCAAAGCTGTCGAAGGACCTGAACTGTTTCCGTCCTGACGATGCGGGCTACATGGACTACTACGAGCGTGTGCTCTACAACCAGATTGTGGGTAGCGTGAATCCTCAGCAGTATGCCACGGTCTATCAGTATGCCGTAGGTTTGAACGCGTCGAAGCCGTGGGGCAACGAAACACCTCAGAGCACTTGTTGTGGTGGAACAGGTTCGGAAAACCATGTGAAGTACCAGGAAGCAGCCTACTTTGTGGGGGACGAGACCATCTGGGTGGCTCTCTACCTGCCAAGCACGGCTCAATGGGACGAGAAGAAGGTGACGCTGAAGCAAGAATGTGAATGGCCTGCCGAGAGAAGCACCATCCGCATCGCAAAGGGAAAGGCACGATTCAGCATGAAACTGCGTGTGCCATACTGGGCAACAGAGGGTTTCAGCGTGAAACTGAACGGAAAGGAAGTGGCTGACCACTACCAAGCTGGCAGCTACGTGGAGATACCAACGAGGAAATGGACGGCGAAGGACGTGGTGGAAGTGGTGATGCCATTCCGTGTGCATTTGGACTATGGTCCCGACAAGATGCAGATTGCTGCAACTGGCAAGAACGAGAACCGCACTCCGTTCGACCCTCTCTGGACAGGCACGTTTATGTATGGTCCACTCGTGATGGCAACCACAGG
The DNA here is from genome assembly GCA_002393575.1 of Prevotellaceae bacterium UBA4361. Lineage (GTDB taxonomy): Bacteria > Bacteroidota > Bacteroidia > Bacteroidales > Bacteroidaceae > UBA3839. Next base: position 63,118 of record DGSN01000018.1, on the reverse strand, counting down.
CATTGAAAACTGGAAGGATGCAACCATCGACCTCGACCCAGCACTGACGAACGTGAAACTGAACGGAGCGCAAAACGGCATGAAACCTGATGCAAGTCGCCGCTTTGCCAATGCTCCTATCACCAACGATGGTGCCTACGACCATGTCTATACGTTGGAGTATGCTGGCAGGACGTTTGTGCCCGACTATTTCGTGAATCGCAATGCCACGCACTACCTACGCCTCAATTTGCCTGGCGAACCAGTGCAAGTGAACGCAGAGAGCGGTGAAGCTGGTGTGGATATTTCTGCGCTGCGCGAAACGATGCAGGAGGCAAAGAGCCGCCGCAACGCACAGGCTCGTTGGGAAGCAATGGAAGTGAAAGTGCCAGAATATGCTCCGTGGGCAAAACATGCCTTCGGTAGGATGATGGAACAATTAGGCAAGGCTGAACGGGTACTTGACAACCCAGAATCCACTCAAGCTGACCTCGACAAGGCAACTGCCGAACTCAATGCTGCCATCAACACCATGCGCCCAGGCAACCTTCCTGAACTGGAGGACATGGACGAGCTGCTTCCTCTGCTCGAAAAGGCTCGCGCCGTGAAGAACCCTTCGAAGGACTTGAAGGAAAGCATCGAATACGCTGAAATGGTGGTGAAGTACGTGAGCGACGGTAGCGGTACGATGGACATGATTGAAAAGGCTGTGAAAAGGTTGAAAGCGAGGAAATGAGGAAATGAGGAATGAACGAATGACGGAAAGTTGTCAACAAAAACACATGAAAACGAACGTAATTGTTGCGTGAATTGACAACTTTCCGTATATTTGCATCAACTTTAGTTGAATATGGAAAAAATCATATTTGAACTATTATTAATGGAAGATGCCCGAGATTTCTTGAAATCCTTGTCCAAGGAAATACGAAGAAAAATCGGGACAAATATCCGTAGAGTCCAGAAAGGAGAACAGAACGTGGAACTCTTCAAGAAACTTGATGGTTCCGAAGGAATCTGGGAGTTTCGCACACTCTACAACAAGACATACTACAGGCTGTTCGCCTTTTGGGACAAGGAAAGTAATTCTTTGGTTGTTGCCACTCATGGCATCGTCAAGAAGACAGATAAAACTCCCATCAAGGAAATAACCAAGGCAGAAGAACTGAAAAAGAAATACTTTGACAACAAAAACAAAAAGTTATGAAGCAAGTGGGTGATATGAAATTGTACGATTTTGAGGATTTTTTAGATGAGGAATACGGAACAGTAGGTACGCCTGAACGTGATGACTTTGAGCAGAACGTGGACGATTATGTCAGTGCCTATAAACTGGGAGAAGCCATCAAAAAGGCACGAATATCACAGAATCTCACCCAAGAACAACTTGGTGAAAAAGTAGGTGTGCAAAAGTCACAAATTTCTCGATTGGAACGTGGCAGGAGTATATCCCTGAATAGCATGACACGGGTGTTCAAAGCTATGGGCATCCCGCTGACACTGGAAGTCGGGAACATTGGTAAAGTTTCGCTTTGGTAAGAAGTAGATTCTCACAACTAAAAAACGGTAACGAAAGCCATCGTTACCGTTTTTTTGTGCGCTAATTTGTGTGAGTCTGTTGACTTACTTCACTTCCCAAATATCATTGGTTTCCAATAATTCGGCGAAGTTGTGGTAAGGTTTCTTTGCCTTGATTTCCTCGATTTGAGCATTGACTGCTTCGTCGTAGGTTGGTGCTTCCACATCGCGAATCACACCGAGCGCAACAGGGAAGTCTGGACCTTCCATCATGGCCAACTTGAGTTGGAGCGTGTTGTCTTCACAATGTGCATCGTGAACAAGCAGGTCGTCAACCGTGATACCGTTCTCACCAATCTTCACCACCTTGATGCCGAAACCTTCCTGCATGAGACCATATTCATTGTTCTCACCAAAAATCATCGGTTCGCCATGCTTGAGGTAGATGGCGTTCTTCTTGCGATTAGGAGCGGAATAGACATCGTCGTGCGTGCCATTGTTGAAGATGACACAGTTTTGCAGGATTTCGCAAACGGCAGCACCCTTGTGGTGGTAAGCAGCCTTGAGGATTTCAATGGTGCCAGGGGCATCGGTGGCAACGGCACGTGCGAAGAAGTGACCACGGGCACCAAAGCAGAGTTCAGCAGGACGGAATGGGTCTTCCACCGTGCCGTAAGGACTCGACTTGGATACGAATCCACGCGGACTGGTTGGCGAATACTGTCCCTTCGTGAGACCATAGATTCGGTTGTTGAGCAGAATCATGTTGAGGTCGATGTTTCGACGGTTGGCATGGATGAAGTGGTTACCACCAATCGCCAGTCCGTCACCGTCGCCACTCACCTGCCATACGGTGAGCTTAGGGTTTGTCACCTTCGCACCAGTAGCAATGGCGGCAGCACGTCCGTGGATGGTGTTCATGCCATAGGTTGCCATGTAGTGAGGCAAACGGCTGGAGCAACCGATACCCGAAATGACGGCTGTCTCGTAAGGAGGAACTCCAATTTCTGCCAAAGCCTTGTGGAGTGATGCAAGGAAGAAGTGGTCGCCACAACCAGGACACCAACGTGGCTGACCTTTTTTATAATCTACAGCCCCCCATGTCCCCCCAAGGGGGGAGGTTGCTACTGAAGAGACACTTGGATTGTAATTTATGTTTGATTCCATAAACCTATGTGTTTAATTGTTCTTTGATTTTATTTAATACCGAACCCGAATCGAAAACGACTTCTTCATTAGTGAAACGAATCACCCTGAAACCGAAAGCATTAAGTTGTTTGGTTCGTTCTTCATCACTAATTTGTGCATCTGGCAATTGATGGTATCCACCATCTATCTCAATGACAAGTTGCTTTGGCAAGCAGACGAAATCAGCGATGAAACAGCCAATGATATGTTGACGACGAAAAGGTTGTCCTAACGCACGTTTCTGTAGGAAACTCCAAAGAATGCTTTCGGCCTCCGTCGGATTCTTTCTATGTTGCAATGCAAATTCTTTCAAGAGTGTATAATAGAAAGGATCTGCCGTGCGATAAAAATACTCTTTAGTCCCCACTAACTCCCTCAAGGGGAAGGGTTCTGAAATATCATTTTGCGTCACAGCTCATTGGCTTAGGATTCCTCCCCTTTGGGGGAGGTTAGGAGGAGGCTGCTAAAAGCTTCCACCAATTCGCTCACGACGAATGGCTGACCCTTCACCTGATTGAACTGGGCAGGAACAAATCCGTCCACCTTCATGCGGAGGAAAGCAGCCAACTGTCCCATGTTCTGCTCGGCAACGACCACCTTTGGATACTTGCCCAGCACTTCGGCAGTGTTCTTTGGCAGAGGGTTGATATACTTGAAATGTGCCATCGCCACCTTCTTGCCTGCTGCACGAAGCTCGTCCATAGCAGCATGGAGGTGTCCGTAAGTGCCACCGAAACCTACAATGAGCAAGTCGGCATCGTCCTTGTCGCCCAGCACTTCGAGGTCTGGCACCTGAATCTTGTTGATTTTCGCCTGACGCAAACGTGTCATCAAGTCGTGGTTCTCAGGGTCGGTGGAGATAGCACCTGTCTTGTTGTCCTTCTCCAAGCCACCCAGAATGTGCTCGAAGCCTTCACGTCCAGGCACTGCCCAATAGCGCACACCCGTTTCCTCGTTGCGGAGGTAAGGAGCCCATGAACCGCGGAGTTCTTCAGGAACGTAAGGAGGATTGATGTCTGGATAATCGTTGAGGTTAGGCAACTTGAGCGCACCCGAACCATTCGCAACGTAGGCATCGGTAAGGAGTACGACAGGAGTCATGTGTTCAAGTGCCATCTTTGCTGCTTGATATGCTGCATCGAAACAGTCGGTCGGACTGATGGCAGCCATGACAGGCATAGGCGATTCACCGTTTCTGCCGAAGAGCACCTGCAAGAGGTCGGTCTGTTCCGACTTGGTAGGAAGACCTGTGGCAGGACCACCACGCTGCACATCGAGAACAACAAGCGGGAGTTCCATGATGACAGCAAGGTTCATGGCTTCTGACTTCAAGCAGATGCCAGGTCCCGACGTGGAAGTGACAGCCAACGCACCAGCGAAGGATGCACCCACAGCAGAGGCACAGCCTGATATTTCGTCCTCGCACTGAACGGTGGTCACACCGAGCGACTTGTGCTTGGAGAGTTCGTGAAGCACGTCGGTGGCAGGAGTGATAGGATAGGAACCGAGGTAGAGCTTGAGCCCAGCCTTCTCAGCAGCAGCAATGAAACCGTAAGCAGTAGCCTTGTTGCCCGTGATGTCCATGTAGCGTCCTGGCACTTTCACTTTCGACTCAATGCGATAGACATTAGCAACGCTGGAGTGAGTGTTGTGTCCGTAGTCGTAACCAGCCTGAATGACCTTGATGTTGGCTTCAGCCACGCCTGGCTTCTTGGCGAACTTCTCACGCAGGAAGTTGTAGGCAATGTTGAGGTCGCGGTCGAAAAGCCAGCAGACGAGTCCGAGCGCAAACATATTGCGACACTTGAGGACAGACTTAGGATCCATGCCCGAGTCAGCCAAACAGTCCTTCACCATCTGGGTGATAGGACAAGCAATGACACGGTCGGGGTCGATGTTCATTTCCTTGAGCGGGTCGTCGGTTGTGAAAGCAGCCTTCTTCAAGTCGCTTGGACCAAAGGCATCGGTGTCGATGATGATGGCTGCACCAGGCTTTGCATACTTGTACTGAGTCTTCAGGGCAGCGGCATTCATCGCCACAAGCACATCGCACTTGTCGCCTGGGGTATAGACCATTTCAGCGCCAATATGTACTTGGAAACCCGAAACGCCCGTCAACGAACCTTGAGGGGCACGGATGTCCGCAGGATAATCGGGGAATGTACTAATGCTGTTGCCTACGGTAGCAGAAACCGTAGAGAAGATGTTTCCAGCCAATTGCATACCATCGCCAGAATCACCTGAAAAGCGCACGGCAACGTCGCTCAACTCTTTGATTTCCAAATCTTCTGCCATAATAACCTATTTGTTTATTTCAATCCTTTCAAAATAGTAATCAAAAAAATCATGCATTTTCAGAGATTTTTGCATAAAAATGCAGAAAACGACGGATGAAAATGCATATATCAATGAATTTCGGGTGCAAAGTTCGGTAAAATATGCAACTTATCAAAATATTTTCACATATAAATGTGTGTTTTCATACAAAAAGAGCGTTTTCGCAACAAAATCATTTTATTTTCCGCAAAATAAAATCAGTTTGTAAGCGTTTTACAAAGTTTCGAGAGAATAATGAAAGAAACAGCCTGCACAGAAAATCACATTTCAGCTATGGAATCACAATTTTAGTCGAATTGACAAGATAAATGCCACTTGGTAAAGGCAAGACAAGCGTTTCATCAGCTTTCATCTGCCTCTGGCATAGGTTGCGACCTTGTAGAGTGGTGATGCGAAGGGAAAAAGGACTCCGAGCCTTCACACAGAGCGTTTCCTTGTTCGTTGTGATAGAATAAGGAGTTGAAACTGTGGTTGCAGAAGCGATGGATGAAACGGGAACATCTTCGTATCCGTATTTGCTATCGAGATAGGCAAGCCGATTAACAATCCACTGAAGGATATAGTCTTCCTCTGCATCAAAATCGAGAACGATGTCGTCTCGTCCGTTCCATCTGAGTTCCTCACGCTCATCCACATGGTTGTCACGAAAGAGTTGGAACACTCGTCGGAATCGCTCTTGCAAAGAATCAGCGCAGAGATAATTGGTGCGCAACTCTATATATCTTTCCTTTGCATAGTTCGTAGTTCCATAGTAATAGCGCAGACAACTATTGACACGATTGTAGAGAGGAAAAACCTTTTGGGCATCGAGAGCCCGACCTTGATAGTCCCTACCCCATGAGTGATCCAAATCCCACGGTGCTATGCCCAAGAGAGAAGTGGAGTCGGTTGCATCGTAAAAATACACGCACTGGTTCTTACAGTCGTTGTCCTCAGCCAAGAGCAGTTCAATGAAGAGGAAATAGTCGCGCCACACATCGAGGTCGATTCGTTTCGGCAAATCATGCCGCAGCGTTACCGTGGAAGAATTGGTGAGGAAATCCATGACATTCAGCAGAGGCGACCAATCCACAGGTTCTCCTTCTTCCAAATTCGGATAAGATATCTCCACGCCGTTCCACTCACTTTGCGCAGAAGTAGGCACATCAGCTGTAGCCACTAAGGTGTTCCATTTCTTCGTTTTGTAGAGCACACCGCGCATCTGCTCGCCCTTGAACTTGAGAAGTTGCAATTGCTTGCGGTCAATCTTCTCAGTCATGCAATACACACCTTGATAGCGGTGATTATAAAACACCTCGACAAACTCACCACGTGTGCCATTGAGGGCTGTGGGTTCAAACGCTTTGATATAGGAAGAAGCAGAAAAGTCATTCCAAAGGTCAGTGGAAATGCGGTTTCTCATTCGAGCCTTGTCAACCGACATGGCATCGAGAATCCACGAATTGTCGCTCCGAAGTCCGAAAAACGAATGATTGAATTTCTCACCAGCCTCATCCATGAGTTTCACGGCATACGATTTTTTCGGACGCTGAAGCGTAGTGGCACCTCGCCAGCGCACTTCCATCTCGAAAGTCAATGGTTCTGTAGCCGCTGGGTCGTAGAAAGAAAGACGACCATGAGAGAAATTGGTGGAAATGCCAGTCGATTGAACATGAACAATGGGAAGCGAAGTGAGATGAATAGTAAGTGTTTCGGAAGTTGTGTCGTTCAGTAGAAAGGTTCTCTCAACAGAAGAAGTCTTGCCAAAATCAGCCTTTTCATCGGGAGAAATGGCAACCAGGCAAAAACGATGGTCGGTGGTGTCGCAAAGGATTGGATGTCCTCCGACACGTTCTTCCTCAACCGCAGATAAAAGCAGTTGGTTGTAGGTCTGGCTTCGTGCCACACCTACAACCAACCAAAGAGAGAGCCACATAGCGCAAGCCAAACAACGCATCATTTGAGTTTTTGAGTTTATGAGTATTTAAGTTGGTGAGTTCTCGCTGGTAGTAATTATCATCAACAAATTGGCTACGCCGAGCAAAGATTCACACAAATTATCTCAAAAGAAATGGCATTTTTCACTTTTCGCTTTTCACTTTTTAGTCTCGAACCATTAAGAACTTGGCAACCACTCCTTTCTTGCCTTCCGAATCAGCAGCAAGCACATAGTAGACGCCCGAAGCACAGCGTTTTCCACTGGACAGACGACCATTCCACGTGTATTCACCTCCTACACTCGTGCCTTCGTTGACCAATTTTCCAGCCGCGTTCACAATCTTCACATTGGTGTCGTAGGCAAGACCCGTTACGCTGATATTGCCCGTATAATCAGGACGCACAGGATTCGGATAGACCAGCACATTGTTTTTTTCCAACGTAGCGGCTGGGTCGGTGGCATCGCCATAGTAGGACACGAGTCCTTCATTGGTGGAGATAAACACTTCGCCCGTCTCGCCATTGATTTGGATATCGTAGATGTCGTCGCTGATGAGTGGAGAGTTTTCCTTGGTGAAATGCTCGATGGTTTCGAGTCCGTCAGCACTCACAAGGAACACGCCCGAACCGCTGGTTCCAATCCATTTGCGATTGCCTCCGTCGATGGTGATGCACTTGATAGGCACCTCGCTCAGAAGGTAGTCTGCCAAGTTGGAACCGTCGTTGCGTGGCACTTTCACCTGAGTGAAATAGAAATCGGATTTGAACACGTCAGCTGGCGAGTAAGACACAAACAGACCGCTGTTACATCCTATCCACATATAGCCATCCAAGTCCTCCTTCATGCAAGTGAACAAGGTTGGCGTGTAGGAAGTTCCATCTTGGTTTCTGAAAGTAGTGATGAATTTGTGTGAGAAACCCGATGGGGTGCCAGGATTGTTGTTCGTATTCACAATGACGACTCCTGCTTCATGACCTGAACTGGTAGAACGACGGGAATTGATCCACGCCCATCCTCGTTTGTCAAACACAATGTGGTCGAAGGTTGGATATTTCGTCACTTCCGACATATAGTAAGATGTCCACGTGCCGTTAGACCTCAGAATGCGAACGATGGTGTCGCACTCATTGTTGCACATCCATAGGTTGTTCTGTGAGTCGTAAGACAAACCCGTAATACGAACATAGTAGCCAGGACGACGACCCGTAGGAAGAATAGAAGTGAGTGGAGAATTGTTGTAAGTGTAATTCTTCGTCAGTTTACCGCCCTTGAACTCAAACAACCCCGAACAAGCAGCACTCACAAAGTGGTGCGACGAGTCGTTTCTGTCCTGCACAATATCAGTGACATTGATATACCAATCATCATTGCCCAAGGCTTCTTTAGGTCCTGCCTCATCGAAGTACGACCAAGTGTTGCCCTCATACTTCATCACGGTTCCTTCATAGTGTACTTCGGGATAGTTGAAAGCACCGCCAGTCATGAGCAGTCGCTTGTTGTCTATCATCTTCATCTGATAGGCGTAGTTCCTGCGAGGACTGTCGGGAATGACGGACGCTATCTTCTGCGTGAAGCTGTTGCCACTGAGCGTGTAGCCCATCAGTCCCTTTTCTCCGCAGGCAGCCCAGTAGGTGTTTTGCGAATAACTGAGGTCTTTGATGCTTTGGCTACCCAAGTTCTGTGTACTTCCACTGGCGTCGATGCAATAGAGCGAACCATTCACCCTGTAGAAGAGCTGCCCATTGCACACATAGCACTCGCTTGGCATGGAATTGACAACAGCCGTCGTGGAAAAATCGCTGTTGTTGGTCACTTTCAGCAAGGCATTGGGAGTGACTGCATAAATGCTTCCATTGAAGGTGATGAAATCCCAAACAGGCACCGAACTCAGCAGCTTCCAGTTCTTGCCATCCAGCAGATTGTCGCTCAACTTACCCACAAAGACACCATCGGTCGTCGCAGCATACATATTATTGGCATCCAGCACCACATCGTTAATCATCTGGTTGATGGAGTAGAAGTTTCCGAAAGTGTGATTCTTCAGATTCACCAGCACCACACCCGAATTGGTGGAAACGTAAAGCGTCGTTCCATCGATGCACACATTGTTAATATGCTTATCGCTCAGCGACTTCAATTTCAGGTCGGGCATACTGAAGGATTCGCCATCGGCATCAAGCAGGTCAATGTTTCCGTTCGTATAGACAATGACGAGCTCTTCCGTGGCTTCGCATGGTTCTATGTCGTAGATGCCGTGGTCGCTCAGCGAATTCGCCTTGGTGTAGGTTTCCACACTGGTGTCCTCAGGGTCATAGCTGTATAGTCCACCATCGCTCAACACATAGACACGGTTGTGCAGCGACACCACTTTTTGCGCATCATGATAGGCAGCATAGACGCGCCAATCACCATTGCCAGCCTTCGCGTAGGCAAAGACAAGCAACAAGAGCAGGGAGAAGAAGCTTCGTTTCATCATTGTTTTCTATAGTGAGTTTATTATGAATGAAGAATGAAAAATGAAGAATGAAATATACTCTTTATTTCTTCATTCTACTCCCCTTGCCCTTTGGAGAGGGGTTGGGGTGAGGCTTTTATTATTCTATGCCTTACGGCTGTGTCCGAAGGAACTCAACGAGTTTCACCACAGCACGACCTCTGTGACTGATGCTGTTCTTCTCTTCAGCACTCATTTCAGCAAAGGTCTTTTCGTATCCTTCTGGCACGAAGATTGGGTCATAGCCAAAGCCGCCTTCACCTCGCTTCTCGTCGATGATGTGTCCATCCACCTTTCCTTCGAAGTAATAGTCGGCATTGTCAGTCACAAAGGCAATGACAGTGCAGAAGTCGGCCTTGCGGTTCTGCTGGTTCTGCAATTCGCCGAGCAACTTGTCCATATTCGCCTGAGAGTCATGCCCCACTTCAGAAGCATAACGAGCCGAACGCACTCCTGGCGCACCATTCAAGGCTTCCACTTCCAGTCCCGTATCATCGGCGAAACAGTCGAAACCATAGAATTTCTTCACAAAGTGTGCCTTCTGACTGGCATTCTCGCGGAAGGTCTCGCCTGTCTCAGGAATTTCCTGACGACAACCGATGTCCTCCAAACTGCGCACTTCGAAGTCATCGCCCAGCATGGCACGCACCTCTTCGAGTTTGTGCTGATTATTGGTAGCAAACACGACGGTTCGCTTCGAACTCATTTTTTTCACTTTCATCTTGTCAAATCCTTCGCCATACACACCCTGCACATTTCCCATCGAAACAAAGGCGTATGGGTCGATAAACTTAATCATACGGAAGATATTGATGCTTTCGCGCTTACGTGCCAAGCACACCACCACCTTTCGCTCCGTCTTGGTGTACCAACCCGTTCCGTCGAGCACGGTCACACCTCGACCTGTGGCATTGATGGCATCAGCAATCTTGGAGTAGTTGCGAGAGAAAATCATGAACTGCACCGACTGCCGCTGACGGTTCATCACATAGTCGAGCGTGAAGGCAGAGATGAACAGTGTGGCATAGCCAAACACGAGTCGTTCCACGTCGTGGAACACAAACCAGCAAGAGGAAATGATGATGACATCGCACACCATAATCACATAGCCCAACGACACGTTGCGGTATTTGTTCACGATGGCGGCAATGATATCCGTTCCTCCTGTCGAACCATTATTGAGGAAGCAGATGGCAAGGCCAAGACCCTCAATCACGGCTCCGATGATGCACGACATGAATGCCTGGTTCTTCACGAAAGGACGAGGCAGACCTGTCGCTGGGTCATTTCCCACAATGCGTTGCATCAGCCAAAGGATGAAGGTGAGCATCAGAACAGCGTAGATGGTCTTGATGCAGAATTTCCATCCCAATTCCTTGATGGCGACAATGAGGAACACCACATTTATAATAAGGTATGTGTATTGCACTTCGAATCCATGCCCAGGGTTCATCATGTTGGTGACGAAATAGACAATGGAAGAAACACCCGCTATGCCTCCCGTCGTGATACTGTAGGGAAGCATGAAACAGGTGAGAGCAAAAGCATAGAACACGAGGGCGATCGTAATCATCACGTAGTCGCGAGCCTCAAGTGCTATGTTCCGTGCAAATTCAGGAATGCTGGGTTGCATATTGTTAGTAAGCTTCGGTTTTGCCGAAGCCTTTCTTCATTTAAATTTTCTTCAGTACGATATTCACAATCTTCTTTGGCACCACAATCGTCTTCACGTGCTGGAAGCCTTCCATGTACTTAGCCGACTGTGGATTCTCTAACACAGCCTTTTCGATGGTGGCATTGTCGGCATCCACAGGGAACGACATCTGGAAGCGTGCCTTGCCATTGAAACTGATGGTGAGGTTGATGGCATCTTCTTTCAGGTATTCCTCGTTGCACACTGGCCATTGTGCATCGCAGACAGTGGTGTCGTGTCCGAGTGCCTCCCAAAGTTCTTCTGCGATGTGAGGGCAGAATGGAGCCAACAGCACAACAAAGTTCTCCAGCACTTCCTTGCTCGTGCTCTTCATCTGGTTCAGCTCGTTCAAGCAAATCATGAAGGCAGAGACAGAGGTGTTATAAGAGAAGTTCTCAATGTCCTGCGTAACTTTCTTGATGAGCTTGTGGATGGACTTCAGCTCTTCCTTCGTGCTTTCTGGGTTGTTGCAACGCAGTTTGCCTTCCTTGTCGAAAGCGAACATCCACAGTTTCTTCAAGAAGCGGTGGCAACCGTCGATTCCGTTGGTGTCCCAAGGCTTGCTTGCCTCCACAGGACCGAGGAACATTTCATAAAGACGAAGGGTGTCGGCACCGAAACGCTCCACAATCATGTCAGGGTTCACCACGTTGAACATGGATTTCGACATCTTCTCGATGGCCCAGCCACAGATGTACTTACCGTCTTCGAGAATGAACTCAGCCGTCTCGTATTCTGGTCGCCAAGCCTTGAATGCCTCCACGTCGAGCACATCGTTCTGCACGATGTTCACATCCACATGGATAGGTGTCACATCGTACTCCTTGCTGAGGTTGTAGCTCACAAAAGTATTCGTGTCCTTGATGCGATACACAAAGTTCGAACGACCCTGAATCATACCCTGGTTGATGAGCTTCTGGAATGGTTCTTCCTCGCAGCTGTAGCCGTAGTCGTGAAGCACTTTGTTCCAGAAACGGCTGTAGATGAGGTGACCCGTTGCATGTTCCGTTCCTCCCACGTAGAGGTCAACATGCTTCCAGTAGGTATCTGCCTTCTCGCTCACGAGGGCTGTCTTGTTGTGAGGGTCCATGTAGCGGAGGTAGTAAGCCGAACTACCCGCAAATCCTGGCATAGTGTAGAGTTCGATGGGGAACACTGTCACATTGTCAATCTTCGAGTTCTCCACCACCTGCTTGTTCTGCTCGTCCCAAGCCCATTTCGTAGCGTTGCCGAGTGGCGGTTCACCCGTTTCGGTAGGGAGGAACTTATCCACTTCTGGCAGGAGCAAAGGCAAGCACTCCGATGGAATCATCTGAGGGATGCCGTTCTTGTAATACACAGGGAATGGCTCACCCCAATAACGCTGACGAGAGAAGATGGCATCGCGCAAGCGGTAGTTCACCTTCACGCGTCCCAACTTGTGGGATTCCACGTATTCCTTCGTGGCAGCGATGGCTTCCTTGATGGTCAAGCCATTGAGGGAGAAATCAATATATGGAGTCACGCCTGGACGTGGACTGTTCATCACAATACCTTCCTTCGCATCGTAGCTCTCTTCGCTCACGTCGGCACCCTCGATGAGCGGAATGATAGGAAGGTTGAAGTGCTTGGCAAAGGCATAGTCGCGTGAGTCGTGAGCAGGAACAGCCATGATAGCACCCGTTCCATAACCTGCCAGCACGTAGTCGCTCACCCAGATTGGGTTCTTCTCGCCAGTGAATGGGTTGATGGCATAGCTGCCCGTGAACACACCCGTCACCTTCTTGTCAATCATGCGCTCGCGTTCCGTGCGCTTCTTCACCTGTTCCAGATAGGCATCCACCTCCGCCTTCTGCTCAGGCGTAGTCAGTTCTGCTACGAGTTCGCTCTCTGGAGCCAACACCATGAACGTCACTCCGAACATCGTATCTGCACGGGTGGTGAAGATGGTGAAATGCTTGTCGGAATCAGCCACATAGAACTCCACTTCCGTTCCTTCCGAGCGACCAATCCAGTTGCGCTGGGTTTCCTTCAGACTCTCCGTCCACTGAATCGTGTCGAGTCCGTCGAGCAGACGCTGCGAGTAGGCACTCACACGGAGGCACCACTGGCGCATCTTCTTCTGCACAACAGGATAACCGCCTCGCACCGACACACCATCAACAACCTCATCATTGGCAAGCACCGTGCCAAGCTGAGGGCACCAGTTCACCATTGTCTCACCCAAGAAAGCAATGCGCCAGTTCATCAGCGTGTCGCTCTTCTGCTTCTCGTCCATTGCGTTCCATTCAGCAGCCGTCAGCGTGAGTTCTTCCGAACCAGCGGCATTCAGTCCCTCAGTGCCTTTCTCTTCGAGGTGCTTCACCAACTTGTCGATAGGCTGAGCCTTCTGCAAGTCGTTGTCGTAGTAGCTTTCGTACATGAGTTGGAAAGCCCACTGCGTCCAGTGATAGTAGTCAGGGTCGCAGGTGCGCACCTCGCGATCCCAGTCGAAGCAGAAACCAATCTTGTCGAGCTGTTCGCGATAGTGGTCGATATTCTGGAAAGTAGTGATTTCAGGATGCTGACCAGTCTGGATGGCATACTGCTCTGCTGGCAGTCCGTAGGCATCGTAGCCCATCGGGTTCAGCACATTGAAACCCTGCAAACGCTTGTAGCGTGCATAGATGTCGCTTGCTATGTATCCCAGCGGATGTCCCACGTGCAGTCCTGCGCCCGATGGATAAGGGAACATGTTCAGCACATAGAACTTCTGCTTGTTCTCGTCTTCAACAACGTGGTAAGTCTTCTGCTCCACCCAGCGTTGCTGCCATTTCTTCTCAATCTCTTTGAAATTGTATTCCATATCTTTTATTATAACGAATTTTCCACTTGCTAATTATGTGAGTCATCAGAATTATTTGTAGAAAACACGCCAAAACAGCATAGCAAAAGACCTCTCTTGCCATGCCGCAACCGTTTCCACAAAAATTCTCTGCAAAGATAGCGCAAAATCAGCGCATAAAAAAATTATCATTCAAATTTTTGATTTTCAGCCCCATACTTCCCATCAACCCCATCCCGCCCATTAACCCCATCCCGCCCATCATCAACAAAAGAAGCCCCCAGCACATCTTCTTTGCTGGGAGCTTCAAAATTTAATTAGGAGTTAGAAGTGAGAAAATCATTCCTCACTCCTAATCATTCGCAAACATTACTTCACGAGCACCTTCTGGATAGTGCCATTGCTCAAGCGAACAATGTTCACACCCTTCTGCAGGCGGCTTACGCGAGTACCAGATACAGTGTAGATAGCCTCAACAGGAGTGTTGATGCCAACGCCATCGATAGCAACAGCGTCACCACTGTCTTCCTTCTTGCTGTCTGTACCGAAGTAGAGCAGATGCCAGTTGTCGAATGCACACCAGTTGTCGCCAGTGAGAGCCTTCAGACCAATGACAACATCGCTTGTCTCTGCGAGTGTGAATGTCAGCGTGTTGAGGTAGAGAGTCGTCTCGTTGCCATCCTCGTCATACTCAGCGTTCAGATATTCGTGAGCCGTTGAGAGGTTCTGAGGAGTGTAAACATTGATTGCCTGTTCAGCTTCGTCCTTTTCGCCAGTGTCGATAGTTGACCAGTTGTCACCAAGCCACTGCGAGTTCTGAGCGCCTTCTGCAATCATGCAGAGAGTCTCTGAATATGTCTTCTCGCCAACTGTTGCATAGAGGTAAGCATTCTGGTAAGAAGCCTTCTCGCCTGCCTTCCAAGCATCGTAGTCTGCCTGAGGGCCCTGAGCTGGCTTACGGTTGAATGCCTGAACTGAGAGCTGGAATGTACCTGCTGGGAGGTGGAGAGTCTGGTGGATGTCGAATGCCTGGTTGTAGATTTCAGGAGTACCGCTGCTGTAACCGCCAGGAGCTGTACCTGCCCAACCATTGTTGTTGCCATCCTCGAAGTCTGGGTTCGTGATGAGAGCCGTGTAGTCGAGAGGATTTTCATCCGAAGCCTCGCCGTTAGGCATCTTCAGGTCAGCAGTGAGAGCAACAGCCTTTTCTGTGAGAGCAACGATTTCCTCTGTGGTGAGGTCTGCGTAGTTGTTGAACGTCTCCTCTTCTTCGCTGAATTTTTGGAGAGCCTGGATGTTTGCCTCAGCATCGCTTGCAGCAATCATCAGATCATCATAAGCAGCCTTGTAAGCATCACAAGCAGCCTTGTTTGCCTTAGCAGCTGTGAGCGCATTGTTAGTTTCCTGGAGAACCTCCCAAAGAGCATCAGCATCTGCGCTGCCAATCAAGCCCTGTGCCTTGTCGAGCACCTTAGTAGCCTCGTCAACAACAGGCTGAGTCATGTCCGAACTGTTCTCGTTCAAGTAGTTTTCAAGTTCAGTCACGTAAGTAGGAAGAATCTCATTGATAGCCTCAGCATCCTTACCAACGTATGTGAGCTTGAAGCCAGAGAAGAGGAACCAGTGAACCTTCTGACCGTCAGAAGTGATACCAATCTTCATGTCTTCGCCATCACCAACAAGTCCGTAAGTGGAAACACCGTAGCGACCAGCGCGGAATGCGTAAGCAGCACCAATCATACAGTTAGGAACATAACCCGAAACAGCCTCGCCAGCAGCATTGTAGCCACTTGCCAGATAGTCGTAACCAGTTGTCCAAGTGTTCGATGGCCAGTATGGTTCGTCAGTCATGTCGAGGTAGCAGTTCACGTGGTCAACAGCCTGATCCTCTGGTATCACATCGTTCATGATGTTCTGAACAGTAGAACGGAAGTTGTTCATGTAGAGCCAGCAGTTGATGTCCTCTGTACCGTCGTAGCCACCATTGGCAGCAGGGCGAACGAATGCGTGAGTCTCAATCTTGTAGAGACCAGCAGGAGCACCCTTCACCGTCTGATAGAAGTCAACCGTTGTGTCGTAACGCTCTGCACACATATAGTCGCTCAAACCACCGAGGGCAGCCGAACCTGTCCAGCCTGTAGTAGAGTAAGAACCTGTGTTGCTACCGAATGCAGGGTTGGTGAGCATGTCGGTGCAGTCAGTACCAGGAACAAGACTGTGAGCAACAGCAGAAGAATAGAGAGAGTCAACCGTAGAGATATAAGCGTTGATTTCCTCCGTGTTCAGAGGATATTCGCCGTTCTCAATCTTCTCCTGGAGCACGAGAGCGATAGGAGTTGGGTATTCAGGATGTTCAGCCGTGAAGTCAGCACCATCCTCCTCGTTGTCAATCTGCATGAAGTCGGAGAATGCATCCCATTCCTCACCAGCAAGATCAGTGTGAGAGTCAAGGTTTGCTTCCCATTCGCCAATCTTCTTAGCGATTTTCTCGTAAGCAGCCACATTGTCCTTCACTGCCTTCTCAGCAGCGTCTGCAGCAGCAGCGGCAGCCTTGATTTCATCCTTAGCAGTAGCAGCGTCGAATGCATCAACAGCAGCGTTGTAAGCATCAATCAGAGCAACTTGTGCAGCGATGGTGTCAGCACTCATTCTGTCGTACTTGTAACCAGCCTTGAACAGCTTCAAAGCATTCTCTTCGCAGTTCTCGTTACCGTAGTAAGTGAGACTGGTGTTCTTGAAAGCAAGCCAGTTAAAGTTAGCGTTCTTGATGTCGAAACCAAGTTCCACATCGCCAGCCTCAGTCAAGATAGCAATGATGCTGAAGTAGTTCTTCGACCAGAGCACACTCTTCGAACCCGAATAGTAGAGGTCAACTTCGTCCTGAAGGTTGATGCTGTCGTTGCCGAAGAACATCTTGATGCCTTCGAACGACTTCAGCTGTTCTGCCTCGCTATAAACGCGGGCATCCACAGTGAACTTGTAGAGACCTGGAGCAAGGTTTGGAAGTTTCTGATAAATCTTCTGGTCGGAAAGAATACCGCCCGAACCAGTCCAGTGCTCAATGAATGGAGTAGTCATGTCGGTACCGTCACCAGGAGCTTCAGTTGACCAAGTGTTGGTAGTGTGCGAACCTGTTGTGCCCGAACCCGTGAACTCCTGAATCCAAGGAGTAACAGAAGAACCGTCACCAATCTGGTCAGTCAAGTCGAGAGGCTCATCGAACGAAGCAAGCGAAGCCTTGTAGTTCACGATGATAGCAGTCACCTCAGCCTCAGCAGCAGCAAGCTGTTCAGCAGTAGAACCCGTGTTGTTATACACAGCCTCAGGAGCAGAGAAGTCGAGGAACGAATACTCAGCCTTGGCAGCATCGAGCGTAGCCTTCAGCTTCAGAGCAGCCTGATAAGCAGCCACCTTTGGCTGGAAAGTCTTGTACTCGTCAACCGAGATGAAAACCCATTCATCATAGAATGCGCCCTCAAACACAGGCTGGTCTTCCAAGATTTCATCGCCCGACTCGTCAGTATAAGTCGCACTGCCGTCGTAGATGTAAAGGCGAGTGTCGCCCTTAGTCTTCTTGAACACCTCTGCAACACCCCAATAACCAGCAGTGGCAGAAGTGACAGCGTTGTTCTTGAACTTGTACGAATTGCCCTGCTTCTCCACAATCCAGCCGTCAGTGCCAGGATAAGCGTCGCTTGTGAAAGGTTCTGGAGCATCCACCCACATAGCATCCCAAGCGTTGCAAGACACGTAGAGCCAAGCATTCTTTACAGAAGGCCAGCAACCAATGTTCCAAGTTCCCAGCGGAACCGTCTTCTCATCATCCTCATAAGCCTGAGCCATGCGGATAGAGTCGCCAAAAGCAGCAACAGATGCGCGAGTGTTGTAGTCGTTAGCACCAGCCAAGAAGCCACCAGCCCCTGGATTGTAGAGGAACTGAATCGTTTCGCCATCATCAACCATGTCCTGCGTACTTGATGGTACAGGCTTCGTCCACTGAGCGAACACCGTAGCCGACATCATCAATGCAGCACCGAGAAGTAAAAATTTTTGCTTCATAATGTGTGAAATTAAGTTAGTTAAGAAAAATATGAATAAAATCTATTGTTAGACGCTTGTTAGTCAATATCGGTGGCAAATATATAAAAATTAAACTAAACTATGCAAACGAAATAACAATTTTCCGTCACTTCTCCCAAAAAATTAACATAACCACCCCTATATACCTTATATTTATAAAGTCTATATTGTATTTCACACACCCATCCACTTCTTTACAATCACAAAAAAAATCACGGACAATTTACGGAAAATTCACGGTCATTCGTGTTAAAATAAAAAACATGAATTACCGTAAATTATCCGCGAATTTTCATGAATTTATTTCTCTTCCCGCGAACAAAAAAAATAATTTACGAAAAATTCACGGATAATTCACGACAATTCGCGTTAAAATAAAAACATAATCCCCGCCAATTTTCGTGGGTTTATTAGCTTTTAGTGCTTGAGGAATGAGCACTGACTGAACCGCGCTTGCGATATAACTAGTTAAGCGAGGGCTCGGCGATATTCAAACGAGCCCTCGCTTGAACTCAAACGAGGGCTCACCTGAATAAAAACGAGCGCTCGAAAATTCAGCAAAAGCGAAAGAACGATGCAGCACCATCAGAAGAGAGCTTGAGTAGGTTCGAAAACTCTCCGCTCGTCGTTCCCAACGCAATCGTGCTTGCATCGTTCTCGCAGAGAGTTTTTGTCGTTGTGGCAATGGATTTGCCTTTGTTTTCTTGGTCATTCGCAGGAAAACAAAACTAAAGTGTTTGGTAAGAATACAAAAAATGTGTACCTTTGCACCGAAGCACTAATCATTTTAAAAGTCAAAGGTCAAAAGTCGAAGGTCAAAGGCTTAAAGTCAAAGGTCAAAGACGACCTTAGACCTCAGACCTTAGACCTCAGACCTAATTAAAAACCATTATTAATTCAGTAAAAATCTCACAATCATGAGCAACAGAACGAAACGCTTCATTCTCCCTGAATCGGAGATTCCTACGCAGTGGTACAACATCCAAGCCGACATGGTCAACAAACCTTTGCCTCCACTGAACCCAGCAACCAAAGAGCCTCTGAAGCCAGAGGACTTATACCCTATTTTTGCAGAAGAGTTAGCACGCCAAGAATTGAACCAGACGGACGCTTGGATTGACATCCCTGAGCAAGTGAGGGAGATGTATAAGTATTACCGCTCTACACCGCTCGTTCGTGCTTACGGATTGGAGGAAGCACTCGGCACTCCTGCTCACATCTACTTCAAGAACGAGAGTGTGAGCCCTGTGGGTAGCCACAAGCTGAATTCGGCACTGCCTCAGGCTTACTACAACAAGATGCAGGGCGTGACCAACGTGACAACTGAGACGGGTGCTGGCCAATGGGGTGCTGCACTGAGCTATGCTGCCAAGGTGTTCGGACTGGAATGCGCTGTTTATCAGGTGAAGATTTCCTACGAGCAGAAGCCTTATCGCCGCAGCATCATGCAGACATTCGGTGCGCAGGTCACTCCTTCGCCATCCATGTCAACCCGTGCGGGAAAGGACATCCTCACTAAATATCCTAACCACCAGGGGTCGCTCGGCACTGCCATTTCGGAAGCTATCGAGTTGGCTATGACTACGCCAAACTGCAAATACACGCTTGGTTCGGTGCTGAGCCATGTGAGCCTGCACCAGTCCATCATCGGTCTGGAGGCTGAGAAGCAGATGGCAATGGCTGGCGAATATCCTGACATGGTGATTGCTTGTTTCGGTGGCGGTTCCAACTTCGGCGGTATCGCTTTCCCATTCATGCGCCACACCATCAAGGAAGGCAAGAAGATTGACTTCGTGGCTGCTGAACCAGCATCTTGCCCTAAGTTGACTCGCGGTGTGTTCCAGTACGACTTCGGTGACGAAACAGGCTACACTCCTCTGCTGCCTATGTTCACGCTGGGCCACAACTTCCGCCCTGCCAACATCCACGCTGGCGGTCTGCGCTACCACGGTGCTGGCGTGATTGTCAGCCAGTTGCTGAAGGACGGTTTGATGCGTGCCGTTGACATTCCTCAGCTGGAGACCTTCGAGGCTGGTACACTCTTCGCTCGTGCTGAAGGCATCATCCCAGCTCCAGAGTCGTGCCACGCCATCGCTGCCACGATTCGCGAGGCGAAGAAGTGCAAGGAGACTGGCGAAGAGAAGGTCATCCTCTTCAACCTCTCTGGCCACGGACTCATCGACATGACTGCCTACGACCAGTACTTCGCTGGCGGTTTGCAGAACTATGAGCTCACCGATGCCGACGTGCAGAAGAACATTGACGAACTGGAGAAAATCATCTAATTAGTTTTTGAGTTTTTAAGTTTTTAAGTTTTTCTGTTCTCGATGAAGTAGATGAGGACTATGGAATAACTCAAAAACTTATAAACACAGAAACTCAAATAAAAAGTTTAAAGTTTAGAGCTTAAAGTTTAACAAACTTACTCTTCTCTACTAAAAACTCAAAAACTCAGAAACTCAAAAACTTAAAAACTTAAATAAACATGAAGACAAATTATGAAATCCGCTTTGCGGCGCATCCAGAGGACGCGAAGAACTATGACACGAAGCGTCTGCGCCGCGACTTTCTCATTGAGAAGGTATTCTCTGACGACGAAGTGAATTTGGTTTATTCCATGTACGACCGCATGATTGTAGGCGGTGCCAAGCCTGTGAAGGAAGAACTCAAGCTGGAGGCTATCGACCCGCTGAAGGCTCCTTATTTTACCACTCGCCGCGAGGTGGGCATTTTCAATGTCGGTGGTAAGGGATGCGTGAAAGTGGGCGAAGAAGTTTATGAACTCGACTACAAGGAGGCTCTCTACATCGGACGTGGCGACCGCGACGTGACATTCATCAGTGCTGACCCAGAGAAGCCAGCTAAGTTCTACATCAACTCGACCACTGCTCACAAGGAATACCCTACGAAGAAGGTGACGAAGGCTGATGCCGACATCCTCGCGCTCGGTAGCTTGGAAGGCTCGAACGACCGTGTCATCAACCGCATGATTGTGCAGAAGGTGCTCGACTCTTGCCAGCTGCAAATGGGAATGACCGAACTGAAGCCAGGAAGCGTGTGGAACACGATGCCTGCTCACGTTCACTCTCGCCGCATGGAGGCATACTTTTACTTCGAAGTGCCAGAAGACCAAGCTGTTTGTCACTTCATGGGCGAAATCGAAGAGACTCGCCACATCTGGATGAAGGGTGACCAGGCTGTCCTCTCACCTGAATGGTCCATCCACTCTGCTGCTGCCACCAGCAACTACACTTTCATCTGGGGTATGGGCGGCGAGAACCAGGACTACGGCGACCAGGACTTCTACCTCATCACCGACCTCAAATAACTCGGTTTTGCCTTTCAGCCACGAGTCGTCTGTTATAAACCACAGATGACACTGATGGACACAGATTATATATAAAGTAAAAGTACAAGGAACAAGGTACACGTTTCACGCTCCGCGTTAGACTGTGTACCTTGTTCCTTGCACTTTGTACGTTTCATGACGATTATTCAATTCAGAATCATCAGAGAAGTCCTGCACGCAGTGCGATGTTTTTTATTACCTGATACTTTGAATGTCTTCCAATGTGAGGGAACCGGAGAGAGCAATGAGTGTGAAGCCTGTATGGTTTCCATCGGCACTGAGAAGCACAAAAGAGGAATAATCCTTGTTCTTTTGTTTCATGTAAATGATGGTGTTGTCCTTCCCGTCTTTCACTTCCATCAGTTGCTCGTATTTGTTTTTTTGAAGGTAGGATAACGCACCAGATTTCAACTTTTTGGCAGCATTCTGATTTTCTGCGGTGAGAATCTCCACGCCATCCATCTTTTGAGAGATTTTTTTTAAGTTCAGCTCCTTAACGTCGAGTTGGGGAAGTAGTTTCAGCATGGTTTTGGATACATAGACAGATGTCACACCATCGATGTTGCCTAACTTGTCGATAAATTCTTTTTGCGCAAAAGCAGAGGCAGACAGAATGAACGCAAAGAGAAGTATTTGGAATCGTTTCATGTCATTTTGAGTTTTTGAGTCTAAGGTCTAAGGTCTGAGGACTATGGTCGCCTTTGACCTTTGACTTTTGACCTTCACTTATTATTTGATGCAATTTTGAAAACTTTCGTTGACGCGGACAGTGGTTTCGTCCGCTTTTTCTATTTGTTTGAGTCCTTTGTTGAGAGCTTGTGAAAAAGCCATTAAAGCTCGCTCCGTTTGTATTTGCGCCTCTTCAACAGAGTTCACTTCAATCAGTTTCTTGTCTTGGGAATGCGTGTGAACTCCAATGCCAATGGCGAGTGCTACACAAGCAGCGACGGAAACCGTACTCCACCAACGGAGACGAATACTTTTTCGCTTACGTTCCTGTGCGTCGAGTTCGTCGATGAGCGACGAAAGGCGTTGATTCAGTCCCTCTGGGATGCGTATGTCTTGTTCATTCTTCATTGTTGAAAAGGTTTTTAAGTTTTTGGTGTGCCCTACTGAGCAGCACACGGATGTTCACGTTGGTCAGTCCCGTTTCTTCTTGAATCTCTTTCACACTCCGACCTTCAAAATCATAGAGTTTTACCACTTCCTGCTGTCGTTTCGGCAACTTGCCCAACGCCCTTTGAGCGACCTCCAGTCGGTCGCGCCGTTCGATGTTATGTTGCAGATTCGACTCGTCGGGCAGTTCCAGGTTTTCGGGGGGAGTATTGGCATAGTCCAGTCGTTTCAGCCGTAGGCGGTCGATGCAGAGATTCTTGGTCAAAGCCACACAATAAGCCTCGGCGTTGTCAGCCTGCATAGCAGTTTCTCGTTTTTCCCACAAGCGTATGAATGCCTCCTGCACCATGTCCTCTGCATCCTGGGCATTATCCAGAAGGCGGTAGGCTGCACGATACATCACCTCACTATGAGGGAGGAACTGCTTCTTAAAACTCTCAGCAGAAACCACGGATTATGAAAATGAAGAACGAAGAATGAAAGAATGAAGAATAGAAATTCTTTTGGAATTCATCTACTTTATCAGCTGATGAACGATGGTGCTATTGATGCCGTAAATCTGAGTGAATCCTAAGTGAACAGTACTGAGGAGGACGAGTTCATACAATCCCCCAATCCTTCGCAGATAAGTGCGACTAACACCCTCCTCTGTGTTTTTGGCAAATATTTCCTCATACTTATTGCTGAGCTTGAAATTCTTCAGCTCTTCCAAAAAACTCTCTGCCACGTCCATGTTCGCCCCTGTAGCAGTCATGCTTCTGATTCCCACCGCACTTGACTTGTCTTTGAGGCAAGCCATAAAGAGCGCATTAATAAAACCCTCTTCTGAGCTGCTGAGCAGACTTGTTGAATCTTGTGGTGTTTCAACAGTCCAATTCACCGAATCCTCATCAAACTGAACAGGAATAGAACCAAAAGAGGGCATGTTTTCCTTCATCTGTCTCAACAAAGAATCTCGGATATTCGTGATTTCTTGATATTCAATACCAGCCTTGTCCTTCCATTTACTAAAAAATGCGTCGAAGTCCTGTGCCTGAACCATCAGGCAGCTCATTGCCATGAGGCAAATCATCATCAATTTTTTCATAAGCTTTTATTCTTTTAGTTTTAGTTTTTTGTGATTTTTCGAAAAGCCTTTCATCGACACAGACGAGGAAATGAAGAAAAGTGTTACATTTCCCCTCTGCTTTTTTTTCAGGAAAGAGTTTTCTGGCAGAGAATCAGCACGTGCGCATCGTCGGCAAGGGTGGTGGCGAAAAGATAATCACTACCACCGTCGCTGAGTTTGAGTCGCTTGCGAAGTTCGGCAACGGAAAGAGGTAAATTGCGAACAGTGAGGTTCGCTTTGTGAATGTCTTTCAATAGATTCTTTAGTTCTTTCTTATTGAAATGCGAGGAATCCTTGATGTCAAAGATTCTTCCTGGGAAATCGGGAATGAGCGTGTCGGAGGTATAGAGTTGACTGCTGGGATGGAGCTTTTCCAGACGGAAGTGTTCTGCCACGGACTTGAACGCCATCGCCTTCATCACCGAGGCATTCGGTTCGTAGAGATAATGTTTCAGTTCCGATGTATAGGTACAGGAGGCATTTCTCTCGATGGAATGGGAGAAAACGAAGGATTGCACTTGTTGATTGGGAAGGAGGTTGACACAAATGAGTTTCGCATCGTTTTGGTCGAATTCATCGGGAGTTTTCGCTTCTTTTTGAAGCACAAAGAGCGTTTCCTTACATTCTCCATTCACGCTGACAATATGGATTTCCCGAATACCCTTGAGCTGACGTTCTGCCTCGGCAATGTCGAGCATGGGGGAGAGTTTCAGCATCACCACATCTGCCTTGTCGAGCAGGAGGTCGTTGAACTGAATGACATCGGGAGTGCAATCGGAGATGGCTACGGTCTTTCCACCATGATTGTCTCGACGTGCAGGGTCGATGAAAATGAGGTGTTGGTGCGTGGCGAGTTGCGTCAACACTTCTTCGGAATCTGCACAAAGCACGTCGGCATGATTCACGCCCAACAAGGGAAGGTTGTGCCGAGCAATTTCGCACAATTCTGCGTTTCTTTCCACAAAAGTGAGATGAGCATTTTGCTCATTTCCGACACTCCGAACTAAACATGTGGCATCGACGCCGAAGCCTCCCGTCAGGTCTGTGATGTGGATAGCATCTTTCTCAGCCGATGGTTGCAGCCATTTGGCAAAGGCTTCCCCCTTGTATTCAGCCGTTTGTTGCGACGAGCATTGCTCCATTGAGAGATGTTCGGGGAAGACGATGCCATCGGTCGTTGCCCACAACGGCAACTTCTTCTGCGCCGTCTGCCACGCACTGATTTGCACCACCGCCTTGCGCATATCCACGTCGGGATAACGCCGAGCTTGCAGCATCAAGGAGCGAACATCGGAGTTCAAATGCTTGCGAACAAATTCAATGAAAGGCACAGGACTTGGCATTTTTTATCAAGGATTTGAAGGATTTAAAGGATTTTTTAGTTTGTCTGTCTAAATCATTTGTAGTTGATAAAGATGAATGGCTTGGATTTTAAAAGATATAATTCATGTAAAAGAGAATCCTTTTAATCCTTTAAATCCTTGATTTTATTTGATGTAAGGTCTCTTCTCCGCTTTCACTTGCTTGCGTGTCTTCAGGTTGAAGTGCCACCACTCCGTGCGCAGCACCTTGAAGCCACCAACAGCCATCACCTCGCGCAGCAACTGGCGGTTCTCCACAGCCTGTTTGGTGATTTTGCCCTGACGAAGATAGGTAGGTTCCAATTCGGGATGCGCCATCTTGCCCAAGTAATCCACAACGGTGCCCATCGGGATGGAATCGCCATGCTCGTTGCAGATGGAAATATCGACAGCAAAACCGTAGTTGTGGAGTCCGCCGCCATTGGCAGGATTGCTGACATAGATGTTTTTCGACGTGCCTTTCACCACGTTCCACATCTTCTGCTGCACGGACATGGGGCGACCTGCATCGTAAATAATCAGACTGAGGTTGGGGTGTCTGCGCTTCAGTTCCTTCTGTGCCTGAGCCAGAGCCTTGGCAGCCAACGGATGCAGATAGGCCTCGCGCAAGTCGGTATAGAGCACACGCCCCGTGAAGTTGTCGGGACGCGAATACATGAGGCTCACGCGGATGGTGGAGTCGTAGTCGAGTACGTTCACGAATCCCTGTTTAGCCATGCTCTGTGCCGTTGCGCTCAACTTATGCCTCTTCGTCTGTTGGGCAGCGAGAGAATGAACGGAGAAGAAACAGAGTGTCAGAAGAAGAAAAAGGGAGTGTTTCATTTTGTCATTCGTTATGATTGAGTCAATACAATTTTTTGAGCGAGCAAAGTTAAAAACAAAAAACATAAATTCCCGCAAATTTTCATGAATTTTTCTTTTTCTGCCAGACCTCAAACAATAATTCACGAAAAATTCACGGGCAATTCGTGTTAAAATAAAAAACGTGAATTACCGTAAATTATCCGCGAATTATCATGAATTTTATTTTTAATTTATGGATAATTCACGGTCAATTGGCTACGCCGAGCTAAAGGTTCATGGCAATTCGCGTTAAAATAAAAAACATGAATTACAGCAAATTCCCATGAATCCTTTATGCTTTCGTGATTTTTGAATGAGCACTAACTGAAACGCGCTTTCGATTCGCCTAAACAAGCGAGGGCTCGTTTGAATGACGGCGAGGGCTCGTTGTTGTTCAAGCGAGGGCTCGTTTGAATTACGACGAGGGCTCGGCAATTTAGTAGAGTCGAAAGAAAAAGTCAGTAGAAGCGAAAGGCAAGGCAACAATCGACGCATCAAAACGCGCCAAGTTGATATGTCTATCGCCACTTCTGTGTGTCACCTCATACGAAATTGTTCCTCCTGCTGATGATTTATATACAAATTTTATACAAAAAAATCGGTTTCTTTTGCTTTTTGAAAGAAAAATTCATAATTTTGCACCGATTTAGTTAAATAGACAATATTGAGCACCCAAAACATTGACTTAAAAAGGTATTTGCGATTTTTTTATTTACTACTTCTATAATTTATGACTAAAAAACTATTCTTAGCTTTTGCTATGTCGTTTGCTGTGCTCACCTCTGTTTCTGCACAGGGGGTGAAACTCAGAGCGAACATCATCAATGGGCATAGCAATTACGCTGGCTCACGCGACTGGAACACTTACGGCATTGGCATGTGGGAATTTACTGATGCCCAGGAAACCTACACTAACTATGAGCAGATTGAGCAGAAATCCACTATTTATGGCAACCAAGGAGCTATCTACGTGGATGGTTACTACTACACGTTCTACGGTCGAGAGAAGCAGTCGGAAGACGACCCTTACAACTACGACACGGACATGAACAACACCGAAGAAGAGGTGGTGGTGCGCAAGTGGGATGCAACAAACTGGACAATGGTGGAGGAGAAAATCTACGACACCAACGCCAACCTGAACTTCTGCGACCTCACTTACGATGCCAACGACGACAAGGTGTATTGCATCTATAGCGACATCTCGGGAAGCGGTGAAGACGCATTCAACGAATACTACTTCGGTTCGCTCGACCTCCAGACGATGACGGTCACCCGCATCAGCAAGCGAGCACTCTCCACTGAGTTCCGCGCCCTGGCAGCCAACCCTAACGGAAAGGTCTATGCCATCGGTTATGCTTCTTCTCCTTACGACGGCAAGCTCTGCACCTTCGACAAGGTGACGGGCGAATTCACCGTAGTAGGCGACGTGGGTCATGGCATCCAGCGCACGATGCAGTCGGCTGTGTGCGACTGGCGCACAGGAAAGATGTACTGGGCAGGACCTATGAACGACGGCAAGGACCACTCACGCGAAGGCAACCGCTACGGCACAGCTCTCTACGAAGTGAACATCGAGACAGGTGCCTCTACCCTCCTCTCCCGTTTCCCAATGAAGGAAACCGTGGTGGGCATGTACGTGGTGGGCGACATCGTGAAGAAGAACCTCGACGTGAACATCAAACTGACCACTCCTTCGCAACTCATGGCAAACGAACTGGCTTCAGCCGTGGCTACCGTGAAGAACTTGGGAAGCAGCGTTGCCAAGGGCTACAGCGTGAAGCTCTATGCCAACGGCACTCTTCGTGCAACAGTGGAGAACGGCATGGAACTGCAACCAGGCGAAAGCGTGGATTTGGACCTCGACTTCGTTGCCAACGTGAGCGACGGCACCAGCCTTTCGCTCTACGCCACTGTGGAACTGGCAAACGACGAGAACACAACGAACAACACCACTGCGACGACAAACGTGATTGTCGTTCAATCCACATTGCCAACAGTCAGCCTGATGGGTATGGAGGAAAACGGTGTCGTCACCCTCGCATGGGATGCACCAAGCACCGACAGCCAGATATTGACTGAGGACTTCGAGCGTTATGCTCCATTCATCATCAGCAACATCGGCAACTGGACGACAGTGAAGCGCGGCGAGGCTCAAGCCACCGTCACCATGCGCGACTTCATGGGTTCATACGTATATCCAAATGTGGGACGCGCCTTTGCTTATCAGGTGTTCAACCCATCTGAGGCAGGAATCTACAAGGACAACTACGAAGCCGACACCTGCACGTTCTACTGCCAGTCGGGCAAGCAGATGCTCATCGCAATGGCAGGTGTTGTGCCAGCCGACAACACGTCGGGCTACAACTGGGCAAAGGCAGACAACTGGCTCATCTCGCCAGAGCTGTCGGGCAAGGCTCAGACCATCGCCTTCTACGCCAAGTGCTGGACATCGCAAGTGTCCCAGTATCAGAGCAGCCCAAGCTACACGCACTACGACGAGCAATTCCATGTGCTCTACTCCACAACCGATACGAACCCAGAGAACTTCACTCGTCTGAATGCTGACACGCTCGTTGCCAAGCAGCGATTCAAGGAAGGCGACTTCCAGTTTGCACTGCCAGAAGGTGCCAAGTATTTTGCCATCCAGCACGTGACCGACGGCGAGACAGGTTTCTGCTTCTTCCTCGACGACATCAGCTACCAGCCAACCGTGGCACACATCAAGGGCTACAACGTGTATTGCAACGGCGTGAAGCTGACCGAAGAACCGCTGTCTGCCAACACAACGGACTACACGGTTGCCACACAGGGCGAGGAAGTCAATTCGTTCTCCGTGTCGGTGGTTTATGAAGAAGGCGAGTCGATGGCATCCAACGCATTCGACGCCATCCCTGCTGCCATCAACGACTTGCGCAGCGACCGCCTCCACAAGACTGGCATCTACACGCTGAACGGTCAGTACATCGGCACTCAACTTCCTGCCGCACGCGGTCTCTACGTGGTTCGCCTCTCGGACGGACAGACTCAGAAAGTGATTGTCAAGTAAGAAGAAATACCAAAAATGGGATAAGGTGAAGTTTCCGATACTTCATCTTATCCCTTCTCCTTTTTAAAAAATTCCTTATTAATAATAACAACTAAACAAATTAAAGTATGAGAAGAATTACACTTATTTTCGCGTTACTTCTGTCGTTGATGGGGGTAAAATCTGCTTGGGCAGATAATGCAGATTTTGAAAATGCCTTACCTAATGGTTGGGAAGCTGTAGGTAATATGACCTACTACGAAAGAGCAAATACTGGTTCTTATAGTATCGGAAACTCTGCTGGCTCTGGCTGGGACACAAATCGTGGTAACTATATCAAGACAACTGTTCTTGAAGGTGATGTTACTTTCTGGATACGTTCATATAAAGGTAACACTACAGGCTATGTAGTTTTATTCAAATTGAATGATGATGGAACAGTAGGTGACAAATTGCAAGCTTTTAGCAGTTCTAGCACTACATTTGCAGAAAAGTCTTATACTTTGGCTGAACCAACAGCATTGGCAATTGTTATCAACTATGCTCACCTTGATAACATGACCTATACTGAACATGTCACAGCTGATGGTCCTGCATTGAAGGTATCAGGTGATAACGATGGTTCTCTTAACTTCGGTATGGTAAACCCTGGTGCTACAAAAGAATTAACTTTGAGCAACCCAGGAACTGCAGACATTACTGTTAATATCACAACTACTGGTGGCTTTACTGCAGATGCAACTAAAACAACAATTGCAGCTGGCGGAAATGAGACTCTTACCATTACTGCTCCAAAGGCATCAGCTACAGGTACAGTAACGATTACTCCTACTGTGTCAACAGTTGAAGCTGTTACTATCAACTTGAGCTGCACAGTGAAAGACCCTAATAAGGTTTATGAATATGGCTTTACTGTTCTTCCTGAAGACTGGACAACTACAGGCACTTGGTATTATTCTGAGACTAACGGTGCATATACAACTTCTTGGTATCTCTCAAGCAATGCTCGACTGATTACACCTCTTCTTGTTATCAGTGAGGGAGAGAGTTTCTTGGTAGAGGCAAAGGGTTATAGCACAAGCAACACAAGCTATCAGCACTTGCAGATGCAGTATTCTGCTGACGGAACAACTTGGACAAACTTCGATGCAGAACCAACACTTGACCCAACCTCATGGAACACATACACCTTTACAGGTGTGCCAGCAGGCACATACTATATTGCCATCAATGCTTCTCAGGCAGATATTCGTATGTTCTATGGTGGCGAATTAGATACAACTCCACGTCCAAAACTCGAAGTAGTTGATATTGCTAATGGTGGTTCTTTGAGCTGGGGTTATAGCGATGTTCCAGCAGGCGACACGAAGACCATTACCTTGAAGAACGATGGAACTGCTGACCTTGATGTAACTATTACTGCAACTAATAACTACACAGTAGATCCTGCAACTGCAACTGTTGTAGCTGGTGGTACTTTTGAAGTAACTATTGGTACTCCTGCAAACGATGGTCCTGGTGTTTTGACAATCACTCCTGCAGAAGGAAGTGGTCTTAGCCCATACACTATCAATTTGACTTCTTACTACAAGGAGCCAAAGCCTGCGATGAGCATTGATAAGACAAGCGTTGCATTTGGTAAAGTTAATGCAGTGACAAGTGAGACAATCACAGTTAGCAACACGGGTGATGCAGACTTGGTTGTAAGCATCGCAAATGACAACACAACGAACTTCACTGTAGCACCTGCAGAACCATTGACTGTTGCTCCTGGTGAAACAGGTGAAATCACCATCACTTACAACTTTGTTGAAGGCACTTGGGGAACATTCAATGCCAACGTGAAGCTGACTCCTAACTATGGTAGTACATACGATGTAAAGACGATTGCCGTTTCTGCTACTTCTAAGGATCCTAATGTATGGAGTGAGGACTTCGAAGAAGGTACACTTCCTACAACATGGAACAACGAAGGTGGTTGGACTGTTTCTAAGCCTTCAGCAACAGGAAACAATGGAACTAACATGGCATCAATCAGCTCATATAACAATCCTAAGTCTTTGACGACTCCACGCTTGGAGGCAAAAGCAGGTGACGCTTTGACATTCTATGTAGGAATGCAGTATGATGACGAACCTCTCACCATCGAATACACCAATGATGACAAGGCTACTTGGACTGCAGTTGTAGATCCTGTAACAGCATCTGGTGAAATCACTTTCACTGCTCCTGCTGAAGGTTACTATTATATCCGCTTCACTGGTACATACGCTATGCTTGATAACTTCAACGGCTTCAAGCTTGCCATGAAGGAACATGAAATCGAGATTTCTGCTAACAACATTCCTGCTGAAGGCAACCAGTATGCTGAATACACTGCAACTGCCACCGTGAAGGAATTGGTGGGTGTTGAAGAAGAAGCTACTGCTAAGTTGTATGTAAACGGCGAGGAAGTTGCTGCTGCAACAGAAACTGTTGCTGCCAATGGTACTGCTACATTCACATTGACATACGTTCCTGAAGAAGCTATCGAAAACGCTGTTGCTAAGATTATCGTAACTTACGCTGGTGGCGAACTTGCTACAGAGGAAGTTACTATCAACATCGCTGCTGCTCCAGTTCTCGATGAAACAGTTGCAAGCGAAATCACAACTGGCACTGTTGACGCTCTCGTTCTGAAATATACTCCAAAGGCTGGCTGGAACACCATCTGCGTTCCATTCGCACTCACAGAGAACATCCTCAACCAAATCTTCGGCGAAGGATGGAAGGCTTACGAGTATAAGAGCTACAGCAACGGTGAATTCACATTCAGCAAAGCAACATTCTTCGCAGCAGGCTATCCTTACTTAGTATTTGCTAAGGATCCTCAAACCGCTGCTGATGGCTTCAAGATTGAAAATGTGAATATCACAGCTGCTACTGAAAATTCAGATAGTTACGGTGGTGCAACCTTCAAAGGTACATACGCTCCAATGGTTGCTGGAACAATGGAAGGCAAGTATGGTGTAGTTCCTAATGCTGAGGATATTCCATCCATTAAGAAGGGTGGTGCAAACGCTACCTTGAAGGGCTATCGCGGCTACTTCGAAATCCCTGCTGGTGGTGGCGTGAAGGGCTTCAGCTTCACCCTCGTTGACGATGCAACAGGTATCAGCCAGTTCGTTGCAACTCCTGAGAATGGCGCTATCTACGACCTCAACGGCAACAAGGTGAAGAACCTCGTGAAGGGACAGGTTTACATCATGAACGGACAGAAGATTCTCGTTAAGTAAGAATTGAATCACTTCACTTAGTTTTCGGTGGTTGGGATTCAGTCCCAATCACCGTACAAACAGAAGAAAACATGAAAAAAGAATATATTAAACCAAACACCAAGGTAAAGCTCTCATCATTGCAGACTTTCATGCAAGAAACTTCTCCTGATTTAGTTGTAACACCTTCAGATGAAGAGTATGATGGTGAATTCGGCACGAAGTCGAATAATGAGAAGTGGAGCGAAAGCGGACTTTGGTAATTGCTAAAAAAACGATAAGTTTATGAAAAAAGAGTATATTAAGCCAAATTCCGAAGTGATCTGTCCTTCATTGCAAACTTACTTCGAACCAGCAAGCAATGGGTTTACCACTACACCATCGGACGAAGAATATAATGGAGAATTTGCCACTAAGTCGAATGATTCTTGGAACAAAGAAGGACTCTGGTAGATTATTCTTCTGCACATTCCATAAACTCTACGTAAAAACAACTAAATAATCATTGATGAATTTTTTTGAATCAACAAAAACTCTGATGGTTGTGGCGGCATTTTCAGCCGCCACAACTGTCTCTGCTCAGTCGAGCATAGCAAACAGCAGAAAGGCACAGATTCAGCTTGTGCCAAGCAAAGTTTCCCAACAAGCATTCACGAAGCAGGAAACAAACCTGAGTCAAGTAACAACAAACGGCAAGAAGGCTGTTCCTACCGTTCGCAAAGCTGGTCAGCTGCATGTGGGCAATGTCACGGACGATACTCCCCTTGCTTACACGCTTGCCCTCGGAGCAGGAACCACCAAAGTGTGCGCCCATCTCTCCGTTGACTTCTTGAAGAAATACACGGGGTGCAATATCACGGGGTACGCATCGGATTGGCAAAGACTGCTTCCGTTGCCTCGGTAGAAGGATGGATTTCTGAAGACCCAAGTGCAACGCCCGTGGTGAATCTCGCCACAGGACAGTCTTCTACGTTCACCGAAGGCTGGAACGACATCGTTTTCTCCAAGCCTTACATGATTACTGGCAACGAGCAGGATTTCTACATGGGTGCAACCGTAGAAATGGCAGACAACCAAGGATCTATCTGCACCACAGACCTCAGTTCCACCTACGGTTTCCTCTACGAGTCCAACGGCTATTGGTACGACGGCACATCCAACTATGGCACACTTGCCATCCAGTTGATTGTGGAAGGCAACCTGCCCGACTACGACGTAACGCTGAAGAACTTCTCCACCGACGGTCGCTACTACAAGAGTTCGGAGAACGACTCACTCTATTTCTACGTGGAACTCTCCAGTTCGGGCATCAAGGACATCCCTTCGCTCACGCTGCAAGGCATCTTCGACGGGGACGAGACCAAGAGCTTCCAACTTGCCATCCAAGAAAGCATCACTGGCAGAACGTCTTCTCTCAAGCAAGGCATCAAACTGTCGGAATTTGGTCTCGCAGCAGGTCAGCACTCGCTGGTGCTTCGTGCCCTCGGCACTGCTGATGGCACAGCCATGAGCGAAGGCACAACCGACGATGATGCTGTGGCTTCTTCCTTTGCCATCTACAGCAATGGTGCCACTCGCAGTAAGATTCTGATGGAAGTGTTCTGCAACCAGTATAGCCAAGCCGACTCGCTCGAAACGGAAATCCTGGAGCGCATGATGTCCACACGTTCCGACATTGCACCAGTGTTCATTCACGGCGACTTCTTCGGCGAAGAATATGCCGACCTGAACGCACTGCCTGTTGCCATCAACTACGCTTCCTCTTACGGACTCAATGCGGTTCCAACCATGCTTGTCAACCGTTTCATGATGCCAGGTGCCGAAACCATCGACCTGCCTCTGACATTCAACATGATTGGCTATTCGGGCTACGTGAACGAAATCGTGAACTACATCAACTCGCTCTCTCCTGCCTTCTGCTCGCTCACCGTGAAACCAACTTCCTACGACGAGAAAACGGGAAAGATAACGATTGAAGTAAGCGGAACACGTACAGGCGATTTCAGCAAGATTTTCCAGAACGGCGCTGTCACACTCTACCTCACCGAGGACAATGTGGTTGGTCCGCAGGATTGCTCTTACTCAATGTGTGAAAACTATGTTCACAACCATGTGCTTCGCTATGTGGCAACAGCCGACTTCGGCGATGAAATCACGTGGAACGGACTTCGCTTCACGAAGAGCTTCACCATCGACACAGGCGAAGGCTGGAACATCGAGAACATGAAAGCCATCGCTTTTGTTTCGAAAACCGTGAATGAAAACTCCACCCTCGACAACATCGACGTGACAAACGCTGCTGACGTTTCGCTCACAGGCATCGCAAGCGGCATTGCAACGCTCCACACCGACGATGCACACGCCAAGGCTGAGTTCTTCACGCTCGACGGCATCCGTATCAATGAATCGAGCCTCGGTCACGGCATTTTCATTCAGAAGAAAGGCAGTAAGACTATGAAAGTGGTTCGTTAATAACGCTCAACCCATCCCTTGACAAAAGCAAAGAAAGCAGAAATATGACAAATCCAAACAGCAAATCTCTGTTTTACACCCCTAAAACAAGGATTATTTAGGCAAATAGAAAAAATATTGAAAAATAATTTGCATAATATTTGGATATAAAAAAGTTTATTTGCAAATTTGCATACGAAAAAATTAGATTTTTTCATAGTTAAGGTTTAGGTTAAAAATAGGGAGGCATCGGTTCGTGATGAACCGGTGCCTTGTTTTTCACACATTGCTTCTTATTTTTAGCCACCCCAAGGTAAAAAGAAACTAAAAAGGAAAGGAAACGCCGACATGAACAAAGACGAAGAAAACAAAGGAACACAACGGCAAGACGGCACCATCGTCTATTCGTCCGAAACCGAAGGAAAGCGAGGCATCATCTTCCCAAGCCCCATCTTCGGACCCATCCACAGTCGCCGACTCGGTGTGTCGCTCGGCATCAACCTCCTGCCTGGCGACGGAAAGGTATGTTCGTTCGACTGCATCTACTGCGAATGTGGCTACAACAAGAGTTTTCCGCCTCATCAGAAGTTTCCCACCCGCACAGCCGTTCGCCAAGCTCTCCAGGCAAAGCTACAGGAAATGAAAGAACAGGGACCCAAGCCCGATGTCATCACCTTTGCAGGCAACGGCGAACCCACCATGCACCCACGCTTTGCCGACATCATCGACGATGTCATCCAGTTGCGCAACGAGTATTTTCCCAAAGCCAAAATCAGTGTGCTGAGCAATGCCACCCGCATTTTCCGTCAGGACGTGTTCGATGCACTTCTCAAGGTTGATAACAACATCCTCAAAATCGACACCATCAACCCCGACTACATCCGACTCGTTGACAGACCTATTTCCACGCAGTACAACATCGAGAAAATCATCCATCGCATGGCAGAATTCCAAGGCAAGTGCATCGTGCAAACCATGTTCATGAGAGGCACCCACAAGGGCAAAGATGTGTCGAATGTTTCCGATGAATTCGTCCTTCCGTGGCTCGAAGCCATCCAGCTCATCCGTCCATCCGAAGTGATGATTTACACCATCGACCGCACCACGCCTTCACCGCTGCTTGAGAAAGCCACCCCTGCCGAACTCGACAACATCGGTGACCGCGTACAGTCGCTCGGCATCCCATGCCAAGTGTCCTACTGATTCTTCATTCATCATTCTTTCATTCTTCATTTTCTCATTCTTCATTCCTCATTTCCCTCTCCATGAGCGACGGCAATTTCAACCGACAACTTCTCCCCAAGACCGACCTCTCCACAGGTTTGCGAGCAGGCAAGGCACAGATGCGCACGAAGGCAGAACAAGCCCTCAAAGAGATTCTTGCTGAACATTTTCCGCAAACCACTGCCGAAGAACGCGAAGCCATTCTGAAAGATTTCATGGAACGGCTCCGCCATTGAACCCTACTCTTTATTTCTGAAACGGAGCAATTCCTGCACGGCATCGTGCCCCGTGTCAACCAGCACCAAGTTCAAGTTCTTGTATTTTCCTTTCTTCACCAAGTCTTCCAAGAAAGGATAGACAGGCATTTCCTCGTCCCAAAACTGTTGCCCAAGGAAAATCATCGGCGACGACAGACCAAAGCTCAGATAGTGGTTCTGCACCGCTTCTTGGAACACCTCCTGCATGGTGCCCGCACTGCCTGGCGTGAAGATGATTCCTCCGAAAGCGATGGTCAAGATGGAATCCTCGCGAATACTGTTGTCGAAGAATTTGGCAATGTCCGTGGCAAACGGCGTGGAAGGCTCATGGCCATAGAGCCAAGTTGGTAAGCCCAAACTGCGGAATACGTGCTGTGGGAAACGACGCATCACCCGAAATGCCGACCGCAACCACTCCTCATCCTTGAACGAAGGAGCCACCCGCAGCATTTCCAACGCCTCATCCACTTCCTCCACGCTTCTTCCAGCCATCCATGCTCCCAAGTGCGTGGCTTCCATCGCGCCCGGACCGCCTCCCGTCACCATCAGCGAAAAGCGCTCAGTGAGTTCCTTACTCATCAGGACAATTTCGCGATAGGTGTTTTCCGTTCGCAACATCCCATGTCCACCCATCACACCCACCACTTTCAAGCGGTCGTACTGCGTCAGATACTTGTCGAGCGCCTTGCCTATCGCATAGTCGTGCAACGAACGCCCCAGCATTTCACGCTCGTAAGTAGCATGTTTTCCCATGCTCAGATAGTATTCATACACCTTCTGGTCGTAGCAGTCACCAATAGGAACAGAATCGTCATTCAGCAAACCCTCATAAAGCGAACTGGCTGTATAGAGACCCTGCGGCGTCACATTGTAGGGAACAGCCATGAAATACTCTGCCAACTTGGCAAGAACATCGAATGTTGGAACAGTAATCATAATGATTGCGTTTATTGTAAATAATAAATAAGGAGAAACTCAGATAAGGCGAGCGATTTGTTGTTCCGTAGCATTGGGCAGAACGGAGTGCAGATGCTCAAAAATGCGTTGGCGCGACTCCATCGGCGTTCGCTCACATTCGCAAGCCTCTCGCCCATACAGTTGTTCAGGCGTGGTAAGCAACGACAATCCCCATCCGTATTCCTGTCCGTGTTTATCAGTAGGATAGATAAAATCCTCCGTCACGATGTAGCAGCCCATCTGTAAGCGTGTGATATATGCATCGAACCGACTGCGCATATTCGGTCCCATGAACCCACAGGCAGCACGCAAGTCGCGAGTGATAAGACTGCCGTGAATGCTCAGCACATTGAGAATCGTGTCTTCAATGCTTCCCTCTGCAGGAGCAGGGTTCACGCTGCGGCGATAGTTGAAGAAATCGGGCCACCACTCCTTGCTGATAAATCCAGCTTTCTTTCTGAAGAATTTGCCATACATGCAGCCGCCATCCGTCACCACCTGTCCTTTCCACTTCCACAGCGGCCAGTCCCATCCCCCTTCGGGAAACGTCACGTATCTACAATCTTCATCCACCACATCCTCGGCTGAGAACCCAGGAATACCACTGTCCAACAAAGGCAGAAATCCCACCTCATGAACATACTCAATCAGTTGTACGCAAGAATATATCATCTTTTCAAAATAATTAAACGCAAGATTGAATTGGCAACCGAATGCCCAACCTGTAAAATTTCAAATATGTTTCTATTTCCTCGCATGGTTCATCAAGAAGCAGGTTCTTGGAGAAAAACTCTATGCCATCTGCCGCAGGATAAATAATCATACAAGGTAATATCTCAGTCTCATACAAATCGCCCATCAGTTTACGACGAATTTGCTTGTTACGAGCATAGCCCGACAACTGGCGGATGTTATCGTGGTTGACTCTGTCCCTCCAGTGATAAATATACTTGGTATCAAT
This sequence comes from Prevotellaceae bacterium UBA4361, assembly GCA_002393575.1. Classification (GTDB taxonomy): domain Bacteria; phylum Bacteroidota; class Bacteroidia; order Bacteroidales; family Bacteroidaceae; genus UBA3839. The sequence goes on along the minus strand of DGSN01000018.1, from coordinate 25,202 downwards.
AATCATCTTCTCATCGGGCTTACCAAAGTCAATCTCATTGCCATTCGTAGCGATATGATATTTGATGCTTTGCCCATACTTCTCCGACAACAGCCCAAGGACGTATGTTTCAAAAAGCAACGACATATCCATCCAAAATGGAGGTACCATGTTTGGCTGCCTTTCCACCCTTTGCACATCATAGCCAAATCTTCGCAATATCAGTTTTGCCACACCTATAGCCCTGGCATATTCCCTGAATAAAGGATTTACGCGGAATCGCTCTATCTCGGAAGGAAAGCAAGTGTCGCTTACCTCCGAAAACAAACTCTTTGCCTGCTGAATCGTGCGAGTATGACTGTCCGACACTTTCAGATGATAGTGCTGAATGTAGCTTTCTGCAAAAGAAAGTGCCTTCTTTAATATCTTGTTTTCAGTGCAGTCAATCGAATATTCTTGGTATCGACAATAGTTCTTGTCAAGCCTATGGTTAAGCACGTTCTTTTTGAAATGCTGAGAGAAAACCAACTTTCCTTTCAACTTGCCTTGCAGATTCTCTTCCTCAAACACATAGTTGTGCTTCAACCCCTTCTTGACAATCGGTTCAAGCAAAGACAAGAAGTGAATGATAATGAAAGGAGTCACATCGATGTGCAGCCCATGAGCATCAATGGAAGGTTTCTTGAAGTCAAATCCATAAATATGCATCAACTTCTCCTGCACTTCATTATCCTTGTTTTTTAAGCATGTCATGAACATCGCCATGAAGTCCAAGCCTCTTATCTTGGGGAACACATGCAAAGCCACCTCTCCCTCTTTGAGCCAAGCGAGACCTACGTGATAGCTGGCAGTAGGAACAGGTGCTGGCCAACCTTCCACATAGCAGCCCAACAACTGCTTTCCCCGTGCATGGGTTGCATCTGGAAAGCATTTCCATAATGCCTCGTTCTCGTCGAAAACCTCATGGAAAAGGGGACTGTCAGTCAGTGGCCTATGTTCTTCTATGGATAAGATGCGCGTCATCCGAGTTCTGCTTCCCAATCTTTAACTTCCTGCTTGATGTCTGCTCTCAAAATGCCATCGTTCATATATTCACGAAGCAAAGGAATCACTTCATACTTCATCTTCAGCCTCAACTCCGGAACACTGTCTGCAAGAAAATAGCTGTGGCCCACCATCAAGTCTTCGGCATCTATATCACCCACCACATTCTCATCACTCATCCATGCCTTCACCTTGTCGAAACATTCCAAGGCGAAACCCGATGTCGAAGAATTGTAATTTTCAACAACACTACGATTAGCCTTGATGGTGATGAATGCAAAACGGCGACGGATAGCATAGTCTATATAACCCACGCTACGGTCTGCCGTATTCATCGTGCCAATAATAAAAAGATTGGAAGGAACCCCAAACTCTTCCTTCGAATACGGCAAGTGCACTTTCACTTCATTCACTTCACCAAGACGCTTGTCTGCCTCAAGCAGAGTAATCAATTCGCCTAATACCTTACTGATATTGGCGCGATTGATTTCATCAATAATCAGAACATAGTTCGATTCTTTAGGATTATCGCTATTCTGAGCCTTCAAAGCTTCCTTACACATGTCAAGGAATATGCCGCTTCTCACCTCGTAGGTGACATTTCCCTCTACCGTCACAGGTTTGATTCCTTCCACAAACTCCTCATAGTCCATCGACTGATGAAAAGTCGTGAAAGCAATGCGATGCTCGTCAACCAATTGCCGATAGCGTGCCATCAGCAATTTCCTATCCGTTGGCACAGCCTCTTCCCCATCGCAAATCGCCACAGCAATAGCAGCAGACATATAGGTCTTTCCAGTGCCTGGAGCCCCTTGCAAAACGATTTGCTTCTTTTGTTTGAGAATTTCCACTTCTTTCATTCTAACAACTTCGTTTCTTATAGATTCCGCATCTGCGCTGTCTGTAGCACCTTCAATCAATTCCATGACTCTCTTTGCCCAGTCATATTTCGTCACATTCAGCAATCGGGGCTTTTCGGGAACAGCATCCTTAAAATCCTGCCTAATCTGATGAATATCCCATTCAACACGCCTCCATTTCACCCTAACACAATGTTTGTTTTTCTCCTCTTTCAGATTAAAGAAGTAACCACCCTCCACGATTCCCACTGCAACAAACTTGTCACCACGACTCTTCCTACAAATCACATAATCACCAACCCTCATTTCATGCTTCATGGCATACAACATATTCGCCGAATGCATCGGTTTTACCGCGCGTTCATTCACCGCCTTGTTGTATTCAAAAACATTTTTCTCCAACGCCTCCGTGATTTCCTCTTCATTGGCATACTGATTCAAATCACCAATTTCTCCCCAAGCATAGACTGAGAGATAATTGTTATTCATCATATTGTCGAATGCAGACACCTCATCATCTGCCTTGAACAGCCATAACTGTTTCATATTAATCTGGTCTTTATTCATTCTTATGCTCAATCATCAAACATGTTTTTTCAATCGCTGAAACATCGTTTAGACTCCCGCATCCAAAAGCCATTTCCAGCAAGGAATTATTTCTATGTCGCCCAGCTTATCCGTGATGGTGTTCTCCTCATCGTAAGTAATAATGACCCTTCGTTTGCATGGATAAACAGCAGGTAGTTTACTAAGGGCATCCACCTCCCTCTTCCTTGTCGTTTCATCCTCCAAAGAGTAAGACACTTGCACAGCGAGTTCTTCTTCTGGAACATAGAAATCCACCTCGACATTGGTATTATAGAAATAAACACGCTCATTATCAAGGTCATGCCCATATTTCCGAAAAAGAGAAAGAGCCACAGCATTCTCCAAAAGAAGCGTGTCTGCATTCAACAACTGAATTGAAAGTAAACCGTTGTCAATGTAATAGTATTTGCAGATACTTTCTTTTTCAGCAAACGCAGAAGCAATGTTCCTCAGTCGTAAAAGCAACCATGCGTCTTCAGAATAACTTACATAGTTGGAAACAGTGGGTACGCTCACTTTTCCTGCCACACTGGAAAGAATCTTCGACAAACGGTTGTACGATATGGGTTGCATGACACTTTCAGCAATCTTCTTAGTCAACAGCTGAAGCAATTTAGGATTTGAAACCCCATTTCGCTGCGCGATGTCGCCAAGATAAATCTTCTGAAAGACACTCGAAAGGTACGAACGCTTGACGGGCAGATGAATAGATTCAGGCAAACCACCCCATACAAGATACTCATTGTAGGCATTCATCATTCGTGCCTTCGACTCCGTAGCCTCAAGCTCCAGTTCCGCATGTGGTATTGCCAGATAATCAAGATATTCCGTGAAACTAAAAGGATAGACCTCCACAGGAATATACCGACCTCCCAAAGCGGACATAATATCCTTTGAAAGCATCTTAGCATTACTGCCAGTAATAAAAACACTATATTTCTTGTCGGCTAAATTGCGCGCAAACTTTTGCCAGCCATCAACATTCTGGATTTCATCAAGAAACAGCATCGGACGTTTTCCATACATCTCCTGATGGCACTCCAAAATAAGATTGAAATCATCAGCAGAAAATCCTTCAAGCCGTCGGTCCTCAAAATCAAGATAGAGCATATCCTCCCAACCATGACCCTCGTTGAGCATCTGACGTATTTTTTGGAACATCAAAAACGACTTGCCCGACCGTCTTACCCCAACAAACACCTGCAAGGGGAAAGAATCAAGGTCATAGTCTCGTGGGAACACATCATAATGCTCTACATCCTTTTGATTATCAAGCATCACTTGGCGCAATGTGTTTCTTGAAATAGCCATAGAAAAGAAGGTTTTATTAAACAGAATCTTATAAAACACCGCAAATTTATAAAATCCGATTTAATAAAACAAGGATTTCAGCCTGTTTTTTTATAGAGTCACATGATACTCTGTTGATTAATGCTTTATCATCAATATCAAAACGCTACTTCAAAATTCAAGAACCTTCCCTTTGATTCAACTGAATTTTGCTTTCGATTTTACTGAAACAGCGAAGGCTCGTTGTAAATCAAGCGAGGGCTCGTTGATGCGCAAGCGAGGGCTCGCTGAAACGCAAGCGAGGGCTCGGACGTATAGTTGAAACAAAAGAAGGGTTTAGACAAGGCGAAAGAGGGGTTAGGTTAATGCAAAAGAATGATCTATTCAACGACAAAAAATAAAGAATCCCTGAAAAATTCTAATATCTTTCAGGGATTCTTTCACTTTTTCAATCTATCACCTTTCTGAGAGCATTTCTTGGTTTATTGTCCCAAGATAAGGTTGACAAGAGAAACCACATCAGAGATGTCAATCCTTCCATCGCTGTTCATATCTCCCTGCTTGCTGAATACCACGTTCATTTGGGAATCAGCCGGAATCCTTGCAACCAATCTGTTGTTATTCACAGAGGAAATGACATCCAATCCATTCAATGTTACTTGCTCCAACTTGCAACCATCATTCGGAATAAAGATAAAGGTGTTTTCAACATCTTCCTTCACTTCCACATCACCAATCTTATTTGTAAACCTTGTCTCATCATTGATTAGTACACTTCCTTTAGTGTTGCAAGCCAAAATCATCTGTAATGCAGTCGATGATGCCGACTCCTCTATATGAACAATCCTGTTCCAATCTGCCCTACCTGAGTAAGCAACGAATGTTCCTGCTGGTACATGAAGTGTTGCATTTTCACATCCCTCAAATGCATTGGTTCCTGTAACAAACACATCAGTAATCTCAGAAGTGATATCACTTAGATTCGTGCAACCACTGAATGCTGCACTGCCTATACTTGATACGCTTGCAGGAATTGTTATTTCAGTCAACCCAGTACATCCTTTAAAGGCATTGCTACCGATACTGGTCACTTGTTCACCGAATGTTATCTTTTGAATGGAACTGTTGTTGCTAAAGCAAGCACCAATGGTATTCATGTTTATTTCCACATTCTTCAAACCAATACAGCCTGTAAATACAGAATTATCAATGCTGGTAACAGAGTTAGGTATTGTCACACTACTGATGTCTGAAGCATTATAAAAAGCATACGGTTTTATTTTGTTGACGGTGTTCGGTATTTCCAAGTTTGTCACCAACTGATTGTTGAGATAAAGATGTTTGGCGTAATACAAAGGGCTGGCTGTGTTATTAGCAAAATCAATTCTACACCAAGCAGCAATATCATCAATGCTTACCTTTTGCAAACTACTACAATTCTGAAATGCGGAACTGCCCATGCTTGTGACATTGGCAGGAATGTTGATTGAGTTTAATCCCGAACAGCCAGAAAATGCATACTTGTTAATACTGGTAACGAAATTGGGTAATGATACATTACTGATGTCAATAGCATTGTAGAACGCATACGGCTTAATGCTTGTGATGGAATTAGGTATTTCCAAATTGGTTATAAGTTGATTGTTGAGATAAAGATGCTTGGCATAGTATAAAGGATTAGCTGTGTTATTTCCAAAATCAATTCTACACCAAGCTGCAATATCGTCTATATTTACCTTTTGTAAACTACTACAGTTCTCAAAAGCAGAACTGCCAATGCTGGTCACGCTGGAAGGAATTGTAATTTCAGTCAAACCCGAACATCCATTAAAGGCATTACTTGCTATGCTACTTACTTGTTCACCTAAAGATATTTTTTGAACAGATTGGAAATTGCTACTAAACCATGTTCCAATGGTATTTGTATTTATTTCTACACTCTTTAAGCCACTACAGCCTGCAAATGCAGAATTATCAATACTTGTAACTGAATTAGGTATTGCCACACTACTGATGTCAGAAGCATTGTAGAATGCATTCGGTTTTATACTTGTAACTGTATTAGGTATTTCCAAATTGGTTACAATTTGATTGTTGAGATAAAGATGCTTGGCATAATACAAAGGGTTGTCTGTGTTATTACTAAAATCAATTTTACACCAAGTGCCTATATCGTTTATGTTAACTTTTTGCAAGCTATTGCAATTTGTAAATGCGGAACTTCCAATGCTTGTTAAGTTGGCTGAAATGCTGATTTCTTCCAATCCTGAGCAATCTTTAAAGGCATTGCTTGCTATGCTGGTTACTTGTTCACCTAAAGCAATCTTTTGAATGGAATTGTTGTTACTAAAGCAGGTTCCAAATGCATTTGAATATATTTCTACATTTTTCAAGCCACTACAACCTGTAAATGCAGAATTATCAATATTAGTAACTGAATTAGATATTGTCACGCTACTGATGTCTACAGCATTGCAGAATGCACTCGGTATATTTGTAACTGAATTAGGTATTTCCAGATTGGTTACTAATTGATTGTTGAGATAAAGATGCTTGGCATAGTATAATGGATTATTCGTAGAAACAACAGTATAATAATCTTCTAAATCAGAATTGTAATACTCATCTGTCGTGACATAAAAATCAATTCTACACCATGCGGCAATATCATCAATATTTACCTTTTGTAAACTTCTGCAATTCTTAAATGCAGAACCACTAATGTTGGTAACAGAATTATGTATGGTTACACTACTGATGTCAGTAGCATTGTAGAACGCATACGACTTAATACTTGTAACTGTATTAGGTATTTCCAAATCGGTTACTAATTGATTGTTGAGATAAAGATGCTTGGCATAGTATAATGGATTATTTGAAGAAATAACGGTAGTTGCCTCAAAAGCGTGTTCCGCCCAATATTCATCTTCTGTGATAAAAAAATCAATTCCACACCAAGCAGCAATATCATCTATATTTACCTTTTGCAAACCACTACAATCCAAGAACGCATATTTTCCGATGCTATTCACGCTATACGGAATAGAGATAGAAGTCAAGCGCCTACAGTTACTAAACGCATAATTTCCGATACTGGTCACGCTGTATGTTGTTCCATTATAAGAAATAGAAGAAGGAATCGTTACAGAACCATTATAAACAGAGTAGTACCTGTATCCGTCGAAGTAGAAATCTCCTTCAACTAAATAGTCTTGATACGTTACACTGGCAGTCTTTGCTGTTGTGTCCAGATTGTAATAGATACCATCCACTACGCAATCGTATGCTGCTGCTTTTATACTCCAAAGGGAAAAGATGCCGAAAAGAAGGCTTTTAAGAAAAAAATGTTTCATTTTGATAAAAAATAAAAAAGGCGGAACTGCTCTGTCGCTTTTCCACCTGTCTGGCACCGCCAAGTAGCCCTGTATCAAGAAAAGCAAGAACAATTCACGCCACAACGGACGTGAACCTTCATCGCTTGTTCTCTGATACGAAAATTGGCGGCTTCGACAAGTGAGAACAAGGACTTAAAGTCCAAGTAAATTATGTTTTGAGCAGAAACGCCGAGTTAAAAAAATGATAATAAGTCTCTATAAGAAGGGAAAAAGTTCCCAACTTTGCGTTTCTGAAATTAAATGTTTTCTGTCTGCGTCTTATTAAATGTTTTAGAGGGTTAGACAATATTTTGATTTTGTACGGCAAAAAGGGTGATATTTTTCAGAAACGGCAAAAAATGTTTATCAAAATTTTCATTTGATGGGAGTATTCTAATGCTATGGAATCACTGTTTGCACTAAGATTTTTGACATTTAATGACTCTACGGAGTATCGGAGAAAAGGAGTTTTTTAACACGACTATTTATCCTTTTTCTCCTTTAAATCCGTAGAATTACATTAAGAATCTATTGATTGGAAAAGAATCCTTAGAAAAAGAAATAAGGTGGGAAGTATATTACTCTTGATAATGGAGTAACAATACTCAGAGTGTGACGCGCTCCACGTCGATTTTTTCGCTGAGGAAGATGCTGGCTGACTCGCTGAATTTGGTTGGGGACTCGGTGGTGTAATAATGGCATGTGCCACCTTGGGAGAGACGTTGCTGCATTTCGTGATGGCGGAAAAGGTAGTTCTCAAGGCTGGCTGCTATGTACTTGCCTTGAGGGATGACGGTGACTCCTGCGGGGATGTAGAGCATGATTTTGTCGAGCAACAGGGGGTAGTGTGTGCAGCCGAGGATGACGGTGTCGATGAGTGGGTCTTTCGCCATGAGTTTGTTGATGCTGTCTTTCACGAAATAATCGGCACCTGGTTTGTCAAATTCGCCGTTTTCAACGAGAGAAACCCACATCGGACAAGCCAGTCCTGTGACGCTGAAACCGGGGTGAAGTTTTTCGATTTCGAGCTTGTAACTTTCGCTCTTGATGGTGCCTTCGGTGGCGAGAACGCCGATGTGGTGATTGCGCGAAATGTCGCCGACGATTTCTGCGGTTGGGATGATGACTCCGAGGACTCGACGGTCGGGGGCGTTCTGCGGAAGATAGTTTTGCTGGATGGAGCGCAGTGCCTTGGCGGAGGCTGTGTTGCATCCGAGGATGATGAGGGGACAACCCATCTCGAAGAGTTTTTTCACGGCTTGGAGCGTGAATTCATAGACTACGTCGAAAGAACGTGTGCCGTAGGGGGCACGGGCATTGTCGCCCAGATAGATGTAGTCGTATTGGGGAAGTTGTTTGCGGATGGCGTCGAGGATGGTCAGTCCGCCGTAACCTGAATCGAATATGCCGATGGGAGAAAACATTAGGGGGTGAAAAGTGAAAAGTGAAAAGTGAAAAGTGAAAAATTAAAAATCTCCTAAAGAAATCGGCAAAATCAGCAAAATTTTAAAATTTAGTACATTTAGTCTATTTCTTTAGGAGACATAAACTCAAAAACTTACTTCAATGCATCGATAATGTAAGCCGACACGTCTTCGCCTTGGTCGCCATTGATGAAGGGGTAAGCCTTGTTGTCGGTGTTGAGGATGTAGGCATAGCCGCGCTCCATGCCCACTTTGTAGATGGCATCGTCGAGTTTCTTGTAGAGGGGAGCCATGACTTCTTCTTCTGATGCTTGAAGCAGTTGCTTGGCTTCTTGCTTGAAGTGCATGCTTTGCTCCATGAGTTGCTGGAGTTCTTTTTGTCGCTTGAGCAGGATGTTCTCGGGAAAGGTCTGCTGCCCTTCCACGTACTCTGCAAACTGCTTGGAGAATTGCTCTTCGTTGCGCTTCAGTTCTTTTTCATACACTTTGCGCAGGTCGGCTATTTTCTTCTGTGCGATGTCGTAGCCTGGGCTGTTTCGGAGTAGGTCGGTGTAGCTGAAATAGCCGAAGCGTATGTATTCACGCACTACGTGTGTAGCAGGGGAATCGGTGTTCGGATTTTGTGCGAAAGCACTCAACGATGCACAAAGGGTGAACAATGTGACAAAAAGTAACTTTTTCATAAGTGTTTGCTTTGTTGAGTTGATTATTTGCTTGCAAAGTTACGCATTTTTTCCCTCTGACGAAATTATGAATACATTTTTCAACGCTTTTTCTTGTCGGTTTGGTTAAAAAAAATTATTTTTGCAAAGTTATAGTCGTGCATACCCTTGTTTTCATGCGTGAAGACGAGGCTGGGCTATCGACAAGTCCTAATGTTTTGAGGGATTCATTCCGTGAGGACTCATGAACTAAAATAAATCTTATATTAATTTATTAAACAAATCAATTTTATGTGGTTATGTAACTCTTCAATCGGAAGAAAAGTAGTGATGTCTGTAACAGGCATGGCTCTGATTCTCTTCCTGACGTTTCATGGATGCATGAACGTTGTGGCTCTCTTTTCAGCCAAAGGTTACAACATGATTTGTGAATTCCTTGGTGCCAACTGGTATGCTGTTGTAGCAACTATCGGTTTGGCTGCTTTGGCGTTGATTCACATCGTGTTTGCTTTCTGGCTGACATTCCAAAACCGTAAGGCTCGTGGCAACAACCGCTACGAGGTGACAGAAAAGCCTGCCAAGGTGGAATGGGCTTCTCAGAACATGCTCGTTCTGGGTATCATCATTCTGCTGGGTCTTCTGCTTCACATGTTCAACTTCTGGTACAACATGATGTTTGCGGAGCTTTTCCCAAGCATTCATTACGACCCAGCTCCTGCTGACGGTTTTGGCAAGATTGTCAACACATTCAGCAATCCTGTCTATGTGGTGCTCTACATCATTTGGATTATAGCACTTTGGTTCCATCTCGTTCATGGTTTCTGGTCTGCCATTCAGACCATTGGCTGGAGCGGACACATCTGGTTCAATCGCTGGCGCATCATCGGCATCATCTACGTGACTCTGCTGATGCTCATGTTCCTGGCTGTGATTATCGGTTTTGCAACAGGTTTGGCTCCATCGCTCACTTGCCCTTGCGGTAGTGAATGCGGCTGCAACTTAGGCGACTTGTGCGAATGTGCCAAGGGATGTGCTGCTGGTTGCTGCGGACATTAAAAAAAGTTTAAAGTTTATCGTTTAAAGTTTAACGAAGTCGCACTTCTCAGTTAAACTCAAAGACTTCTTCAAGTACGAAGTTTAACGTTTGACGAAGTTACACTTCTCAGCTAAAACTCAAAAACTTAGAAACCCAAAACTTAAAAACTCAAAACTTAAAAACTCAATTATGGTAAAAATAGATTCAAAAATACCTGAGGGACCAGTTGCTGAGAAATGGACCAACTATAAGGCTCACCAGCGCTTGGTTAACCCAAAGAACAAGCTGAAGCTCGACGTGATTGTCGTGGGTACTGGTTTGGCTGGTGCTTCTGCTGCAGCTTCTCTCGGCGAAATGGGCTTCAACGTGCTCAACTTCTGCATCCAGGACTCTCCTCGCCGTGCTCACTCCATCGCTGCTCAGGGTGGTATCAATGCTGCCAAGAACTATCAGAACGATGGTGACTCTGTCTATCGTCTTTTCTACGACACCGTGAAGGGTGGTGACTACCGTGCTCGCGAAGCCAACGTATATCGTCTGGCTGAGGTGTCGAACAATATCATCGACCAGTGCGTGGCACAGGGCGTTCCTTTCGCTCGTGAATATGGTGGCACACTCGCTAACCGTTCGTTCGGTGGTGCTCAGGTGAGCCGTACTTTCTATGCGAAGGGTCAGACTGGTCAGCAGCTCCTCCTCGGTGCTTACTCGGCTCTTTCTGCTCAGGTGAATGCCAAGAAGGTGAAGCTCTACACTCGCTATGAGATGCTCGACGTGGTGATTATCGACGGTCGTGCTCGTGGTATCATAGCCAAGAACCTCGTCACTGGTAAGCTGGAGCGTTTCTCTGCCAATGCCGTTGTGATTGCAACGGGTGGTTATGGAAACACTTACTTCCTCTCGACCAACGCAATGGGTTGCAACGTCACTGCTGCCATGTCGTGCTACCGCAAGGGTGCTTACTTTGCAAATCCTTGCTACGTGCAGATTCACCCTACTTGTATTCCTGTTCATGGCGACAAGCAGTCGAAGCTCACACTGATGTCGGAATCGCTGCGTAACGATGGTCGCATCTGGGTACCAAAGAAGTTGGAAGACGCTAAGAAGTTGCAGAAGGGCGAAATCAAGGGTAGCGATATTCCTGAAGAGGACCGCGACTACTACTTGGAGCGCCGCTATCCTGCTTTCGGTAACCTCGTGCCTCGCGACGTTGCCAGCCGTGCAGCCAAGGAGCGTTGCGACAAGGGCTATGGTGTGAACAACACGGGTCTTGCCGTATTCCTCGATTTCTCCGAATCCATCGAGCGTTTGGGCCTCGACGTAGTGCTTCAGCGCTATGGCAACCTCTTCGACATGTATGAGGAAATCACCGACGTGAACCCAGGCGAGGTGGCTCGCGAAATCAATGGTGTGAAATACTACAACCCAATGATGATTTTCCCTGCCATCCACTACACGATGGGCGGTATTTGGGTTGACTACGAACTCCAGACTTCTATTCCAGGACTCTTCGCAATCGGCGAGTGCAACTTCTCCGACCACGGTGCCAACCGTCTCGGTGCCAGCGCACTCATGCAGGGTCTTGCCGACGGATATTTTGTTCTTCCTTACACTATTCAGAACTACCTTGCCGACCAAGCAATCTGGCCTCGCATCTCGACCGATGCTCCAGAGTTCGCAGAAGTGGAGGCAGCTACAGAAAAGCGCATCCAGAAGCTCATGAACATCAAGGGCAAGCGTTCTGTTGACTCCATCCACAAGGAACTCGGTCTCATCTGCTGGGAATACATCGGCATGGGTCGCACTAAGGAAGGTCTCGAAACGGGTATCAAGAAGATTGATGCGCTCCGCAAGGAATTCGACACCAACCTCTTCATCCCTGGCTCTCGCGAAGGTCTCAACGTGGAACTCGACAAGGCTATCCACCTCGACGACTTCATCACGATGGGCAAGCTCATTGCTTACGACGCCCTGAGCCGCAACGAATCGTGCGGTGGTCACTTCCGCGAGGAATACCAGACAGAGGAAGGCGAAGCAAAGCGCGACGACGAGAACTATTTCTATGTAGGTTGCTGGAAGTATCAAGGCTCCGACGATGTGGCTCCAGAGCTTATCAAGGAACCACTCGAATACGAAGCTATCAAGGTTCAGACACGTAATTACAAGAATTAATAAATAAGTTTTTTAGTTTATAAGTCGAAAGTCAAAGGTCAAAGGCCAAAAGTCAAAACGACCTCAGACCTTAGTCCTTAGACCTTAGACTTCAAAACTCAAAAACTTAAAAACTCAAACAACATGGACAAGAATATATCATTCACCATTAAATATTGGAAGCAGAATGGTCCTAAGGACAAGGGCCACTTCGAAAGCCGCGAGATGAAGGACATCCCAGGCGACACTTCCTTCCTCGAAATGCTCGACATCCTCAACGAGGAGCTCGTTGAAGAAGGCAAGGAGCCTTTCGTCTTCGACCACGACTGCC
>DGSN01000018.1:0-12420 GCA_002393575.1 Prevotellaceae bacterium UBA4361 | reverse complement strand
TTCGACCACGACTGCCGCGAGGGTATTTGCGGTATGTGCTCGCTCTACATCAACGGTACTCCACACGGCAAGACCGAGCGCGGTGCTACCACTTGCCAGCTCTACATGCGCCGCTTCAAAGACGGCGACGTGATTACCGTAGAGCCTTGGCGCTCAGCAGGTTTCCCTGTCATCAAGGACTGCATGGTGGACCGCACAGCATTCGACAAGATCATGCAGGCAGGTGGTTACGTTTCCGTTCGCACAGGTGCTCCTCAGGATGCCAATGCCATCCTCATTCCTAAGCAGGATGCAGACGAGGCAATGGACTGCGCCAGCTGCATCGGTTGCGGTGCTTGCGTGGCAGCCTGCAAGAACGGTTCTGCAATGCTCTTCGTCAGCTCGAAGGTGAGCCAGCTGGCTCTTCTTCCTCAGGGCAGACCAGAAGCAGCCAAGCGTGCGAAAGCAATGGTGGCAAAGATGGACGAACTCGGATTTGGCAACTGCACCAACACCCGCGCTTGCGAGGCAGTGTGCCCTAAGTGCGAAACCATCGCCAACATCGCTCGCCTCAACCGCGAGTTCATTTGGGCTAAGCTCAAGGACTAACACCTATATTCAAAGAACAGGTAGCCCGCATTGGGTTACCTGTTCTTGCTTTCCAACATTTTTCATTCTTGATTTTTCAGTCATTGTTCGCTTCGGTTTTGCCGAAGCCCTTCATCATAAAGCTCATTTAACCTAACTAAGCACCATTAACTATGAAACCATCATTTTTGAAACAGATTCTTTTTGTTTGCCTGATTCTGCTGAAGGCAGGCAATGTGTATGCAGCTACACAGCTGTATTCTTCCCCCGACGACAGTATCTTCTCCTACATGCAGCGAGCCATGCGCTTCAACGAACTCTTTCCGCAGGAGAAAGTGTATCTTCATTTCGACAACACGGGCTACTTCAAGGGCGAAACGATGTGGTTCCAAGCCTACGTGGTTCGTGCCGACAACGGACAACTCAGCGACTTGAGCAAGATAGTCTATGTGGAACTGCTGGACCCAAGCGGTAACATCATTGAGAAACGCAACATCAAAATCGAGGATGGCATTGGATATGGTGACATCAAGCTCGACAACATGATTTACGTCACGGGGTTCTACGAAGTAAGAGCCTACACGCGCTACATGACCAACTGGGCAAAAGGTGGTGCCGTGGATAAGGACAGTGCAAAGGAGTTGGACAAGAAAGTCGTCACCTCCAAGTCATGGCTTCAGAAGGTCAAGAAAAATGAAGACACCAGCTATCTGTCGGGCATCTTCTCGCGCGTGTTTCCTATATTTAAGAAACCAGAAAAAGAAGGTAACTACGCACATCCTTCCATCGACACCCTCAGCTATCGTTACCGTCTGCCTGAGCGCGAATACGTGGAGGACACCTTGGGAAACCTCGAAGGATTGGGAAGGAAAGGACGCAAAGCCAGAAACTTCGTCGTCAATTTCTATCCCGAAGGAGGCGACTTGGTGAAAGGTATGCACAGCCGAGTGGCATTCGAAGTCATCGACCGTAACACACTCGAACACCAGAAAGTGGTTGGCATGGTGACAAACAAAAAGGGCGATGTGCTTGCCATTACCCCATCGGGCAAGAACGGACGCGGCATCTTCGAAATCATTCCCGATACTAACGACTTGGAGTTAATCATCACCGACTCCAACCGCAAGAAGCATGAGTTCGAACTGCCCACCGTGAAAGACGAAGGCTGCGTGGTGCGCATGAACACACTCGATGATGCAGAAATCACCACTCTCCTGCAATGCTCACCTGCACTGGTTGGCAGAAAGCTCGGCTACGTCGTGATGAACGAAGGCAACATCGTCCTTGCCGACACCGTCACGGCTGAACCATACATGAACATTGCCTGGCGACGTGCTGAGATGAAGCCTGGTGTCAACCAGTTCACTGTCTTCACCGCCGATGGGCACATCCAAGCCGAGCGACGCTTCTTCATCTGTCCTCTTTTCACCGAAGATAATAACATCACCATCAGTGTTGATTCCGACTCCGTGCTGAAACCATGCGGGAAAGTGAGGCTCCATCTCAACACAGCTCCTAACGCCCATCTTTCCTTCTCGGCAATGGATGCAGGCACACTCAACAACGGAAAGCAAGGCGACATCCGCACCTATATGCTCCTCGGCAGCGACATCCGAGGCTACATTGCGCATCCTGAATACTATTTCGAGAAGGACGACCGCCAGCACCGCATGGCTGCCGACACGCTCATGCTTGTGCAAGGATGGCGTCGCTACAATTGGGAACAGATGACCGACCCACAGCCCATGTCGGGCAAGCATCAGATTATCGAGGACAAGCAGTATGTGTATGGTCGAATCGGCGATTCACAAAGTGTTTGGTTGATGAAGAACCACCCCATCGATAGCGTTCAAATCAGTGCCATCCTATGGAATTTCCAGCAGCAGAAGAGCCTCAGCGGAAAGGCAATCACCGATTCTTTAGGCAACTACGCCTTTGGTCTCAATGAGGATGTGTATGGAGACTACAACATGGACCTGAAAACCCGCATTGGTGGAAAACTGAAAACCTTTACCATCACCATCGACCGACAATTTCGCCCTTCCGTCCGAACCATCATGAAGGAAGAATCGCAACAAATCGTGGTGCCACAGGCGAATCTTTTCGAAGCAAAAAAATCCGACTCCGCAACTGAAACAGATGACGAAGACGAACCTTACCGCATACAAGTGGGAAAGCGAGAGTTCATCACCAAGACAGTCAAGGTGAAAAAAAAGAAGAACTACTGGACTGACCCTGGCATCGGCTGGTATGGCGAAGACAACGCACAACGCTTTGCACAAATCTACTACGATGTGGAAGACATAGTCCAAGGCATGTTGGACCGTGGCGAAATCGTTCCTACCATTGAGGAGTTCTTGGAGAAAGTCAATCCTTACTTCAAAGTCACGAACCATGCTTTGGTTGACAGCTTAGGTCACCTCATTTGGCGCAGTGGACCTTTTCAAAATGTTTACTACAACAACAGAAACGTTTCTGAAATCATTGGCAATTACTTGTCTATTCCATACGCAACCGAGGATTTTTCGTACATGGTAAATAATACAGAAGCATTCAATAAAACTTATGTCTCTCCAATCTACCTCGACGAAGTAAAATCCATCTACATCTGTCACCATCCAGCAACCAACGAATACCAAGTATGGATATTCCCTTACCCTACCTACTCCACCGAGAGCAATAAAGGCAGACGCATCACCCATTTCTACGGCTACAGCATCCCATCGAAGTTTGAAATGGAGGACTACACCAATATGCCTCCGATGGAAGACTTCCGCCGAACACTCTACTGGGCACCCAACCTGCAAACCGACGTGACAGGACGTGCCACCGTGGAATTCTTCAACAACTCCTCTTGCAAGCACATCTTCGTATCAGCCGAAGGCATTGGCCACGAAGGTGGATTCATTGCCTACGACAAGACGCACGCTGCCTACAAGCTGGAAGAAATCAAGGCAGATGAATTGGAAGGAAAGGCAGGTGCCAATGCCCCTGACATTCCCGATGCCAACCAACCTGTCAACGTGCAAGCCATCGTAATTGACAAGAACACTCGCGAGCGCATTCCTCATGCCCACGTCTATGTGGATGCCGAAAACGGAACCATGACCAACCTCGACGGACAATTTGTTGTCACCGCACGTCGCAGTGACCAAATCCGCGTTTCCTTCGTTGGCTACGAAACGCTTGCCGTGTCAGCCAACGAACTCACCCTCGCCTCCGACTCCATCATGCCTGTCCTCGCCCTCAGTCCAGCCGAGAACATGCTGAGCGAAGTAGTGGTGGAACCTGTTGACCACATCATCCGTCAGCTCATTGCCAGCTACGACAAGGAATACAAATCAAAGAAGAACAAGAGCTCGCGTTTCTATTATCGGCAAACCACCAACGTGCTTGACAACTGCACTGAATACACCGAGGCATTCTTCAATGCAAACTCCAACTTCTCCATCCGCAACCTCGGCATCGTCAGCGGTCGCTACGCCTACATTGACCACGACTCCTTAGGCTCTTACACCAATGTCAACAACTTCCAGTTCCTCACCGAACTGCCTGTGAGAGGAAATGGCGCAAAGGCCATTGAACCGCTCAACAACAGATACAAGGATTTCTACGACATCAGTTACGAAACGCTGTCCAGTCCAACCACAGGAAAACCTACCCACTATAAAATCCACTTCGTTCCCAAGCCAAACATCACGGCTACCATCATCGAAGCTACACTCTACGTTTCCACCCTTTCGCGCACACTCGAACGCTACGAAGGCACTGTCCACAATCTGCAAGTGCGCGATGCCAGCTGGAAAAGATTCCCAATCCTTGCACATTTCGACATCAGCTACACGCGCAACCGCAAATTCACCGAAGTGCAGTCGGTCGTTGTCGATGCCACTGCCATGTACGATGGACTTCCCTACCAGTTCTCATCCATGCTCTTCAACACAGGCAGACTCAAAGAGAAGCAGAACAAGTTCATCTACATCCACGACAATCTGCGCAAGCAAATCGACACAACCACCTACGACCCTACCTTCTGGAAGAATAACGAAATCGTGAAGCGAACAGACCTCGAAAACTCTATCATCGAAATGATGGAAAAGAAAGAACTTTTCTCCAACTATAAGTAATTTTTTCTAACTTCTAATCAAATTATAATGATGAAGAAAACCTATTCATTCATTCTCGCTATGGTTTGCTCAGCAGCAATCCAAGCACAAACAACACTTCCTCGTGCCGTCTATACGCTCGACTTCGAGGGAGCAACCACCGTGGCAGACATCAACGGAACACAAGTGGGCGATGGCGAACTGCGCCAATCCACTGACCCCAACTTCGGTACTTACTACCAGAACGCACCGAATGCAGCCGTTGCCACCAAAGCAACCAACTATCTCCGCGTCGAAACCGACGGTTTGAAGAAAGCTGGCGAGAAAGCCACCGATGCCATCTCCATCGGATTCTGGGTGAACCCAACCGTGGCAAACACCCAGTTTCCAAACATCAGTTACTTCTATTCCGTGCTCTACACCTTCTACACAGCAGGCAACCGAGGTCTCACCTCTGCCGACGGATGGAACGGACCAATGTGGGCACAGAACACACGAGGATGGCTCCAAATCAACGACTGGGCAGACCGTTGGGATGACTTCGGCGACGCCGAAAACGTCAATGGCACCAACACCATCAACATCGACTGGCTCGCACAGCATACCGAAGAGCAAATCGTGAAAGACAGCGAAGGTAACGACTCCATCGCCCTCGTGCCTACCGACTTCAACGACAACTGGCACTACGTGGCGCTTGTCCTCTCGCAGAAAGACAACACCGCCAGCATCTACGTCGATGCACAGCTCTTCAACCAGTGGAACTGCAAGGCTGACTTCTACAGCGACGGCTCTGCATCCCACTTCTTCAAGCACCTCGGCGGATACTCCGACCTCTACCTCGGTGGCGTAGCACAGTGGACATGGGCAGACCCCGACCCAGCCTTCGCCTACGACGACTTCACCATCTATGCAGGTCCGCTCAACGAGGAGCAGCAACAGCTCGTCATGAAAATCAAGAGCGGAGAAGTGGATGACGACGTGCGCCTGGCACTGGCTCAGAACGAATTCATCAACGTCATGGACGAATACGAAGAATTCCTCGGCGAACTCGAAGAATATGAAACACTCTTCGAAGGACTCGAAACCTACGCCACAGGCATTGCCGATGAACTCGACGAAAACCCAAGCATCGAAGGCTACAACACAGGTGCTGCCAACATCATGGCTCGCATCGAAGAAATCAAGCAGATTGTAGCAACCTGCAACGCAGCGAAGGCAAACATCGCAGCCGAGAAGGAATATGCCGAAATCTCCAACTACCCAGGCAAGGACACCTACACCGCAGCACTCGACGCAGCTCTTGCCATGCTCGACAATCCTACCTCCGCAGCCGAAGCCGATGCAGCCAACGCAGCCGTTGCCACAGCAAAGGGCATCTACGTCACTTCGCAGCCACTTCCTGCCGACGGCACAGGCATCAACGTCACAGCCCTCGTACTCCATCCTTGGTTCTGCAACCCTGACGCTGAACCAACCCAGAACGAAGACGGTTCCTACAGCTTCCCTTACGAAACCGACCATGCCTACGCCTCCAACACCACCCCTTCTGATGCCAACTCAACAGGATGGGTGAACGGCAACTCCTTCGTGGTCGATGACGCACGTGTCAACTGGACCGAAGGACGCATCACATGGAACAACTGGCACAACAAGACCAACGTCGGCACCCTCGACGTTCACCAAGACCTCACAGGACTCCCTGCTGGCTACTACAGCGTTTCTGCCGACTGGATTACCAACGCAGCGCCAACCACCCAGCACACCTACGCCACAGCCAACGGCGTGACCAAGTCATCTACCGTGCTCGACAACCAAGGTTGGGACAGCCAGCTCTGGACCACCCTCGCCACCGACAAGATTCTTGTAGGCGAAGACGGAAAGCTCACCATCGGAGCAGCCTCCACCACCATTGGGCAAGCCTACCTCGGCTGGTTCTGTGTCACCAACTTCCAGCTCACCTACTACGGCACCGACATCGACCTCACAGCTGACCTCCAGTCCAAGAAGGAAGACATTGCCGAACTCGTCTCTACCCTCACTTTCAAGGGCGACATAGCTGCCACCAACGCAGCCGTTGAAAGCATCATCGCCAACAACGACACCTACAACGCCATCGCTCTTCTCACCGACCTCATCGACAAGACACAAGGCGTGGCAACGACAGAGAACAACTTCGTAGCATCCTTCGAGAGCTTCAACGAAGAAATCATTGGCAAGACCGGTGCAGCCGCAGCAGCACTCAGCAGCGTGAGCCGCAGCATCGCCAACGCACTCGAAGCCGACACCACCACCGTGGCTGCCATCCCAGGCTTCCAGTCCCTCATCGACACCTATCGTGCCTACACCGTCGTTGCCGAAGCAGCACAGGCATGGAACACCGAATCTGTCAATGCAAAACTCAACGACCACATCGCCGTCTTCACCGCTTCCACTCCTGATGCCGACGCAGTGAAAGCACTTCAGGACGAACTCACCGACATGATGAAAGCATCCATCACCGACAAGGTAGCCGGCGAAGACAACCCACTCGACATCACAGCCTTCCTCGTCAACCCAAGCTTCACAGGCGACAGCTACGCAGGATGGACCGTTGCCAACGGCACACCAGGCAACTACTACTCCGAGTGCGAGTTCTACAACACCACGTTCAACATCTACCAGCTCGTCAGCGGACTCCCAGCAGGATTCTATCGCTTTGCCGTACAAGGCTTCTATCGTGACGGTTCATGCGAAACAGCCTACGCCAACTCAACCACCCTCGACGAAGAAACAGGCGAACCAACCAACGTGCTCAACGCCAAGCTCTACGCCAACGAAATGCAGAGCGACATCCAGTCGTGGGCAGACTTCGTAGTCAAGGGCGAACAGTTCAACGGCTATTGGAGCCCTAACGCAACCGACGAGACCATCGAAGCAGAAGACGTACTCTACTACGCCAACACGATGGAAGCAGCCAACATCCTCTTCGACCAGAAAGGCTTGAACGCCGACGGCAATACCGTTGACTTCTACCTCGATGGCACACAGGACGCAAAGCTCGGCATCCGCAAGGACACCACCATCTCTGCCGACTGGACCATCTTCGACAACTTCCATCTCTACTACCTCGGTCAGGACACACCAACTGCCATTGAACAGGTAAGCGAAAGCAACGCTTCACGCTCCGCATCACGCTTCACCCTCTCTGGCCAGCGCATCAGCACCATCACCCGTCCAGGCATCTACATCGTGAATGGCAAGAAAGTCATCGTGAAGTAATCCCTTCTTGCTCTCTGTAGAGCAGTGAAATGAATAATAGGCATTGATGAACCTCAGCAGAAGGTGTCATCAATGCCTATCATTATTTGATGCGTGGAGTCAGCTCGTTATTTCACAAATAACTTCTTCACTGTTCCGTCACTCATTTTCAGAATGTTCAAACCTTTCTGTGATGCATCCATGCGCTGACCATTCACGTTATAACGGTCAATGACAGTAGCATCGTATGCCGTTGTCCCAAATTCAATACTCTCTATACCGTCTGATTCAAACTCCTCAATGTATTTGAATTTGTTCCAAGGGAATTTTGCCTCATAGAGTGGCTTTGAACCTTTTGGCACACAGAGGATAGTGCCTTCATACAAACCTTCAAACACACTCTCGTCGATGTCGAAAGGAACAGGCACGTTGAAAACGATGCGGAAAAGAGAACGACAAAGGAAGAAAGCGTATGGCTCAATTTCCTTCACAGTACTTGGAATAGAAACTTCCGTCAAATCACTGCCGTAGAAGGCACCCGCTCCGATACTTGTCACGCCTTCTGGAATGTTACAAGACCATTTTCCACTACCAGAACCTCCCGAACCACTACCAGAACCTCCCGAGCCACCACCAGAATAGCCAGCGAATGCACCACTACCAATACGCACTGTGCCTTCAGGTATCGTACCATCCAACGATTTGTAAAGCCTACCTTCCCAATAATCCACATAGTCGCTCTCTATGAAACGTGCGAATTTCTTCCAAGGCTCTGCTTCCGTGTATCTTTCTGTTGTTCCGAATGGCACAAAGAGGCGACAATGAGGGTAGGTGTCTTCTGTGAAGACATTTTCGTTAATGTCGAGAGGGGTTTCCATTCCAAGCTTAACAGCACCTAACTTCTCGCAGCCATCAAAGCAGTAGTCCCCAATTTTAGTAACTGTACTTGGGATGGTAACAGTTTCCAAATCGGTGCAGTTCTCAAACGAACGATAGCCAATACTTATCACACCAGTTGGAATGTCAAATTCCACCAATCCCTTACAACCAGAGAAGGCATAGTCCTTGATTTCTGTAATGCTTGGAGGAAGAATGACGATAGGCAATTCCTCGCAACCAGCAAAGGCATACTCGCCAATGGTTTCAATAGTGGAGGGGAACACAACAGTGTTTATTGTTTTGTCAGTCACGTCAATGAGGTAGTTGCCAGCATAGCGGAGACCATCAGATTCACCAATCTCAAATATATTCTTGAAATCTTCCCAAGGGGAAGTCGAGGCATATAATTCCTTTGTACCTTTTGGCACGTAAAGAATGCCATTCAAGTAACTCTCTTCAGAAAAACCATCAGAAAAACATTGAGGAGTGGTTGATTCATTGATAACAGTTAATAGGTCTGTACATCTTTCAAATGCTCCATCTCCTATACTTTCAACATTCTCACCAATAGTAACAGAGGTCATACTACTACAACCATAAAAAGCATCATCGCCGATGGAAGTTACACTATTAGGAATATGAATAGAGGATAGAGCCCTACAGTTATGAAATGCAGATTCTCCGATGGAAACCACACTATTGGGAATTGTTATAGAGGATAATCTCCTGCAATTTAAAAAAGCCTCATCTCCGATAGAAACCACACTATTTGGTATGGTAATTGAAATCAAATAAGGGCTATTGAACCATTCAGATTCAATACTTTCTATACCCTCTCCAAGATTGATGGAAAAATCACGACAGCCATCGAATGCATATTCTCCAATACTAATTACGCTCGCTGGAATATATATAGTTAACCCTTCACAGTTATCAAACACATTATCGCCAATGGTTTCCACACCATCAGGAATAATAATATTCTTTAGTTTTACACAATCGGAAAATGCATAGTTATCAATCGTTTTCACACTATTGGGAACATTAACGTATGTCAAACCGTTACAACAAAAGACCAAGGTTTCTCCATCCTTTGTTAAACAGCAATTGTTTTCAGACATATACGTTTCATTTTCGGACGCTACTCTAAGTTCTGTCATGCTACTACAGCCAGCGAATGCTTGCTTTCCAATATCAGAAACATTTTTAGGAATAACAATTGATGTAAGGCTATTACAGCCATAAAACGCGTTATTTCCAATGGTTACAATGCTTTCGGGAAAAACAATAGAAGTCAATCCTTTAACATCTGGATAATCAGGAGTTGTTCCACAAAACTGAAAAGCATATTCTCCGATTGTTGTAACACTGTTAGGAATAGTAACTGAAGTTAAAAAACTACAATCATGAAATGCTCTGTATCCAATTTCTGTTACTTCATAGGTTTTACCATTATATGTAATCGATGAAGGTATTTTGACAGCTCCACGATAAGCCTGTCTATTTTCGCCCACATAATCATGTTTATATGTTACTATGGCATTATCTCCCTCCAAATTGTAGTAAATACCATCCACTTTGCAGCTGTAAGCATAGGAATTTTGCCAAAACAAAGAGAGGAGGCAGAAGAGGATACTCTTTAGATAAAATCTTTTCATGTGTAAATAAATAAAAAGGGCGGAACTGCTCTTTAGCTTTTCAGTTCTTGCAGGCTACCGCCAAGTGGCCTTGTATCTTGAAAAGCACGAACAATCCACGCCCAAAGGACGTGAACCTCGTCGCTTGTTCTCAGATACAAATGATTTGGCGGTATTTGCAAGAACGAGAACAAGGACTAAAAGTCCAAGTTATAATATGTAAATGAGCAGAAACGCCGAGTGAAAATAATGTTTATTCTCTCTTGTGAGGCATTTGTGGCGTTGCCACACGCTGCGCTCACGAGTGCGTTTCCGTTAAATAAGTGTATTGTACTGTCTGTTTCTTGAATCAATCAGGTTTTAAAAGTGAGACATAGAGTTTATCAATGTTGCAAAGTTACAATAATTTTCAAAGAGGAAAAATATTTTTGGAAAAAAGTGAGGTTGTTTCAATTTCATTGTTTACCTTTGCTCTTGTAATGCTTGGTCAAGCCTCTGCTATCAAAGCACGTAACCAAGTTTCCGAATACCCGCCACTTTCAAAGTTGGCGGGTTGTTTTTTTTATCTACCACGGTATTATCTGCAAAGATAAAATATATTTTAAAGAGACAAAAGAGACTTTTGGAAAAAATGAGATTGTTTCAAATTCTATCGAAGTTCTCTTCGAACAAAGGAAGAGCGTTTTCTCACTCTGCAACAAGTCCTGATTGCCAATAGTCTTTATAATCCGCATTATTTCAAGCTTTTTGTTTGATTGGAATCATCCAGCACAGTTCTTCATGCTGCAAAGGTAGCACTTTTTATTCGAAACAATGTGTTTGTTTTCAGCATAATCACGGAGGCAACTAAACCTGCTTTGGGTATCGACAAAGATAACGAGCCTTCGTTTTGTTTCAAGCGAGCGTTCAAACGAACGACAACGAGCGCTCGCTTGAGTTCTTTTGAACGCTCGTTGCGTAAGGAAAACGTAAAGAATGAAGAGCGAAAAGCGAAAAGTTAAAGTGAAAAGAGAGAAATGTCATTTGACAAAATCGGCAGAAAGACAATTGGTCTCCTAAAGAAACGTATTCAGTTATGTTTGAAAAAATCATTCATATCTATTGCGTAAATATCTAATAATGACTATCTTTGCACCGCAAAACCTTTATCAAACAGAAAATAAGGAATTAGTTCAATATAACAAAAACACGAATGACAATGAAAAAGATTTTACTTATGGTAGTAGCCACCATCATGGCTACAGCAAGTGTCAAGGCACAGAATGTTCGTCACGAAAGGGGTAGTTTCACGTTGCAACCAATGGTTGGTATGAGTGTTGGTTCGATGGGTGGTAAGATGGTGTATTATGTGGATGATTTGAGTAAAAAAGTGGAGATTGACGACGAGTTGCGTGGTGCCTTCATCGGCGGTGTGGAGGCAGAGTATTACATTTGCAACTGGTTCTCTGCATCTGCTGGCATCAACTACGCTCAGCAGGGTTGGCGCATGAAGGAGAAGAACAGTGGTGAGAAGTGGAACATGAATCTGGACTATCTGACGATTCCTGTGCTTGCCAACTTCTATGTGGCAAAGGGTTTTGCGCTGAAGGCTGGTGTTCAGCCTGCTTTCTTGCTCAACGCTAAGCAGGATGGTAAAAACGTGAAGAGTGGTTGCAAGAACACTAATTTCGCTATTGCATACGGTCTTTCTTACGAGTTCAAGAATGGCATTACGCTCGACTGGCGTGCAGCTATTGGTTTGCTCCGAGTTAACAAGGTCAGCGACGAGTACAACAAATACTACAGCCACGCTGCTACACTGACTATTGGCTATAAGTTCGACCTTTAAGCAACGATAAAAATAATAACTTGGGATTATTCTCAACCACGAATTACTCGAATTAAACGAATTTTCTAAGAATTATTTAATCGAATTTCACGAACAAAAATGCTGGCATTTTTATAATTAGAGAATGATTATCCGCAATCAAGTGATTAAGACGCTGAAAGCGTCA
>DGSN01000019.1 GCA_002393575.1 Prevotellaceae bacterium UBA4361 | reverse complement strand
AAACATATATTTACGAATAATTCACGGGTAATTTACGGAAATTCATGTTTATATTTTATTTTAACGCAAATTGCCGCGAATTGACCGCGAATTTTTCGTAAATTATTTTTGGATAATAAATTCATGAATAATTCACGGGTAATTGGCTACGCCGAACTAAAGGTTCATGGAAATTCATGTTAATCTTTTTTTAACGCGAATTATCGTAAATTATCCATGAATATTTCATGAATTTTTTCTGAAATATTTTTTTTGTATTAAACAACACCTAATTTTTGGAGTAATTATGATAATTATTCTAATTTCTTTCCTAAAAAAATCATGTCTTTATACCAAGTTATTATTTCATTGTTCCTTAATCTGAATCGTCACGATTGACATCTTTGGTAGCGTGACAATGAGTTTGCCATCCTTGATTTTGGCATCCTTGAAAGCAGTTGGAACCACTACGTTTGGTTTTTCAAAAGTGTTGTGGTCCTTCATGTCCTTCGATGTGAGGATCGTTGCCTTCTGAATCTTACCCTTGATGGAAGCAAGGTCGATTGTCACCTTGTTGGAATTGTCCAAACCAGCGTTCGCCAAGTTGATATTCACTGCACCATCCTTTGCTTTCGATGCCGATGCACTGATGTATGGAGCCACACGTTCTGGCGAACCCTTCTGTTCATTCTCAGCCGTGAACGTATCCGAAGTGACATTCAGCGGAATATTCAGAGCCTCCATATTGTCCGTGTACATCTTGAACACATAATATGTTGGCGTGAGCACCATCTTGTCGCCCTTTGTCAGCACCATGCTCTGAAGCACGTTGGCAATCTGGGCAATGTTGGTCATGCCGATACGCTTCGTGTATTGATGGAAGGTGTTGAGCGAGACAGCTGCCACCATCGCATCGCGCATCGTGTTCTGCTGGTAGAGATGACCACGCACACTGCCTGGCTCCTCATCCCACCAAGTGCCCCATTCGTCAACGAGCAACTTCACGCGGTTGCGTGGGTCATACTTGTCCATGATGTCGATGTGCTTCTTGAGCACTTCCTCAATGCCCACTCCACACTTGGCAATCGTCCAGTAGTATTGGTCTTTGCTGAACTGAGTGGCACTTCCCTTCGAACCGTTCCAAGTGTAGCAAGTGTAATAGTGAAGCGACAAGCCGTTCATGCGGTTGCCAATCTGCTTCATCGCCACCTCCGTCCAGTTGTAGTCGTAGTCGCTTGCTCCGCTGGCAATCTTATAAAGCTTGTTGCCATTGTACTCACGGCAATAGGTGCTATAACGACGATAAAGGTCGGAATAGTATTCAATGCGCATATTGCCACCACAACCCCAACTCTCATTGCCAACACCAATATACTTCACTTTCCAAGGCTCTTCCCTTCCGTTCTGCTTGCGCAACTTTGCCATAGGACCATCCTTGGCAGTCATGTATTCCACCCACTTTGCCGTCTCTTCCACACTACCACTACCCATGTTCATGCTGACGTATGGTTCGCAGCCGAGCATTTCACAAAGGTTCAAAAACTCATGCGTACCGAAGGAATTGTCTTCCACCGTACCGCCCCAGTTGTTGTTCACCATGCGCGGACGTTTCTCCTTCGGACCAATGCCATCCATCCAGTGATATTCGTCGGCAAAGCAACCGCCAGGCCAGCGCATCACCGGCACCTTAATGTCCTTCAGCGCCTGAAGCACATCGTTTCGATAACCGTTCGTGTTCGGAATAGACGATTCAGGACCCACCCACAGTCCGCCATAGATGCAAGTGCCGAGATGCTCGGCAAACTGACCATAGATTTCCTTGTTGATTTTTTCCTTCGCCTCCGAAGGATTCAGTGTGATACTCGATGTTTTCTGTGCCATCATTGGCATCGACAACATCAACGCCAACGACAAAATACTCGTTCTTTTCATGCTATTTTTTATAGTGTTTAGTGTTTAACGTGAGCGCGAAATAATAAAATGGTCTCCTAAAGAAATTGGCAAAATCGACAAAATTTAAATAATAATTTAGTACATTTAGTCTATTTCTTTAGGAGATTATCTCTTTTCACTTACTTACGGATGGAACTGCATTCCCAGCTTGAGCTTGCTGCCCTTGTTGCTCACTGTGAAGAAACAAGGACGACGAATTGTTCTCTCCTGTGCCTCCTTCTTGTGACTATGCACCGACATGAGCAATCTGCCATCGAACGTGCGGAAAATCATGCCATGTCCGAAATTCGGAGGAGTGATAGGTTCAGGCTCCTGCACCCAAGGACCATCGAGCGTTCCACTCTGTGAATAAGCCACACCCTGCGTATAGACATCATGCACCCAGCTCGTCCAAAGCATACCAAGCTTTCCCTTAGTTGTCCTGAAGAGGAACGGACCGTCGGTCACCATGTTCGGACGCACCGAGCCATCGTCCGTATTCTCCCTGCTCCAAGGAGAATCGCTCGCACGGAACAGAATCTTCCTTTCGCCCAGCGTACCACTGAAGTCGGGCTTCAGCTCGATCTTCTCCACCGTACCATTGCGGTTCTGGAGCCATTCATGACAATACACCATGTAAGGTTTCTTGTCCTTGTCAATCCACAACGTAGCATCCAGCGTAGGCATATCAGCTGGCAGATAAGTGTCATCACCAAAAGGACGATAAGGACCATCGGGCGTGTCACTCACCAGCACATGGCAGGCACGACGCTCAATCACATTGTTCGCCACCGTGTCAATCTTCACGTCGCGATTCGTGAACGTGGCGAAATAATAGTATTTTCCCTGATACTGATGAATCTCCGCAGCCCAAATCATCGGGTGTGGACCCATCCACGAATTGGGATTCACCTCAACCACTCTGTAAGGACCGCTCCACGTAGCCAAATCCTTGCTTTTCCACATCATTCCTCCCGTTCCCGTCATGTAGTACGTCTGCGACTTCTCATCCGCAAACACAAACGGGTCGCTCAACTGAATGGAATCTAACGGAATGTTGTCTTGCGGAACGAGGTTACGCCTTCCGTTCTGCGCATTCGCACCCACGGAAAGCACCAGCATCCAAGCTATTGTAATAAAGATTTTCATTTTCATAGACAAAAAAGATTAGTTTTGTTGCAAAGATAAAAAGAAAAGTGAAAAACAGAAAGCAAATGGAGAAAAAATGTCATTATATCTTACGATTAGGCTCCAAAACTAAAACGAACGTCCGACAAGACAAAAACGAACGTTCGATAAACTCACATTGAACGCTCATTGCATCATCGCCGAACCTTCAACAAAGGCCGATGTTGCAAATAACATCCCGATTTGCTTTGTCTTTTTGATTTTTTAGCATACTTTTGCCATAAAAAAATCAAAAATCGATGCAGTCTTTTACCTTGTTTTGGGACTTAACAAATATGGATAGGCTTGTTCTTGCAAAATGGAAAGAGAATGATGAACGAAAAAAGCCGCTTTCTCATTCCTTTAGAATTGATGGAAAGCGGTATATTTGCATTTTGCAAATCAATTAAAGAAGAGAAGGATGAAGTATTATATCGAGGACCAAGAATTTGGGAAAATCATTCTTACCGTCAATGGCAGAGCCAAGCACTTCGTGATGCGTGTCGTGGAAAACGAAGTGCATATCACGGTTCCCCAAGGCATGACAAGGGAAGACATTGAACAATGTGTGAACAGGAACAGAGAGAGCATTCGCAAACTCATGAAGAAAGATGTGGACAGAAGACACGTCATCGACCTCAACTACAAGATTGACACGGACGTGATGAAGTTGGAACTGGTGGAAGGGAAACGAAAAGGATTTTATGTTCACCGCTCCGAGGGCAAATGCACAATCGAATGTGAGCCCAACACGGACTTTGCATCGATTCAGAATTGGCTGAAGAAAGTCATCATGAATGAATTGAGATTACAGGCAAAGTTCATTTTACGGAACAAAACGCAGCAGTTCGCCGATAAGCATGGATTCAAATTCACTGACTTGAAAATACAGAGTTCCAAAACAAGATGGGGTTCATGCTCAGCATCCAACAGCATCAACCTCTCGGTCTTTCTCATGACGTTGCCTTCTCATCTAATGGATTACGTCATTCTGCACGAACTTTGCCACACGGTTCATCACGAACACTCCGATGCTTTTTGGGCTTTGATGGACAAGGTAACAGACGGCAAAGCCCATGCACTGCGCAAGGAGCTCAAACAGAACTATAGTACGGAACTTTGAATGGAAGTGAAAAGTTAAAAGTTAATAATTAAAAGTGGCTATCCAGATGGTTTTTAACTTTTAACTATTAACTTTTAACTCTTTAAACTCTCGACACGCTGTCAAGAAGTTTGAGTGCTTGTAGGTGTTTGATGAGTTCGTCAACTTCATTCGTATTGTGGACAAAGAGCTGAATCTTACATTCGAAGATGCCTTCGTTGACTTCCACCATCAGCTTGTGCATGTTCACATTCATCTGCTGGGAGATGACCTGAGTGATTTGGTTGAGGAGTCCGATGTGGTCAATGGCACGCATGAAGATGGTAACTGGGAAGAGCATGGTGGACATCTTCTTCGACCATTCTGCTGCGAGAACTCGGTTGCCGTGGTTGGCTTTCAGTCGAGCAGCAACAGGACACTGCAACTTGTGGATGACAATGTGGTTGTTGTCATCTATGTAACCCATGACTGCATCGCCTGGGATTGGTTTGCAGCATTCGGAAAGGGCGTACTTGTTCTGGATGGTGTTTTCGTTGAGGTCAAGCACTTTCTTGCGGTCGAAAGCCTTGTTGACGAGTGCCTTGTCTTCCACAGGAGGAAGGTTCTTCTTCCGTCCGAAAGAGAACAGGCGTTTCCATCCTCCTGTATTGGTTTTCTCGCGCAGGAGGGAGAGGTCATCATCACCCAATTTCACGTTGCCTGCACCGATAGCTGTGAACAGGATTTCAGGCTTCTGGCACTGGTGGAGGCGACATATCTTGTCGATGCTGGAACTGTTCTTCGGTAGGTCGTTCTTCTTGAAGAACTCATCAAGCATCTCTTCGCCCCGCTTTCGTGCATCGCGCTCTTCGCGTCGCAGCATCGCCATAATCTTTGTGGTCGCCTTGGCGGTGGTGGCGATGTTGAGCCAGGAGCGGTCCACATGCTGGCTCTTGGAGGTGAGGACTTCCACTTGGTCGCCACTTTGCAAGCGATGGCTCATTGGCACAAGCTTATGGTTCACCTTGGCACCAATGCAATGGCTGCCGACAAAGGTGTGAATGGTGAAGGCAAAGTCGAGGGCTGTGCTGCCCGCTGGAAGTGTTCGAATATCGCCCTTAGGCGTAAAGACGAAGATTTCGGAGGCGTAGAGGTTGAGCTTGATGGTGTTGAGGAAATCCATGTCGTTCGGCTGTGGGTCGTCGAGGATTTCCTTAATCGTTGTCAACCATTTGTCCAGTTCCTTCTCGTTCTCCACTTCGCTCAGGTCGATGTCGCCATCCTTGTATTTCCAGTGTGCGGCAAATCCCTTCTCGGCAATGTCGTCCATGCGTCGGCTGCGAATCTGCACCTCTATCCATTCGCCCTTGGCATTGTGCTCTTCGTCGCGGAACATCAAGGTGACGTGAAGAGCCTGATAACCATTAGCCTTAGGGTGAGTCACCCAGTCGCGGATGCGGTCGGGATGGGAGTCGTAGATATTGGTCAGAGCCACATAGATGTTGAAGCATTCCGACTTTTCAAGAGCCAAGTCGGAAGGGTCGAAAATGATGCGAACAGCCAAGATGTCGTAGATTTGCTCGAACGGCACATGCTTGTTCTGCATCTTCATCCAAATGGAATATGGAGTCTTGATGCGCTGTTTCAGTTCGTACTTGATGCCCATAGCATCGAGACGTGCACGGATAGGCGCGGTGAAGGAATCGAAGACCTTGTTACGTTCCGCTTTGGTCTTGGCAAGCTTCATCTCGATGTTCTCAAACTCAGTGGGATGCTCGAAACGGAAACTGAGGTTTTCGAGTTCGGACTTGATTTTATTCAGTCCCAAACGGTGTGCAAGCGGAGCATAGATGTAGAGTGTTTCGCCTGCAATCTTATACTGCTTGTTTTTGCGCTGCGAACCGAGCGTGCGCATGTTGTGCAAACGGTCGGCTATCTTGATGAGGATGACGCGAATGTCCTCACTCATGGTGAGCAACAGTTTCTTGAAGTTCTCTGCCTGAGCCGATGCGTTGTCACCGAAGATTCCTCCCGAAATCTTTGTCAGCCCATCCACAATCTGGGCAATCTTAGGACCGAAAATGTTGGAGATGTCCTCTACGGTGTAATCAGTGTCTTCCACTACGTCGTGCAACAGGGCAGAACAGATAGATGTACTGCCCAAACCGATGTCTTCACACACAATCTGAGCTACTGCCAAAGGGTGCATGATGTAAGGCTCCCCCGACAAACGACGTACTCCTTTGTGGGCATGTTTGGCAAAGTTGAAAGCCTTGGTGATGATTTCAACTTTCTTGCGATGTGGAGATGCCAAATACGTATCAATCAGATGGTTGAACGCTTCGTCCACCATCTTCTCTTCCAATTCGTCATGTTTGTTGAGCTCATCCATAGGGAAAACGTTAATTAAGAAGTAAGAACCTTGGGAATAAATTAGAAATTAGAAGTGAGAAACGAGAAATGTGATATTTATTTCTAACTCCTAATTCCTAATTTCATATTATAAATCGAAATTCTTCAGTTTTCAATCATCATTTCACTTTGATTTTTTGTCCTGGGCGAATCGTGCTTCCTGTGATTCCGTTTTTCTTCTTCAACTGATTGACGGTCATGCCATTGCGCTTGGCAATGGAGGAAAGCGTGTCGCCACTTTTCACGGTCACCGACTTGCTGCTTTGCCTGCTGCTTCGATTGCGTCTTGAACTTCGGGAACCCTTTCCCCTGTAAGTGGAAGAAGAGTTGTAGCTACTTCTCTGCACTGGCACGTTTGAAGGAGCATCCTCGATGTCCTCCGTGATGGTGCGACGCATAGGAACTTCGTTGAATGCCAGCACACCGGCATAGAGGCTGTCTTCTTTCTGAACAAACGACTCAATACCCGCCATTGGCATACGAACTGCATAATTGACAGGGACGATGTCGCGACGATACTGAGGATTCAGCGAGCGCAACTCGTCGATTGTCACTCCACTTGCCGATGCAATCTGATTGAAAGACAATTCTTTCATCACCACAATTGTGTCAGACGAAACGGGCAACGATGCCTGCATAGGAGTGATGCCATGCTCACAGTAGTAGGTCATGATATAGTTGGCTGCGATGAACGCAGGAACGTATCCACGTGTTTCACGAGGCAAATAGTTGTAGATTTGCCAATAGTCCTTGTCCTCTCCACCTGCACGAAGCAAAGCCTTTTGCACATTGTTTTCACCACAGTTGTAGGCAGCAATGGCAAGTCCCCAATCACCAAACTGATTGAAAAGTTCACTCAAGTAGTGCGCTGCTGCATCACTCGACTTGATGGGGTCGCGACGCTCATCGACCAGTGTGTTCACTTCAAGACCGAATCGCTTTCCTGTGGCAACCATAAACTGCCACAAACCTGCTGCACCAGCACGCGACGTGGCAGAAGGACGAAGGGCAGACTCAATGACAGGGAGGTATTTCAATTCGAGTGGCAAACCATAGCGTTCGAGTGCCTCCTCGAAAATAGGCATATAGAAATTGGAAGAGCCCAACATCACAGACACAGAACTGCGCATGTTGTTGCTATACTTGTCGATGAATGCACGGGTGATGTTGTTGAGAGGCATTTCGATGGTGGTCGGAATACGTGAGAGTCGGTCAACAATCACTTGGTCGCTGGCAGAAAGCTCACGCACAGTACTGGAGGATGTGCCTTCCGTCAGGTTGTTCTTGTTGGTATAGTCGTTCATCAGTTCTTGCTCACTGATGGCCATTCCTTCGGGCAGGTCGAAGACCTCTGTGTGGCCACTATCTTCCTGCACAACAATTTCTTCATTGATTTGCGCAAAAAGAGGTGAGGTCAGGAGAAAAGAGAAAACAAGTATTTTAATTCTGAAATTCATATCGATTTGGATTAGAAATTGAGTGAGCACTGAATGCCGTAGGAATTGTTCATCAACCCTGTCGGGCGCATGGCAGTGCTGTGATTATTGATAATAGACGGGCGGACTTTCATTGACAAGTCTTTCGAAATGTCAAAGCTCGACAACTCTGCATCCACGTATGCATCGATGATGGAGAGAGCATACACACCAATGACGATAAAAATGCTGAGGTCGCGATAACGACGGTAATAGTCCTTTTTCTTCCTGAACAACTCCTGCAAACGAGTCAGATTACCGCTGATGTCGTAGGAGGCAGGAATGAAATTCTCATAACTCTTGGTGTTGGGGTCATCGTCCTTGATGTCGATATATGCCTGAGAGTAATCGGTGTACATGGTGTTGTTCCAATTGATGGCATACATACAGCCCAAAAAGCCACCATAGAATATAGGTAATTTCCAGTATTTGCGATTATAGATTTGTCCCGCACCAGGGAAGACAATCGCCAACCAAAGCGCTTTCTTCGGATTTGGCATCCAATGGGACTTGTCGATGTTCAGCTTCTCAGCTTGCACGAGTGAATCGTTCGGAATCGTCACGATAGCACTTCCCACGGAGTCGAGCGAATCAGCATAGATGCGAATGACGGAATCTTGTTTCAATTCAACAAGGCGAACCGTGTCCGCCAACTCACCCTTCACATCCACTGGCTTCGAGAGCGTGTCGGGTGAAACAGGCGACTGAGCCAAACACAGCTGACAAGCCAAAGACCAGATACAGAAACAGAAGTATTTCAAACGCTTTAAATTCATTCGCTCTAATTGAGAACTGTTGAGATTGATGACTTGTGCGTATGAATGTTTCCTAATGTGAAATCATTGCAATTATACGCTTAAGTTCTGAATCGTCGGCATATTCCAACGTGATTTTTCCATTTCCCTTCTGGGTACAGGAAATCTTCACCTTGGTGCTCAGGAGTTCAGCCAACTGCCTGCGGATATTCTCATATTCCTCGGACAGTTTGGACGAAGCCGACTTCTGCTTACCGCCAGCTGTCATCTCCGCATCTGCCTCACGTTCATTGTATTCCTTGATGAGCTGTTCCACCATTCTGACGGAATAGCCCTTTTCCTTGATGACATTGAAAAACTTCACCTGCTGCTTAGGGTCCTCCAATGCCAAGAGAGCACGAGCATGACCCGTGTCGATTTCATGATTCTGCAATGCCACCTGCACTGGAGCAGGAAGCTTGAGCAGACGAAGGAAATTAGCAACCGTTGCACGCTTCTTCCCCACCCTTTCGGACAGTTTCTCCTGTGTGAGTCCATACTGGTCGATGAGGTGCTGATATGCCAAAGCGATTTCCACGGAATTGAGGTCCTGACGCTGGATATTTTCAATCAGCGCCATTTCCATCACGTTCTCATCGTCCGCCGTGCGGATATAGGCAGGAATGGTGACAAGGTGTGCCAACTGCGATGCACGCCAACGACGCTCACCAGCAATAATCTGATAGCGTCCCGTCTCCATCTTGCGGAGAGTGATAGGCTGGATAATACCTATTTCAGCAATGGAATCAGCCAACTCCTGCAAAGCATCGGGGTCGAATTCCCGACGAGGCTGGTTGGGATTGGCATCAATCAGACTGATTTCAATTTCATTGATAGTAGATGACAACTCTGGACGAACGTCCTCGGTAGAGATGAGTGAATCAAGTCCACGTCCGAGAGTTCCATATTTTTTCTTAACGGCCATTGTTATATACTAACTGGGGGTTATTTTTTCTCCTTTTTGTTCTTCTCAATCACTTCCCTGGCTAAGGCAAGATAGTTGCGGGCACCCGTTGAAGTGATGTCGTAGAGCAGACAAGGAATACCATGACTTGGGGCTTCGCTCAACTTCACATTTCGCTGAATGACAGTCTTAAACACCAATTCCTGAAAGTGACGCTTCACCTCATCGTAGATTTGATTTGCCAAGCGCAAACGCGAATCGAACATGGTGAGCAAAAAGCCTTCTATCTCTAATTTTGGATTGAGTTTCGATTTGATAATCTTGATGGTCTGAAGCAATTTGCTAATACCTTCCAAAGCAAAATACTCACACTGCACAGGAATGATGACTGAATCGGCAGCCGTGAGAGAATTGGTCGTAATCAGACCGAGAGAAGGCGAGCAGTCGATGAGAATGTAATCGTATTCTGCACGCAATGGTTCTAAAATTCGGCGCATCACCGACTCGCGATGCTTCACATTGATCATTTCCACCTCGGCTCCCACCAAATTGATGTGGCTGGGGATGATGTCAAGACCATCGATGTCGGTGGTATAAATCGCTTCGTGTGGGTCAATCGGTTTTTCTGCTGGGTTTGTGTCGCTTGCAACAGAACTAATGATGCAATCGTATATCGACGTATCTACGGTCTGGATATCCACACCGAGTCCTGAAGATGCATTCGCCTGAGGGTCAGCATCCACAACCAGAACCTTCGACTCCATCGTAGCCAAAGATGCTGCAAGATTGATTGTCGTGGTGGTCTTTCCTACTCCACCCTTTTGGTTTGCTAACGCGATAATTTTACTCATATTTCGCTTAATTATAACACTTTGCGACTTTCGCTGATTATCCTGTCGCTCTTTTTTACCTTAACTAAAGTGCAAAGTTACGATTTTTCCCCGTATTATCGGAAGAATTACAGTTATTTAATTCTAAATTTATAAAAAGGGGAGACCTACCCCAACCCTCCCAGCGAGGAAGGGAGAAGCCATCGGGGTTGAAGTGAAAAGTGGAAAGATGAAATTGCCGTCCAATTTGTTTGCAAAGTTATTCACTTTTCGTTTTTCACTTTTCACTCCTCTCCCCCTTGGGAGGAGCTGGAGGGGGCTAATTTACTTGGTATTTGAATATCCCTCAGCCTTCAGCAAGGCAACGATTTTTTCCTTGAAATCTCCCTGAATCAGAATTTCACCATCCTTGACAGAACCACCCACACCGCACTTGGTTTTGAGCAACTTACCCAAAGATTTCAAATCATCCTCCTGCCCGACAAAACCCTTCACAAGCGTGACAGTCTTACCACCACGTCCATTCTTTTCGATATTCACACGGAGTTTCTGCTGATTCTTGGGAAGCGTTTCCACATCATCCGCTTCTGGCTCAAAATTAAAAACAGGATTTGTGGAATAGACCATGCCTAACCTATCTTTCCAATCGTTATTTTTCATAGACGACTAAATTGGATATTAACTAATGAAAAAAAAGAAAAAGAGGATATGAAACAACAGTTTCAAGTCCTCTCTTGAGTGGGCGTTGACGGATTCGAACCGCCGACCCTCTGCTTGTAAGGCAGATGCTCTGAACCAGCTGAGCTAAACGCCCTTTCGTTGTCGGGGCAGCGTGACTCGAACACGCGACCGCCTGGTCCCAAACCAGGAACGCTACCAACTGCGCTATACCCCGTACTTTAGGAAAATGATTTACCTTGCTTTTCGTTTCGTCGGGGCAGCGTGACTCGAACACGCGACCGCCTGGTCCCAAACCAGGAACGCTACCAACTGCGCTATACCCCGAGAATTCTTGGTTCTATTTGCCATTCATCATCCTCTTTCGAGGCTTAAACTTGGCTTTTCAAACCCTCTATTTTTCTAAAGCGATGCAAAGGTACGACTTTTTCTGAAACCGACAAAAATTAAGTGAACATTTTTACACTTACTTTTCTAAAAAAAGCAATTCCCTGCTTTTTGCAACAGGAAAGGTGTGATAAACGCGAGTTCGGGATGCATGAATTTCTCAAATTCGCATGTAATGAATCGCAAAAGGACGATGGTCAAATGTCAAAAACGAACCCAGACCTTTGACTTTAGTCCTTTGAACTTAGACTTTTGACCTTTGACCTTAGACTTTTAACTTTAGGCCAGACATTCTTTAGACTGAACTGAATGGTTGAGCCTTCAACGTTTTTCAAGCGAGCCCTCGTTTGATTGACACCGAGCCCTCGTCATTTCGATAACGAGCCCTCGTTTATTTAGTTGAATCCAAAGGACGCTTCGGTATGTCCCTTCATGCGCCGCATCAAAGTACCACTCCCCGAGCAGACAGAGAGGGATGGAAGGCA
The DNA here is from genome assembly GCA_002393575.1 of Prevotellaceae bacterium UBA4361. GTDB lineage: Bacteria > Bacteroidota > Bacteroidia > Bacteroidales > Bacteroidaceae > UBA3839. Next base: position 19,248 of record DGSN01000019.1, on the reverse strand, counting down.
AGAACTGGAGAAGATGCAAATGCAGAATGCGAAAAAAGAAGAATAAAAAATGGAGTGTTCCTCGAAAGGAACACCCCACTATTTAAATGAAGTCAATTCAAAGATTACTTGAGCTCAACGAGAGCACGACGGTTGAGAGTGTAAGGAGAAACTTCGTTGATACCACCAACTGCCTTAGTCTCAATCTTGTCGCGAGAAACACCGAGGTTAACGAGTTCGTCAGCAACAGCCTGTGCACGGCCTTCAGAGAGCTGCTGGTTCCAAGCTGCAGAACCAGTCTTGCTATCAGCAGAACCAGTTACGAGGATGCGGCTACCTGTGTTCTTAGCAACAGTTGCAACAGACTCAAGGTTCACGAGATCCTTCTTAGAGTTGATCTTAGTAGAGTTGATGTCGAAGAATACAGAAGTACCTGCGCTGATAACCTTAGATTCAGCAGCAACCTTTGGCTGCTTAGCAAGCTGAGCGCGGAGGTCAGCGTTGATCTGACGCTCACGGTCGAGGTCAGCACGGAGCTTAGCAAGAGCTTCTTCGCTTGCAGCTGCAAGAGCGTTGTACTGGTCGATAGTAACAGCCTTAGCAAATGTAGCCTTTCCAAGATAGAAAGTCACACCGAGTTCTGCACTGAGGATACCAGAAGAGATAGCCTTGTCCTTGTACCTCTTGTCAACAGTTGGGATGAAGTCGTTACGAGTCATCTTGTAGTCAACATCGAGGTAGAGACCGAAGTGTCTGCCAAGACGCCAAGTGTTCTCGATACCAACGCCAAGCACTGGAGAAATAGTGTTAGCATTGAAGTTACGAATCAAACCAGCGCTGAGGAAAGGAATGAAGTTCCAAGTACGAGTGTCGCTGTAACCACAGAACATGTTGCTGAGGTTGAACATTACATCACCAGTGAGAGATGCATAACCACCAGCATCGTAGGAAGGAGCCTCAGGGATGTCGAAAGTGAAGCTGTGCTTACGTTCGATGATTCCGTTATCCCAGTTAGCGTGCAAACGAAGACCGAGACCAGGAGTGAAGAACTTACCAACAGCGATGTTTACGCCATAAGAACGTCCATCGTGGAACTGATCAGCGAACTTTGAACGATAAGGGTTCTGAACCGATGCGTCAACACCGACTTGAATGAACCAGTTGCTCCAGAACGAATTCGTAGCAACAGTGTACTTAGAAAGTTCTGGTGTTTCGATTGTGGTCTGAGCATTAGCTGCCACAGTACCAAGGCCAGCAAAAGCCAGCGCAATCATTAACTTTTTCATAAATACCTTTTTTTAATAAAACAATAATATAGAATTTTACTTCATTTTGTCGTCTAATAGCACCTATTTTGGCACAATACACAATATTTCGGATGCAAATTTAATGTTTTCAATCCATTCCGTGCAAGAATTATTTGAAAAATCTTCATTTTTTAACATTCGCAACTGTGTTTTTTTACCTTTTAGGCTATTTTAACATCTAAATTTTACGTTTTGAATTAAAATAATTCGTAAAGAAACGACTTGAATAGCCATGACGAGCCCTACGGACGTTTGTCTAAAACAGTTTTTCAATATAACTATGTTCTATGACACTAAAAACCAGCTTGCCATCAGGGGTTCGCATGGGCGTTGAGAGATTGAAAAGCTGTGTGAGCAGATTGGAGATTTCTTCATCAGTCAGCACTTGTCCATACACGATGGCAGCGGATTGTGCCATAGCAAGCGATATGGATTGCTCCACTTCTTCCTTGATGTTGACACCCTTGTCCATTGCTGCATACAACAATGAATGTAGCAACTTGGCTGGTTCCAGACCTTCGATGTCGGTAGGTACTCCATTGATGGAATAAGAGCCACCACCCAGATTGGTCAGTTCGAAGCCCAAACAAGATAGTTCCTCCTGCACACTTTGGAGTGTCAGTTCTTCGCTTTTCGTGAATTGAATGAGTTCGGGAAAGAGGTTGCCCTGCGACACGTGTCTCTTGGCAGACATCTGCTGCATGTATCCCTCGAACAGCACACGAGTATGCGCCCGATGCTGATCGACAAGAAGCAGACCCGTAGAGAAAGGAACGACAATGAACCTTCCTTTGTATTGAAAATGAGGCAACGAAGCAATGTCGGCAAACAAGTCTTGATTGTTCACTACGTCCTCGCTCCCACTCCACAAGCGACTACCTTTTTCTGAAGAGGCACCACGACCCAACAGCCCTTCCACGATGTATTCGTCGTGGTCTGGCACGAGGCTTTGTTGTCCTCTTCCTGTCTGAGCATGACCCGTGTCGAATGTCTCAATACCTTGATAGAGTTTTTCCCAATCAGTAGGAATGGGAGGCTTCTTGTCGGAAGAGTTGGCGAAAGGATTATAGGTGACAGGTATCTTTCTCGGTTGTTCCACCTTTCCCATGTTCGACCTGAACGCAGGAATATCGGGTTTGTCGGCAACGTCGAAATCTATCGTAGGAACATCATTGTACTTGCCAATCGTTTCTCGAACTACGGCTGAAAGAACTTGCCAAATGGCTTGTTCGTTGTCGAACTTGATTTCAGTTTTCGTTGGATGCACGTTCACGTCGATGGAAGATGCATCGACGGACATATAGATGAAATAGGGAACATGTTCCCCCGCAGGAATCAGATTGTCGAACGCATGCATCACCGCTGAATGGAAATAAGGATGACGCATGTATCGCCCATTGACAAAAAACATCTGATGGGAGCCTTTCTTCTTTGCCGACTCTGGTTTACCTACGTACCCCGTAATCTTGACCAGCGAAGTTTCTGCATCCAAAGGAAGCAGTTCTGCATTGATTTTCTTGCCATACACATCGAGTATGCGTTGACGCAGAGAGGCACTTGGCAGACGATAGATTTCTGCGCTATTATTATATAAGGAGAAAGAAATGTGGGGATAGACAAGTACGATTTTTTCAAAATCTGCGACGATATTGCTGAGTTCGGTCTGGTTGGACTTCAGGAATTTTCGTCGGGCGGGAACGTTGAAAAAGAGGTTTTTCACCGAAAAATTACAACCGACGGGGCAAGAAACGGGTTCTTGCGATTCGATTTTAGTGCCCGACAACTGAATATACGTTCCCAGTTCGTCGTCAGGGCGGCGAGTTTTAAGTTCGATTTGTGCTACGGCAGCAATGGATGCCAACGCCTCGCCACGAAAGCCCATGGTGGTGAGTTGGAAAAGGTCGGCAGCCGACTGAATCTTGGAAGTGGCATGTCGCTCAAAACAAAGTCGAGCATCGGTTTCCGACATGCCTTTTCCGTTGTCGATGATTTGCACACAGGTTTTTCCTCCATCCGTCACGAGCACCTGGATATTGGTTGCGCCTGCATCAATAGAATTTTCTACCATCTCCTTCACTATTGAAGCAGGACGCTGCACCACTTCTCCCGCAGCAATTTGGTTGGCAACGGAATCAGGAAGCAAATGAATGATGTCGCTTGAGCCGTTTTCCATTTAGAACAATTTACCTGTAGATAGATATTTCATCAAAAAAATCAAAGCAACAATAATCATCACGAGAATGCCATTGGAAACGGGTTTCTTACCACTTTCCTTGCGGCGTTTCAGGTGCTTGGTAGCATCCACAAACTTACCTCTCAAATCTTCGGGGGAAAATTCTTTTGGTGGAAGCACACCCATTTCTCTCTTGACTTTTTCCTCTATCTTCTGTAGTTTTTCCTTTCGAGGGTCGTAGTAAATGTAGTTGTGATGAAAACCTCTTGGTTTTCGAGTTGTGAATAAACCCATAGCTATTGATTTTTATCGAAAAAGAAGACGAAAACGAATAAAGGACAGGATTCACTCGTTGAGTTCAAGGTCGGAAAGTTTCTGAAGAGGGACTGTTTTTGTTTCCGTTTTCTTCAGGATGTTCTTTTCGTCCTTGTTTCTCCACTCAAAAATATCATCCTTGTCCTTGGGCCGAATGTAATCGAACCAAGCAAACTGGCTAAGGTATTGCCTGTCGTGAGGAACTTTCAGCGGAGGATACATCATTCCGCTATTGCTTGGCATCCACACTTTCGACACCTTCTTGTTCTTCATGAAAAGATTCATGTCGGTGGATTCTGCATAGAGAACACCCATTCGCGAACCATCGTCCTCATCGAGGTAATAAACCACATAGACATTGCCATGTGCCTCGTTGTGTTCGATTTCTCCATTCACGAAGTAGCTCATCATTTCTTTCGAAGCCACTTGGTTGAAGGACGCAGAATCCACTTGTTCGATGGTCATCGCCTGATTGATGATGTGTACCCAATCGATTGTGCTGTCATTGTTGTAAATGCGGATTTCCTCACCAAATATCTGCTGGTTTTCATTCCACAAAATCGGTTGTCCATACATGTAGGTACATGAATCCAACTGCAAACTGACAAGCGAGTCGCACACCCCTTGCACGTCTCTTCGGAACATCCTCACCTTATGATACGCATGGAGGTTTCGATAGACCGAGTCGGTATTCATGTTGTAGGTGAACATCTTGAGAGTATCGGCATGAACATACAAAGTGTCGGGCGATGAATACTCCTTCACAATGGCGCTGTCAGTTGCCATTGCATCCCCTGTATTCTCATAATACTTGCAGTAGTTTCCGAGTAGCATACACTGATTTTCATCGTCAGTGATAATCACGTTGCCAAAAGCCTCATCCACCCCAGTGTCCTTGTCGCTATGCAGGCTGTCGCCCACAATCTTGCGCATATCCTTAATAATATAGGAACGATTGAGCAGACTTGCCCTACCCTGCTTCGTGAAATACTCACCTTTCACACCATACACAAATGTGCTATCATTGGAAATGATGTTGGTAGGAGATTCAATCTTGGCGACTTCGGTATCGGTATAATAATACAGCGTGTCGGAAACCATGTTGAACTTCGGATTGGTCAGTTGCACATTCTCCGTGAAGAATGCCTCGTGGGTAGCAGGAGTGTATTGTCCCCAATCAGACACCAACACATTGTCGCCATCATAGAGCGTTCCGCCATCGATATACATTCCGACACCATACACACGGTCGTAATCCAAGTTCTCAGTCACAAGTTTCGTCTTCTTATGGTAAAGATGCACTCGTCCTCGTGCTCGGGCTTTCATGGCATACCCATCGTAGAAAAAAGTGTCACACGTCAAGCGTAGAGTGTCGCCCTGCGTCATCACCACATGGCCAAAACCATCGAAAGAATTGTCCTCGCGATAGAACTTGGCACTATCGCAATCGAGATACAGTCCTTCATGGCTCAGTTTCACATGCCCCACGAGCACTTCAGCATGAGGGTCTTGACTGTTCTTGTAAAGCACATCGGAATGGATGAGATGAATACGCGAGTCGGTGTTTTTCTTTCGTCGATTCCTGTCGTCAGGAACAGTTGCCATCACCACACATACACAAAGCAAGAATATGAAACTGGCCAGCAGTTTCATATTCCTGTTCTTGTATGTATTGTTCTTTTTCAAAATCTTATCACTATTTAATCCAGCCAGGATAGTTAAATTCACAATTTTGCCAGTCCTTGTTGATTTTCACGTAAGTTTTCTTCTGCATCTCACGAATCCACGATTCTATCTTCTCTGCACTTTTCTTCTCAATCATCACATTCTGCAAATCCTGATAGTCGTCCTTCATCGTGGCGCGATGTCCGTTCACCTTACTTCTCAACTTGGCGACGGCAACCACTTCCTTGCCCTTGTCATTCACCATCACAAACGGTTTCGACATGTCGCCCACGTTCATGTTTGAAATGGTCTTTGCCACTTCAGGTGGCATGTCTTTAAGCTCGAATTTAGGCGTTCCATACAATTCACTTTCTCTGTTCTTATTCACCATGATTCCGTAGTTGGCACGCGTGTCCTTGTCTTCCGACAATGACGAAACAGCTTGTTCGAAAGTGAATTTGTTGTCGTTCACATCCATCATGATGGAATCCATGTGCATGATAGCCTCCGTCAGTTCTGCATCACTTACTCTTGGCTTCTTCAAGATGTGGCGCACATTGATGCGGTCGCCACGCTTCTCAATGAGCTGAATGATATGGAAACCGTATTCGCTTTCAACAATTTTTGACACAATCTTAGGGTCTGTCAGGTTGAAAGCGACATTGGCAAACTCTGGTACCACATCCATACGTGTGATGAATCCCAATTCACCACCATGAGCAGCACTTTCCTTGTCTTCCGAGTACATCAGTGCCAAGGTGGAAAACTGCGACTTACCGCTATTCACACGCTCCGTGTATTCACGCAGTTCATCTTTCACACGATTGATTTCCTCCACAGAAACTCGTGGATTGATGACAAACAACTGAACCTCATATTTTGTTGGAATGAAAGGAATGCTGTCCTCAGGCACACCCTTGAAGTACTGGCGCACTTGGGCAGGAGTCACCTTGATGTCTTTCACCAGATTTTTACGCACCTCGGAAATGAGATACTCATTCTTCACCATGTCGTAGAGCTGCTCACGAATCTGAGTGGTAGTCTTGCCAAAGTATTCCTCCATCTTTTCCTTAGAACCAATCTGCTGAATATAGTAGTTGATTCTTCGTTCCACATCCTGAAGCACTTCGCTGTCCGTCACCTGCACACTGTCGATGGCAGCCTGATGAAGAAACAGTTTTTGAACAGCCAACTGCTCTGGTATCACACAATAGGGGTCGCCATCTATGCGTTGTCCCATAGATTGAGCCTCCAGCCTCGACTGCTCCACATCCGACTTGAGGATGGCTTCTTCGCCCACCACCCAAATCACCTCGTCAATCACATTGTCTTGCGCCAGAAGAGGAAGCGAGAGCAGAAGCGTACATGCAAAGATTGCAATTTTTTTATACATTTCTGAGTTTTTAAGTTTTTAATCAGGGATTTAAAGGATTTAAGGGATTACACTAAACCCTAAACACTAAACCCTAAACACAAATCAGGGGATTTTAAGGATTTAAAAGGATTTTTTTCCTCTCTATCCACTCCCCTCGCCTTTCTCTCCCCCTCGGGGGAGCTGGAGGGGGCTGGGTTGGGGGAAGAGGCTTTTTTCACTTTTATCTCTTCACGCCAAACGTTAAACTCTAAACTTTAAAAATTCAATGCTTGTTCACTGTTGCTAATACACTTTCGTCAATGTCAACAGGATATTTCTTTCTGAGACTTTCCACCCATTCCTTTTCGCACTGAGCTTGATAATCGGTTGTCACCTGGCCCTTCACGTCCTTATAGGTCTGAGGCTTCTTCAGTTTCTTACCCAACACATCCGTAACAGGATAATCCTTCATAGGCTTGATTTCTGCACCAGTCTTGAACACAAGGTTATCAACAGCCTTACTGTCGCCCTGCTTGTAGATGCCATGCTCCACGCGAATCACTTTCACCGAGTCGTTGTTCAAACCCTTGACAATCGTGGTTGGCCAGTTTTCTTCATTCACACCTTTCACAAGTTTCTTGGCACTTGCTATCACCGCTTCATCCTTGCCATGAAGAATCAAGCCACGGAAACGAGGAGAGTCCCAAGCATATTTCTTCTTATTTGCCTTGAAATAAGCAGCAAGACCATTTTCGTCCTTGGCTGCCACATCCCAAATCTGGTTCTTACTGATTTCGTACATCAAAGTGCCATCGTAGTATTCCTGAGCCAGATTTCTTGAATCGCTATCCTTGGAAATCAAATCATCATAGTAACGACCGACAATCACGTCGCGAGAAACACCTTCCTTTTTCGCAACAGAGTCAATCAGTGCATTGGCAGACGCTTCCTTCACGCCTCTCTGCTCCAAGAACCTCAGAATGTTATCATGGTGGAACTCGTATGACTCAAAAGGATGACGGTCTTCCATCTTGATGATATGGTAACCTACAGTCGATTTGATTGGTTCCGACATCTCACCCTTCTGCAAAGCGTATGCAGCCTTTTCAAAGTCTGGAATCATCATGCCCTTACCGAACTGGCCAAGCGAACCGCCACGTGCTGCGGAACCCTTGTCGTCACTACAACTCTTGGCAACTTCGGCAAAGTCAGCACCGGCTTTCAGCACCGCATAAATGGAATCGATACGTGCCTTAGCAGCTTTCTGTGCGGCTTCATCAGCATCCTGACGAAGCAAAACGAGAATATGTGAAGCTGTGAGCATATCTTGACCACCAAAATGTTGGGCAGTCTGTTCGTATGTTTTGCGAGCCTCACGCTCAATGAAATCACTATCCACCAATGTTGGAATCACCATTTGTTCCTTGTAGCCATGCAACTCCTTGCGAATGGCAGAAATGGTGTCGATGCCAGCATCCTTAGCCGCTTCCACCTTCAATTTGAAATCAACAAATAGCTGAACATAATCCTTTACATCTTTCTTGTCGAGAACACCGTCAGCGTTGTTCTTATTGAAAGAGTATTCAAATTCGGAACGAGTGATTGGATTTCCATTGATGTGCATCAGAACAGGGTCGCTGCTCTGGGCAAAAGCAGAAAGTCCCATCAAGGCACCCACTGCAAAAAGAGCTATCTTTTTCATTATCTTATTGTTTCTTTTTTCACAATTAGGCTGCAAAGATACGAATAAAATCATAAAAAGTGGTTCCCAAACTCTTGGGAACCACCTCATATAATATATTTTAACAATTTTATCATTGCATTAACTTAATAATGAAGAATGTGCGCTGCGCTCATTCTTAATTATTTATTGAGGACGGCTGTAGTTTGGAGCCTCACTGGTGATAATCACTTCGTGCGGATGACTTTCGAGCACACCGGCACTGGTGATGCGAGTGAACTTGGCACCATGCAGAGCATCGATGTCGGCTGCACCACAATAGCCCATACCAGAGCGCAAGCCACCCACCAATTGGAAAATCACTTCCTGGACAGTACCTTTGTAAGGAACACGACCAGCAATGCCCTCTGGCACCAACTTCTTAGCTTCGACATCCGACTGGAAATAACGGTCTTTCGAACCATTCTCCATCGCCTCCAGCGAACCCATGCCACGGTACGACTTATACTTACGTCCATTGAAAAGGATCGTTTCGCCTGGAGACTCTTCGGTTCCTGCTACCAGCGAACCAATCATCACACTGGTTCCTCCAGCAGCCAATGCCTTAACGATGTCACCACTATAGCGGAGACCACCATCAGCAATGAGAGGCACACCTGTTCCTTCCAATGCGGAAGCCACATCATACACAGCCGACAGCTGAGGAACACCTACGCCTGCAACCACACGGGTCGTACAGATAGAGCCAGGACCAATGCCTACCTTTACGGCATCAGCACCTGCTTCCACGAGCATCCTCGCAGCCTCACCCGTAGCGATATTTCCCACCACGATATCCACATTTGGAAAAGCAGCCTTAGCTTCACGCACCTTTTCGATGACACCTTTAGAGTGTCCATGAGCGGTATCAATGACAATGGCGTCCACACCAGCTTTCACCAAAGCCTCCATGCGCTGGAACGTATCGGCTGTCACACCAACACCTGCCGCTACGCGCAAACGACCCTTCTCGTCCTTGCACGCCATAGGTTTGTCCTTTGCCTTTGTGATGTCCTTGTAAGTAATCAAACCAATCAGGCGGTTTTCGTCATCCACCACCGGCAACTTCTCAATCTTGTGCTCCATCAAGATACGCGACGCATTGTCGAGATCGGTCTGCTGATGAGTGACAATCAGGTTCTCACTCGTCATCACATGGTCAATCAGCTCATTCAGATTGGTTTGGAAGCGGAGGTCGCGGTTCGTCACGATACCCACCAACTTGTTATCGTCATCCACCACAGGGATGCCGCCAATATGAAATTCCGACATCATGCCGAGAGCATCCTTCACCGTAGAACCTCGCTTGATTGTCACAGGGTCGTAAATCATACCATTCTCAGCACGCTTCACGATGGCCACCTGACGAGCCTGTTCCTCGATACTCATGTTCTTATGCACCACGCCGATTCCACCTTCACGGGCAATGGCAATGGCCATAGCAGCCTCAGTCACAGTGTCCATAGCGGCAGTGACAAACGGAATTTTCAAATCGATGTGTCGGGAGAACTTGGTTGAAAGAGATACCTCACGCGGAAGGACTTCTGAATATGCTGGAATCAACAGCACATCATCAAATGTCAGACCTTCCATCACTACTTTGTCTGCAATAAAAGATGCCATATTCCTGAAATTATTTTATTGCGTGCAAAGATACGCTTTTTTTACGAATAATCATTCATCATGCGGGAAAAAAATGAAGAATGAAAAACCATTCGTTCATCATCGCCAAGGAAGAATGAAAAAGCAAAAAAAAGAAGGGTGAAGAATGGTTGCTTAATTTCACATCCTTCACCCTTTTGGTTAGTTGGCCATTTCTGAAATAAACTTGATACGAACCAAACGAATTTCATCATCAGAGCAGTCGTCCAAAGCCCTCAGTGCCACTTCCAAATCGTCGGTTTCGCTCTCCTTGAAATAGTCGTAAATCTCTTCGACCACATCCTCATCCATCACGTCCTCAAGGAAATAGTCGATGTTGAGCTTGGTGCCACTATATACGATGGCTTCCACTTCGTCGAGCAACTCTCCGAAATCGAGTCCCATGCTCTCGGCGATATCGTCTAATGCCACTTGTCGGTCGATACGCTGGATGATATCCACCTTGCGTTTCGACTTGTTTGCCACAGTGCGAACCCGCATGTCGGTTGGCCGTTCTATCTCGTTTTCCTCGCAATACTTCTTGATGACATTGCAGAATTCTTGCCCGTAGCGTTTTGCCTTACCAGCTCCCACGCCTGGAATGTTCTGCATTTCTTCCAACGTGATAGGATAGAGCGTACACATCGCATCGATGGAGTTCTCTTGGAATACAACGTATGCAGGAATATCGAGTTTCTTGGCAATGGATTTCCTCAAGTCCATCAACATGGAGAAGAGGGTCTCGTCTGCACCACCTGAATGTACCAAATCAACCGTCTCTACATCTTCGTCAAAATCGTTATTCTCAACCACCATGAACTCGGTCGGTTTCTTCAGGAATTTCTTGCCTTCCTTGGTCACTTTTAGTACGCCATAGTTTTCTATTTCCTTATGCAGATAGCCCGAAAGCATGGCCTGGTTGAACACTGCCTTCCATAGGGTTTCCTCCACGTCTGCTCCTTCACCGAATGTCTCCAGCTGGTCGTGCTTGTGCGAAAGGCTGAACTCGGTTTCATTGCCACGTAGGATGCCAATGATTACTTCCATCTTGAAGTTTTCCTTGGCCAGCAGCACGGTTTTCAGTGCCAATACCAGCAAGTCCTTCGCATCGGTGCGCTTCTTTGGGTGCAAGCAATTGTCGCAGTTGCCACAATTATCCTGCTGGTATTCTTCTCCGAAATAGTGCAATAGCAATTTCCTTCGGCAGACAGAGGACTCGCAATAGTTGGCTGTCTCTTGCAGCAACTGTCTGCCTATCTCCTGCTCTGCCACTGGCTTTCCTTCGGTGAACTTCTCCAATTTCTGCAAGTCCTTCTTGGTGAAGAAAGCTATGCACTTACCTTCTCCTCCGTCACGACCTGCGCGTCCTGTTTCCTGGTAGTAGCCTTCGAGACTTTTCGGGATGTCGTAGTGAATGACAAACCGCACATCGGGCTTGTCGATACCCATGCCGAACGCAATCGTTGCCACAATCACGTCGATTTCCTCCATCACGAACTTGTCTTGAGTTTCAGAACGAACCTGCTGTTCCAATCCTGCATGATAAGCGGCTGCACGAATCTTATTGGCTTGGAGTATCTCTGCCAGTTCTTCCACTTTCTTGCGTGAAAGACAATAAATGATGCCACTCTTGCCTTCGTTCTGGCGGATGAACTTGATGATGTCCTTGTCGATGTCCTTGGTTTTCGAGCGTACCTCGTAATACAAATTAGGTCGGTTGAACGACGATTTGAAGTCCTTGGCATCGGGAATGCCCAAACTTTTCTTGATGTCTGTGCGCACCTTGTCTGTCGCCGTGGCTGTCAGGGCTATGATAGGCGACTTTCCTATTTTCTCTATGATAGGACGAATCCTGCGGTATTCTGGACGGAAGTCGTGTCCCCACTCCGAAATGCAATGGGCTTCATCGACTGCATAGAAGGAAATCTTCACCGATTGAAGGAATTCCACGTTATCCTCCTTCGTCAGCGATTCGGGAGCCACATACAGCAGCTTTGTCTTTCCGCTCTTCACGTCTTCCTTTACCTGCTCAATGCTTGCTTTGTTGAGCGATGAGTTGAGGAAATGCGCCAAATTATCTTCTTCTGAATAGTGTTTAATGGCATCCACTTGGTTTTTCATCAAGGCTATCAGCGGAGAAATCACAATGGCTGTTCCTTCCATCAGCAAGGCAGGCAACTGGTAGCACAACGACTTGCCGCCTCCTGTTGGCATCAACACAAAGGTATCATTGCCATCAAGCAGGTTTCGGATGATAGCCTCTTGGTCGCCTTTGAAAGTATCGAAACCGAAGTAATACTTCAAGGACTCTTGCAATGACATTTTCTTTTTCATAAACGATTCAACTTAGGGATAGTAATAAAGAGAGGAAGTGATTTTTTGGGGGTTCATCATGAACACTGAAACAAAGTTATTTGTATGTGCTGAATTATCCAAATTTTTTTGCAAAAATTTTTCATAAAATTACAAAGTTTTCATTTTTCACTTTTTTTCTGTAACCGTCCCCAGCGTGTTTAAATGAAAAATGAAGAATAAGAAAATGAAAAATGAAGAATCTATTTTACTCTGCTCATTGGATGAGTAATTTTCATTCTTCATTCTTCATTTATCATTCTTCATTCGGAGCGTAGCGATTATTCTTCATTAAGAACTTACGCTTCCTTCTGTGCAATCACTGCCATATTTGTGCTTTCGATTTGTTTTTTTGCATAGTCGAGGGTCACCCTGAACGATTTCTTCTTTGAGGAAGGAATCTCGTACATAGGTTCCATCATGATTGATTCCACCAGCGAACGCAAGCCTCGTGCTCCCAAGCGGTATTCCACGGCTTTGTCAACCACAAAGTCCAAAGCATCTTCGTCAAAGGTCAACTTCACGCCATCCATTTCCATCAGTTTCACATATTGCTTGATGACGGAATTCTTTGGCTCTGTCAGGATAGAGCGCAATGCCTGACGGTCGAGAGGTTCCAGATGCGTGAGAATAGGTAAACGTCCCACAATCTCTGGAATGAGTCCGAACGACTTCAAGTCCATTGGAGCAATATATTGCATGAGGTTATTCTTATCTACCTTTGCCGTATTCTCAACAGCTCCGTAACCTACCACGTGTGTATTCAATCGCTGTGCAATTTTCCTTTCAATGCCATCGAAAGCCCCTCCACAGATGAAGAGAATGTTCTTGGTATCCACCTGAATGAATTGCTGCTCTGGATGTTTTCTACCACCATAAGGAGGCACATTCACCACGCTGCCTTCGAGCAACTTCAGCAATGCCTGTTGCACTCCTTCTCCACTCACATCGCGGGTGATACTTGGGTTGTCGCTCTTGCGAGCAATCTTGTCGATTTCGTCGATGAAGACAATGCCTTGTTCTGCACGTTTGGGGTCGTAGTCGCATTCCTGCAAGAGGCGGCTCAGCAAACTCTCCACGTCCTCACCCACATAACCAGCCTGTGTCAGCACAGTGGCATCAACGATAGTGAATGGAACCACCAGCAGTTTGGCAATGGTTTTTGCAAGCAAGGTTTTTCCCGTGCCTGTGCTACCCACAAGGATAATATTCGACTTTTCAAGTTCCACATCGTTGTCACCACCCCCAGCTTGTGCATCGCGCAAACGCTTGTAGTGGTTATAGACAGCTACCGACAAGGCCTTCTTCGCATCATCCTGCCCAATGACATATTGGTCAAGGTATTCTTTTATTTCTATTGGTTTGGGTAGTTTGTCCAATTTCAGTGCTGGAGCATTTTTCGACTTCATATTCTCCACCACGATTTGGTGTGCCTGGTCTGCGCACTCATTACAGATGCAGCCGTCAACTCCTGTTATCAGAAAATCGACTTCCTTCTCCGACCGTCCGCAGAACGAGCACCTTCTCAAATTTGCCATAGCTTATTTTTTGCGGTTGAGCACCTGGTCAATCATGCCATACTGTGCTGCCTCCTCGGCTGTCATCCAGTAGTCACGGTCGGAGTCTGCCCACACCTTATCGAAAGGCTGACCAGAGTGTTCTGCAATAATTGTATAAAGTTCTTTCTTCAGTTTCTGTATTTCGCGGGCAGTGATTTCAATATCGCTTGCCTGTCCCTGTGCTCCACCCATAGGCTGATGAATCATCACTCGGCTATGAGGCAGTGCGGAACGCTTGCCTTTTGCTCCTGCCACAAGCAACACAGCAGCCATCGAAGCAGCCATACCTGTGCAGATGGTCTGCACGTCGGAGTTGATGAACTGCATGGTGTCGTAAATGCCAAGACCTGCATACACACTACCGCCAGGGCTGTTGATATAAATGCTTATGTCCTTGCCACTATCTACAGAATCCAAATAAAGCATCTGAGCCTGTAGCACATTCGCCGTGTAGTCGTTCACTTCCGTACCCAAGAAAATGATGCGGTCCATCATCAAACGAGAGAACACATCCAACTGGGTGACGTTCAACTGACGCTCTTCCAGAATATATGGATTGAGGTAGCCTGCTTGAGCTTTCATAACATCGTCAAGCACCATACTGTTTACGCCTAAATGGCCTGTGGCGAATTTCTTAAAATCATTAAAATTGTTCATTGTATTACACCTTAATTAATATTATTAATATAATCCATCGTTTTTTCATTCATTTCTCATTCCGTCATTTCTGCAAAAACCACACCAAAGCACGTGCAATATGTCAATTTGTCAATAAATGGCTTTGATTGTCCGTTTCCTCACATCTTTTTCCCTGAGGAATCGCTGCAAATATACACGATTTGAAACGAAAAAGCCGCAAGTAGGATACATTACCTGCAGCTTTTTTATAGATTATTAATAATATTACTTGAACAATGCGTTAAATTCCTCAGTGCCTACAGTCTTCTCGTCGAGGGTGACGATTTCCTTCAGAGCAGCACCAAGTTTGAGCTCAATGGCACGGTCGATGAGATTATCCACCGTTTCACGCTTCTTCAGCATTTCCTTAGCAGAATTCTCGATATACTCATCAGGAATGTTGAGCATGCCATACTGAGCGAACTGCATACGAGTCACTTCCTTTGCCATTTCAACTACATCCTGATCGTCCACCTTCACGCCAGTCTGCTTCACCAACTTCTCCTTGATGAGATGCCAAGTGAGTTCCTCTATGCTCTTTTCATAGTTGTCCTCCACTTTCTTCTCATCATTCTTGTTGTTGGCAAGCATAATTCTCTTCAGCTTCTCGTCTGGGTATTCCAGCTTACCAATCTTGTCGGTGACGTACTGGCGAACATCAAGCAAGAACTTGTAGTCACCGTCCTTGGCAAACTGCTCTGCAATCTGCTCCTTCACCTTTGCAGTAAATTCCTCTTCAGTGGTCACAGTGCCTTTAGGGAATACTTGGTCGAACAAATCCTGATTGAGTGGACCTGGCATATAGCGAGTGATTTCTGTGATTTGGATATTGAAGTCGCCCTTATATTCTCCAGCCTTTTCCTTCTCAACCTTGAGGAGAGAAGCCAACTCAGCCTCGCTGTTGTCGTAAGCCACAGATGGATTGAACTTGATGATGTCGTTTGGCTTGGCAGCAGCAAAGAGAGCCTTCTGCTCATCGTTCTTGAAATACTTTGGAAGCATCACAACGCCCTCAGCGTGAATGCCATCCTCAACAGGGTTGCCTTCAGCGTCAAGCTCAGTGATAACACCCTTAATCATATCGTTATCCTCGTAAGAGTCAACCTTCTCGTAGTTGCCACCACGCTGACGATACATGTCAACCTGACTGTTGACAATCTTGTCCTCAACCTCCACATGGTAGTAAGGCACCTTGTCGTCCTTGCTCAGGTTCACTTCAAACTCTGGAGCAATAGCCAGTTCAAAAGAGAATGTGAAAGTACCACCATCCACAAGCTCCACCTTGTCGTTTTCAGGTGTAGGAAGTGGTTCTCCAAGCATTTCCACATTGTTCTCACGAATATACTTGAAAAGATTTTCCTGAAGAAGTTTATTGACTTCCTCAGCAAGAATGGAAGCACCAAACTGCTTCTTAATCAATCCTGCTGGCACCTTGCCTGGGCGGAAGCCTGGCATATTAGCCTTCTTACTAAAATCCTTAATAGCCTTAGTTACCTTTTCCTGATAGTCTGCTGGCTCAATAACGGCAGTCAAAACACCGTTCAATTTGTCAGCTGTCTGCAATGAAATGTTCATATTCTTTCTAAAAAATTATTATAATCTCTAAGCATTGAATTTTGTCGTACAAATCGTTATTAAATAAGCTTTTACAAGCGCACAATAACTCCAAAATTCAAAATCGGCTGCAAAGTTAAGAATTTTTTTTGGCTCTCACACCACTATTTTAGTGAAAATTCGCTAATTTTGCACCCCACAATAAAAACGAAGACTGAATGAAAAAGATTATTCCCATATTGCTGACGCTCATCTTAGCAATTTCGTGCGACAATACACCAAAGTTCCACATCGAAGGAACAGTTGAAGGAGCCACAGACTCGATGCTTTACCTCGAAGCACAAACACTCGAAGGCATTCAACCTCTCGATTCCGTCAAAATCACGAGCGCAGGCACTTTCGCTTTTGCACAGCAGAAGAAAGTGGAGAACCCAGAATTCTACGCACTTCGTATCGGCAACCGACGCATCAACTTCTCTGTTGATTCCACAGAGACCATCACGTTCAGCATCAAAAACAAGCCCAACGTCCTGACTTACGACGTGCAAGGTTCCTACAATTCCCAGAGAATCAAGGAAATCAGCGAACAGCAGGCTCGTCTCCAACAACAAATCATCGCCATCGAGCGCAATGAGAACCTGCTCCCAGGCGACATCGTCGATAGCATCAACGGACTCGTCAGTGCCTACAAGGAGAAGATGAAGAACGAATACATCTTCAAGGAACCACTCATGGCTTATTCCTACTATGCCGTCTGCCAGTCCATCACCGACTTGGCAGGTACTTACCAGCTCTTCAATCCCCTCACCGACCGTGCCGACGTGAAGTGCTATGCCACCATCGCCACGGCTTGGGACGGACAATGGCACGATGCTGAACGCACCATTCAGATTTGCAATACAGCTATTCGTGGCATGGGCAACACCGCCACGCCGAAAAAGAAAGAGATTAAAGTGGATGAAAGCAAAATCATGGAAACCAGCATCATCGACATCGAACTGCCCGACATCAACTCGAACTTTCACAAGCTCACCAGCCTGAAAGGAAAAGTCGTTCTCCTCGACTTCACCATCTATGGCGCACAGGAATCTCCGCAGCGAACACGCCTCATGCGCGATATTTATAATAAGTACCACGCACAAGGACTGGAAATCTACCAAATTTCGCTCGATGACGACCTCCACTATTGGAAAGAAGCGGTTGAAAGTCTGCCGTGGATTTGCGTTCACGAAACCGACGGCACAGCCACCAAGACCTACGCCGTCAGCGACCTACCAACATTCTTCCTCATCAACCGCGCCAACGAAATCGTGAAGCGCAACGATGCCATCAAGGATTTAGAAGCAGAAATCAAAGCACTACTCTAAAACTCTTATCCATCAAAACAAATCATCCTCATCAGCAAAGACTGGTGAGGATGATTTATTTTTAAGGTGAGTTCTATTGATGATGTCGGATTGATTTTTGAACCTTTAGAGCTCGGCGTAAGCCAATTTCTCTAATAAAAAAAATACCTGCATTTTTAATTCGTGAAATATGAATATATAATCTTTTTTAAAAAATTCGAGTAATTCGTGGTTGAAAAAAAATGAAAGAATTCTATTCGTACCAAGTTATTATTTAATATGATTATCCGCATGTTTACCATCAACAGGACGCTGAAAGCGTCCACGCTCAGTAACCGGGGGTACGAGCGTAGCGAGCACCCTCGGATAGCAAATGCTATAGAAGATAGCACTCTGAGAGAGTGCCCGAACAGTGTAATGGGCGACACCTTCAGGGTCGATGTTTCCCTTATTGTCCCTATCCGGGGGTACTACGCCCCCCGGTTACTGAGCGTAGACGCTTTCAGCGTCTTGATGGTACGATTGCGGATAATCATTTTTTTTACCATTATTTAAGCCACTTATTTCTATTTCTTCACATCAGCACTATTTTATAATACTTTTTCTCTTTATTACGTTTTTGTAATATCGTCAGATAATATGCATTAGAATATGTAAATAACGATGTTGTATTGTAAGGTATCTCATATTCAAATGAATTTTCTTTGAGTTCAGCAACTGTTTTCACAAATCCATCCTTGATAGAGTACCATCGGCACCACACAATATCGTCACAATCATACTCCTCACGAGAATAGTATATGCCATTGGAGCATAATTCGCCACATCCAAACATGGAAATAGTGTCTATCCAAAGTGATGAATCCATAAGATATGCTCTAAAAACGATAGGTTCCTGAGTTTCTAAAACAAGCACATTCTTACCATTGATTGTGGGGAATTCATAATAACCCAAAAAGGATTCATCAATGTGGGTGGAATCCCACAGTTCATATAGATGCTTCCCTATTTTGGAAGATAATAGGATGTTACGTATTTGATTATACTTCTTCCCTTTGTCAATCAATTTATAAGGCGATTTACTTTTTTTGCATGCCTTGTTATAAGTATCTTCAGTGATTTGTTCTATGCGCAAGTTGTCTGAACACTTAAACTCTTGTGCATTTGCCATATAACAAACCAAGAAAAGAAGCGAAGTTAATATGATTCTCATTTTGAATCCAGAAATAATTTATGCTTAATAATTCCATCAAATTTTGAGCCAAATCTAACGACTTTTTTAATAATCGTTTCATGACTTGGGGCATCTATAGTTAAATAAAAAAAACATTGCACATTAGTGCCTGATTATCTGATTCATCTGCATTTTCTGATGAGACAGTAATCGTTTTAATCAGGTAAATCTGGAAATCAAGACGAAGTCGATGTTTTTTAAATGTCAAGCAGAGAGCGCAAAGATTGGTTTACGCCAAGCGAAGAATATTAACGTGAGTTCGATATAACAAAATATGTTCTTTTGTAGTGCCTCTACGAGGCAGAAATCTTTCAAACCTATTCAAAATCTCATTCATATTTGTGAGATTTGAGAAGATTTGTGAGATTTCT
>DGSN01000039.1:6034-13496 GCA_002393575.1 Prevotellaceae bacterium UBA4361 | reverse complement strand
ACAAGAAAATCCAGATTGCCCAGGTTCGCCAGTACGACTATGACGAGGTGAGCAGGCAGATTGACCAGCTCATTGAGACCAGCTGCATCTACGACGACATGGAGACCGTGCGCCTCATGAAGCAAATCGTGCCTGAATACAAGTCCAAGCACTCCGTTTATGAGAAGTTGGATGTATAAGTGATTGATATTCTTCAATTAAGTGTCCAATTGATATTCTTTTAACGAAAGTTTGACATACTGATTATATATCATGTATTCTGCTATAACAATCTCTTTGTCTTTTCTTCTTTCTTTTATGATTGGCTACATTGTTATGCCTCAAATCATAAAAGTTAGTTTGAAGAAGAATCTATATGATATGCCCAATCAGCGTAAAGTGCATATTGTCCCAATACCAAGGCTCGGAGGAGTCTCCTTTTTGCCTGTAATACTCATCTCTGCTGGTTTTACGATAGCAGCCTGTTGTATGTTGCATTTTGAAATTTTCAGAGGCGACCGCTTGGCATTGTTTACACGCTATATTCTTTTAATTGTTGGTACAACTTTGCTTTTTCTGATTGGTTTGATGGACGATTTGGTGGGAGTGGGGTATAAGAGCAAATTTTTAACTCAGATTATAAGTGCATCATTGTTCCCTATGTCCAATCTTTGGATTGATAACCTCTGGGGCCTGTTTGGCATTCATGAGTTGAGTCCTTGGATTGGCATACCATTTACCATCTTTATGGTGGTATATATAACAAATGCCATCAATCTGATAGATGGTATAGATGGTCTTTCTTCTGGATTGTGTTGGATTGCTTTTTTAGCATTGGGAGTAGCCAGTGCCATTAAAAATCAATTTGTTTTTAACACACTCTGTTTCTCTGCTTTGGGTGTCCTGACTGTTTTTTGGTACACCAATGTGTTTGGAAATGCAGAGAAAGGGAAAAAACTATTCATGGGAGATACAGGAAGTCTTACATTGGGATATTTGCTCAGTTTTCTTCTCATTTATATGACGAGGGAATCTACACATTATTTTCCTCGTGGCATGATTCTGATGGGATTCTCAACGGTTCTACTACCTATGATGGACATTGTGCGTGTGGTTTTTTCTCGTTTCCGTCGTCATGATCCACTTTTCCTACCCGATAAAAACCACATTCATCATAAATTGCTCCGCACTGGATTGCGAGTACGTTATGTTTTAGCCATTCTTTTAGGACTTTCTGTGTTGTACATCACCATTGCAGTTTTAGGAGTAATAATTGGGGTGAATTATAATATCATTCTATTAATAGAAATAGGCATCTGGATTGGTGTCCAATGCACGATTAACCATTTCATCCACAAGAAGGAAGGGGACAAGACGAAGATGATGGACGAGATTGCTTTTGGTCATGCTGTGGATGAGGAGGAGCGAAAACGATAACGAAAGCTACAAGGAAAACAAAAACGATATGGAACATCAATTTCACATTTTTTCTCCGTACAGAGTTTGTCCGCTGGGGGCGCATGTGGATCACCAGCACGGACTCGTAACGGGATTCGCCATTGACAAGGGCGTGGATTTGTGGTTCACGCCGAGGAATGACAGCTTGGTGCATTTGGAATCACGTACCTTTGAGGGACTGGTGGATTTCGACATTGCGGCTAATTCGCAGGTAAAACAAGGCAACTGGGGCGATTATGCCCGCGGTGCTAAGTATGCGTTGCGTAAACGATTTGTGCTACGTCGTGGCATTGACGGTGTCATTCAAGGCTCTCTGCCTATTGGTGGCCTGTCGTCGAGTGCTGCCGTACTGATAGCATACGTGATGGCATTTGCCAAGTCGAACGACATTGAACTGAAACCGATGGAAATCGTGAAGATTGCTTCGGAGGCAGAGCGTGAGTATGTGGGTCTAAACAACGGTATTCTCGACCAGGCGTGTATTGCTCTTGGACAGAAGGACGGCCTGCTGTTCTTGGATTGTGACTCAGACGAATATCGTATCATCAAGCGCAATCCGAACATGCCAGACATGGAAATCGGCATTTTCTTCTCGGGCTTGACTCGTTCGTTGGTTTCGAGCGATTACAACTTGCGTGTGTCGGAATGTAAGACGGCTGCATGGAATATGCTGGCTTATACAGACCAACCGCTGAAGGTGTTTGATAAGACTTTCCTTCGCGACATTCCGAAGGAGACGTTTGAGCGTACTCGCGACATGATGCCCAACCGCTTTGCACGTCGTGCGGAGCATTTCTATTCGGAGTATCGCCGTGTGCGTCAGGGCGTGACTGCATGGGAGAGTGGTAATCTGAACTTGTTCGGAAAGTTGAGTTTTGACAGTTGTGAGAGTTCCATCCATAATTATGAATGTGGAAGTCCCGAACTCATAGCCATCTATCGGATTATGCGCTCATTGCCAGGCATTTATGGCGGACGTTTTTCTGGTGCTGGCTTCAAGGGAGCTTGCATTGCACTCATCAATCCTGCTCATAAGGAACAAATCAAGGAAGAACTCACTCGTCAATACCTGGAGCAATTCCCAGAATACGAGAATACGTTTGCGGTGTTCTTCGTGAAGCCAGACGATGGAGCTCGGTTTGTGAATGATTAACTGAACAAGTCAACAAATTAACGCAAAATCTCACAATACAATAATCTCCTAAAGAAATAGGCTAAATGTACTAAATTTTAGTTTCGTCTATTTTTCCAATTTCTTTAGGGTGTATAGAAAAAATGAAAAACATCGTGATTGCTGCTGGTTATGCCACTCGTTTAGGTGAGCTGACCAAGAATTTTCCAAAGCCGCTGCTGAAGATTGGCAATAGCACCATTCTTGGGCGTATGCTCGATGATATCGACACGATTCTCGAGGTGGATGAACACGTGATTGTCACCAATCATAAGTTTGCTCATATTTTTGAGGATTGGGCGAAAGGCACTCATTATCAGAAGCCTATCCGTATTGTGGATGATGGCACAGAGACGAACGAAACCCGTCTTGGAGCAGTGAAAGACCTCCTGCTGGCTATCGATACACTTGCCAAGGACACAGAAGACGGTGTTTGTAAGGACGACCTCTTAGTGGTGGCTGCCGACAACATCCTTTTCTTCACTTTCCGCGACTTTGTGGCTTTCGCTAAGGAGAAAGGAACAAGTTGCATCATGTGCCATGAGCAACCGTCGATTGAGAAGCTGCAACGCACAGGAGTCGTAGTCCTCGACGAAAACAACCGTGTGCTCAACATGGAAGAGAAGCCGCAGGAACCAAAGAGCCATTGGGCGGTGCCTCCTTTCTATTTCTATCGCAAGGAAGACATACCGACCATCATGACATCCATCGACAATGGTTGTGGGTTTGATGCTCCAGGCAATTTGGCGCATTTCATGGTGGAGCATACCACCATGCACGCATGGCCCATGAATGCAGGACGCTTTGATATTGGAAGTCTTGACACCTACAAGGAAGCGCAAGAACGATTCAAATAATTCAGTCAATATATGGTTAATTACAACATAGATTTAACAGGAAAGACTGTACTCGTCACGGGTGCAGCAGGTTTCATTGGCAGCAACCTTGCCAAGAAACTTCTCAAGGAGGTGAAAGACATCCGTGTCGTCGGCATCGACAACATGAACGACTACTACGATGTGCGTATCAAGGAAGAACGCCTGAAGGAGTTGGAACAGTTTGAGAACTTCATCATGGTGAAGGGCAACATTGCCGACAAAGCTCTGATTGATGACACCTTTGCTCGCTATCCATTCCATGTGGTGGTGAACCTCGCTGCTCAGGCAGGTGTGCGCTACAGCATCACCAACCCTGGTGCTTACATTGAGAGCAACCTCGTTGGTTTCTATAACGTCTTGGAGGCTTGCCGCCATTCTCTGGAATTGGTAAAAGAACAAAAGTCAGATGCAGCCTCAGACAATTATCAAGGCGTGGAGCATCTTGTCTATGCCTCTTCGTCGAGTGTGTATGGCAGCAACAAAAAGGTTCCTTACAGCACGGATGACCAAGTGGATAATCCTGTTTCGCTCTATGCAGCCACCAAGAAGAGCAACGAGCTGATGGCACATGCTTACAGCAAACTCTACAACATACCAAGCACAGGACTGCGATTCTTCACGGTGTATGGTCCTGCTGGTCGTCCCGACATGGCTTACTTTGGTTTCACCAACAAGCTCTGTGCTGGACAGAAGATTCAAATCTTCAATTATGGCCACTGCAAGCGTGATTTCACCTTTGTGGACGACATAGTGGAAGGTGTGGTTCGCGTCATGCAACATGCTCCAGAGAAACAGACGGGTGAAGATGGACTGCCAATTCCACCATACAAGGTGTATAACATTGGTAACAATTCGCCAGAGAACTTGCTTGACTTCGTAACCATCCTGCAAGAAGAGTTGGTACGTGCCAAGGTGCTTCCCGAAGATTACGACTTCGAAGCACACAAGGAACTGGTGCCTATGCAGCCAGGCGATGTGCCTATTACATACGCCGACACCACTCCGCTGGAGCAAGACTTCGGCTTCAAGCCAGCCACTCCACTCCGCATGGGTCTCCGTGCCTTTGCAGAATGGTATGCAGATTATTATAGGGCAAATGTCTAAGGTCAAAAGTCAAAGGTAACCTCAGACTTTAGACCTTAGTCCTTAGACCTCAGACATTAGAATCCCCGAGTTCAGCAGATGAGCTCGGGGATTCTTCGTTATGCCTTGTTGTGCAAAAATCTCTCGATGGATTCGCACTTTTTCACCAGTTTGTTGCCTTTGATGGAAAGTGGACGAGGCATCTCGCGAATAAAAGCTTTTGCCTTCTCCAAACAGTCCGTGTCGTTCAGGGCTAATGCCAAGCGCAAGCGTTGTTCCGACTTGAAAATGCTTTCTGGCAGTTTCTCAGCAAAGTGCAATGCCTTCTCCTTCCATTGCTTCATCTCCGAAGGTCGCTCCGTGGCTGCATAACCCATTACCAGACTTACATATACGCCAGCTTTCAGAAATTTGTCCTTTGCCACCAGTCCTGTCAGTCGGTTCAGCTGAATCTTCATGCGTACCACGGCATCTGCCTTATCAGCCAGTAAGTCCTGGTGCAGGATGTAGTTCTCGGCAAGTTCGTTCAGCGAATCCACATATTCGCGCACCTCTCGCTCTGTCAGAGCCGTTGCTTGTCCGCTGTCAGCATTCTGTTTGCCCTCTTTCTCACTCCTGCGCTCTATCACTTCTATCAGTTTAGGTTCGATGTTCACTGCTGCCACGGCAAGCATGTCTGAAATCCTTACCACCAATTGTTTCTTCTTCATGCCCTTCACCTCAATCAGTTCGCCTTCGCGACCGTCGAAGAGTCCTCCATGAATGCGGATTTTGTCGCCTGGCACCAGACTGATTTCGTTGGGCTGCAGGTAGCGGATTTTGTCTTCGTCCTGCTGGCAGATGAAAATGAAGTCTTCCATCTGCTTGTCGGGCACGATGAGCGGGTCCAAATTCTGAAATATCTGACGGGCTGACATGCCAGCCTGTGAACCCATATCTTGACTACTGGCATGTTCGCGAGCGAAATAGACTTTCACCCCGTGCATGGCCCACATTTCCTTGATGAAATCGGCTAAAACACTGCGTTGCTCACGTGCAAAGACAAACCCTGGAATTGCAGGAGTATAGACTCGCTCCACCTTGCCTCCACGCTCCTTCTTCTCGTAGCGCATCGGAACGAACGATTCTATTCCGTCCATCTTCAGCTGTTCCTCTATGGTCACTGAGTCCTTCCTCGAATTCAGCACATACCAACGCTTGACATCCTTCTTATTTGACATAGACATTAAGGTGTGTTCTATAAATTCTGTTTTTATTATTTTTCTATATTGGTAGAATTCTATTTCGGTTGCTTTTTGTTTTCTGTGGCATCTTTTTGTCATCTTTCTC
Source organism: Prevotellaceae bacterium UBA4361 (assembly GCA_002393575.1). Taxonomy (GTDB): domain Bacteria; phylum Bacteroidota; class Bacteroidia; order Bacteroidales; family Bacteroidaceae; genus UBA3839. The sequence goes on along the minus strand of DGSN01000039.1, from coordinate 7,598 downwards.
AGTCACATAGCTCGCTATGCTCCCTCAAAAGCTAACAAAAATCTACTCACATAAAATCAAAAATCAATCCGACATAATTAATAGAACCCACCTTAAATGAATGACAAAAATAAATAAAACTTTTCATTCCACCAAAACTATTTCCAACGAAATCATCACCAAAAATCTTGACCCATTGCTTTGCACATTGCAGAAAAGGCGGTAACTTTGCATCATCATTTACCAAAACTAATCTGTTATGAGAAAAATTGCAGTTGCAGGAACAGGATATGTGGGACTTTCTGTCGCCACACTCCTTGCCCAGCACAACGAATTGACCGCAGTAGATATTATCCCCGAGAAGGTGGACCTCATCAATCATCGCAAGTCGCCCATCATCGACAAGGAGATAGAAGAATATCTTGCCACCAAGGACCTTCACCTACAGGCTACGCTCGATGCACAAGCAGCCTACGAAGACGCTGAGTTTGTGGTAATAGCAGCACCCACCAACTACGACCCGCAGAAGAACTATTTCGACACCAGTGCCGTGGAAACGGTCATACAGTTGGTGCTGAAATACAATCCCGATGCCATCATGGTTATCAAATCCACCATTCCCGTTGGTTTCACCCAGAATGTCCGTGAGAAATACAACACTCGGAACATCATCTTCTCGCCCGAGTTCCTTCGCGAAAGCCGTGCCCTCTACGACAATCTCTACCCTTCGCGTATCATCGTCGGGACTGACATGAACGACGAACGACTCGTCTCGGCTGCCAAGACCTTTGCACAACTGTTGCAGGAAGGAGCCATTAAAGAGAATATCGACACGCTCTTCATGGGATTCACCGAGGCTGAGGCTGTGAAACTCTTTGCCAACACCTATTTGGCTCTGCGTGTGAGCTTCTTCAACGAACTCGACACCTACGCCGAGATGAAAGGTCTTGACACGAAGGCCATCATAGACGGGGTGGGGCTTGACCCACGTATCGGCACACACTACAACAACCCTTCCTTTGGCTATGGCGGCTATTGTTTGCCAAAGGACACCAAACAGCTCCTTGCCAACTATTCCGACGTGCCTGAAAACCTCATCGAGGCCATCGTGGAAAGCAACCGAACCCGCAAGGATTTCATTGCCGACCGCGTGCTTCAGACGGCTGGCTATTACGACTATAGCGACCGTGGCAGATACAATGCAGCCGACGAGAAACATTGCACTATCGGTGTCTATCGACTCACCATGAAGAGCAATTCCGACAATTTTCGCCAGAGTTCCATCCAGGGAGTGATGAAGCGTATCAAGGCAAAGGGTGCAGAGGTGGTGATTTACGAGCCAACTCTCCCCGATGGTTCCACCTTCTTCGGTAGCCGTGTCATCAATGACCTTGCGGAATTCAAGGCAAAGAGTCAGGCCATCATTGCCAACCGCTATGATTCCGTCCTCGACGATGTAGCCGACAAAGTCTATACGCGCGACATTTTCAGGAGAGACTAATACCCGATAATGATTATCCGCATATTAGTGCAATAGACCCTGAGAAGGGTCTTCGCTCAGTAACCGTAGGTCGGAACGACCTGC
>DGSN01000039.1:0-5973 GCA_002393575.1 Prevotellaceae bacterium UBA4361 | reverse complement strand
GCACTCTGAATGAGTGCCCCAACCGTGTTTGTGGGCGACCCCGCAAGGGTCGATATGCTCATTGGCATCTATCCGAGGGTGCTACGCACACCTCGGTTACTGAGCGATGACGCTTTCAGCGTCTTAGTCACTTGATTGCGGATAATCATTTACCCGTTTTTTTGATTGTGCTGAACCTTTAATTCGGTTTAAGCCAATTGTTGAGCCCTCGGCGTTGTTCAGGCGAGCCCTCGTTTGAACTTCGCCGAGGGCTCGTTGTTTCGATAACGAGCCCTCGCCTATATAGTTGAATCGAAAGTGCGTTTCAGTCAATCCCCTCAATCGCTACATCTAAAGCATTCCCTGTTTTCTCATGTCTCCAATCCTAAGGGATTTCTGTCAAGAAAGGAGGAAAAGCGTGGAACAAAACAAATGGGCTACCCTCACGGGCAACCCATTCCACTGAGTCTTATTATAAATATAACAAACATAAAATGCATAACGCACTTTACGAATGCAAATATAAGAAATTTTTTTGTAATACATTTCTTTTCTTGTTTTTATTTGTGTCAATGGCACTTTTTTAACTTAAAATGTGTGCTTACCGCTCATGAAAAGTTCAGTATGTAAAAAAAGCGAGTACTCAAAACCGAGTACTCGCTTTTTTTGATGGTAATGAAAATGGATTCTTTTTGAATCTCTAAACCTTTATTCACCATTGAGGATGATGTTGACGATTCCGACAACGTCGCTGATATCTACAGATTTGCTGTTATCTACATCGGCATTATCGAATACGAAATTTCCGCTTGTTTCTTCACCGTTGAGGATGTAGTTTACAACTGCAACAACGTCGCTGATATCTACGCTGCCATCACCGTTTGCATCGCCTTTCAACTGAGTTGTTGTCTCTTCGAGGGAAGTGAGGGCAATTTGTGGAACGTTGTATGGTTCGGTGCCTTGAGGAATGATGATACCTGTTGCTGTAACGGTTGCACCATCCTGGATTGATTCAAGTAAGTTGTCAATTTCTGTAATCTTGAATCTTCCGTTATAGACAATAACCTGATTCGTTCCGTCGGAAACATAGTATTTGTCGCTCTCTGTGTCAACAACCAATGTGCCAGTTACAGTGACGAGGTCACAAACATGGTCTTCCACCGTGGCTGCGTCAATGCCAAGTTCTGTTGGAGTGGCTGTGCCTTCGGTAGCAGTGAGGTTGTTCTCTACGACACCATTGATTTCTGGGATGCCTTTAAAGGTGGTATAGGTCACTGTGATTGTACCATTAAGAACTTGACCTTCTGTATATGGGAGTTCTGTGCTATAGAACAAAATAGCTCCGGTTGCATCCTTCACGTATGTATCTTTATTATAAGAATAGAGAACCTGTGCATCGGTGAGCTTGAGGATGAATTTGCCTGTTGGTGCAGCTTCGATGGTTGCTGCAATGTTCTCGTATGTGTCGAGTTCAACGATTGGCTCATCGTTTACTACCAATTCAGTCAGTGCTATTTCTGCTTCTCCGTTGAATGGAACGACGATACCTGTTGCAGTTACATTTGCACCGTTTGTAATGGTTGTGAGAACGATGTCGGAAATTTTGAATTTGTTGTAAACAGGGATTTGATTTGCTCCATCGGAAATGTAATAGTTGTTACCATCTACTACGAAAGTTCCGCTCGTGGTGATATAGTTGCAGACATAACCAGCGAGTGTGATTTCCTCCACGTCGAGAGCTTCTGGAGTTGCTGTGCCATCAGTAGCTGTCAAGTTGTTTTCCGTAACACTTGCAATTTCTGGCAGATTCTTAAAGAGTTGATAGGTGGCTTTGATAGTACCATTGAGGATTTGTCCTGCTGTGTAGCTGAGTCCACACTTGAACAAGTCAACAGCTCCAGTTGCATCCTTCACGTACATGTCGTTAGTGCCAACATAAAGAACTTGTGCGTTGTTGAGGTGCAGGATAAATTCTTCTGTTGGTTCACTTGTTGCAGAGGTGTTTGCATCAATCATTTCCTTGATGTTAGCATACTCTTGGAGAACCACAGGAATAGAGATGGTGTAGGTGGCTGTAGCTACGTCGCTGCTTGCACCAGATGCAGACTTGGCAATTGCCTTGATGGTGGTTGTTTCGGAAATGATGATTGGTGCTGTGTATTCGATGGAAGGTGTAGTGCCATCGATGCTGTAGAAGATTGTGCAACCGCTTGCAGCTGTGATGGTGACTGCTTGTGCCTCGGTGTATTCGCCTTCAGCTGGTGTGAATGTAGGTGCAGCAGGCTCGTCGCCTGTGATAGGAACGATTTCGATGCTCTTCACGTAAGTTGCATTGCTGCCAGCTGACTGGATGGTGAATGTTGTTTCTGTAGCAGTGGATGTGAGTTGGATTGTCTGAGGTTGTGAGTCTTCACCTCCACCTGCTTCTCCTGTTACGGTTTCTTCTCCAATAGTCAGTTTTATGCCTTTCAATGAACCATAAGTTACGATGACTTTAATACCCTGATTACTCTTGATGGTTGGAGAGGTGAGTTTTCCTGTAGAACTCTTCATCTGAAGTAATTTATGGTTTTTGCCATTATACATGCAGTCCGTTTTGTTCCATCCTTCGTAAGCATTTCCGTCGCTTGCAGGGAACGCACCTTGGATAGCAGTCGCATAGCCGCTTGCTGCATTGCTGAAGTCGGAGAATGTGATGGATTCGGTCTTGCCTGTAAGGTCGATAATGTCAAATGTAGGTGCTTGAGGTTCGCTAACAGTAAGGGTATAGGATGCAGTACCTTCATCGTATTCTTCGGTTTCAGCGGAAGTTGCTGTTATAGTAGTCTTTCCTGCTGCAACGATTGTAACGGCTCCTGTTGTTTCATCAACAGTGGCAACATCTGTGTTGCTTGAAGAATAGGTGATAGCCAGTCCTGTTGGTTCTGTTGTGAGTGTAGGAGCTGTGAAACTTTCACCAAGTGTAACAGTTGCAGTCGTTTCCGAGAAAGTAAGTACAGGTTTTTCTTTCTGAACAGGTGCGGAATCGTCGCCGTAAGAGATATAATAACATTTCACACCCTTGTCAATGTCAGTAATTGTGATTGTTATGGTTTTACCTGTTACGGGGCTGCTTGAACTGACAACTACGTCGTTTGATCCATCCAAACTTCCCGTTGCAATTTCATTATCATCAACCATGATTGAGACATTTCCAACTGTTCCATTAAAACCGCCAAATTTTGCAAAAATATTGGCTATAGTTTGAGAAGCAGGAAGTGTCGTTGTGAATGTGATGCTCGTTGCTGGCTTTTTTGATGAACCAACTTGATAATACTCAGTCTGACCTGTAAAGGAAGTTGTTCCCTCGGTCGTAATAGTCCAAGTATTGCCTAAATTATCTTCAGCAGTGATTGATGCAGCATTGATTACAACATCATTTCTGCTAAAAGTGATGGTGCCTGTTTGGTTTTCCGCCCAAACATTACCGCTAACCACAAGCATAAAGCTCATGAGTAGCCAACTGAGTTTTTTTGTAAAATAGTTCATAGCGATTTTTGTTTTAGTTAATATATTAAGTTGATTAAAAATTCCTTGTAGGAGTAGGTACACACGTCACAAAGTTAACATAATTTTTCTAATGACGTGTAACTTCGTTCGATTTATTTTCATCCTTGTCTCATTTTATGGTTTTGTAGGTGGTTTTTGCAAACTCGGTTTGGCTATAGGATGGGAAGGGTAGAAAATAAAAACTCCACGTATCTTGTGGATTGTTCCAAAGATACGTGGAGTTGGAAAATGTGGAGTGTTGTTTCTTTTTCGCTATTCGATGGCAGACTTGATGGAGTTGATGATGTGCTGCACGTCTTCGTCAGTGACACATGGACCGCTTGGCAGGCAGAGCCCTTGCTTGAAGAGGGCTTCGCTCACGCCGTTGATATAGGTGACACTGGCATCGGAGGTCTGACGGGTGATGCCATCAGCGAGCGCTTCGATGGTAAGAGGAGCATTGTCCTTCATGCGACAATAGACAGGTTGCTTGTGCATGGGTTTCCAGAGAGGACGAGACTCCACTCCTGCTGCATCGAGGATGACGCGCATGGCTTCCACATTGTCGTTGGGCTGGCAGTCGGTTGTGGCTGAATCGGCTACGTGGATAACTCCTGCTGCACCGCCTACGGCTCCTTTCACAATGGTTTTGTAAGCATTCTCCTGTCCCTTCACGTGGAGGGTAGGGTCGATGAGGATGGTGTTGAGCCAGAAGTTGGACTCCATGCCCTCGATTTCATCGTGGAACTGTATGCCTGGAATGTCCTTGAATGCTTCCTTGTAGAGCTGGGCGATGTGACGATGGTGAGCGATGTGGTCGTTCAAGACGGTCATCTGCCCGCGTCCGATGCCGGCGCAGATGTTCGACATGCGGTAGTTGTAGCCGATGGCTTCGTGCTGGTAGTAAGGATAGGATTCACGTGCTTGTGTGGCATACCACATCACTTTCTGCCATGCCTCTGCATCGGGACAGATGAGTGCGCCACCTCCCGAAGTGGTAATCATCTTGTTGCCGTTGAACGACAAAACGCCATAGATGCCGAATGTGCCAAGCACCTGTCCGTGGAAACGTGAACCGAATCCTTCGGCGGCATCTTCAATGACTGGGATGTCGTAGCGGTCGGCAATTTCCATGATTTCATCAATCTTGTATGGCATTCCATAGAGAGCGACAGGAATGATGGCCTTTGGCTTCTTGCCAGTTTGGGCGATGCGGTCTTTGATGGCGATTTCGAGCAGGGCTGGATCCATGTTCCAAGTTTCTTTCTCGGAATCGACGAAGATAGGTTTAGCACCGAGATAGGTAATAGGGTGGGAGCTGGCACAGAAGGTGAACGACTGAACAATGACTTCGTCACCGTAGCCGACTCCGCAGGCTATCAGCGCCAGATGGACAGCTGCTGTGCCTGAAGAAAGTGCAACGACACGCTTCTTGGCTAATTCTTCATGAGGATTATTGCCTTCCAAACTGGTGGCGAATTCCTCCAGGTCTTTCTCGAAACCATTGACATTGGGACCAAGTGGCACTACCCAGTTGGTGTCGAATGCCTCTTGGATATACTTCTGCTCCACGCCGTTTTCAGACATGTGAGCCAGACATAAGTAGATTCTTTTAGACATGATTATTCAACAAATTATATCTTTATTTTTGTCAACAAATTACCACAAATTATACACAAAGAACTATTTTCATAAAACATATCAGTCAACAAGCTATTATTAAGTCAACAAATTGTCACAAATAATGCACAAACTCTCATCATTGTAAATGAATTCTTTGTATTGTCTTTGTACCTTTTTGTGTTAATTATTCGACCTCCAATTTTATTTTTGGAAGATAGAAGTGTTAATAATTCTTCGGCGATAGAGTTGCCGTTCCCCAAAATTGAGTAGAATTCCAAGTTGGAATCCTGTAGATTTTAAGTAGTTGATGACTTGAGATTGGTGTTCTGAAGTCGTATTTTCTAATGCTTTTAATTCAACAATAATTCCATCATAACAAACGAAATCAGCACGAAATGTATGTTCAAGTTTTATGTCTTTGTAATAAACAGATATTGCTTTTTCTTTTTCAAAAGGAATACCTTGCTTTTCAAATTCAATAGCTAATGCTTCTTGATAGATTGACTCGCTGAAACCAGGTCCAAGAACTTTGTGTACTTCCATCGCAGCACTTACTATGTTGTATGTTTCCTCTCGATAGATGCTATTTGCATAGTTCCATTCTTCTTTATTTGTCAACATTTTGTGATTATTTGTGTGAATTTGTTGACTTGGAAAAATTTGTTGACTAATCGAGAGATTCGTAGATGGAGTGCTTGGATTTGTATTCAGGCACGATTTGCTTCATGAGGCGCACGGTCTCCATGTCGTCGTAGATGCAGCTGGTCTCAATGAGCTGGTCAATCTGCCTGCTCACCTCGTCATAGTCATACTGGCGCACCTGGGCAATCTGGATTTTCTTGT
>DGSN01000028.1 GCA_002393575.1 Prevotellaceae bacterium UBA4361 | reverse complement strand
GGACAAAATCGTGCGGAAAACAGGAGGCTATCGAGCCTCTATTCAAACTATCGGATTTGAAGCTGGAATGAAGCTGGGTGACGCATTGACGAAGTCAGGAGGAGAGCCCACCAACGGCTCTCCTCTTTTTCATTCTTCAAGGCCAAACGCTGAGCATCTCGCGGAGGGCGACAGGGAAGAGACTGAAACATTTTTTCGATTCAACTTTACGTGCGAGGGCTCGTTATCGTTCAAGCGAGCCCTCGCCGTGGCTCAAACGAGGGCTCGCCTGAAAAACACCGAAGGCTCGCCAATTCAGTAACGTCAAAAGAATGAATCAGTCCACATCAAGGAGAAGTTCAGTACAACCCAAGGGAAACGGCAGGACATTCGAGGCCGTTCTCTTCGCTATTTCCCACGCAAAAGCACACGTATAGCAGCCTTTCCTCTCCGTTTCTGAACATTCTTCATCATTTGTTGTACAAAATTTAATATCAACTTGCCATCTATCCACTAATTTTGCACTTGTAAGAATATCTCTCGAACAAAACACCCAAACAATATGAAAAGAACCCTACTCACATCGATGCTCAGCGTCTTAGCAACGCTCGGGGCGAACGCTCAAGTCACCCCCACTTCGCAGATGGAAAAACTCGACCGCGGACTGGTGGTTGTCAAGCAATCCACGCTCAAAAAGATGCTCTCGTGGCGATTCCTCGGCACAGACGACTGGCAGACCACTTTCGACGTTCTGAAGAATGGCGAAGTGATTGCCACCGACCTCACTGCCACCAACTACAGCGTGAATGACTATGGCGCAACGGCTGGCAGCTATCAGGTGGTTGCGAAAGTGAATGGCGTTGAAGTGGACCGTTCCAACATCGCGACTGGTTGGACGGACTATTTCCTTCCCGTCAAGCTCAATCGCCCTGCCGATGGAACGAACGCCAGCGGCAGTTATTCCTACACACCTAACGACTGCTCCGTAGGCGACGTGGATGGCGATGGCCAATACGAACTCTTCGTGAAATGGGACCCTTCCAATTCGAAAGACAACTCTCAAGGCGGCTACACGGGCAACGTGTTTATCGACTGCTACAAGTTCGACCTCAATGGTGTGGAACCCGCACAGATGCTGTGGCGCATCGACCTCGGCGTGAACATCCGCGCTGGTGCTCACTACACGCAGTACATGGTCTATGACTTCGACGGCGACGGCAAGGCTGAACTGATGTGCAAGACGGCTCCTGGCTCGAAAGACGGACAGGGCAATTATGTCAACCAAGCGGCAACCGAGGCTGCCATCAAAGCGGCTAACAACACGAAGGACTGGCGCAACAGCGACGGACGCATCAACGGCGGTCAGGAATACCTCACAGTCTTCAATGGCGAAACGGGTGCTGCCATCCACACCATTGCCTATAATCCCAACCGAAATGCCACTTCTGCGCTCAGCGAGGCTTCTGGCACGTTCAACTGGGGCACAAACGGCAAGAACGACAAGGGCAGCTATGGCAACCGTGGTGAACGCTATCTGGCGGCTGTGGCTTATCTCGATGGTCCCGACCATCGTCCAAGCGGTATCTTCTCGCGTGGCTACTACACTTACGCATACATTTGGGCGGTGGATTTCGATGGCACGCAGCTCACGCAGAAGTGGTTTCATGCTTCCGATTCGCCAACGACTTACAAGCTGACCGACAGCACTGGTAAAACCACCACATACAACCCACCAACAGCAACAGGCAGAAAAAGTGGTAGCCGCACCATGTATGGCAACGGAAACCACAACCTCTCCATTGCCGATGTGGATGGGGATGGATGCGACGAAATCATTTGGGGTTCTGCTGCCCTCGACCACGATGGAAAATTGCTCTATAGCACAGGTTTCGGTCACGGCGATGCCATCCACCTCGGCGACCTCGACCCCGACCGTCCTGGCCTCGAACTCTTTGAAATCCACGAGGAGAAACCTGTTGAAGGAGCATGGGATCTCCATGATGCAGCCACAGGCGAAATCATCTTTGCCGGCGGTTCTCAAAACGATAACGGACGCGGATGCGCTGCCGACATTATCTCAACGGCCCGTGGTGCTGAATTCTGGTCTGCCTACGGAGGATATGACCCAGACAATCGCGACCAAACTCCTTATAACTGTCAGACAGGCAAATCGCTTGGCAGCGCAAAACCATCCATGAACTTCCGCATTTATTGGAGAAACAGTGCTTACGACCAACTGCTCGATGGCACCAACATCACTTACTACACAGCCACCAACAGCAGTCCCGTCTATATTACAGGCAGCAACACAATGGGGTCTTACAAAACCAGCTCATGCAACGGCACGAAATCCACGCCGAACCTCTCTGGCGACATCTTCGGCGACTGGCGCGAGGAGGTCATCTTATGGGACACGACCGACAATTGCACGCTGAAAATCTTCTCCACCAATCAGGCTACGTCAATCCGTGTACCAACCCTCATGCACGACCACGTCTATCGCATGGGCATCTGCTGGCAAAACGTAGCCTACAACCAGCCTCCTCACCTTGGCTACTACCTTGCTGACTATGTCAACAAGAAAGGACAGTTCTCTGCCATCGACTACATTCCCACGGAGGACAAGTCCGATCCCATCACAAACATATTTGACCTCGAAGGTCGTCGAATCTCCAATCCCATCCAGCCAGGCATCTACATCCAGCAACATGCCAGCGGACGAACAGAAAAAATAATCAAATGACGATAAAAAATACTTGTTATAAATGACACGAGTTTTTTCAGAAAGAAATTAGAATGAAGATAATAATGTCCCACAGAAATGACAGAAATGACGGAAAGGCTCCGCATGGTGCAAAGCAAAATTTCCGTTCTTTCCGTTCTTTCCGTGGGACAAAAAACTAAAACAAATTATTTCTGATAAAATTATTCTAATTATTTTAATATCTTTCCTAAATTATTTTTGAACAATTACAAAAATGAGACTTTTATTCTTCATTCTTCAATTTTCATTCTTCTTTTCCTGCCTGGCTCAGTCGTACAATGTTCGCGACTTCGGTGCCAAGGGTGATGGCAAGCAACTCGACTCGCCTGCCATCAATGCCGCCATCGAGAAAGCTCATCAAGCAGGAGGTGGAACCATCCTCTTGCCTGCGGGCAACTACCTCTGCGGTTCTATCCACATGAAGAGCAATATCAACCTCCACATCGATGCAGGAGCTACCATCATTGCCTCTGCCGACAAGCGGGCATACGACCCTTCTGAAGAATTCAACTTTCCTGAATACCAAGACGGCGGACACACCTATTTCCACAACTCCCTCATCTGGGGCGAGAACCTCCAGAATGTGAGCATCACAGGCAGGGGACGCATTGACGGTGCAGGCCTCACTCGCAAGGACACGGAGACGGCTGGAAAGGTGCAAGGCGGAAGCATCGGAACGGGCGACAAGGCGATTGCCCTCAAGCTCTGCCGAAACGTTCTCATCCGCGACATTACCATCTACCGTGGCGGCCACTTCGCCATCATCATCACGGGTTGCGACTTCGCCACCATCGACAACGTATTGATTGACACGAACCGCGATGGCATCGACATCGACTGCTGCCGATTCACCACCGTTTCCAACACGAAGGTCAACACGCCTCACGACGATGCCATCGTTCTCAAGAGCAGCTATGCCCTCAAGCGCGCCCAGCTCTGCGAGAACATTCTCATCACCAACTGCATCGTCACAGGCTATAAAGTCGGCACCGTCATCGATGGCACTTACGTGCCCGAAAAAGTGAACTGGGTGTGTGGACGCATCAAGCTCGGCACAGAGAGCAACGGTGGCTATCGCAATGTCACCATTTCCAACTGCACCTGCTTCTACAGCAGCGGTCTCGCCTTCGAGGAGGTGGACCAAGGACGTATGGAGAACATCGTTGTCACGAACATCTCCATGAGCCACGTCCACCACTACCCTATCTACATCACCACGGGTTGTCGCAATCGCGGACCCAAGGACGTGACTCACGTCAGCTCAGCCCGCGACATCAGCATCAGCAACGTTATTGCCGACGACTGCGATTCCCTCTCTGGCATCCAAATCACAGGTATGCCTGGTCATCCTGTTGAAAACATCAGCTTGAGCAACATCCAGTTGCGCTACCGTGGCGGTGTGCAGCAAGCTCACACCAAACCTTATCCAGAACTCGGCACCAAATATCCTGAGATAGCCAAGTTCCTCGGCGAGTGTCCTGCTTACGGACTCTTTGCCCGCCACGTCGACGGTCTTTCCCTCAGCAACATCAACATCCAGCTCGAACGTCCCGATGCACGTCCATCCATCATCCTCGACGACGTGCAGAACGTCCTTTCCCATCAAGTCATCACGCCCGATGGAGCCGAGAAGCTGTATATAAAAAAGGAGTGAAGAATCTTTCCGACAAAACCTACCCGAATAAAAATATCATTATAGCCATCGTCACCTATATACAACGCCCCTTTCCTCGGTCACATTCTCCCCAAAACAATTCCGCCGAGCCATCGGAACGATAACTCGGCGGATAGAATCTTCTATGTTTGATTGAAACATATTGTTAGCAAAACATAAAGGTTCATTTTTTTGCTACAGGGCGAATAGAAAGCCCATAGCATCTATCGCAATAGTATAATTCATTGCCATTTCCGTAAAAAGAAAGAACGTATGCCAAGTTCACATGTTCAGGTTCTGGATAGTGAGTACCCGTCCAGTATTCGCCACCTCTGCCAGTAAAGGGTGGTTTTTTCATATATCGTAGGCCAGCAGCGGGTAAAAAAATTGAACCTCCATTTGAAGCCGTGAACTTTCTTCCACCTACACCATTGACCTCTGCCCATTCATACGAGCAGTTGTTGAGTAGTTCCTCCATTTGCCAGAAAGAGGGCATCTGCCAAGAACCACCCCACTTCACGTGAACAACATCGTACTTAGTCCCACAAATGTTTTCTCCGAGATTTATCTGAGTGTCATGTGAACTGCCACGATAGATGTAGTTATCACAACCATATTTATCTTTCGGTTCAGTTTCACCCCATGAATAATACGCACCAAAGTCTTCAGGACTATCGGCACCCATATTGCAACAAGCCCATTTTGTGCCAGACGGCAAGCCCAAGTCAATTAAATGCGGATGCTTACCATCAGGACATTTGAGATATGAATGACTATCATCAACATGCTGAAGAGTTGTAGAAGTGCTATCGACACGGTTGAAAGTTGTGAAAGTGCTATCAGTTGAGTTTCTATTTGTTTCACTACCACACTTACCACTGAAAACAGCCATCATCGTCAACAGCACAATGAAAATAAAATGATTATTCATAAGTATTTCGTTTTTAACAATTCTGTTTTTAGATTTCTACAAATAAATGATGAGTTCATTTAAATGAAGAGTTCATTTCGATTGCAAATATAAGAAAAAATTGTAAAATCGAATAGTTTTAGCCTTTATTTTGAAAAAAGTCCCGTAGAGCTTCGAAACTACTGACACTCCACTCTGATTGCACTGAACCATTCATTAGATTGTACTAAATCGCTGATTCGATAACGAGCCCTCGCGCATTTAGTAGAACCTCAATAACGATTCAGTCCATGCACTCATGCGATTCAGCTTTTCCCCAAAGACGATGCAGCATATTCATTATCATCGTCGCCTTCTGCTGAACTAATAAACGCCTTTGTTTCAAGAAATTATGGTCCCAGTGATAGATTTTCCAACCTTGTTCTCTCTCTATTTCTATACATATACGAAAACAGCATTGTTGTTCTATTGAAAACACCTCTTGCTTGCTACAGTTTTAAGGGAACGAAGGAGCGTTTTTCACCCTCACAAGGGGCTGAAAATGGCTGGCAAAGAAAAAAAATGAAAAAAGTTGAAAAAAAATTGCTGGATGATGCCGCCAGTTTGCTCCCAAGTCCATATAATTGCAATGAGCAAGATATTTCCAACAAACACCTTGCCGAGTCTTTACACCGCCTCGACAGCCCTGCTGGACAGGCGAAAAAGAACCATCCAATTAACCGATTTGTTAACTTCTAAAAATTTCTCATCAAAAATTTGAACCACCCCAAAATATGTCATATCTTTGCAGACACAAATGAAAACCATGATTGGGTAGAGTCAACTCTGATTAACTAACAAAAACCAAAACCGACAAAAAAACTATTCAATAACAAAAAAAAGAGAGTCAGGTAAAAAGAAACTTTAACAAAAAAACAACTTCACCGCAAAAAAACCGTCATCTTAAAAACCATTCACTGAGACAAAACTTTCTTGATCTGTAACGCATAATTCGCCCTCGAAGCATCATTTTGAATGAGTTTCGAGTACCTCCTCACCGACTTCGGTCTCCTTGTTAACTTCTCATTTCCTTTTCTTTTCTAATTGATGTAATTATGAATTACAAAACAACTACCAATCCGATTCTTTTCACAAACCGTACAAACACGTCGTTCGACACGCTTCTTCGCAGCATTGCACGCAAGCCCATCCTCTCCGAAGAACAGGAAGCGCGTCTCATCCGCCAAGCACAGGCTGGCAACGCTCGCGCCTTGAACCGCCTCGTGGAATGCAACATGCGCTACGTGGTGAGCGTGGCAAAGACGTTCATACCCAGGCTCTACTACTGCTCACGATGCATCGACATCAACGACCTTGTCATGGTTGGAGCTAACGGTCTCAGTACTGCCATTAAGCGATTCGATGCGCGCTTCGGAACACGCCTTCTCACATACGCTAATAGCTACATCCGCCGCGACATCATGGAGTTGCTGGAGAAGAACAACCTTCCCGAAAACTTCACCTCGACCACACAAATCCTGCCCGAAGACTTGGAAGGGCTGGACGAAAGTGGCATCGACATGATTACGAAGCTCCGTCCTTCGTACACCAACGAATACTACTACGACGAGGAAGGACAGCCCGACCTCGACCGCTTGTCGAGCACTGCTGCCACTCCAGACCAGTTGCTTGAAAAAGAAACTCGCAATTCGGCTCTTATCGCTTGTCTCCACTATGTGCTTTCTCCCAAGGAAGAAGAAGTAATGCTCATGTCCCTGGGCTTTACTTCAGCAATCGGTCCCATGAACTCAGCGCAGATTGCCACACAGATGGGTTGCTCGGTTGACACGGTTCAGCGTCACTACCACAACGCCGTGGAAAAACTCCGCAAGAACGACAACATGAAACGCCTTGCAGCCTGAGCAGCAGCACTGCTACTTCTGCCTCGCATCTTCTTCTACACATTCTTACAAAAAAGACTGCCCATCACACGAAATGAGCAGTCTTTTTTTCGTTATGGATTTAAGTTTCGGGAGTTCCTAACTCGCCATTTTACATTGATATAATTCGCAAATTTGAGCAAGCTCTTCAGATTCATTAACCAACGCATCCATGACTTCTTCATCATCGATGGAGAATACTTTGGCGATGGCTGCAACCAGTTCGAGAATCGCCTGCCAGATTCTCTCGCTGATTGTCAGCTCATGGCTGTCCTGATTGACCTGTCTGAAGAGTTCGCCAATAGTTTCGTAGTCCATGAATCGCTTCACGGCAGAGAGGATGTTATACTGGAGCGCCACGAGGGACGTACTTGCAATCTGTGCAGCGAAGTTAGCCGACTGGCATCTCCCCAGTCCGAGTAGTCCCTTGCTCTCCTTGAAGATGACCTCCTGGGACCAGCGCCTGGAATAAATCCTGTATGCCTCGAAGAATCCCAGCGAGAGGTCAGTCGTGAGCAGTCCGCTCCACGGACCACGCTTGCTGCGACGAATGAAGAAGAGCCTAACATGCGTGTCTGCGAAGACGACATCGGCACTCATGTACCAGCATCTGAGCTTACGACTGTACTTCTTCTCACCCCGCTTGTTCAGTTTCTTGATGATGGCAGGAGCCGTAAGGTCCTTGCGCTCAAAGTGGTACTTGGTCTTGCCCTCCTCACCGACCTTTATCATTCCGATGTAGTCGCACTTGATATGACGGGAGAGGATGAACTTGACAATCTTGGCACATGTGAACCAGCTGTCAACCAGCACATAGCGGAAGCGGATCCTATGCTTGATAGCCCTGCGGATCATCTCTATGGTGAGGTCAATCTTGCTCATCGAGTACTCGTCGAGCCGGGTCTGGATGAAACTTCAATTACTTAACTATCTTAAATACGTTCTTCACGTTCGGCAATTAAAAAATAATTATCATTGCCCTCACTTAATCAGAGCCTTCTTGCCATTTATGATGTAGATGCCACGAGGCAGGCCTTCGAGCGATGTGGTGCCGCGACAGACGATGCGACCATTGAGGTCATAGAGATTGTCGTCAGTAGGTTGCTGTGAGCCTTCGTCTGCGATGTCCATGATACTAGTCGGCAGGCCGTTATTGTTGGACTCGCCGTAGTAGTTAGTCTTGTAGAACTTGACGCGGTAGGGCCATTGCTCTTCGGTGTTGTCTATCCAGCCTTTGAAGTTGTGCGTCCAGTAGGTTGTTGGAGCGCCGCTGACGACGAGCCACACGTGAGAGCAATTGGCGGGGCATTCGAAGGCGATGGTGTGGTCGGGGTCGTTGTAAGTGGCTGTGGTCATATCGCCATAGACTCGTGTGCCGTCGTTTTTGAACGCCACGAAGCCGACGCGCCATCCTGCGCTTGTGGTCTTGTAGGCCGTGTAGCCGTCGGCACCGGCCTTACCCTCGAACTCCACATAGAGCGTAGTGGCGCGTGTGGGTGCATTGATGCGTATAGCGTTGTTGCCGTAGTTCTCGATGCAGTTCTTCTTCTCCGGCCACCAGTAGCCTTCGTTATCCTTGATCATGGCGGTCTGGCTGCGCCAGCTGGCTTTGCCTCCAGCCACGTCGCGAATGGGGTCGAGGTCGAAGGTGGTCATTCGTGCGCCCCACTCCCACAGCTCGTCGCCGAGCTGGCTGACTTTCTTGGCGGTGGAGCCTGTCATGCGTGTTCGCATATACGTCTCGAAGGGGTCTTCCGGATCCTTGCATTCGTTCCAAAGCCGTCCCACGGCGTCCCAGCCGTGCTTGTGAACGAAGAGGTCCTGAATGAAGAAGTTCTCATAGCGCAGGTAGCCGGCCAGAGGATGGCGGTGCATACCGTTGAGCGAGTTCCAAAGCCATTCGTTGTCATTGAGCAATTTGCTGGGATAATAGACATAGGCCATCCATTGGGCGCACATCTCCCAGAAGGGATTCTGTGTGGATTCGTGCCAGTTGTACATCCATCCGTTCCAGTCGTTGTTGTCGCAGTGTACCTGGTACTGGAAGCAGTGGCCTATCTCGTGGGCTACGGTTTGACCGCCGCGCGAAGTGTAGGCCCAGCGCGAGAGCGAGAGCATACCGATCTGGTTGTCGATGCCGCTGCCTTCGGCTTTCCATTCGCTGGTGGAGAAGAGGCGTATGATCATCTTGTAGGTGTCGCTCTTGGACTTGCCCTGGTTGATGGTGATGAAGCCGAGCTTGTCGGCATACATCTCGAAGATCTTGTCGGCCGTATCCAAGATGCCCGGTACGGCGCTTGGCACTTCGTCGCCGTATTCCTTCTCCCAGAAGAGCACCCAGTGCTTCGACTGGTAGGAGCGCTTGTGGCTCCATTGGTTATTGTTGTCCTGCAACTTCGAGTCTGAACCGCAGGCGCTGCCGCTGCAATAGATCTTCTTATCGACCGCTTTGATGCGGTTGTTCAGGGTGTTGACGGCGGCCTTCAGCTGGTCGTCCGTCAGCGTATAGTCCTTCACTTGCTCCTTGGCAGTGGCGTTGGCCTCGTCTAGGAGATTCCAGGCCGCGGCCTTACGGGGCATATCCTTCCACCAATTCAGCACCTTGGTGGCGTAGGTGATGCGCTCTTGCAGTGCCGTATAGCGTGCCACGGAAGCCTCGGCAGTTGCAATGGCTGCTGTCAGTGCTTCGTGGGCTGCGTTCAGGGCTGCCTCGTCGTAGATGGTGTTGCCGCCGTCGTCAGTGCCTGTTCCTGTCAGTACCTGACGTGCGGCCTCTATGGCTTGGCTGAGGCTTTCGGATGCCGGTTGCTGCATGCCATTTGAGGAATAGCTTTCGGCCTGTGTCAGTAGGCTCTGCAATTCTTTGGCGATGTCCGATGTGCCGATTTCACCGATGTATTGGAGATGGAAATCGTCCACGCAGAGGTAGTTACCGGTGGGATTCTCGGTCGTCACGCCGATTTCCACCTCTCCCTGCTCATCGACAATGGAGAAGGTGACGGCGTAGGTCTTCATAGCCGTGATGAGGGTCTTCGAGAATCCGGCATAGAGGTAGGCACCTTTCTGCGGCGAACCAGTGTTGGTTGTGCTGCCTTGTCCGGATTGCTGGATATGCAGCGCACCAGCCTGCAAACGATAGTTACCCTTGGGCAGTCCTTTCAGCACCTGCGAGAGGCTGGCCTCGGAGATCTTGCTGCCGCGGCTAGTCCATGCTTCCATGTAGTTGGTGCCTTCTTTCTTGGTGAAATAGCTGTTGGTCTGTATGCTCAGGCCCGACACACTCCATCCTGCAGTACCATC
>DGSN01000001.1:70969-94911 GCA_002393575.1 Prevotellaceae bacterium UBA4361 | reverse complement strand
TTTCTTTTGTTTTTTCTTATTTTTCTAAAGCCGCCGAAGGCGTAATTCTTATATCGAACTCACGTTAAAAAACCGAACGAAACGGTGCTATTCGTATCGGAGGGTGTCGGAGGGTTTTCCGATGCTGATGAGGTGGGAACTGCCCCAGATGACAAGGGTGGAGATGAGGAGAGTGATGGCGTTGACGGCGAGGATAAGGGGCCAGTTGAACTGGACAGGCACAGAGTCGATGTAATAGACCGAGGCATCGAGGGCGAGAAGATGGTAGTGCTGCTGGAGCCAGCAGAGGAGCAGCCCGATGAGGTTGCCCCAGAGAAGTCCACGGCCTACGAGCATGACACTGAAGTGGATGAAGACGCGCCGCACCGCTGCGTTGGTGGCTCCAAGCACCTTGAGAGTGCCAATCATGTTGATGCGTTCGAGCATGATGATGAGCAATCCGCTGACGACGGTGAAAGTGCTGACGAGTATCATGAGAATGAGAATCATGACTACGTTCATGTCGAGGACAGCAAGCCAAGAGAAGGTGTGGGCAGCCAAGTCTTTGATGCTGAACACGCCATAGGTGACTCCGTAGCGGTCGGCACCTTGATGGAGGAACTGCAACTGTTGGGTGATGGATTCCACACGGTCAAAGTCGCTGACGGTGACTTCCAGCCCTGATGACATCTCGGCATCCCATCCGTTGAGTTTGCGCACGGTGTAGATGTCGGTGATGACGTAGTTGCGGTCGTAGTCATTCATGTTGGTGGCGAAAATGCCCGTCACCTTGAAGCGTCGGGCGCGCATGGCTTCGTCGCCCATGAAATAGGCAAAGACACGGTCGCCCACTTTCACACCGAGGTCTCCTGCCACTTTCTTCGACAGGAGCATCTCGTTTGTTGCTTTCCGACTGGAGAAGTGGGGCATATCCCCCTCCACCAGCGACTTTCGGAAGAAAGAAAGGTCATAGTCTTCGCCCACACCTTTGAAAGTCAGTCCGCGAAAGTTTTCTTCAGTCTTCAGAATGCCTATCTTGGTGGCAAAGCGTTGGATGTGGTCGATGCCCTGCACTTGTTTCACCTTGCGGACGAGGGTGTCGTTGGTGAGCACAGGCATCATCTCGTAGTTTTGGTTTTGGGTGAGGCTCAGCACCTGGATGTGGCCACCGAAACCGATGACTTTCTCGCTCACCTCGTGCTTAAACCCCAGCACCACCGCCAGACTGATGAGCATGACAGCCACACCGATGGCCACACCGAGCATGGCGATGCGGATGGCGGGGCGAGAGAAGCGTTCTCCGTCCTCGGTCTTGTCGGCATAGATGCGCCGCGCTATGAAAAGTTCGAAAGACATGTTACTCCTTCACTCGTCCGGGATAAGCCTCCAATGCCTTGCGCAGCACGAAAAGAGCGCGAGTGAGGTCTTCCTTCTTCAGCACGTAGGCTATGCGCACCTCGTTCTTGCCCGCTCCGGGTGTGGTGTAGAAGCCTGCTGCAGGGGCCATCATGACAGTTTCGCCTTCATAATTGAAGTCGGAGAGACACCATGCACAGAATTTTTCGCAGTCATCGACAGGCAGACGTGCCACGGTGTAGAAAGCCCCCATGGGAATGGGTGAATAGACTCCTGGGATGCGGTTGAGGCCGTCGATGAGACACTTGCGTCGTTCCACATATTCGTCGTAGATGTCGCGCGAATAGTCTTCGGGGGCATCAAGACTTGCCTCGGCAGCAATCTGGCCAATCAGTGGTGGAGAGAGACGCGCCTGGCAGAATTTCATCACGGCCTTGCGTATCTCCTCATTTTTGGTGATGAGTGCTCCGATGCGGATGCCACACTCGCTGTAGCGTTTCGACACCGAGTCAATCAGCACCACGTTCTGCTCAATGCCCTGCAGGTGGCAGGCAGAGATGTAGGGGGAGCCAGTGTAGATGAACTCACGATAGACCTCATCGGAAAAGAGGTAGAGGTCGTATTTTTTCACGAGGTCGCGAATCTGGTTCATCTCGCGCCGAGTGTAGAGATAGCCCGTCGGGTTGTTGGGGTTGCAAATCAGGATGGCACGAGTGCGCTCGTTGATGAGTTCCTCAAATTTCTCCACCTTGGGCAGGGCAAAGCCTTCGTCGATGGTGGTGGCAATGGTGCGTATGACGGCTCCTGCGGAGATGGCAAAGGCCATATAGTTGGCATAGGCAGGTTCCGGCACAATGATTTCGTCGCCGGGATTGAGGCATGCCAAAAAAGAGAAAAGAACCGCTTCGGAACCTCCGCTGGTGATGATGATGTCGTCGGCTGTCAAGTGAATGTCATACTTGGCATAGTAGCCCACCAGTTTTTCGCGGTAACTGCGGTAGCCCTGCGAAGGGCTGTATTCCAAAATCTTGCGGTCGATGTTCTTGATGGCATCGAGTGCCACTTGAGGCGTGGGCAGGTCGGGCTGTCCGATGTTGAGGTGATAGACTTTGATGCCTCGCTTTTTGGCGTCTTCGGCCAAAGGAGCCAGTTTCCGAATGGGTGAACTGGGCATCTCTGTTCCTCGTATGGATATTTTGGGCATATCAAAAAAAGTGTAAAGTTTTTTTACGGAAAAATAGAATCATTGTGCAAAGGTAAGAAAATCTTGCCGCATATAGCACAAAAGAGAAACTTTTTTTGCCCTATATGCGACAAAAGGGGATGGACGACGGCAAAACGGTGACATCTAAATCGCAAGGGTGAAGATGAAACGTGCTCCTGTCTGGTAGGTGGGGTCGAGGATGAGTGTGCCTCCCAAGAGTTCAGCCGCCTGTCGGCACAGGGTGAGTCCAATACCCAGACCCTCGGCATAGTAGTTGAGTTTGGTGAACTGCTCAAAGATGCGTTCCCTGTCGGCCTCGGGGATGCCAATGCCCGTGTCGGTGACGATGAACTGCACGTGGTCGGGGTCGGGCTGCTGGCAATGCAGGTTGATGGTTCCCTGTGTGGTGAACTGATTGGCATTGTCGAGCATCTGACGGAGTATCTTCGGCAGGACGAGTGTGTGGGTGTGGAGCGTAAGCGAGTCGGGCACGGAAGTGGTGAAGTCAAGCCTGACGGTGTCGGGCTGCTTGATACGGATGGCGGCAACCAACTGACGGCAGAGGGCATTGCACTCCACCTCACCAGTGCGTTCCATGTGTTCCTTACCCTCCAGGAAAGAGGCGGCAAGGAGTTTGTCGATGATGCCTTGGATGTTGTAGGAGTTATCCTGCATGGCATCGATGATGGTGACCATCTCGTCGGGCGAGATGAAGTCACTCCCCTCGCGCATCACTTGTGCAAAACCCGTGATGATGTTGAGAGGTGTACGCACCTGGTGGGTAATGTCTTGCATGAAGGCCGTTTTCTTTCGGTCGGCTTCTTGTGCCAGTTCATTGGCCCGCACCAGTTCCTCGTTGCGCTGCTCTATCTCTTGGTTCAGACGTTCGATGCCGCTCACGCGGGTGGCGATGGACTGCTGCATCTGTACAAAACTGTTCTGCAATCGGCCCACGGCATCAAGCCTCGTGGTTGTCGCCATGTGGTCGGAGTAGTTTCCTGTAGCGATGTGGCGGGCTTGCCTTGCCAGTTGTCCCATGGGTACGATGGCGTTGTTGACGAGGTGGCGGCAGATGAGTTGCATAAAGATGAGACCGATGACAATGATGAGCAGGACGATGTAGAACAGGCGGTTGTATCCCTTGAAAATCTCGCTCTCGGGATAGGCGACCGCGATGCTCCATCCCGTGCGAGGCAAGGGACGAAAGAATACATAGCAATTTTCGCCATCGATGGTGGCCGTGCGCATGCCTTCCTTGCCACTGGTCATGGCCTGGCCCAGAGCGATGACATCGGCCTGAGCAACGGGGTCGCAATCGCTGAAGATGGTCTTCATGCCGATTCTGGCTGTGTCGGGGTGCATACAGAAGGTACCTTTGTGGTCGAGCATGAAGAAGAAAGACCTTGGCGAGGGCTTCTTCTGGTCCATGCTCAGGGAGATGTGCTGCATGGAGAGGTCGGTGGCAACCACGCCGATGAAACGCCCCTGTGCATCGGTGATAGGCTTACTGTAGGTGGTGAGCATGGCTTTGACCGAGGCAGCATCGAGGTAGTAGTCGTAGAAGGGGTCTATCCAATGTGCCTCGCCGCTCTCGCGGGGCAGACGATACCAGTCCTTGTCGAAGTAGCGATAATTGTCGCTCCCTTCTTGCTCCGACACGATGATGCCGTTCTTTCGGTAGGAGTAGATGGAATAGTATTCTCCTTCCCCCTGATGCTGGAAGTAGTAAGGCTCAAAGGCGATGGAACAACTGTAGAAGTTGGGGTTCAGTTCGACAATGCTACGCGAATAGATGACCACCGAGTCGGGCTGGGGATGAGTCTTCACGAGCCAGAGCGTATTGTTGGTGGCAATCTCCACGTCGTTGAGCATTTCGGTCACTTCAAGAACGGAGTTGTTCAGCACCTTTTCGGCACGCTGCATGGCATCCTGACGTATGTAGTTGCGTGTCTGTATATAGAGGAATCCGAGCGACACGACGAAGATGAGCACGGCGAAAAGCAGCACCCAGAGCGAAATCTGCAGCGAGAGTGATTTTCTTATCTTGTCTATGAGACTTTTCATGAACATCGTTTTTTTTGTTTATGTGGTCTGTTGTGGTGCGCCTTGTTCCGAGGCATCGAGCAACTGGTTGAGCAGCTGGGTCACGGCTTCGGTGTTTTCGAGCATCTTGTCCACATGAGCCGCCATTTCCTCGGACGTGAAGGTGGCGTAGTTCTGGTGGAGGATGTCGCTCTCTGCATTGATGACAGCCACGGGGTGCGACATTTGGTCGGTCATGTTGTTGAGGAAGGCGGTCTTCACTCGGTCGGCCTCTTTGGCCAGTTCGTAGGCATGTTGCAGTTCGTGGTTCCGCTGTGTCAGAGTGTCGGTGGTGTGGTTCATCTCGTCGATGTGATGAGCCAGCGACTGCTGCATGAGCGAGAAACTCTGTTGCAGGTGTCCTATCTCGTCCTGTCGGTCGGAGTCGGGCACTTTCTCGTCGTATTCGCCCTCGGCTATGCGATGGGCTGAATGTGCCAACTGCTTGAGCGGCTGCAGGCTGCGCCGGATGATGAAGATGCAGAAGATAAACAGCAGCAGGAGACCCACGATGGCAATGAACATGAGCGACTTCTGGAGGCTGTTGTAGGGTTCGAAAATGTCTTCTTCGGGACACACGATGGCCACGCTCCAGCCGGTGTGACGGAAGGGTTTGTAGAACACGTAGAGGTTTTTGCCCTCGCGCCGCAACACTTTGTAGCCGCTCTCACCGCCCACCATCGCATCGCCCAGTGCCATGAGGACGGTGTCGGGCTGTTCCAGCGCGGGGGTGAAGATGGTCTGATAGAAGAGTTTGGTTGAGTCGGGATGGACGAGGAAGGTGCCTCCCTTGCCCAGCAGGATGCTGTAGGAATGGGGAAAAGGTTTGGCTGCACTGATGGTCTGGGAGAACCATTGGAGCGACAAATCGACGGAGAGGACTCCCACGGTCTTGCCTCGCTGGTTGCGGATGGGCTGACAGTAGGATGTGATGACATCGGTTATCTGGATGCCACCCGTGTCGTACTCGCGGAATGGTTCCACCCAGTAGGGGCGTTCCAGCAGATAAGGTATCAGATACCAGTCCATGCAGTAGTACTCATACAGGTCGTTGCCCTCCTGCTCCGTCTCGATGGAGTCGTTGCCATTGTAACTGTAGGCCGAGAAATACTTGCCCTTGGAGGGGAAGAAATAGGGGTCGAAGGCGATGGAGCAACCATTCAGATGGGGATTCTGCTCCAGGATGGTGCGGCTGAAGGTGAACATCGAGTCGGGCGAGTTGATGTTCTTCTCCACCATCCACTTCATGTTGTCGGCGGCCACTTCCACCTCGTGCAGGGTGTTCTCCACATGGAGCAGGGTGCCTTCCAGCGTCTGGGTGGCTTTCTCCATGGCTTCTTGCTTCACGGCCTGGCGCGAATAGAAGAACAGGATGCACAGTGCTGCGATGAAGAGCAACACCATACAGGCTATGACCCACAGGCTCAGTTTGGCTGCCAGCGATTGTCTGACATATCGAATTGGATTCATCATACGGTTTCTTCTTTTTCTTCCCGAATATACAGTTTCTTACTTATGCTCTCGCCCCATCAGTTCGTCGTAGGTCACCTCACGTTTCAGCATGCCCACCTCCTGCATCAGGCTACAGGCTTTTTTCACCATGTCGGGACGCACACGGAACTCGCGCTTTCCCGACTCCGCATCTTGCTGCAGGCGCAGAATCTCTTGCAGCATGAGCCGCTGCATCACACGGTTGGTCGGCACGTGGTCGGCCTCCACATATTTCATCACGATGTCGAGTGCCTCTTCCGGGTGCCGTGCCACCCATTCCCAGCCACGACGGCTGGCTTCGGCAAAGGCGCGCACCTGTTGCGGATGGGTCGTGTAGTAGTCGCGCTTCACATACACGCCATTCTCCTGAATGTTGTAGCCGTGGTCTCTAAAACGAAACAGTCCCTTCTCCGTCATCTTGAAGTTGGCCTGCTTCAACTGGTAATATTCGTTATAACTCACCACCACCATCGCATCGACCGCACCGGAGAGGAACACATTTACATTGCTCGTGAAATAGATGAACTTGTAGTCCATCTGCTCGCGTTTGTCCAGTATCATGGTCAAATAGTTGGGTTCGGAGTTATAGACCGCCACTTTCATGCCTTGCTGTGTGGCAGGATTCTTGCCCCATCGGGAGACGATGACGTAACTGCTGTTCATCGAGGTCTGGAAGATGTTGACCAACTCAGCACCGCGATTGCCCATCAGGTCGATGGCCGACATGAGTGCCAGCATGCCCGCATCGGTCTTATGAGTGTTCAGCCTATGATAGACCGAACTGGTGAGCGACGGATGCTGAATCTCCACATCAAGTCCAGCCTCTTGGTAGAACCCTTTTTCCTTGGCCACGTAGTAGCCCGCAAACTCGGCTTGCGCTGTCCACACCGTGGTGAACACAAACTTCTCCAATGGCTTTGTCGGAGCCGCTCCACCTTTTTCGGCTCCGGCCATAGCCTGACAGAGCATCAACAGTCCAACTACAATTATACAAACTCTCTTCCTTAACATAGTTTTATACATTCATCGCCACAAAGTTAAGTCTTTTCAGAAAAAAATAAATCTTTTGACTCTTTTTTTTAAAAAAAGTGTAAAAAAAAACTCTTTTTGTACTTAAAATTTGAGAAGATTGTAAGTATCAGCACAAAAAGTGGCGGAGGCATTGACCACGAAAGCCGTTTTCCACCCTACGTGCTACGGCATTGCATATACAAATGGTACGTCGTTCCTATTGCAATTTGAGTGGCGTACAAATTGCAATAGGAACGACGTATTGGCAGGAGTGGAAACGGATGCGTACTTTTTTTGCCTTTGGCGATGCTATCTCGGAAAGTTTTCCTACTTTTGCGAAAAATTTGGCAAAAAAAATATGAAGATTGGAATTGTACAGCAAACGTGTCAGCAGGACACACGGAAAAACATGGAGAAACTTTGTGAGGCCATCAGGAAGGCGGCCTCGATGGGGGCAGAACTGGTTGTGCTGCAAGAACTGCACAACTCTCTCTATTTCTGCCAGACGGAGAACACGGCTCTTTTCGATTTGGCGGAGACGATTCCTGGCCCTTCGACGGAAATGTACGGGGGTCTGGCGAGGGAACTGGGGGTGGTGATTGTCACGTCGCTCTTCGAGAGACGTGCAGCAGGACTCTACCACAACACGGCGGTGGTGCTGGAAAAAGATGGTACGATTGCCGGGATGTATAAGAAAATGCACATTCCCGACGACCCTGCCTACTACGAGAAATTCTACTTCACACCGGGCGACCTTGGCTTCCGCCCCATCCAGACGAGCGTGGGACGGCTGGGGGTGCAGGTGTGCTGGGACCAGTGGTATCCCGAAGGGGCACGACTGATGGCACTGCAAGGGGCTGAACTGCTCATCTTTCCCACAGCCATCGGCTACGAATCGAGCGACACACCCGAGGAACAGGAACGCCAACGCGAGGCATGGATGACGGTGCAACGCGGACACGCTGTGGCCAACGGAATACCTGTGATTGCGGTGAACCGAACGGGGCATGAGCCAGACCCGTCGGGACAAACCAACGGCATCCAGTTCTGGGGCAGCAGTTTTGTGGCTGGCCCGCAGGGAGAGTTGCTTTATCAAGCCCCCAAGAATGAGGAGGTGGTGAAGGTCATCGACGTTGATTTGCAGCGCAGCGAGAATGTGCGCCGCTGGTGGCCTTTCCTCAGAGACCGAAGGATTGAGGAGTTTGGCGATTTGACTCGCCGTTTTATCGACTGACTTTCACCTTCACGGGCTTCGACTCGTTGTGCAGACGGTCGAGGGCGGTGAGGACGATGGTGGTGCCTTTCTTCAGGACAGGAAGCGTGAAGGAGTTGCCACTGGTGATGGCGAGAATGTGCTCGGGATTGTCGAGTTTCACTTTCTCGCCTTTGTCGAACTGATAGATGACGTACTGACGGGCACGGTCCATCTCGGTCTTTCCTTTGGGTTCTTCCCAAGAGAGGATGGTGCCGGTCATGGCATATTTCGACAACTGCACATTCCGGGGTTTGCTTGGCGCTTTCTTGTCGATGTAGGGCATGAGGGGCTGAAGGGCAGGCGTGGAGTGATAGACACGCTGAAGCATGGTGCGGTAGTTGCCAGGATTGTTCACACAGGCTGCCGCATACCATTGGCAAGAACCTTGCACGTGGGGCAAGGAGCGTTGCAGTTCATACTTAATGGGCATCTGATGGGAGTTGGGATTGTGCGGGTCAACTCCTTTCACGGTTCGTTCGATGTCTTGGCCGATGAAAAGAGGACGCTGGCCGCAATAATCGTTCCACCAATGGATGAGCACTTCATAGTCGGCCACTTTGGTGCCAAGATTCCAATAGAGTTGAGGTATGTTGTAATCGACCCATCCTTGTTTCACCCAATAGACGATGTCGGCATAGAGGTCGTCGTAGTTCTGTGTGCCGGCGGTGGCACTACCCTCTGCACAGTTTTCGCCCGTGGGGCTGTTGCGGTAGATGCCGAAGGGTGACACGCCAAACTTGACCCAGGGCTTGACGGTACGCACGAGGTGATGAAGGTCGCGAATGAGGAGGTTCACATTGTCGCGCCGCCAGTCCTCAATGGTGGAAAAGCCCCGTGGGTCAGCCTCATAGTAGGCTTGGTCGGGCAACGGAAGTCCTTTGACGGGATAGGGATAGAAATAGTCGTCCATGTGGATGCCATCCACGTCGTAGTGGTTGAGGATGTCCTCGACCACCATACAGGTGTAGAGACGGTTTTCCTCAATGGCCGGATTGAAGATGTACAGGCCATCATACTCAAAAATACGCTCGGGATGGCGCACGGCTGGATGGTTCTGCGCCAGTGCCGTGGTGAATTTTGTCTTGGCACGATAGGGGTTTATCCAAGCATGACATTCCATCTCACGCTTGTGGCACTCTTCGACCATCCAGGCAAGGGGGTCCCAGCCATCGGCCGGGGCGACGCCCTGTGTGCCGGTGAGATAGCGAGACCACGGCTCATAACTCGATTTGTAGAGAGCATCACCCTCGGCACGCACTTGGAAGAGGATGGCATTGATGCCACATTGCTGGAGGGTGTCCAACTGGGAGGAGAGCATCAGGCGCAGTTGAGCAGGTGACTTGCCGAGATATTGACCGTTGACACATTGAATCCAGGCACCACGGAACTCGCGCTTGGGATTGTTGGCGGCAAAAGCAAGCAGGGTTGCAGCCAAGAAAAGGATGGTGAAGACAGACTTTTTCATTATTTTTTAGGGGTAATCGTTGTTATCCTTGTTGCTGGAGTAATCAAAGTTATTGAAATCATCAAAAATAATCAGAGGAAGGGTGTGAGCAGGTTGCCAAACCAACCTTGAAACTTCTTGCCGAAAGAGCGTGTGCCCCAGTAGCCTTTCTGCATGGGAGTGGAAGATTTGAGTTGCTCGTTGAACAGTTGGGTCAGTTCGGCTGTGGTTTTCTTGCTGAAGATGACGGTGTTCACCTCATAGTCGCATCGGAGCGAACGAGCATCCATGTTGCTGGAGCCAACGGTGCAGTAGAGGTCATCGACCATCATAATCTTAGTGTGGTGGAATCCGCCATGAAAGAGATAGACCTTGGCTCCTCGCTTGGCAAGGTTGTTGCCTACATAGTGAGATGCCTCGGGGGTGAGCGGAATGTCACTCTTGGCCGAAAGGAGAATCTGCACCTCCACACCTCGGTCAATAGCACGTTTCAAGGCTTTTCTGACCCGATGGGTCGGCACAAAATAAGGATTGACGAGGAGCACTTTATGCTGGGCGGTATTGAGCATTTCAGCAAAAAGGTCTCGGATGGCATCGGGAGTGGCCCCTGTATGACGGTCAATGATGGCCACACGTTGGTTGGCTTTTTCCGGCTCGTGATAGAAGAAATATTTGTTCCCTCTCACGGTCTCGCCAGTTGCTTTCTTCCACATGTGGCAGAAAATGTTATGCAGGTCATTGACGGCTGGTCCCTCAATGCGTAAGTGCATATCGTGCCAGTCACCAATTTCCGGGATGCCCTCAATATAGTAGTCGGCCACGTTCATGCCGCCCGTGTAGGCTATGCGTCCGTCGATTACAACTATTTTGCGATGGTCGCGCGGAATGATGTGGTTGACCCACGGAAAGCGGATGGGGTCGAACTTGACAAGTTTGATGCCCAACGCATTGATGGAATCGTGCATGTGGTGTTTGATGGGCTGATTATTTGACAAATTGCCAAACGCATCATACAAGGCCCTGACCTCCACCCCTTCCGCAACTTTCTGTGCCAAAAGATGGAAAAGCAGACCGGCTATGGAGTCGTTGCGGAAATTGAAATATTCCAGATGAATGAAAGATTTGGCATTTCGCACAGATTCGAACAAATCTTCAAACTTATCATGTCCATTCGTCAGGAGTTTCACCGAATTGCCATCAGTGATGTTGACTCCCCGGGCACGCAAATGAGCGACCATGATGGAATCTGACGTTTGGGCAGTTACCAAGAAAACGCCTTGAATCAGAATTATGAACAAAAGCAAACGTTGTTTCATCATCCCTTAGTTTTTCCCCGCTCCTTTCTTCGGCAACTGCTTACCTTTCGGCTGCTTCTTGTTTTTATGCTGTTTCTTGTCTTTGGAGTGCATTTTACTTTTGGGGTGCATTTGGCTTTTGTACTGATGTACATAGGCATCCACCTGTTCGGCAATGGCCTTCATGCCTGCCACAGAAGGATGACCAGCCTTTTTATCAATGTCATGCAACACGATGACTGGCACTTGGTAGCGGTCACAAATCGTGAAGACCGAGGCGTTGATGGCATCAGAGAGTTCGCTGTTGAGAATGAAATACATCTCCACGCCAAGATAGCGTTTCTTCATGAAATCCAACATCTTGGCCAAGGAAGGACGGAATGACTTGAGGTCTTCCGTTGTCCATCCGCTGTACTTATATTCACCCACAGGCGAAGGTACCCACGAGTCGTTCGTGGCACCGAAGATGAAGATGATGTCGGGATTACCCAGGTTGTTGGCACGAGTGACAAACGAACGGTCGCTATAATCCTCATTCCGATAGCCCGAAGAGGAGATGGTCGAACCGCTATAGGAATTGTTCATACAGAGTTTCCAGCCGTTCTTCTTCAGCAACTGATGCCACCAGGTCTGTTCCACGCTGACCACGTCGTTGTCTTTCACAGCATGGTCGAGGAAGTACCAGGTAATGTTGCTTTCGGGGGTGATATATCCTTCAAATGTGGAATAACTGTCACCAAAAATAGTGACGGACTTCACTTGCTTTTGAGCAAAAGAGAGTCCAAAAGCAAAGAATGAGATGATAAGTGATAAATATATCTTTTTCATTAAATTACCAATTTATAGGTTCTATTCCGTGTTGGTTTAAGTACTGATTGCAGATACTGAAATGGTGATTGCCAAAAAAGCCTCTGTAGGCTGACAGCGGAGAGGGATGGGCAGACTTCAAGATACAATGTTTCGATGCGTCAATGAGCGGTGCCTTGCTCTGTGCATAACTTCCCCAAAGGATGAAGACCACGTGTTCACGTTCGGCACTCACCAGACGGATGACAGCATCGGTGAATTCTTCCCAGCCACGTTTCTGATGGCTTGCCGCTGCATGGGCGCGAACAGTCAGGGTGGCGTTGAGCAGCAGTACACCCTGTTCTGCCCAGCGTGTCAGATTTCCCGATAGCGGCATCGGCTTTCCTAAATCTGTCTCTATCTCCTGAAAGATGTTACGGAGCGATGGAGGAAAGGGAACGCCATCATTAACAGAAAAGCACAATCCATGTGCCTGTCCTGGCTCATGATAGGGGTCTTGCCCTATCAGCACCACCTTCACACGAGGCAGTGGGCAAAGATTGAAAGCATTGAAAATCAATCTTCCCGGTGGATAGCATGTGCCATGAGCATACTCAGTCTTGACGAACTGGATGAGTTCCTCAAAATAAGGTTTGTCAAACTCTACCTGGAGTTTTTCAAGCCACGATTGCTCTATCTGCACCTTCGCCATACTTGAGTCTTAAAAAGAGTTTTTTCTGATTTAGTATTCCACCAGCCCTGCTTCAACCCACGAGGCGGCCAACTTTTTCACATCGGCCAGTGCCTGTTCTTTGTCCACTTCATACTCATCCATCAATATATCCACCATATTCTCTTCGGTGAAATCCTTGCCTTCGACCTTTTTCCAGATGTAAGCAGCCGACTCGTTGAGTGTAATCACTTTCGTGAAGTCTATATTCTCCACACCATGCGCAATGACAATATTCTCGCCACACACGTTGCGCACTTCAAAACCTTTCTTGATTTTCATTTTTTTATATATAAAATATGTGTATTGATTCTTTCTTTTGAATAATTGCTTTAGTTCTTTTTCCGTTGCCACCGCTCAGGCCACTGATGCAGCCAAATCAGACGATACAAGGCCAAGAGATACCGACGGATGGGCAGCAGTTGAGGCCAGATGGCTGAATAAAGTCTCCACACTCTCGATGTAGATAATGTGTATGTCTTCCCTTTCCGCACCACTTGCACCAACTTGGCTCTCACATTGGCAACAGGAAAGACTTCTGTCCCCGTACCCATTGCCAAATTCGGCACATTGCCGTCACCGCGCATGGTGACAATTTCATTTTCAATCCGTTCTATTCGGTGGCACACAAAATGTCCTTCCGTCACTTCCGCCAGTATCACATCTCCCACCGCTATTTTATCAGCCCGCCCAAACACCAGTTTATCGCGACCATCCTCAATGAACGGACGCATACTGTTACCTCGTGCGATGATAGCAGCCGTTTTCCCATCTTCCACCAGTTCCACCAGTATAGGCAAGAACACCTCATTCTCCACCGAGAGTTTCTTCAGCATCAGTTCTCACTTTTTACCATAGACTCCGTTTTCGCCACAGAAGCGGACTCATAAGATTGTCCTGTCATCGCCTCATAACTCATCTTCACAGCCTCCTCGTTAGGCAGGTTCTCCAAAAAGAACACTGGCACCAGTTCAAGCAACTTGCTCACAGTGTCGCAAGTACCCACATAGTCTCGGCGGTCCCACTTCATGACCGAACACGAAGGCAGCAACGAGGCAAAGCCATCAACTGCTTTCATGCGGCTAATCTTGTTATAAGGAGCCTGTTTCAGTTGCAAGAAACTCCCGATGGGAGCCTCTGTGTTGCGGTAGCAGGGTGTCTTTCCGCTCCAGGGAGAACCAAACACACGTGCCACCCCATCGTCACACACACACACCACGGGGTTGTCATCGTTCATCAGGTCGGTATCCTTCACATACTTCAACCAGTTCGAAGTGTGTGTACTCTTTCCCGTTCCGCTCACACCCAAACACAGATAGCCACGCCCCTCTTTCCTCACCACCGAAGCATGCATCAACACCGTCATCTTGTCAGCAGCAGCAAAAGCATACACCATCATCAGTGCATTGTTCAGCCCAAAATTACGCATCACCCAATCACCATTCAGGCACACCCGAGCAGAAGAAAAATCGGACACTGCTTGAATCAGGCAGCACTGACGGCCCTGCACATCGCTAACCAAAATCTGATAGGAGCCATCTTCCAGATAATACACTCCATGATTGTTACCGCCACAGTCAAACTGACCAATCTCCTTTCCTTTCTGTGCCGGTCGCCATGCGTCATCCACCACCAATTCAAACAACAACGTCTCATCTGGCGTTGGTGCTTTCTCCAAACGGAAAGGCTCACTCGACGGCAGCAATTCCGTTGTATTCTTTTCATCGCAGAAGTTGACACAGTAGGTGTGTCGGCCCACTCTATAATATACTTTTCCTTCAGTCATACTTTCTTTTTTATTCGTATTTCCGTTTCCTTTCAGTCCTCACCCCACATCAGTTTACCCCATGCAGTGTCAAGATAAGTCGTGTTGAAATCGTACCTATTACCTTCATACTTATCCAGCGGCACAAACATCGTTACACCACAACATTGCTCAGCATCAATCTCATACGTCCGACGACCACCACGAGCACCGCTATACCAAAAGCCCGAATGCATGCACGTAACCACTTTTGCCACTTCCTGCTGCCACACAGCGTAGTCCTCCTCATTGAGCACATTTTTCATCACCCCCTGCATGTCGTAGCCATCAGGAATATCAGTACCCCAACTACCTGTGCCATACCGAAAATAGTTCTGTACATCGCTATAATCAGCCGTCAGCAAATCTTCGCGATACTTGTCCACCAATGTCTTCATGCAAGAAGCATAAGCATCCATCCCCGTCGTATTTACCTCCGAAACCACGATGCCCCAATTTTTCTTATCACAATACTCCTGATAATAAGCCTGCAGCATCTTTTTTTCACAATCCGTCCTCATAAACATGGCTGGAATCATCGTCTTGTAGTTCGCACCTGGATTAGGAATCTCTGCAGGTGAAGCGACGATGTGGCGAGCAGCCTTACGGAGTTCGTAGGCTACCTCCACGTTCTGCATGAAACAGGCATCTATCAGCAGATAATCCACCCCACCCTGCTCTTCCAGCACACGAGCCATATCGGGTATGCCCATCTGGTGTCCGTTCAGTTGGGAACTTGAAGAGTTGTTGCCGTTATCAAGTCCAAACGAGCGGCGCGATGCTACAGCCTCCTGCATGTCCAGGAGATAGTTTGACGGAATCCAGCCCGACGCATGCGAACCCAACACCAGCCCGTAACTGTCGGCTGGATAGTGCTGCTTTGCATACGCCACAAAGTCGCCCAGCACCTCTGCCGAAGCCGAGTTCACTTCTTCATCATAGGTTTTCACGGGAGTCAGTTGTGCCATCGCTGTAGCCGTTGTCGTTCGGTCGGCTACATAGATACGAGGCATGCTGACATCGTCAATAAAAATGACCAATCTGTCGTTCGGATAGAGTTCCTTGTTAGCCATGCCCACCAGCATCTCAGCCACATCGGAAGCCGCCGCCCCCGACAGATTGTTCTCTGCCGCCATATAGACCATCACCGTCCTGCTTTCAGCATAAATAGGATTGTAGGGAGATTCATCGCTATTCGAACAGGCAAAAAATGAACAAGTTGCAACAAAGAACATCGTCATTGCTGCAACTCCGCATAGCGATTTACGCCACCTATTGGGGGACACATAAATTTTCATTTATTCCTTCACATTTGAGTCAAGCGGATGCTTAAAGACAAAGCGTTCTTCATCCAGCATCACCAAACGTTTATCTTTATCGTCAAGATAGCGTTTCTTTATCTTGTAGAGTTTTTTCGACAATTTCTTGCGGCTGTCAGAATAGAACACACAGGAAGTCTGATGCTTCAAGCCCATCTGGCCTTCCAGATACTGCTTCATCTGCAGACTAAACTCTGAACGAAACGGCAGGAATTTAGTTCCCCTCTCCAAGTCAAGGCTATCCACCTGATTGATGGTCGTGACAAACACGACCGTATCAGTCAATGCCTGACTCACACCAAACACATACACCCGACCCGTACCTTTACCATAGGCCGTCGGTTTCTTTTTGGCTTCAGCACCCAACGCGACCAACGTCATCAACATTATCAACAATAAGATTTTTCTCATCTTTTCTCGTCTAAAAAGTTCTAACCGTTCTACGAAAAAACTATCCCAGATACGTCTTCAGCAATTTGCTTTTCGACTCTTTCCGCAAGCGGCGGATAGCCTTCTCCTTAATCTGACGCACACGCTCTCTGGTCAGATTAAAGCGGTCACCTATCTCTTCCAACGTTTTTTCTGGTTCTCCCAGACCGAAGAACATCTTGATAATTTCCTTCTCACGCACAGTCAGCGTGTCGAGCGCACGTTCAATCTCCCGCTGCAGCGATTCCGTCACCAGCGTCTTGTCTGCCGATGGCGAATCGGGGTTGGACAAGATGTCGAGCAGACTGTTATCTTCGCCCTCCACGAAAGGAGCATCCATACTGATGTGACGACCGCTCACCTTCATCGTGTCGGCCACCTTATCCACAGGCAAATCCAACTGTGCAGCCAGTTCTTCTGGCGAAGGACGGCGTTCGTTCTCCTGCTCAAACTTCGAGAAAGCCTTGCCAATCTTGTTGAGCGAGCCCACCTGATTGAGTGGCAGGCGCACGATGCGGCTCTGCTCGGCCAAAGCCTGCAAGATGGATTGACGAATCCACCACACGGCATAACTGATGAATTTGAAACCACGGGTCTCATCAAACTTCTCCGCAGCCTTAATCAGACCCAGATTGCCCTCATTGATGAGGTCGGGCAGGCTCAAGCCCTGATTCTGGTACTGCTTAGCCACTGAAACGACGAAACGAAGGTTCGCCCTTGTCAGTTTTTCCAGAGCCTTCCGACCCTCGACACCGCCTTTGCGAATCTTCGCAGCCAGTTCCACCTCTTCCTCAACAGTGATTAACTCCTCACGACCGATTTCCTGCAAGTACTTATCCAACGAAGCACTCTCACGGTTCGTGATTGACTTGGTAATTTTTAGTTGTCTCATACTTTACGCGTAAAAAAGCGTGCAAATATAGTACTTTTTTTCGAGAAATTCAAATCTTTCACACATTTTATCGCAAAATCAGTGCAACAACTGCATAAAACACCCTGGATAAGGGGTCTCAAAATTCAGTGTCTCGCCCGTTATCGGGTGACGGAACACAAGACGGAAGGCATGCAGACAGATTCGCCCCACGGGATTGCTGCGGTCGCCATATTCTTCCACCGTACTGCCATACTTATAATCGCCCACAATAGGGTGTCCGAGGTCATGCAGATGCACACGAATCTGATTTTTCCGGCCCGTGTCCAATTTCAGTTCCACCAGCGAATAGCCATTCTTCCGTTCCAATGTACGATAGTGCGTGATGGCCTGTTTGCCCCCATTGTCAAAAGGAGTGGAATAGGACACGAACATCTTGTTGTCGGCCAGCCATGAAGTCACCGTACCACTGTCCTTCTCCATCTCCCCCTGAGCCACAGCCACATAGCGACGATCCGTCACGAGATCGTGCCAGTTGTCGGTGAACATCTGCTGAATATCACGCCGTTTGGCAAACAGGAGCAACCCCGAGGTACCCTTGTCGAGCCGATGCACCGTGTGGACGGAGAAAGATTTACTCTGTCGTTTCACATACTCGTCCAAAATCGACTTCACGTTCTCTCTCCTGTCGCCCGGCAACGCATTGGTCAGAATGCCCTCCTTCTTCTCCACTACAAGGAGAAACGCATCCTCATAGACGAGGCGCACCCATCGGCTTCTGAGTTCATGCTTATGGCGGTTCTTGGCCACCTGCACCAACTGCCCTGGAAGTAAAGGGTGGTTATATCGCGTGGTAATGACATGGTCCACATACACCATGCGTTGGCTCAGCAACTCTTTCGCCTTGGTGCGCGAAATGCCCTGCATGACCCGCATCAGAAAAGACATCAGTTCAGCAGGTTCTTTCACGGGATAGTCCGTGTAGTGATTGGCGGCTTGGTAGTCAAAATAAGTGCTCATCTTCTTTCCAATAACACGACATTTTCCACATGCTGTGTGTGGGGAAACATATCGACGGGTTGAACTTTCGTTACTTTATACTGTGCATCAAGCAGTTGGAGGTCACGCGCCTGAGTGGCAGGGTTGCAACTCACATAAACAATGCGTCCAGGAGCGGCAAAGAGAATGCTGTCAATCACATCCTGGTGCATGCCAGCCCTTGGCGGGTCGGTGATGATGACATCGGGGCGGCCATGCTCCTCGATGAAGTCGGTGGTGAGGATGTCTTTCATGTCGCCCGCATAGAAAAGCGTGTTGGTGATACCGTTGATGTCCGAGTTCACTTTGGCATCCTCAATAGCCTCGGGAACATACTCAATGCCGATGACCTGACGCGCCCGATGCGCCACAAAGTTGGCGATGGTGCCAGTGCCCGTGTACAGGTCATACACCAACTCCTTGCCTGTCAATCCTGCAAAACTCCGCGCCACCTTATACAGTTCATACGCCTGCTCCGTGTTTGTCTGATAGAATGACTTTGGCCCCACCTTGAAGCGCAAATCTTCCATCTGCTCAAAGATGTGATCCTTGCCCTTCACCACATGAATCTCTTGGTCACCAAACGTGTCGTTAGCCTTATGATTATCAACATAAAGGAGTGACGTGATTTGAGGAAAGGTTTCACTCAGATGCTGCATCAGCGCATCGGCCTGTTGCTGCTCTTCGGGCGTGTCGATGCGAAACTGGACGAGGAACATCAGTTCTCCCGTGTTGCTGGTGCGAATCATGAGCGAGCGGAGCAGTCCTCGGTTCTCGCGCAGGTCGTAAAACTCAAGCCCATGCTGGAGAGCATACCGACGAATGTCGTTGCGGATTTGGTTGTTGATGTCGTCCATCAAGTGGCACTCTTCGATGTCGAGAATTTTGTCAAATGCGCCCGTGATGTGGAACCCCACAGCAGGCCCGCGCATCGGACGATTCTCGCCATCCGGCCAAGCCACTTCCTCCTCCGTCAGCCAACGCTTATTGCTGAATCCGAACTCCAACTTATTGCGGTAGCCATAAATCTTCTTACTTCCCAAGATGGGCATAAACTCAGGCAATTCCACCTTCCCAATGCGGGTGAGGTTGTCCAGCACTTGCTGCTGTTTCGCCTTCAGTTGTTCCCCATATTGGAGACACTGCCACTTGCAACCGCCGCACACCCCGTAGTGGCGGCAACGAGGTTCGGTGCGCAGAGGCGAGCGCTGATGGAAACGGACTGCCACAGCCTCCATATAGGAACTTTTTTTCTTTTTCACCTGCAAGTCCACCACATCGCCAGGCACGACAAAAGGCACAAACACCACCTTGTCATCCGCACGTGCCAAAGCCTTCCCCTCAGCGGCACAAGCCGTGATGGTCACCTGCTCCAGCAGCGGCAACTGCTTTTTCTTGTTACGAGCCATATATTTCTCTCTTTTCCGATTTTGCAAATAAAACTACTGGTTGGAAATCATATCAGGACATCCCAATCCGACTCTCTACCTGCATCTCCACGAGCCTGAGAGCCAAAAAGAAGAACCCGCGTTCCCTTTGGCATGGTTTCCCGACTTTTCTTTTGTATGGCATTGAAAAAACTCTCGTTCATATCGACAATTTTGTTTTCGCCACAAATTTACGGAAAAAGTTTGGATTATACAACACTACGCCTCTTTTTGTCAAAAAAACAGGCGGCAAAAGAACGAAGTGGATGCCCTCCTTACATTTTTTGAAAAAAATCTCAAGAAAGTTGCAAAACCCACAGTTTGTTTCTAAAGCCCGTGTCATCGCCAAGTGCTTGCACGGCAAGAAGCGATAAAAGGACTTCCTTCAACGTGAGTGCTCTTACACCGAACTCACGCATTATGAAGAGTTTCCAGAGGGGCTTCGTCGTTACCTCTCATGACTCTACTCCACAGAGTCACGTGACTCTCCTCCACTGCCCCTCGTGACTCTGTGGAAGAGCCGCAGCGGAAGGAGTGGAAGAACCTCCCCGAAAGGTGTGAAGGTTGGGCCTTGTTAAAATGCACAGGTTTCGTTTTAGAAAGTGTTGACTGAACTTTATTGGGATTTTTTTTGGGCAGGTCAAAGAACTTTCGTACTTTTGCAACCCAAAAGCAAGAACCCACGCTATGTAGATGCTGACGAGTTAGGAGCGCTACAAAAGGATGGGAAGCAAGTAACTATGGAATATCAAAAGACTGTGAAATGGGGCTTTATCGGCTGCGGCGAAGTGACCGAGAAGAAGAGCGGGCCTGCCTTCGGAAAGATTGAGGGCAGTCAGGTGGTGGCTGTGATGAGCCGCGACAAGGAGAAAGCACGGTCGTATGCCGAGCGCCACAACATCAAGAAGTATTACGCGGACGCACAAGCACTGGTGAGCGACCCGGAGGTGAATGCCATCTACATCGCCACTCCCCCATCCTCCCATGCCACCTTTGCCATCATGGCGATGAAAGCCGGCAAGCCAGCCTATATAGAAAAACCGCTGGCGGCGAGTTATGAGGACTGCCTGCGTGTGAACCGCATCAGCGAACTGACGGACATCCCGTGTTTTGTGGCGTTCTACAGGCGGTATCTGCCCTACTTCGAGCGGGTGAAGGAGATTGTGCAGGGAGGCGACATCGGCAAGGTGCTGACGGTACAGATACGTTTTGCGGTGCCTCCGCGCGAACTGGACTACAAGAGCGGGAAGGAACTGCCCTGGCGACTGCAGCCCGAGGTAGCGGGTGGCGGTGGTTACTTTTACGACTTGGCAGCCCACCAGATTGACCTGCTGCAATATTGGTTCGGCCCCATCATCGAGGCGGAGGGTTTCTGCCAGAATATGCTGGGCCTTTACAAGGTGGAAGACACGTTCAACGCCTGCTTCCGTTTTGCCAACGGGCTTTCGGGCAGCGGGTCGTGGTGTTTTGTGGCCCACGAGTCTGCCCGACGCGACCGCATTTCCATCGTGGGTACTCGGGGAAAGGTGGTCTTCTCGGTGTTCGACTATGAGCCTATCTTGCTCGACACCGAGCGGGGGCAGGAGAAAATCGTGGTGCCCAACCCACCGCATGTGCAGATGGGGTTGATTGAGAAGGTTGTGCGCCATTTGCAGGGGAAAGAGAAGTGCGACTGCGACTCGATGAGCGCAACGCCCACAAACTGGGTGATGGACAGAGTGTTAGGCAAAATATGAGGAGACTTCTAATCGCATTAGGGATGGTTTTGTCTTGTGCAACCGCTGTTGCACAGACAGATGTGCCATTGGCTCCAAGCGATTCTATTTCCGTCCATGACGAGGAGGCTCATGGCGAAGAGTCCAGCCTGCTCCTGGACAGTGTGGTCGTGACCGAGAAGCACACCGACTTGCCATCTCTGCCCGTGAAGAAAAAGTCATTCCTCACACGCGTGGTGGATGGTGTGTCCCACTTTTTCATGGACTGCGACACCAACTACGTGACCCCTCAGAAGTATAACCTCACGGCCCAACTGGAGGTGTCCTACTGGCACGACTACTATTTCCTGCGTTCATCATCGACCAACAATTCGATGATTATCCAGTCCGACCCTTCGGTCATTCTCGGTGGGTATATATATTATAGTATCTTAGGCTATGGAGCCGTGTGGAACATGAACGACCTGGGCATCAGGGCCGGCAAGACGAACGGAACTTCGCTCCGCCAGTCGCTGGTGATTCACACGGCCAAGATTTTTGGCGAATACTACACTTTCAATTCGGGAAAGAGTGCCGAAATCAGGAGCGTGAGCGGCATCAGCCTGACTGGGCGCGACCGTGCGTTCCACGGGTTGGACTCGCGCTGCAAAGGTTTCAACGTGGTCTATCTGTTCAACAACCGCCACTTCTCCTGGCCCGCCGCTTTC
The DNA here is from genome assembly GCA_002393575.1 of Prevotellaceae bacterium UBA4361. Taxonomy (GTDB): domain Bacteria; phylum Bacteroidota; class Bacteroidia; order Bacteroidales; family Bacteroidaceae; genus UBA3839. The sequence goes on along the minus strand of DGSN01000001.1, from coordinate 72,968 downwards.
GGAGCCAATGCCGTGCAACGGAAAAGTTGCGGCAGTTGGAGCCTCGGCTTCCAGTACAACCACCAGCGCATCAAGTTCGACAAAGAAGAACTGCCCGACTACATCAAAGAGGACATCGACTCCACTTTGCTCTTCAACCAGGTGAACTATCAGGACTACAGCGTGAGCATCGGCTACAACTACAACTGCGTGTTGGGACGCAACGTGTTCTTCGCCGTCTCGCTCATGCCCAATGTGGGCTACCGCCGGTCGAACATCACTGAGGCTCAGGAGGATACGCACTCCATCCTCAACAACATCTCCACCGATGTGAACCTGCGCCTCTCGCTCTTCTGGAACAACACCCGCATGTTCAACGGGCTCATCTTCGAGGCCCACACCTACTCCTACCGAAAGCAGAAGTTCGGTCTGACCAACACCTACGGCACCATCAAGTACCTGCTGGGGGTGAACTTCTGGAAGAAACCCGAGTACCGACGCAAGAAATGAGCCTCTGCAAGGGATTGAAATTCACCTTTACGTAAGAAAAAAAGGCTCTTTTTGACCGAAAGTGCATTTTCAAAAAAAATAAATGCCCTTTTAAGCGTGTCAAGTCAATAATTTGTCCTAAATTTGCAAAACCAAAACTCAGCAGTTGGGACACCTCGGCCGAGAAACAGAGGGAGTCCAAGACTAAAGAACAAAAATGAACAACACTAATTATTAAACTTACACATACACATGAAAGAAACAATCCTCGTGACCGGCGGAACAGGTTTCATCGGTTCACACACTACAGTAGAACTGCAAGAAGCGGGTTACGACGTAGTTATTATCGACAACTTATCAAACTCTAACGCCAACGTAGTTGACGGAATCGAGAAAATCACCGGCATTCGTCCTGCCTTCGAAAAAGTCGATTTGAACGACTTTGCAGCCACCGAAGCCGTGTTCAAGAAATATCAAATCAAAGGATGTATCCACTTCGCCGCCTCTAAGGCTGTGGGCGAATCGGTGGAAAAGCCCCTGCTCTACTACCGCAACAACCTCAACTCACTCATGAACGTGCTGGAGTTGATGGCCAAGTATGGCGGCAAGGGCATCATCTTCTCTTCTTCATGCACCGTGTATGGCCAGCCCACGCCAGAGAACCTTCCCGTGACGGAGGAGGCTCCCATCCAGAAGGCCCTCTCGCCCTATGGCAACACGAAGCAAATCAACGAGGAAATCATTCAGGACTACATCCATTCGGGTGCCCCCATCAAGTCCATCATCCTGCGCTACTTCAACCCCATCGGCGCACACCCGTCTGCCAACATTGGCGAACTTCCTAACGGTGTGCCCATGAACCTCATACCATTCGTCACCCAGACAGCCATTGGCATCCGCAAGCAGTTGAAGATTTTCGGCAACGACTACAACACGCCCGACCACACCTGCATCCGCGACTACATCTATGTGGTCGATTTGGCCAAGGCTCACGTGAAGGCCATGCAGCGTGTGCTGGAACAGGAGACTGACCCAGTGGAGGTGTTCAACATCGGTACAGGCCACGGCTATTCAACCCTCGAAATCGTGGAAGGCTTTGAGAAGGCAACTGGTGTGAAACTGCCCTGGGAGTACGCTCCCCGTCGCGAAGGCGACATCGAGGCCATCTGGGGCAATGTGGACAAGGCTAACAAGGTGCTGGGCTGGAGTGCAGACACGCCACTGAACGATATTCTGGCTTCGGCCTGGAAGTGGCAGTGCAAACTGCGCGAAGACGGCATCCAGTAAAAGTACAACATTCTGGGTTTAACCAGAATTGTTTGTCGTGTTTTATTTTGTGTTTGTGTTGTGGCTATTCTTTTTCGTGAGAAACGGGGTAGCCCTTTTTTATGCCCTTACGTGCAATATACAATAGGAACGCCACACCAATTGTAATTGGTACGCCATACAATTTAGATATGCAACGCCGTTTCCTTTAGGGCAAAGACACCGCTACACATAAAACAAACGTGAGTTCGGTATAAGAGCAGTT
>DGSN01000001.1:23601-70806 GCA_002393575.1 Prevotellaceae bacterium UBA4361 | reverse complement strand
ATTTGTTTTCATCGGTTTTTATTTGTTTTTTTTCAAAGTGACATTCAGTCACTTTACACGTCCGCTGAAGGCGTAATTCTTATACCGAACTCACGTTTTTTCTAAAGCCCGCAAAGCGGTGTCGGAAACCATCAAAAAAGGCTCGCCAGATGGCGAGCCTTTACTATTTCATGGGGTTTTACAAAATTACGTCATTTCTTCTTCTCATCGCTCTCCTTCTTGGAAGCCGTTTTAGAGTAACGCTTGTTGAGTGCCTTCACCACCTCATCGGTCACCTCATAGGCTTCGTTGGCATAGAGCACATTGTCGATGCCCGACGACTTGCAGAGGATGAAGTCGTAGCCCTTCTCCTTGGCATAGGACTTGGTGAAGTTCTGGATGGTGTCGGTCAGAGCCTGAAACTCCTTCTGATACTCCTCTTGCAGCGAGTTGCTCAGACGGGCCTGAAGTGACTCAAGGTCCTGCTGCAGTTTGGATAGCCGGGCCTGCTCAGCCTCAAACTGCTGCTGAGTGAACTGGTTGCTCTGATACTTGCGGTTAAATTCCTGCATCTGAGCAGTGAAGTTCTTGCCTTTGGCATTGATGGTGGCCTCGGCATTGGCACGTTTCTTGGCAAACTCCTCTTCGAGGTCTTTGCACTTCTGATACTGCGAGGTGAGCGTGTCTATCTGCACGTAGGCAATTTTGTAACCGCCGCCCTTGCCGTCCGAAGACTTGGCAGGTGCTGCTTCGGCAGAAGGCTCACTACTGTTAGTGTTGTTGCATGATGTGATGGCAGCACCGACTGCTGCCACCAAGAGTCCACTGAGGACAAGTGTGTAGATTTTTTTCATATTGATTTGTTACTATTTTTTCTCATTCCTTATCAGTTGCCGCTTCCGCAGCCCTCGCTTTCCTTGGCAGCACATTCTCTGATGGCATAAGGAGACTTGTGGCGCATGGCGAAATCCTGGCTCTGCACACAGGTCACACCCCTTTCGTGCATGGCTTTCGACTGGCTCACATGCATCTTCACAAAGCGGCCATTCTTCTTCAGAAGCACACGCACACTAAGAAAAAGCATCGCAATGCTCAGCACGACGACACATATAATAAATAATGTGATAAATGTTTTCAACATTTTTTTGTACCTTTGCATCAAAATCACTGCTTTCGGCATCAGAAGCAACGGCTTTTGCCGTGTCTGAAGTGCGACATGCAGCACCTTTTTGCCCAAACGGGATTACAAAGATAGGGGTTAAAAACATAGTGACGATAGGAATACGCTTTTTTTTAACCTTATTTAGGAAAAAACCGAACATTCACCTATAAAACAGCCTGATAATGGAGGAGAAAACGGAACAACAGACTCTGAGAAAAGGATTTTTCCCTGTACGCATCAGTGTGGAAATGCAGACAGCGGAACGATGGGCCGACCAGGCCGAAGAACTTCTGCATACTTTCGTACAGAAGATGGCAGAGAAGTATGACCTGCAAGTGCTTAACCAACCACACAAATCGGCATCCACCATCCGCCGCGCCGAAGGGGTGATTGCAGTCCCTTTCCCCGACCGCGAGCGCATCCGCATCGACTTCAACATTTTTGCCAGCGAAATGGAGGAGGAACACGGCACCGAATTGTACTTTCACATGGAGAGTGCCTTTTGAAGAGCGGGGATTTAGGAATTGCACATTTTTCCGCTCTTTCATGGCTTTTTTCTGCCAAAAACAAATAATTCCTAATTCCTAATTCCTAATTCCTAATTATTTTCACTACCTTTGCACAAGATTTAACCGACCAACTTACTAATAGTAATAAAACTCATGAGTGAAGCAAGACCTTTCAAAGTGTTCTCCGGCACAAAAACAAGGTATTTGGCAGAACGCATCTGCCAGAGTTTAGGCTGTCCACTCGGCAACATGGTGATTTCCCATTTTGCCGATGGCGAATTTGCGGTGTCGTTTGAGGAGTCAATCCGTGGCAACGATGTTTTCCTCGTGCAATCGACCTTCCCCAACAGCGACAATCTGATGGAACTACTGCTGATGATTGATGCCGCCAAGCGCGCCAGTGCCCGCAGCATTGTGGCCGTCATCCCCTATTTCGGATGGGCACGTCAGGACAGAAAAGACAAACCCCGTGTGAGCATCGGTGCCAAGTTGGTGGCCGACCTGCTGAGTGTGGCAGGCATAGACCGCCTCATCACCATGGACCTTCATGCCGACCAGATTCAGGGCTTTTTCGATGTGCCAGTTGACCACCTCTATGGCTCACTCGTGGAAATTCCATACGTGGAGGCACTCAACCTGTCCGACCTCGTCATCGCCACTCCCGATGTGGGCGGTGCCAAACGCGCCCGCCTGTTTGCCAAGAAACTCAACGCCCCACTCGTGCTCTGCAATAAGGTTCGCCTGCAAGCCAACGTGGTCGATTCCATCCAAATCATCGGCGACGTGAAGGGAAAGGATGTGGTACTGGTAGATGACATGGTTGACACCGCAGGCACCATCACCCGAGCCGCCGACGAAATGATGAAGGCCGGTGCCAAGAGTGTCCGCGCCGTGGCCAGCCACTGTGTGATGAGCGACCCCGCCAGCGACCGTGTGCAGAACTCTGCGCTGGAGGAAATGGTCTTCACCGACTCCATCCCCTATGCCCAGAAGTGTCCCAAGGTGGTGCAACTCTCCATTGCCGACATGTTTGCCCGCGCCATCCGCGCCGTGTCGGAAGAGAAGAGTGTGAGCGAAGAGTTCAACTTCTGACGTGAATCATCCCATGAATAATGTATAATAGGCCCATGCAGCAGAGGTAGCATTAGCCCATTATACATTATTTATATTATATGCAACTGATTAGGAAAACAGCACCATGACGTTTGCCATTCTTGCAGCAGGTGAAGGGTCGCGACTGGCACAAGAGGGAGTGGAACTGCCCAAGCCGCTGGTCAAGATACAGGGAGAGGCGATGATAGACCGCCTCATCCGCATCTTCCATGCGTGTGGAGCCGACAGCATCTACATCATCACCAACAACCTCACGCCCCTCACGCAGGAGCATTTGCGCCAATTGCAAAAAGCCGACCCGCTGCTACACCTGCTCGTCAAGACCACCCCCTCGTCCATGCACAGTTTCTATGAACTGCGCCAAGTGATGGGAAACGGAAAATTCTGTCTGACCACCGTCGATACCATCTTTCGCGAGGAGGAATTCAGACGGTACATTCAGGCTTGGCAGACCTCAGCCGACGATGGCATGATGGCCGTGACGGACTTCATCGACGATGAGAAACCACTTTACATCGCCACCGATGCAGAGAAGACCATCACGGGATTCCTCGACCAGGAGCCTCAACGCTACATATCGGGAGGCATCTACGGATTGGACGAACGAAGTTTTCCTGTCATCGACAAGTGCATCAGCGAAGGACAGTCGCGAATGCGGAACTTTCAGCGTCAACTCGTCCGAGACGGCCTCCGGCTAAAAGCCTACCCGTTCAGCAAAATCCTCGATGTTGACCATGCCAGCGACATAGAGAAGGCTGAAGCATTCCTCAGAGAAGAAGAAAAACTGGAGTGTTGACACTCGACAAAGACATAAAGAAATTACTAACACAAAACCTTAACCAACATGAACAGCAAAATCCTTTTAGCGGCTACACTATGTGCCTCGCTTTCCCTGCCAGCATCGGCAGGCAACGGCCCTGCCAAAGAGACCGCCAACAACCCCGAAAAGATGGTTGCTTACTTGTTCACCTACTTCAACAGCAACGACCCGAAAGATGAACAAATCTGCTATGCCATCAGCGATGACGGCTACAACTTCACACCGCTCAACCACGGCAACCCCGTCATCTCGTCCGACACCATCGCCTTCACACAATGTGTGCGCGACCCTCACATCCTCAGAGGTGAGGACGGAAAGACCTTCTACATGGTCGTGACCGACATGAAGTCGAGCCTCGGATGGTCGAGCAACCGTGGCATGGTGCTGCTCAAATCGACTGACCTCATCAACTGGCAGCACTCAGCCATCAACTTCCCCACCCGCTACACCAAGGAGTGGAAGAATGTCATCCGCGTGTGGGCACCCGAAACCATCTACGACCGCAAGGCTGGCAAGTACATGGTATTCTACTCGTTGCGCACCAGCGACCCTGGCTCGTTCGACAAAATCTACTACCAGTATGCCAATGAGGATTTCACCGACTTGGAAGGTGAACCCAAGTGGCTCTTCGATGCGGGCAACGCCACCATCGACGGAGACATCGTCTATAACGAAGCCGACAAACTCTACCACCTCTTCTATAAGCAGGAATCGGGTCGCGGCATCTATCAGGCCGTGGCTGCCAACCTGACCGACCGCTGGACAAAGATTGACGGCCATGTGGAGCAGACTCAGGAAGCCGTGGAGGGCGTAGGTGTGTGCAAGAGCCTGGACGGCAAGTCGTGGATTATCATGTACGACTGCTACGCCAACGGCCACTACCAGTTCTGCAAGTCCTACGACCTGAAGACCTTTGAGTTTGTACAAAACACCGAGACGAAAGGTAAGTTCACCCCACGCCACGGCACCATCATCCCCATCACTCAGGCGGAAAAGGACCGTCTTCTGAAAGAATACGGAAATTTTAAGCAGCCCATCCTGACTGGTTTCCATGCCGACCCTGAGATTATGTACTCCAACAAGACACAGAAGTACTACATCTACAGCACGACAGACGGAACGCCAGGATGGGGCGGCCACGACTTCAGCGTATTCTCTTCTACAGATTTGGTCAACTGGACAGATGAGGGGAAAATGCTTGACGTGAAAGGTGAACAGGTGAAATGGGCCACGGGCAATGCGTGGGCTCCTTGTATTATCGAACGCCAGCAGGCTGACGGCACCTACAAATACTATTTCTATTTCTCGGCACACAACCCCAAGAGCAACCGCAAGGAGATTGGTGTGGCTGTGAGCGGAAGCCCCACTGGACCTTTCTTAGCCACAGACACTCCCATCGTGACAGATGCAGAACGTCCAAAGGAAGCACGTGGCGGACAAGCGATTGACGTGGATGTGTTTCAAGACCCCAAATCTGGCAAGTACTACCTCTATTGGGGCAACGGCTTCATGGCTGGTGCCGAACTAAACGATGACATGCTCTCCATCAAGAAGGAAACCATCAAGCACATGACGCCCCAAGGTGGCAACCTGCAGACATGGGCCTACCGCGAAGCACCCTACGTGTTCTTCCGCAAAGGCACTTACTACTTCCTTTGGTCAGTCGATGACACGGGTTCCCCCAACTACCACGTGTGCTATGGCACCAGCACTTCCCCTCTGGGCGACATCAAGATTGACGAACAAAACTATCGCGTGATAGAGCAAGTACCCGAGGATAAGATATACGGAACGGCACATAACTCCATCCTGCAAATACCAGGCAAGGACGAATGGTACATCTGCTACCACCGTATCAACAAGAACTTTATCGACAAGAAGTTAGGTGGTGGTGTGCCAGGCACTCACCGAGAGGTGTGCATCGACAAGATGACCTTCGACAAGAAAGGGAACATCATCCCAGTCAAGCCTACTCTCGATGGCCCAACACCTCTGAAACAGAAGAAATAAACCAATAAGAACCATGTTTCTTCCTTCCGAATGGCATCAGCAAGCATTTGTGCAACTCACGTGGCCCCACAAGGACACGGATTGGGCACCTGTGTTGGCTGATGCCATTGACTGTTTCTGCAGAATCGTGAGAGAAATCGCCAGATTTGAGCCAGTTCTCATCGCGGCACAAGACACAGAAGCAGCCAAAACCGACCTCCGCAAACGCAACATCAACCTCACGAGCATCACCTTTACACAGTGCAGCACCAACGACACCTGGGCACGCGACCATGCTTTCATCACCTGCATCGACCCAGAACTGCAACAGGTGTTGCTCAACGATTTCCAGTTCAACGGATGGGGATTGAAGTTTGCCTCCCACCACGACAACCAAATCAACCAGAGCATTTTTTCCACCGTTTCCCAACTTTACGGAACGCATAGGATTGAAGCCCGATATGCCAACCACCTCGACTTCGTCTTTGAGGGAGGAAGCATTGAAAGTGACGGGAAAGGTACACTGATGGTCACTTCAAGTTGTCTTCTTGCAAAGAATAGAAACAACACTCTTTCTCAACAAGATATAGAAGAACAATTAAAGGAATACTTTAATGCAGAAAAAGTCCTCTGGGTTCAGCATTCATGGCTGGCAGGCGACGACACCGACGGCCACATCGATACAGTGGCACGTTTCTGTTCCCCCACCTCCATCGCCTATGTCAAGTGCGACAACCCCGACGACGAACACTATACCGAACTGAACGCCATGGAACAGGAACTACAGGCTTTTCGTACCGCAGAAGGAAAGTCCTACACACTCTTTCCACTTCCACTCCCCGACCCTTGTTTCGACGAGGAAGGCAACCGTCTTCCTGCCACCCATGCCAACTTTCTCATTGTCAACAATGCCGTACTCGTGCCAACCTATGGTCAACCAAAAAAAGACGAAGAAGCACTGAATCAACTCCGGAAAGCGTTTCCGAACCGACAGGTCATTGGCATTGATTGTCAAGTGCTTATTCTTCAGCATGGTTCCCTCCATTGCTCCACCATGCAATATCCACTTGCATAAGCATAAGAACTTCGACCATCGTTTTTCTTAAACACATTATTAATGCTCCTTTTAAGAACAAAAGTAAGGGTTCTGCAATTATTTTTTATTAAAAACACATTTTTTGCAAAGTCAAGTTTGCATTTTCAGGAAAAAAGTTGTACTTTTGCACAGAAATACGTCACAATGGAACTTTTATTTCACCTCCGGCATTGATATAAGACGTGCCCAAGGTTCACGAATGACAACTAAATAAAAATCAGAAACTATGGAATCTTTTTTCCGTACTCATGCTTACTTAGTAGAACACCTGAAGGCTCCCGTGCGTCGTGACCTGATGGACGAAATCAATTGGAAAGACCGAATGATTGGCATAAAAGGTGCTCGTGGTGTGGGAAAAACCACATTTCTGCTGCAGTATGCGAAGGAGCATTTTTCTCCATACGACCATTCGTGTCTGTATATAAACACTAACAACTTTTACGTCCAAAACGTCGGCATTACAGAGTTTGCCGGCGAATTCTATCATTCGGGAGGAAAGGTACTGCTCATTGACCAGGTGTTCAAACAGCCCGACTGGAGCACACAACTCAGAGAGTGCTATGACCGCTACCCCGGCCTAAAAATCGTCTTCACAGGGTCGCCTGTGATGCGTCTGAAAGAAGAAAACCCCGAACTGAACGGCATTGTGAAGTCTTACAATTTGCGAGGTTTTTCTTTCCGCGAATTTCTGAATCTTTCCGCAGGCTTGCAACTGCATTCGTATAGTCTCAATGAGATTATCAACAACCATAAACAGATTGCCACCGACATCTTCGCCAAGGTCAATCCACGCGAATACTTTCAGGCTTATCTACATCATGGCTTCTATCCCTTTTTCCTCGACAAGGTGAACTACAGCGAGAACTTGCTGAAGAACATGAACATGATGATTGAGGTCGATATCTTGCTGGTGAAACAGATTGAACTGAAATATCTCGCTAAAATCAAGCAACTTTTCTACATGCTCACCACGAGCGGAAGCAGTGTGCCTAACGTGAGCCAACTGGCCCAAGAACTGGGCATGAGCCGTGCCACGGTGATGCACTACATCAAATATCTGGAAGAAGCCCGTCTTGTCAACATGATTTATGGCAAGGGAGACGAGTTTCCCAAGAAGCCAGCCCGTGTGCTGCTGCACAACTCTAACCTCATGTACAGTTTTTATCCTCGTTGCTTCGACGAGCATGACGTGCTGGAGACTTTCTTCTGCAACACACTCTGGAAAGACCACAAGGTGAACAAGCATGGAAACCTCTGCTCGTTCCTCGTCGATGAACAGATTGAGTTCAAGATTGCGGAACACAGCACCAAACTCAAGAGCAAGGCCAAAGCACTCTATGCCGTCAACCAATGCGACATTGGCGAGGGGAACCAGATTCCTCTCTGGCTTTTCGGTTTCCTCTACTAAGTACTAACTACACATTATTATATATTAACAACACATTATGGGTAAAGAAAAGAAATTTATCACTTGTGATGGTAACACCGCTGCGGCTCACGTAGCCTACATGTTCTCAGAGGTGGCTGCCATCTACCCCATCACTCCTTCGTCTCCTATGGCTGAGCACGTGGATGAGTGGGCAGTTGCAGGTCGCAAGAATCTCTTCGGCGACACAGTTCTCGTACAGGAAATGCAGTCTGAGGCTGGTGCAGCAGGTGCTGTACACGGTTCTCTCCAGGCAGGTGCGCTCACAACCACCTTCACTGCTTCTCAGGGTCTGCTCCTGATGATTCCTAACATGTACAAGATTGCCGGTGAGTTGCTTCCTTCGGTGTTCCACGTGTCTGCACGTACCGTTGCCAGCCACTCACTCTGTATCTTCGGTGACCACGGCGACGTGATGGCTTGCCGTCAGACAGGCTTCGCCATGCTTTGCGAAGGTTCTGTGCAGGAAGTGATGGACCTCTCTGCTGTAGCACACTTGACAGCACTGGAAACTCGCGTTCCATTCATCAACTTCTTCGACGGTTTCCGCACTTCTCACGAGTACCACAAGATTGAGGAGATGGACATGGAAGACATCCGTCCTCTCGTGCCAATGGACAAGGTGGCTGAGTTCCGTTCTCGCGCCCTCTCTCCAGAGCATCCCGAGGCAAAGGGTATGGCTGAAAACCCTGAGACGTTCTTCGCTCACCGCGAGTCTTGCAACCCCTTCTACGAGGAAGTTCCTGCTGTAGTGGAGAAATACATGGCTGAAATCTCTAAGATTACAGGTCGTGAGTACAAGCCATTCACATACTATGGTGCCGCTGATGCTACCGACGTAATCATCCTGATGGGCAGTGCCACAGAGGCTGCTCGCGAGGCTATCGACTACGCTAACGCCAATGGCAAGAAGTACGGTATGGTGTCTGTTCACCTTTATCGTCCATTCTCTGTAGAGCGTCTGCTCGCTGCTGTGCCAAAGAGCGTGAAGCGCATCGCTGTGCTCGACCGCACGAAGGAGCCAGGTGCTAACGGCGAACCTCTCTACCTCGACGTGAAGGATGCCTTCTACGGTCAGGAGAACGCTCCTCTCATCGTGGGTGGCCGCTACGGTCTCGGTTCTGCCGACGTAACTCCTACGATGATTCTCACTGTTTACAAGAACCTCGAACTTCCAGAGCCAAAGAATCACTTCACACTCGGTATCATCGATGACGTTACCTTCCGTTCTCTCCCCATCGAAGAGGAGATGGCACTCGGTGGTGAAGGCATCTTCGAGGCTAAGTTCTTCGGTCTTGGTGCCGACGGTACTGTAGGTGCCAACAAGAACTCTGTGAAGATTATCGGTGACAACACCAACAAGTATTGCCAGGCTTACTTCTCTTACGACTCGAAGAAGTCAGGTGGTTTCACTTGCTCTCACCTCCGTTTCGGCGACACGCCCATCCGTTCTACCTATCAGATTAAGACTCCTAACTTCGTGGCATGCCACGTGCAGGCTTATCTCCGCATGTACGACGTGCTCCGTGGTCTCCGTCAGAACGGCCAGTTCCTCCTCAACACCATCTTCGAGGGTGAGGAACTCGTGAACTTCCTGCCCAACAATGTGAAGAAGTACTTCGCTGAGAAGAACATCACCGTTTATTATATCAACGCAACTAAGATTGCACAGGAGATTGGTTTGGGCAACCGCACCAACACCATCCTTCAGTCAGCATTCTTCCGCATCACAGAGGTGATTCCTGTGGAACTCGCTGTGGAGCAGATGAAGAAGGCCATCGTGAAGTCTTATGGTAAGAAGGGTGAGGATGTCGTGAACATGAACTACGCTGCCGTTGACCGTGGTGGCGAGTACAAGAAACTCGACGTTGACCCAGCATGGAAGAACCTTCCCGCTGACCCAGTGGAGGCTAACGACGACCCAGAATTCATCAACAAACTCGTGCGTCCTATCAACGCACAGAACGGCGACCTCCTGCCCGTTTCTGCCTACAAGGGCTACGAGGACGGTATGTGGGAGCAGGGCACAGCCGCTTACGAGAAGCGCGGTGTGTCTGCCTTCGTTCCGACTTGGGATTCAGAGAACTGTATCCAGTGTAACAAGTGTGCCTTCGTTTGTCCTCACGCTGCCATCCGCCCGTTCGTTATGGACGAGAAGGAAGCCGCAGGCATCGACGCTGCCAAACTCGACATGCTGGCTCCAGCACAACTCAAGGGCATGAAGTTCCGCATGCAGGTGAGCGTCATGGACTGTCTCGGTTGCGGCAACTGCGTGGACGTTTGTCCTGGCAAGAAGGGCAACAAGGCCCTCAAGATGGTGTCTCTGCAGGGCGAACTCGGCGAGGCAAAGAACTGGGATTACTGCGTGAAGAACGTGGCCAGCAAGCAAGACCTCATCGACTACAAGGCCAACCCACGTGTGAGCCAGTTCGCTACCCCACTCTTCGAGTTCTCAGGCGCATGCTCCGGTTGCGGTGAAACTCCTTACGTGAAGTTGATTTCTCAACTCTTCGGTGAGCGTCAGATGGTGGCTAACGCTACAGGTTGCTCTTCCATCTACTCTGGTTCCATCCCATCTACTCCATACACTAAGAACGCCAAGGGTCAAGGTCCTGCATGGTCTAACTCGCTGTTCGAGGACTTCTGCGAATACGGTCTTGGTATGGCCATCGCCAACAAGAAGATGCGTGCTCGCATCGTGACTATGCTCAACGAACTCATCTCTAAGGACGACACTCCTGCAGAGTTCAAGGCAGCCGCAGAAGAGTGGATTGCTGGTAAGGACAATGCTGACGCATCTAAGGCAGCAGCAGCTAAGCTCGCTCCAGCTATCGAGGCTGGTCGCAACGCAGGTTGCCCAATCTGCAAGCAGCTCTCAGAGCTTTCTCACTACCTCGTGAAGCGCAGCCAGTGGATCATCGGTGGTGACGGTGCTTCTTACGACATCGGCTACGGTGGTCTTGACCATGCACTTGCATCTGGCGAGGACATCAACATCTTTGTTATCGACACTGAGGTTTACTCCAACACAGGTGGTCAGTCTTCAAAGGCCACTCCTATCGGTGCCATCGCTCAGTTCGCAGCAGGCGGCAAGCGCATCACCAAGAAGGACCTCGGTCTCATGCAGTCAACTTACGGCTATGTCTATGTGGCTCAGGTGGCAATGGGTGCCGACAACGCACAGTGCCTCAAGGCTCTCCGCGAGGCAGAGGCATATCCAGGTCCATCACTCGTCATCGCCTACGCTCCATGTATCAACCACGGTCTCAAGGCCAAGGGCGGCATGGGCAAGTCACAGGCAGAAGAGGCCAAGGCTGTTGAGTGCGGTTACTGGCATCTCTGGCGTTTCGACCCACGTCTCGCTGAGGAAGGCAAGAACCCATTCCAGCTCGACTCCAAGGCTCCTAACTGGGATAACTTCCAGGCATTCCTCGACGGCGAAGTTCGCTACCTCTCTCTCAAGAAGGTATGTCCCAACGAGGCACAGGAACTCTTCGACGCAGCCAAGAAGGCAGCACAGCACCGCTACGCTACCTACGTGCGCATGAGTAAGATTGACTATTCGGCAGAGTAAAAGACCACTCACATATTATTTCAAGAAGGGAGCATCCATGAGTGCTCCCTTCTTGTTGTGCTTTACAATAGAATGAAAGATTTAGATATCTAAAAGTTAAATCGGCTCAAAAACAGCAATAAATCGGCTCAAAATCTTGTATATTTGAGCCGATTTTCATACTTTTGTGAACCAATACTATTTTACAAATGGATAAGAACATCGTTTTACAATACATCAAGGAGCATCCGGGTGCATCATCAAAACAAATTGCTGAGGCTCTGGCAGGTGAGGCAAGCCTTGCCACTGTCAAACGTGCCATCACCGAGTTAATCAGCTCCTTCTATATCAGCGTGGAAGGAAAAGCTAGAGCCACAAAATATTTCGCTTCACCTTTATTTGCTCCCATTGATATAGGCGACTACTACAGCAAGGATATTGATGAACGACAGGTGCAGACAGGCTATAACTTCGATTTAATCCCTAATGTATTAAGTAATGTAAGCCTTTTCACTGAGCAGGAAATGGCAACACTCAACACGCTGCAAAATCAATTTGCTCATAACTTTTCCTCACTCACCGAAGAACAAAAACGCAAGGAGATGGAACGTTTGGGCATTGATCTCAGTTGGAAGTCCTCCCAGATTGAAGGGAACACCTATTCTCTCCTTGAGACGGAACGCCTGCTGAAGGAGAAACAAACGGCAGCCGGAAAAACAAAGGAAGAGGCCATTATGCTCCTTAATCACAAGGATGCCCTCGACTTCATAGTTGCCAATCCCGACTACATGGAGCACTTGACCATCTCTCGCATAGAGGACATTCACAGTTTGCTTGTCAAGGAACTTGGCGTTGACCGCAATATCCGCACCCGACGTGTCGGCATCACAGGCACAAACTATCGTCCAATTGACAACGAGTTCCAAATACGCGAGGCACTTCAACAGACATGCGATTTGGTGAACAGCAGAACCAACGTGTTTGAGAAAGCACTCTTCGTTTTAGTGCTGCTATCCTATATCCAAGCATTCAACGATGGCAACAAACGCATTGCCCGCATCACCAGCAATGCCATCTTGATTGCCAATGGCTATTGTCCCATCTCTTTCCGGACTGTTGACAGCATCGACTACAAGAAAGCCATGCTGCTATTCTACGAACAAAACAACATCTCCGCCTTCAAACAGATTTTCATTAACCAGTTCCGCTTCGCCGTAGAAACGTACTTCTAATTGCCCAGCACCGCTACGCCACCTACGTGCGCATGTCGAAGATTGACTACTCGGCAGAGTAAAATACACTCACATCATTCAGCAACAAGGGGATGCCATCCACGGCATCCCCTTGTTTGTCATATAAAAATCGCACTGAAAAAAATGCAGTCTTAATCCAAAATTGCATTTTCTCAGTGCGAGTCTTGTTCTTTAAGCATCGATTCCGTAACTTTGCTAAATCATATGAAGGATGTCTGTAATGCCACATCGACAGCGACTTTCTGCTGATATGGATTGACCAAGAGCGTGATGTCATCGAATTGGTGCAACTTGGCTGCCATTTAGAACTGTTCGGGTAAAAAATAACAAAAAATCCTCTTACACAAAACTTTTTACCGCAAAGAATGGCTATCCAGCATATTTACAGACATAAATGCTGCAATGAGGATGGAGACTCATTGCTTTAATACATTTTGTTCATTCCACCAAATGGTATGGATATTGTATGCACCGAGTGACTCACCTTTTCAATGGGTATTTTCCTTTTCTTGCGCTGTTCTTGTTCATGTTGCTGCCCACACCTCTTTTTCGCATGTATCCTTTTCTTCTTGTTTTGGAATGCCGATCCAAAAGTTCGCATTATACTGGGTATGCCAAGTTTGGGACGCTTTACTCTCACCATGTTTCTTTTCCTCCTGTTCTTAATCGTAAAAACAAATTCCTTTCGAAGCTGAGCACAAAGATTAGTATTTAATCTTTTCATCTTCTGTCGCCTCGCTATATGCCCTATCAATATAATTTACGAATAGGCTCCACGAGAACTCATCTTCATCCATCCTTAAGAAGATTTTCTCGCATTTCTTATCCATGAAATAGATATAATTCTTTATCATAGGATTTCCCTCCATTGTATTACATCTAAATTTATGATGAACTCGCCATCCATAAAAATCTCCCGTATGGCTCTTATCCAAGATTAGTAGTGTATCCAAATAGGATTTCTGTACTTCCTCCGTGGCTTCCATTGCTATCAACGCCACTTGCATATCCTTATATGCATTATTTCTTTTATCATCAGCATAACTGCTGTAATTGTACATACGAGGGTCATCCCAAATATCAAAAAGTCTTTTCGCTTCCCTGTAATCGTTTTCAAAGTCTTCAACCAAACCCTCCACGAGCCTCATTTTAAAAATTACTTTTACGACTAAGGTGTCGCCATATTTGTCAAACTTCAAACTATCCATCTTTGTCTCGATAGGTTCATAACTTTTGAAGTCATCCAAAGTTTTATTCATATTCTCTTTGATTGTCTCAAGGGCTTTCTCTTCACGCGACTGGCATGCACAGAATAGAAGTGCGATTACAATGATTAATCCATATAATTTTAGGCTTTTCATATCTTCTTTCCATTATTTAATATGATTAGACGAACTCGACTTCATCAACATCCACTTCATTCACCCTCATCCTTTTTTTAGTAGAGCCCCAATGACCATAATGGCCAGGAACCAGTTCATCACCTCTGGACCACCTGAAGCAATCAATATGAAAATGCCAATCACAATGACAACTCCGATGATGATTCCCCATGTTGTTGTCCAATCGGTATCCTCATCTTTACTCATTTTCAATTGTGAGGCAGGGCTCTTTGCCCGCTCCTTGCGCCAATATTTACGACGACTATTCAGATAGGCTTCACCTGTTAGTTTTTCCGTACACAACATGTCGGACTCTTTCTGAGAATCCACATGGTGTACAGATTGTGAATCATTGGAATCTTTTGGACTTTGTTCCGTTACTGTTGTATTTATTGGTGACCAAACTGAGCCATAACCATATCCACTACGATAATGACTTTTGACATAGCCGCCACTAACCCATCTTCCATTACGGTAGTGTCCCTTCCTATAATGCCCTGATACGTAACTCATATATACTATTTCAAGTTTCTCCTAATATGTTACAAAATATAATCAAAGGCTGTTCATCAATACGTCCTTATCCCCGTATCTGAAACAACCGTTGACAATCTATTATTCATCTATTAATCCTCGATATCTAACAGAGTATCTATTAAAATTTAGCCCTTGACAATAAGCAGAATGGATTAATCTGGACCATACGTTCCAATTCGTGGAGCGCACAAAGTCGAGCGTATAGCAGTTTACAACCAAAATATCATCAATAGGTCTATTTGTATAGTACCAATTGCAAGAGATATAATACGCAACCGTATCAACCGCCTTATTTGCTGCTTCATAATCATTCTCTGCAATGAATCTTATACGTTCTTCTTCATATGGATTATCTAGCCAAACGGACATCTCATAGGTAAAGAAAGGTATTTGCTGTGCAAAAAGTAACCAATCAACATCACGATCTTCGAATTTGCTATATTTATTAGAACTGCCTTCTAAGAAAGTTTTCCTAATAAGGCTGGCAGGCACACGGACAGGCGTGTTTTTGGTTACGTTATCCAATCTGAGATTTTTATATTGATAACGGTATTTACTTTTTTCTAGTTCAGGGTTGTCGAATATAAACTGATGCAAGAGCCATACAACAGCCTCTTCTGATGCAACTGAATCATTTTTTGCAACGAATTTGTGGATACGAGTCCATGGGTCTGAATCTGGATAGACCTGCTTTTCGTATTGTACAACATATTGATTATTAAAGATATTAAGATACGCATAATATCCCACAGCAGACACTGCTGCTATTACAATTATAATCAGAATGAATTTCTTGAGCATTACCTATCTTCTTTTAAATTATTTTAATTCAAAAACTATTATGTACTTAATCAAAGGTCATCAGTATGTTTCTTCTCTGCCTTTGCCATGCCATCCATATCTGTATAACCAATGACAAGTTCGCTATCATAATTGTCGTCTCCTTCAAACACGAGTAAATCTATAAATCCGAGAATATCGTCGTCATCATCGATAATCATTGTAGATATAGACTCATGCCCATCTGTTCTTCCTGTTTTCGTGGAAGCGTTTTTGTACTTGCGCAAAAGGTTTCTTTTTATCTCCCTATAAGCATTATCCGCACTCGATTCGTAGATAAAATCAATAGAAACCCTGACTTTATAGACAATCTTGTCATCAGGAAAATAGTAGGCTCTCAAAGAGCATTCATGCCCAGAGAATCGCCCTTTAAATTCACGTTGCCCAACTGGCAGCACTTTGTTCTTTTGCACATCAACTCTGTAATTCTTAGCAATTATTTTCTGCTGGAAAGTGATGATATTGCCAGTTATAGGAATACCCAAAACGGTTAAATGCTTGGTTTGACTATAAGACAGAATTGTCATTAAGCAAAGTAGGAATGTAAGAGAAAACTTTTTCATATACTATAAACGAGTAAAAATACAATACTTCAGAACTATTTCTTTCTTACAGGAGATGTCATACCTCCCTTTTTAGTGGTTCCTTTGGGGCTTATTTTTGTTTCTGACTGCTTTTGAGACAGGAAAGTAGGCACAGTTACATCAAAATCAGATTCCCCATAGCGTGGAATGATAATCCGTACACTGCCCTTATTGTTTCGTATCCAGGAAGCAACCTGTCTTATGCCACTATTTTTTAATAAGGTAATTCGACTATCTACCGAAGCATTTGAAGGATTATCATGCACACTTACCATAATTTCCTTTTTTTTCTACAAGTTTCCCCGTTTCATCATACATACCAAAAATTCCTATTGCCACATTAAAATCATATTCATATAATTTATAATCAAAAATTCCGTTATAGGTAACAAAACCAAACATATCCAAATTGTCATCAAGCACTACAACTCCTTCTTCTGGTATTTCTATAAAATGTCGACTGTTTGCTTGAGTACCTTTCAATTCATCTGCGTCAGTTTTGTATTGAGACCAGATTTGAGCAGACACCAATAGTGGTGAAAGTAACACTAAAGATAATAAAATAGTTTTCTTCATAATCAATTCTTTTTTTAGTTATTTGACAAAATACACAGAGTTTTCACCATAAAAAACGTGAGCAATCTACTTCGCTTACGTTTCGGAGGTATTGGGGATAACCTATCAATCTTAAACGAGTAAATGCCCACGCCGAACGGCGTGAACTATCTACTTCAGTTCTTGATTGATTGTCGTCTAATTCCCCAATTATCGAACAACAAGAAGCAAAAGTGGACGTCCAGTCTTATGTCCTATAATCGTTTATCTATTCATTGGCATATATGTTTTGTTAAACTTGGTTGTAAAGATACAACAATTATCGGAGAAACAAATCCTTTCCCCGCAAAAATATCACAAAAAATAATATTTCAGTTATTTGATGAAATAATCTGTAATTCCTTTTGCCTTATCCAAACACACAAAAGTGCCCCATCAACAATTGGTGGAGCACTATCTCATATTCATTGTATTTAAAGTTCTATTGTATTTCAAAACACCGTTACTCGTTCTTTATCACTTCAAAGATGACCTTGTCCTTTGCCTCGCTGAGTTTGGCAACGATGGTGCTGCCTGCCTCGAGGTCGTTTTCTACAATCAGTTCGGAAAGTCCATCCTCAAGGTGCGACTGGATGGCACGACGAAGTGGACGTGCGCCAAACTGCTTGTCGTAACCCTTTTCAGCAATGAATCGCTTGGTTTCGGCATCGATGGAGAAATGGAAACCGAGGTTCTCGATGCGCTGCTGGAGCGGATTGATTTCCTGGTCAATGATGGTGATGATGGCATCCAGTTCGAGTTGGTCGAACGTGATGATTTCGTCGATACGGTTGAGGAACTCAGGAGCAAAGAGCTTTTCCAGTGCCTTGCGAACTACGGAGCGCGACATTTCCTTGTCGTTCACTCCTTGCATAGCAGCAAATCCTACACCACGACCAAATTCCTTCAACTGGCGTGTACCAGCATTGGATGTCATGATGATGACTGTGTTGCGGAAATCGACGGTACGTCCGTTGGAATCCGTCAGTCGTCCATCGTCCATCACTTGCAAGAGGATATTGAACACGTCAGGATGCGCCTTCTCGATTTCGTCTAACAGCACAATGGAGTAAGGCTTGCGACGAACGCGCTCGGTGAGCATACCACCCTCTTCGTAACCCACGTAGCCTGGAGGGGCTCCCACCAATCGGCTCACGGTGAACTTCTCCATGTATTCCGACATGTCGATACGAACCAGCGCATCCGAAGTGCCGAACATGTGCTCAGCCAACTTCTTGGCAAGGTATGTCTTTCCGACTCCCGTAGGACCCAAGAACATGAAGGTACCAATAGGACGATTTGGGTCGTTCAACCCCACTCTACTGCGCTGAATGGCAGACACCAACTTGTCGATGGCTTGGTCTTGACCGATGACCTTCGATTTCAGTTCGCTCTTCATACCCTTCATGCGGATTCCCTCGGCTGCTGCCATGCGCTGCACAGGAATGCCTGTCATGAGCGCAACGGTTTCTGCCACCTTTTCCTCATCGACGGTCTCACGGTTCTCTACCAGCGAAGCCTCCCACTGCGCACGCATTTCCTCCAACTCGTTCTCAAGGTGAACCACACGGTCACGATAGTTGGCAGCCAACTCGTAGTTTTGGTTTTTCACCGCCATTTCCTTATTGGCATTTGCCTCCGCAATGGCTTTCTCCTTGTCTTCGATTTCCTTCGGAACGTTTACATTATTAATATGTACGCGCGAACCAGCCTCATCCAAAGCATCAATCGCCTTGTCAGGGAAATGGCGGTCAGTGACGTAACGCTCTGTGAGTTTCACACATGCCTGAAGAGCCTCTTCCGTGTAAGACACATTGTGATGCTCCTCGTATCTGTCCTTGATGTTATGCAGAATCTCAAGGGTTTCCTCCATCGTGGTTGGTTCCACAATAATCTTCTGGAAACGACGTTCCAACGCACCATCCTTCTCAATCGACTTGCGATACTCATCCAGTGTGGTAGCACCGATGCATTGCAATTCACCACGTGAAAGAGCAGGCTTCATCATGTTGGCAGCATCCATCGTACCTGCCTGGTTTCCAGCACCTACCAAGGTGTGGATTTCATCAATAAAGACGATGATGTCGGGATTCGCCTTGAGCTCAGCAATGATGCTCTTCATGCGCTCCTCAAACTGTCCACGATATTTGGTACCAGCCACAACGCTTGTCATGTCGAGCGTAATGAGGCGCTTGTTGAACAAGGTTCTCGACACCTTGCGCTCGTTGATGCGCTGTGCCAATCCTTCCACGATAGCACTCTTTCCCACACCTGGCTCACCAATCAGTACGGGGTTGTTCTTCTTGCGGCGAGAAAGAATCTGAGCCACACGCTCGATTTCCTTTTCACGTCCCACCACTGGATCGAGCTTTCCTTCACGAGCAGCACGAGTGAGGTCGAAACCAAACTGGTCGATTGCTGGTGTGTCAGTACCCTTGCCTTTCTTCTCAGTGCGAGTGGTTTGCTGACGATTCTCTCCCTGTCCACCACGGCTGCGTGGAGGAATATCCATTTCCTCATCTTCTTCATCATCAAAGCCCACATTAGCCTTTGGAGCTGGAGTTGGCTGAGAGAAATAGTCGTATAATTGATTATAATTCACATTGCTATCTTCCAGAATCAAAGCAGGAAGATTATCTTTTTGTTTCATAATTGCTAATAACAGATGTTCCACATCGGCAGTCTTGCTGCGCATCAATCTTGATTCAAGAATACAAAGTCGCAACACGCCATTCGACTTATCATTGAACGCAATATCCTTTGAAGCGTAATTGAACGCAGAGCCATCCACATCCCTACGCAAACGCGATTCCAATCTATTCTTAATAGCTGGAATATCCAGATGACACTTATCACGAAGCACATCAATCGCCTTGCTCTCGCCATCGCGCAAGATGCCAAGCATAATATGCTCAGGACCTATGTAATCATTGTTCAAGCGAATAGCTTCTTCCTTGCTATACTGAAGAATTTGTGTGATTTTTTGTGAATAGTTGTTGTTCATTAATGAGTTTCCTTTACTCTTTTTTGTTTAGCGATTTATCCTTCTCATCATAATTTGGAAATGCATTTGTGCAAATCCCGTGCCAATTAGAGGATTCTGCCAAAACTATTTCAGCCATTCTGTCAGACGTGACATAATTTCCGCTTTCATTCCCTCTGGCATGTTACCAATGCGGGCGCGATGACTGCCCCGAGGCTGCACATACACACGCATATTCTGCTTCTTGGAACAATCCAACCAACCTGCCACACCACTTGCGGACCAAGGGTCGATTTCTCCGTAGATAAAGATATGCTTTGGGTCATTTTTCTTCAGATATTTCACCGTGCGCTTATAGAGAGTCTTATCGAACTTAATATCTCTCAGTTCAGCAGGCAACATGATACGATATAAATATCCTTTCGTCGATTTCACGCTCTGCCACTTCTTCAAACCCTTGCGCGAATACCCATAATATCCCAACTCACGAGCTGCCTGAACGAAGAACGGAGTGAAATCGCTTGGACATGAAAAATAGTCGGGACTCGACACGTCCATGAAATTTTTGAACCACACATCGTCCGAAGCATCATCTTCAGGAATGGAGGAAACGGGCGTTCCCCATTGCCAAAGTGCAAATGGGTATTCCATCACACAAAAATCATACACATCGGCAGCACTCACACTGAAGTGGTAATTCTTATCCTTCACATATTGCTCAAATCGAGGCAGCAGACGAGTCTTGCGCTCCATCAACTCCTCCTGGGCATCGAACACTTCGTCGCGCTCGTCCTTTGTACCAACTTTCTTGGCAAGGAACGGTTCATGACGTCCATCCTCCACAGATTTATTCAAAGGAGCCACATAACTCACACTCACATCTACATCATCAGGATAAGTGGCACGATAGAACATCGTAGTCTGTCCGCCCTTACTGATACCCGTGCTCACCCATTTTCCTTTGAATATTTGTCCCATCGTCTGGCGTACATGGTGAATATCTCGTAGCGAGTTATCTACTGTGAGATAATCCCAAGCAGAAGCAATCTTCGGATTTGAAACAATCTCTGGCACTGATTCTGCAAAATATCGATACTCACATACCACCACATTGGCATCAAACAATTGACATAGTTCTTCTTTATAAGAAGGGTACAGGGCATAGTGTGCAAAATAGCCTTCTGTAACTATCACGGTAGGACGGTCTAATCCTCTCAAGCCCACAATGATACGCTGATTGAACACACCCTTCGATGCATCATCACCATCAAGATTCTGCTGGATTTTCATCACGTATTTCTCCTTGAAGAAATCGCTCTCAAGCGGTTTGATGTCTGAAACACCAGGAAGTGCCTTTAGCTTCATCAAGAAATCTGTTGATTGGGATTGCGCCATCACATCCAATACAAAAAGCGAAATCACCAAATATGCAGTAATTACCTTCTTCATATTATCCCTTGAAATTTTTAATGATTCAAATCTTTTGAAACTACCCATACTTTCCATCGTACTTCGTAGTCCATACCTTCAACTACACCTTATTATATATTATAAAGCACGACAAAGTTACGGTTTTTCTTGCTAATCCAAAACATTTCACCTATATTTGTCAGCAAAACAAATCAAATCTATCTTAAATACATCTAAAAAACTTGAATTACCATGCTAATTATTGGAATTGGAGGTGGAACGGGCTCAGGCAAAACCACCGTTGTGAGAAAAATCATAGAATCATTACCCGATAATAGCGTTGCTGTCATCCCACAGGATTCTTACTATAACGACCAGTCGTCTCTTCCTCTTGAAGTGAGAAAGCAAACCAACTTCGACCATCCCGACGCATTCGAGTGGCCTCTGCTTGCCAAGCAAATTGAAGAACTGCGCAATGGACATTCCATTGAGCAACCTACTTATTCCTATATCACCTGCACTCGCTTGGAAGAAACGGTGCACGTGGAACCAAAGGATGTCATCATCGTGGAAGGTATCATGGCGCTTTACGACAAAAATCTCCGTAACCTGATGGACCTGAAAATATTTGTCGATGCAGGTGCTGACGAGCGCTTGCTCCGTGTCATCCAGCGCGACATAGCAGAACGGGGACATCCGCTCGACATGCTTATCAGCAAATACCGCAATGTGCTCAAACCTATGCACGATGAATTCATCGAACCTACCAAGCAATTTGCCGACATCATCATTCCGAATGGCGGAAACAACGACAGAGCAATTGCCATGATGCAGATGTATATTCGTGCCGGTTTGGGAATCATTTAGTGGCTCATGTTTTCTTCTTAAAACGTTCTCTATCTGCAACGAATCTGCACAAATAATGTTAAATAATGTTATAATTGTGTGCGAACACAGAATTTTTGAAGCAAATATTTTGTACATATTTATAAAAGAAGTAACTTTGCAGCGAATTTTTTAAGGTAAGCCTCAAATTAACAAGAGGAAAGTTTAACATCTATAAAAACATTTTAAAGATTATGTTGCAGGAAAAGGCAGGTAACATTGCAGGTCTTATCTGGAATGCTATCGCAGAAGCAAATGCAAGCTTGACTTACAAGCAGATTAAGAAGACTACAAAACTCGCTGAAAAGGATTTCAACCTCGGTCTTGGTTGGTTGCTCCGCGAGGACAAGCTCAACGTAGAAGAGACTGGTGACGAGAAGGATCCATTCGCATATTCTTTGAAGTAATATCGTAAATTCACATTTGCGAAAAACTTACATCTGAACGAATCCAACTTTAGGATTCAATCGATGACAACCTATGGGGTTGCATTGCGCAAGCAGTGCAACCTCTTTTTTTGTGCCTATCAGAAAGCATCATCATTTTTCACCCTGAATCTTTTTTCAAAAGGAAATCACAAAGACTCTCCAAAGGAATCAAATCAACTCCCCCTCGGTTTCACTTTTATTCTTCAGGGGATTCAATTAAGCGCTACAGCGTTTCTGAAAATGCTCTATAGGGCTTTTGAAAGCACTCCACAAAGGCTTTGAAAATGCACTGTTGGGGCTTTCAAAATGTTCCTCTGAGGATTCGCAGAATTTTTGAACGTTCATTTATAAAATTTTGAACGTTCATTTTTATTTTTTTGAACGTTCAGAAAGAAATTTTTGAACGTTCAAAATTTTTACGATGAAGGTTCAGAAATATTGAGATGAAAGTACAAAGGATATTTAGTGAAGGTATAAAAGATAATTTTTGAAAGTTCGACAATCAAATGAATCCCCTATTCGAGTTTTCAGGAACCTCAGGACAAAACTTCGGAAAACACTATGCAATTTGTGAAAAGCCCATATAGCAAAAGAGTTTATTGCATAAGGATTGTGAGAAAAACAAAATTAAATCCTTACAATTAGAGGAATTAAAATAATGGAAGCGAGAGAAAAAAGTACACGAAATTTTGAGGAGAAACGATTTTTATGTATTTTTGCAACGGATTATGCACTTAATTCATTTACAACCATGTACTTCATCAAGTATTATATGATGCACAACGTTGCAAAATAATGATACACGACGCAAAAACTCATTATCAAACATATTCTATTTAAAACAACAAACAACATGAAAAATCTTAAGAAAATCTTTGGACTGATGGCAGTTCTTGCCATTTCAGTTTTAGCAAGTTCCGTTTTCACGTCTTGCGGTAGCGATGATGACGATGACAAAAGAGTAGAAATCCAGTACAAAAGAGATCTTACCACTTCTGGAAGTGTCATAGGAGATGAAATCAGCAAGATTGAGAACCAATTCAACAGAGAGGGCATCAAGGAGTCCTGGACTGAGAAAAAAGAGCTTACTGATGTACAAAGCAACATCAACTATTGGAAAATCCACGCTGACGCAGCCAACGCAGAATTACTCCAGCAGAACTGGAAGGGCACTTACAAAGTAACTGTTACTGCTACTTACAGCGGAAGCACCAGAACTGTTGCCACTTACAATTACGCTCCATTAGGAGAAGACAGCAGCGAGAAGGTGACTATCAAATACAAGCTTGCATCAACCACTACTTCTGGTACCACTTCTGAACTGAATTCCATCATCAATATCTTTAAGAACAAGGGTATTAAGGAAGAATTCGAAGAGTCCTATCCAAGCAATCGCGTAATTAATCGCGTTGAGTATTGGAAGGCTAAGGCTGCTCTTGCTGATTATGATGCTCAGCAGAAAACTTGGAAGGCAACATACACCATCACCTTCACGGCTGAGTACAATAATACTACCACTACAATTGGTACTTATACTTACAAGGCAAAATAATAAATCTTACAAATAATTGGAAAGAGAGGGCTTACCACCGGGCGTGGTTTGCCCCCTTTTTCATTTCATCAACTTGTGAATTTGGGAAGTTATCGTAGAGGAAGGCTACTTGCAGATAAATCGCCGCTTGTAAAAACGTGGTATTCAACGAAAAAAGTTATAGAAAGATTTTGCCAGTCCACAAAAAAGTTGTAATTTTGCAGCCAGTTTAGTCCATACGCGCACGTATGAACAAATGATTGTGCGCTATGATGAACGAAGAATCAAGAAAATAATTATGCCGAGGAGGCTTGGAAAAAGAGAGTCACGTGCTGGCTTCGCCTCGCGGTCAAACCCGTTTAAATAATAAAAACAACAAATGTACGTAATCGTAGAAATTAACGGTCAGCAGTTCAAGGCTGAAGAAGGCAAGAAGCTTTTCGTGCATCACATCAAGGATGCAGAGGCTCAGCAGACTGTTGAATTTGAGAAGGTCTTGTTGGTTGACAACAATGGCTCAGTCACAGTAGGCGCACCAACAGTTGAGGGTGCAAAGGTAGTTGCCGAAGTCGTTTGTCCACTCGTGAAGGGCGACAAGGTATTTGTGTTCCACAAGCGCAGAAGAAAGGGTTATCGTAAGTTCAACGGTCACCGTCAGCAGTTCACTGAGCTCACAATCAAACAAGTTATCGCTTAACCAACAAAAAAGAAAGGAACTAAGAAATGGCACATAAGAAAGGTGTAGGTAGTTCAAAGAACGGCCGTGAGTCACATAGCAAGCGACTCGGACTCAAGCTCTTCGGAGGTCAGTATGCAAAGGCAGGCAACATCATCGTTCGTCAGCGTGGCACAAAGCACTATCCAGGCAAGAATGTTGGTATGGGTAGCGACCACACATTGTACGCTCTTATTGATGGCATCGTAACTTTCAAGAAGGGACGCCTCGACCGCAGCACAGTTTCAGTTGAACCAGTTGCAGCTGAATAGTGAAGAGTAAGCGAGATATTAATTTGAAGTTAAAAACAAAAAAAGAAGAAGTTCAACATTTTGCTATTGCGGGTAGTTCCCCTACTCTTCTCTGCAAGGTGTACTTTATATAAGATTATGTCAAAAGCTTGTCAAATCACAGGTAAGACATCGATGATTGGAAACAACGTTTCCCACTCCCTCCGTCGCACAAAGCGCAGCTTCGATGTCAATTTGTTCACAAAGAAGTTCTACTATGTTGAGGAGGACTGCTGGATTGTGCTCAAGGTGAGCGCTGCAGGTCTTCGCATCATCAACCGCATCGGTCTCGATGCAGCTCTCAAGCAGGCAGTTGCTAAGGGTTATGTTGATTGGAAGGACATTGAAATCATTGGTTAAAAACTCTAAACGAAGGAAATAATAATATGGCAAAGAAAGCTAAAGGTAACAGAGTGCAGGTCATCCTCGAATGCACTGAAATGAAGGACAGCGGTCTGCCAGGCACTTCACGTTACATCACCACAAAGAACCGCAAGAACACTCCAGATCGTTTGGAGCTCAAGAAGTACAACCCAATCCTTAAGCGTGTCACTGTACACAAGGAGATTAAATAAGCAGCATAAGATATGGCAAAGAAAACAGTCGCTACTCTCCAGAATAAGGACAGTCGCTCATTCACAAAGGTTATCCGTATGTTTAAGTCACCTAAGACTGGTGCTTATGCATTCGACGAGAAGATGGTTCCTGCAGACAGCGTTAAGGACTATCTCAACAAGAAGTAATTAAGCCGACGAAATGTAAGATAATGAACCTCCCTGAAAAATTTTGGGGAGGTTTTTTATTGCTTTATTGCAAATAATTTTGCAATTTGGCAGAAATCAAGTAAATTTGCAAGGAATTATGCGCGTATGTACCATATATATGGAAATACGCGCCAAAAAGATATGTAGAAGTATGGGATTTTTCGACATTTTCAGCAGCAAGAAGAAGGAAAAGCTTGATAGCGGACTTGCAAAGACCAAGGAAAGCGTATTCACGAAGATAAGCCGTGCCATAGCAGGCAAATCGAAAGTGGATGAGGAAGTGCTTGACAACTTGGAGGAAGTGCTCATCACTTCTGATGTTGGAGTCGATACCACACTCGAAATCATCCGCCGCATCGAAGAGCGCGTGGCTCGCGACAAATATGTCAGCACTTCTGAGCTGAACAATATCCTTCGTGAAGAAATCGCTGCCCTGCTCACCGAAAACAATACCGATGATACGGAAGGATTCAATCTGCCTACCGACCATAAGCCTTACATCATCCTTGTGGTGGGAGTGAATGGAGTTGGAAAAACCACGACGATTGGCAAATTGGCATATCAATTCAAGAAGGCAGGAAAGCAAGTGGTGCTGGGAGCCGCCGACACCTTCCGTGCAGCCGCCGTGGAGCAGTTGTGCATCTGGGGTGAACGCGTGGGAGTTCCTGTCGTGAAGCAACAGATGGGAAGTGACCCAGCATCTGTAGCCTACGACACGGTGAGTTCCGCAGTAGCAAGTGGTGCTGACGTGGTTCTGATTGATACCGCAGGACGTCTCCACAACAAAGTGGGACTCATGAACGAATTGACAAAGATTCGCAATGTAATTGCCAAGGTTGTTCCTGATGGTCCAGATGACGTGATGCTCGTACTGGATGGTTCTACAGGACAGAATGCCTTTGAGCAAGCCAAGCAATTCACTGCCGCTACAAAAGTGACCTCCATGGCAATCACCAAATTGGATGGTACTGCTAAGGGAGGCGTAGTTATTGGTATTTCGGAGCAATTCAAGATTCCAGTGCGCTACATCGGCTTGGGCGAAGCCATGGAAGACCTTCAGGCATTCAACCGACGCGAATTTGTGGATTCACTCTTCAGCGAGGAGAAAAAATAAAGATAAACGTGAGAAAAAATACTGTTGACATCATCACCCTTGGTTGCTCGAAAAACTTGGTGGATTCCGAACGACTCATCCGCCAATTGGAGATGAACGGCTATCGTGTGACTCACGATTCTGAGAACCCTCAAGGTGAGATAGCAGTAATCAACACTTGCGGATTCATCGGTGACGCAAAGGAAGAATCCATCAACATGATTCTCGACTTTTGCGAAGCCAAAAAGGAAGGCAGACTCAACAAGCTTTTCGTGATGGGCTGTCTTTCCGAGCGCTATTTGAAAGAACTGGGGCAGGAGATTCCCGAAGTGGATAAGTTCTATGGAAAGTTCAACTGGACAGAACTGATTCAGGACTTAGGGAAGACCTACGACACAAAACATGAATACGAGCGCCGCATCACAACTCCCAAGCACTATGCCTATCTGAAGATTTCAGAAGGATGCGACCGGAAATGTGCATACTGTGCTATTCCTATCATCACGGGCAAGCATCATTCTCGCCCCATGGAGGATATATTGGCAGAAGTGGAACACCTTGTGGCAAAGGGAGTGAAGGAGTTTCAAGTCATAGCTCAGGAACTCACCTACTATGGCGTGGACATCTATGGCAAGCAGAAGATTGCAGAACTCGTTGAAAGGATGGCTGACATCAAGGGAGTGAAATGGATTCGCCTGCATTATGCTTATCCAAAAAACTTTCCGATGGATTTAATACGGGTGATGCGTGAAAAGAAGAATGTGTGCAAATACCTCGACATTGCTCTTCAGCATGTCAGCACAAATGTTCTCTCCAACATGCGCCGTTACGTCAACAAAGAAGATACTTATCAGCTCATTGAGAAGTTGCGTAAGGAAGTGCCAGGCATCCACATCCGAACCACTTTGATGGTGGGATTCCCTGGAGAAGGAGAAGATGAGTTTGAGGAGTTGAAAGCATTTGTCCGCTGGGCAAAGTTCGAACGCATGGGAGCATTTGCCTATTGTGAGGAAGAAGGCACCTACGCAGCCAAGCATTTCAAGGATGAAATACCAGAAGAGGTGAAGCAATCTCGACTTTCCGAACTCATGGAGCTCCAGCAGGAAATCTCCGCAGAGGTGCAAGCTCAAAAAATCGGTCAGATAATGAAAATCATCATTGATAGACAAGAAGGTGAATACTACGTGGGGCGTACCGAGTTTGATTCTCCTGAGGTTGACCCCGAGGTCTTGATACCGATTAGTGATGGTACTCTGCGACGAGGCAGTTTCTACACAGTGGAAATCACAGATGCCGACGACTTCGATTTATATGCAAAACGAATTTAAACCATAATCAATGAACAACAAAGAATTCGCACAGCGCTTAGCCAAAAAGACAGGCTTGAGTGCTAAGCAAATAACAGAACTTCAGAGCGCCCTCATCGACAATGTCGTTGAGGAAGTGCGCCAAGGGAATGTAGTTTCTCTTCAGGGATTTGGCAACTTTGAACTGAAAGAGAAAGCTGCGCGAAAAATGTATAACCCTACCACCCAGGAAACCATTATCATTCCTGCACGCTACACATTGGGTTATAAACCAAGTAACACATTGAAAGATAAAATCAAAGGCTGATTATGCAGAAACTTACCGCTCAAAACTTATCGGAAGCCATAGCACAACAGCTTGGACTTTCAAAGAAAATCTCAGATACCTTCGTTCGTGCTTTCGCTGACACTATCATTGAGGGTCTCTTCACGGATGGTGTTGTGAAAGTGAAAGGATTGGGCACTTTCAAGGCTGTCGATGTGGAAGCCCGCGAAAGTGTTAGTGTGAAAACTGGTGAACGCATCATTATTCCAGGCTTTAAGAAACTGTCCTTCACTGCTGAAGAAAGTTTGACAGAGAGAATCAGTTCGACGGAGCAACAGGTTCAAATCGAAGAACAGGAAACGAAGGAAGAAGAAGCTTCGAAAAAGGATTATGCTGCACCTGCCGCTGCCTTTGTTTCAGAACTTCCTAAGGATGAAGCACCTATTAAGGGTGAACTTCCAAACGGGGATGAAGCCCTGAAAAGGAACTACGCTGCACCTGCTGCAGCCCTCGTTTCAGAACTTCCAAAAGACGTGGAACCTATCAAGGGCGAACTTCCTACGGTTGAAGAAAAGAACGTTGTTGAAGAAAAGGAAGTCATTGAAGAGGTCAACGTTGTTGAAGAGACTAACGTTGTAGAAGAAGCTAACGTTATTGAAGAGACTAACGTTGTTGAAGAAGCCAACGTTATTGAAGAACCTATTGAGAACAAAGAATCATCATTAGATAAACTCATTACCGAAGAGGAACAATCCTATAAGAAGTTCTTTGATTCCTTATCTGATGAAGAATTAATTAAGTATTTAGAGAAAAAAATTACAGAAGAACCTATGGATGATTTTTCAGGAATTGATGATGTTATCTCAACACCAGAGAGTATAAATGAGCTCAAAGAAAAGCTGAAGGATGCACAGTCACGCTGTCTGATGGCAAAAGAGAATCTGCAAACAGCCATAGAAAAAGTGGATGTGGCTAAGGATGCTTTGCGAGCTGCTGAAACGAATATGCGCACAGCAAGAGTCGATTATGAATCTCTCCAAGCAACAACCAGGAAGTTGGAGAGGTTGATTGGCAAGTTGGAAAATAGCCGAAAAAACGTTGTGGCTGAGAAGGCAAACAGCAATGAGGCAAAACTTGTGGATAAAGAACCTATCGTTGAAGCAAAGCCAACCCCTGTGCCTACTCCTGCTCCTGCACCAAAAGAAGAAAAAGTGGTTGCTCCAGAGCCTGTTAAAGAGCCACAGCCTGTTCAGCCTGAAGCAGAAGAAAAAGAAGGAAACCAAAAGAACTTCATACGTCCTTTAATCATCGGTTTAGTTCTTCTCGCTGCAGTTGTTGCTGCATATTTCTTCCTGAGACCTAACAATCAGGGTGAAAACGTTGAGAAAACAACGAAGCAAGTTGTACCTGACTCCATCCCTGCTCAAGCAAAACCTGAGAAGCAATATAAGATTCACGTTCTGGAACGAGGCGAATACTTGACAAAGATTTCAATCATGTACTACGGTACCAAGGATTCCGTTGATGCCATCCTTCGCTTGAACAATTTCGAAAACCCTGACGTGATTGAACCAGGAACTGAAATCAAACTTCCATAGTAGGTATAAAAAAGCCGAGAACGTAACATTCTCGGCTTTTTTAATGATTGCATCAATAAGAAGACATTTCATTAATGCAATTTCTCACGATAAATTTGAAGGAAAGAATCTTTAGTATTCCATCACTGCAGGAAGTTCCTTTGCCTGCTCAATCATCTTCTCCACTTCCTTCTCAGAAGGAACGCGATTCGTCAGATTCTTCTGAGCATTCACTTCCTCCAATTTCTTCTGCAAATTAGCAGGAACACGATGCTTCAATTCCTTCACGGTATCCACACCAGCAGCCTCCAGCAATTCAGCAAACTGAGGACCAACGCCCTGAATGCGATAAAGGTCCACGTGGTTTGTCCAAGTGAGAATCAACTTAGGGCTAATGCCTGTTTCTTCAGCCAATGCCTTGCGGCCAGCAGGTTTTGCGCACTTCTCAAGCAGTGTGTCTGTGTCTTTCACACCAGCAGCAATGAGTTTTTCAGCATAAACGGCACCAACGCCTTGAATGTCAACAATTTTGTAATTTGCCATAGTCTAACGATTTATTTAAGTAAAAAAGAATGTTATTTAGTTTATGGTGCAAAAATAGTTCTATTTTCTTTTTGTTCCAACAAAATCGCACTTTTTTTCTTCAAATCCATCATTTTTTTATTTTTTGTAATTCACTCATTTTCGAATAAATTCTCATTTTCTCTTTTTCTCATTTTCTCTTTTTCAAAAAAATACCTATTTTTGCATATTAAATAGAAACAGAAGCACACATGAGCACAAAATCCAATCAACTCCATTGCCAACTCATCACGCTTCCTCTTGCTACCGATGCAAGAGGTTCACTCTGCTTTGCTGAAAACACTCAACTCCCCTTCCCCATCGAGCGCGTGTTTTGGATTTATGGAGTACCAGAGGGCAAAACCCGCGGAGGACATGCCCACACCACTTGTGCCGAAATTGTGTTTCCCGTATGCGGCAGTTTCGATATGTGGGTAGATGATGGCAAGAGCGAAAAGACCTATCACATGGACTCTCCCCAAACGGGCATTCTCATTCCGCCCAATGTGTGGTGCGAACTTCGCAACTTCTCGCCCCAAACCATTTGTGTCGTCCTCGCTTCCGAAACCTACAACAGCGAAGGCTACATCAACGAATACGAGGATTTCAAGAACCTTTAGCTCGGCGAAGCCAAAAGCACAAAATGAAAATTGTACGATACACATCTGACCTGCTTCCCATTTGGAATCAGATAGTGGCAGATTCGAAGAACGGTACCTTCCTCTTCGACAGACGATTCATGGACTATCACCAAGCTCGCTTTACCGACTGTTCCATTCTCTTTCTCAAGGGCGACAAACCAATAGCATGTCTGCCTGCCAACTATTCCGAGCAGGATTCTACCATCTATTCCCATCAAGGACTCACCTATGGTGGCTTGTTGCTTTCCCGCAAAACCTCTTGCGACGACGTACTCGAAATGTTTGCGCTTCTCAAAGACTACTACAAACGAAAATTCGGAGCCACTCGATTTGTTTATAAACCTACACCTTATATATATCATACATATCCATCCGAAGAACCGCTCTATGCACTCTTTCGCCAGAATGCTCGCCTCATTGCACGAGGCATCTCATCCTGTATTCCTCTTGGCAAATCTCTCCCTATCAAAGAAAGTAGGAAAAGTGGCATCCGAAAGGCAGAGGCATTGGGACTGAAAATTTCGGAATCCACCGATGCATCCGACATCCTTGCCTTCTGGCAAATTCTTGACCAATGTCTCGATACAAACCACCAAGTGCATCCCGTTCACACTCCAGAGGAAATGCAACTCCTCATGGAGCGCTTTCCTTCCCGCATCAAACTCTTTCTTGCAAAGGATGCTGAAGGCAAAATCTTAGCTGGCACATGGCTTTTCGATTGCGGAACTGTGGTACACACGCAATACATGGCAGCGAGTCCTGAAGGCAAACAAGTTGGTGCCCTCGACTACCTTATTGCTCTACTTCTGCTCAGCATCGAGGAGCATCCATACTTCGATTTCGGCATCTCCACTGAAGCCGCTGGCACCATCCTCAATTCAGGACTCATATTTCAAAAAGAAGGTTTCGGAGCACGTGGCATCTGCTATGACACTTACCTATTTAATCTATGAATGAAGAATTAAAAATGAAGAATGAAGAATGTATTTTACTTCCATCCGGATGGTATTCTCCTCCCCTCGGAGAGGACAGGAGGGGGCTTCCAATCTACCATACCTCCATTCCTTCCTTCATCCAGCGCATTGCTGCTACCCCTGCCATGCAGCGTCTTGATGGTGTTGGTATGAATTGCGGATGCGAATACACCAACTTTCCACGTTTTCGCTTCATTCGCCGCTACACACGCTATGAGCACAGCATTGGTGTAGGACTCATCGTATGGCATTTCACACACGACATACAGCAAAGCATTGCAGCCTTACTCCACGACATTGCTACACCCACTTTTGCTCATGTCATTGACTTCCTGCATGGTGACTATGAGAAACAGGAATCCACTGAAGAACACACACTCGAGATGATTTCCCATTCCTCTGAAATAGTTGAGATTCTACATGAATACTCCTTGCAACCTATTGATGTGGCAGACTATCATCTCTATCCCATTGCCGACAACGACACTCCCCAAATTTCTGCAGACCGTTTGGAATACACACTCGGCAATATCATCACCTATCATCTCGACACCCTCGAAACGGTGCAAGAAATCTATCAGTCCCTCATCGTTGGGAAGAATGAGCATGGCGTCCCCGAGCTGATGTTTACCACACTTGCCAATGCATCCCGATTCGCACATCTCTCCCTTAAATGCTCTCAAATCTATGTTGATGACGAAGATCGCTATGCCATGCAACGACTCGCCGAACTCCTTGCCAATGCTATTCAGCTCGGAGTGATTTCCGAAGAGGACCTCTACACTACAGAAAAACATGTTATCGCCCGTCTCCTATCCAACCCTCAGACGGCATCCGAATGGCAACACTATTGCCAATTATCAAAGATTTTGATAGGTTCCCACCATCCTAATGCCCAACAAATCAACGCCAAGAAACGCCACATCAATCCATACGTCTATCAGCAGGGCAGAACTACCGACCTTGACCCATCCTATTGTGCCGCACTCCAAGCTTTCCTCTCCCAGTCGTTCGACACATGGGTTTCAGGAATTTGAGATTATGCCATCTTCACTCATACGCTCCACCGCATCAGAAAGTTTAATGCCAAAGCAAATCATTCATGTTTTGCTGATGTGTGTTTCTGCGTTAGGTTGCAAAATTGATAGTATATGTTTCATTTGTTAACGCAGATATGGCAGAATCTATGTTTCTTTGCAAAAAAGAATATCATCACTAAATTCTCACACTTACATGAACGGCTTTACATCTTTTTTCAAGAAGAAAACCAAGAGAAATCTGTGCGTTGCTGTTGTCGCACTCCTGATGGGAGGATATAGTCAATCGACATGGGCACAGCTCTCGAAGAATCCTAACAAGTTTTTGGGCAACATCACGACAGGCTATTCGGTAGATGTGGATGGCATATCATTTGCATCCCTCTGGAACCAAATCACCCCCGAGAACGAGTCGAAATGGGGGTCGGTGGAAGGTAGCCGACGCGGACAGTTCAATTGGGGCGGTTTTGACAATTGCTACAACTATGCGAAAAACCACAAATTCCCATGCAAGCTTCATTGCCTGATTTGGGGCGCTCAGTATCCAGGATGGATTGACAACCTCTCGAAGGAGGAACAATACAAAGCCATCGTAGAATGGTTCGATGCCGCAGCAAAGCGCTATCCCGACTTACCACTCATCGATGTGGTGAACGAGGCGATTCCAGGGCATCAGCCTGCTCGCTACAAGGATGCATTAGGTGGTGACGGTAAGACTGGCTACGACTGGATTATCAAAGCTTTCGAAATGGCTCACGAACGTTGGCCAAATGCCATTCTCATTTATAACGACTACAATACCTTCCAGTGGCAAAAGACGGAATTTATCAATTTGGTAAAAATACTTCGCGATGCCGGTGCTCCTATCGATGCATACGGATGCCAATCACACGACCTCACAGACATGTCATTGAACAATTTCAAGTCGGCTATGACGGAAATCCACAATGCATTGCAAATGCCGATGTATAGTACAGAATACGATATTGGCACGTCGGACGACAACCTCCAATTGCAACGCTACAAGGAGCAGATTCCTTACATGTGGGAGCAGGACTATGTGGCTGGTATCACGCTGTGGGGTTATATTTACGGAAGGACATGGACCACGGATGGTAATTCGGGTATCATCCGCAATGGCAAGGACCGTCCTGCCATGACATGGCTCCGAGAATACATGGCTTCGGATGCTGCTAATGCAGCGAAGGGTCCGTTTGAAGGAGGCTATAAGAAAGAGGCGTCGGTGTATGTGAAACCTGCATCCATCCGCGTAGGATTGGGCGAGGATTTGAATGTAGAGGTACGTGCAAGGCTGAGAACAAAGACCATTGAGAAGGTGGAACTTTATGCCAACAACGTGTTGAAAGCCATTTTTACAGAGGCACCTTATACCACAACTCTTACACCAGACAAGAAAGGAACGCTGAAACTCACGGCAAAGGTATATGCCACAGACGGCACAATGTGGGATCGCATTTCTAACGTCACAGTGCATGAACCTCGTTCCACTTTTGCTGGAGAAATCGAATTGCCTGGCACACTGCAAGCTGAGAACTTCGACGTGGGCGGCGAAGGAGTGACGTTCCATGATAGCGATTCCAACGATGAAGAGAAAGTGGGATACCGCACAAACAATGGTGGCATCGACATCGTGAGGGGTAATGGCGGCTACGCCATCGGTTACACCAACTCGGGCGAATGGATGGAATACACGGTGAATGTGAAGCAAGCTGGCGTGTATGCTTTCGAGGCTTGGGCATCGTCGGGTGTTACTAACTCTTCCTTCAAAATAGAGCTGAGCACAGATGCCGGACTCGTTCCTCTGACAGAGACCCTGCCTGTCACCTGTGTCACTCAGAACAGTTGGGACACCTATCGTGCCAACAATGGCAGATTGCTTATTCCATTGGAAGAGGGCAAGCAAATCATCCGTATCACGATTGTGGGTTCTACTTGCAATATCGACAAGGTGATATTCAGGCACGTAGATATAAATCCAAACTTAAAACTTACGCTCACCGCCAATCCGTCTCCTGTAACGATAGGCGACAACACAACTATCAGTGTGAAAACAAGTCTGCCTGAAGATGTCATCAAGTATGTTGAAATCTTTGCCAACGATTCACGTATCGCTCGCAAGACAGCTGCTCCTTACGAATGTACCTACAAGCCAACGGCTGTGGGAACAGTGCAACTGCGTGCAGTGGCTGTAGATACTGCTGGTGCTGAATCGGAATATGCAGAAAAACAACTCGTTGTGCAGAAGCGACGTACTCCACACAAGGGAGTAAAAACACTCCCTGGCATTATAGAGGTGGAGGATTTCGACGGTGGAGATGAAGGACTCAGCTATCACGATAGTGACACTGAAGATGAAGGCAAAGTAAACTACCGCACTGACAACGGTGGTGTAGATATTGTAACGGGTAATGGTGGCTACGGCATTGGTTACACACAGGCTGACGAATGGCTGGAATACACAGTGAATGTCACAGAAGCAGGCACTTACTCCTACGAGGCAACTGTGTCTTCGGGTCTTGATAATTCGGGCTTCCGCATCGGTGTTGTGAAAGATGGAAAAGTCACTGCTATCACCAATAAGATTACGGTACCAAATACGGGCGATTGGGAAACTTACCGAGTTGTGAAAGGCAACTTCACCAAACCGCTTGAGGAGGGTCAGCAAATCTTCCGCATCACCATTTCGAATGCATACTGCAACATCGACAAAATCAACGTAAAACTCGTGCAAGCTGCTGGTGTTGAAGAGATTATCGTTAACGAAGAACAGACGGTGAAGGTGTACTCGCTCATAGGTACTTACGTGGGTGACTTGAAGCTCTCTGCAAACGATGATGCCTTTGACAAACTTCGTCAAATGACAGGTCGCAAGGGAATGTTCATCATCAAAAATCAGCAGAATGGGAAGGCACGTCAAGTACTGATTAAATAAAAAGCCCACACCCGTCCTCCCCGAGGGGAGGAGAAGAACATGAAGCGTGAAGCATGAAGTATGAGGCGTACAAACTTTGTTAAACGTTAAACTTTAAACGAAAAAAACTTTAAACGTTTCTTTTAATCCTTTAAATCCCTGATTAATTTTCATGAATAAATCACAAAGAGGGAGCATGCTGATGCTTTTGATGGCATTTGCCATCCTTGCAGAAGCACAGACATTTCGTTCTCCCAACAAGAAAATACAGTTAAGTATCGATACGAACAGCGCAAAGACCACACAACTCAAGATTGATTATGTGGGAAAGGATAAACAACGGCAACATGTGCTCGATGTTTCTGCACTCGGCATCACGCAAAAGGGTGTGAATCCTTCCCCTGAGCAGGCATGGCGCTTTTCAAAATTACTGAAACGCAGAAGCGTGAAGGAGGATTACACGATGCTTACAGGTAAGCGTTCCCACTGCACGAACCGTGCTAATGAATACGATTGCCTTTTCACTACGGCAGAAGGAAAGGATGCACGCATCATCCTTCGCCTCTACAACGACGGAGTGGCACTTCGCTATCTGCTTCCCAACGAATTGGCAAGCAAGATGGGCGACGAACTGACAACGATTAGCATCCCTGATGGAACTCCTCGTTGGATGCAGGAATACGATATGGGCTACGAGCGCTTTTATCCACGCACCACTGCTTTCGACACGTCGCACAACCACTTCGGATTTCCTGTCCTCTTTCAGCACGGCGAGCAGTTGTGGAGCTTGATGACAGAGGCAGACATTCAACATGGACAAGCTGCCTCCGCCCTACGCACCACTCAAACTGCTTCAGGAACCGACTATCGGGTGGCTCCTTTCCTGAAGGAAGGTGAAAGTTTTGGAGAAGCATCTCCATGGAGAATCATCGCAATTGGTTCTCTTTCCGACATCGTGGAAACCACACTCGTTACGGACGTTTGTCCTCCATCCACTCTCTCATCCACAGATTGGATTGAGCCAGGATGCGTGTCATGGGTTTATTGGGCATACAACCGAGGATCGAAGGATTATCAGATTGTGAAACGCTATATCGACATGGCTGCCACGCTCCATCTGCCATACGTGCTAATCGACTGGGAATGGGATGTGATGACGAACGGTGGAACCATCGACGATGCCCTTCGCTATGCCAAGGAGCGCAACGTGAAGGTATTGCTCTGGTACAATTCCTCTACGGCATGGACAACGAACGGGGCCGGAGGACCACTCTACCGTCTGAATGCTCCCGAAAACCGTGAGAAAGAATTTGCATGGTTGGAATCGTTGGGAGTGGCAGGAGTGAAAATCGATTTCTTCTCAGGCGACACTCGTGAAACCATGGACTATTGCATCGACCTCTTGGAGAGTGCTGCCAAGCACCATCTGCTGGTCAACTTCCACGGTGCTACCATTCCCCGAGGATGGCAACGCACTTATCCTAATTTCATGTCGGCAGAAGCGGTGTATGGAGCTGAATGGTACAACAATGCCCCTATCCTCACCCGTCGTGCCGCAGCACACAATGCCACCCTTCCTTTCACTCGCAACGTGATAGGACCGATGGACTACACGCCATGCACATTCTCCGATTCCCAGCATCCTCATATCACCTCCTATGCTCATGAGCTCGCTCTCACCGTGCTTTTCGAATCGGGACTTCAGCATCTTGCCGACCGTCCTGAGAGTTATCTTGCACAGCCAGAAGCCGTTCAGCAGTTCTTCACCCAACTCCCTTCGGCATGGGATGACACCCGTTTGCTTTTGGGTAATCCAGGAGAAAAGGTGGTGATACAGCGCCAAAAAGGAAAACGATATTACGTTGCAGGCATTAACGGACTCGACGAAGCACAAACCATTCCTCTTTCATTATCCCAACTGCCTCGTGGACAATATCGTATGCAATTCTTCACCGATAGTGGAAACACACAACAGCCTTGGGCAATCACGGAGGAAACCATCAACACCTCCGACCCTACTCCACACATCCACTGCCAACCACGAGGTGGATTCGTAGGGGTTTTGGAGAAAATACGTTAAAAAAGTTGATAGTTAATGTATAAAAGAGTGGTTTGTAATGTTTTTTTTCCTATTTTTGTAGCATCAAACCACTCTAATAACATTAACTATCAACTATATATTTATGCTTAAAAAATTACTCTTATCCTCATTCTTCATTCTTTACTCTTCATTTTTCATTCATGCACAGTCCTTTGAAACAGCTACAGAAGCCGTTTCTAACATGGGTGTGGGATGGAATTTGGGTAACACACTTGATGCGCACAACGGCAGTCGAATGCCCAATATCGTGCAATCGGAAACCTATTGGGGGCAACCCATCACCAAACCCGAACTGATGTCCATGATGAAAAATGCAGGATTTGGAGCAATACGAGTACCTGTGACATGGTTTCCACACATGGACACCACTGGCAACGTCGATGCAGAATGGATGAAACGTGTGCACGAGATTGTGGATTACGTCTTGGATGCAGGACTCTACTGCATTCTCAACGTACATCACGACACAGGTGCCGACGAAAACAACCACAAATCATGGCTCAAGGCAGACGAGACTATATATAATAATGTACGTGAACGATACGAAAAGCTTTGGCAGCAGATAGCTACCGAATTCAAGGATTACGGCGAAAAACTCCTTTTTGAGAGCTATAACGAAATGCTCGACACCTACAACTCATGGTGCTTTGCTTCTTTCGCTTCCCCTTCCAAATACGATGCCAACTCAGCGCGTTCCTCCTACATTGCCATCAACAGCTATGCACAGAGTTTCGTAGATGTGGTTCGTGCCACAGGTGGTAACAATGCAAAGCGAAACCTCGTCGTGAACACTTATGGAGCTTGTTCGGGTGGTGGCACATGGAACAACCATCTCAAAGATCCTCTGAAAGAGATGAAACTGCCTACCGACGCAGCTGGAGCAGGACACATCATTTTCCAAGTGCATAGCTACCCTACTATCAGTCCACTCTCTTCTGTCAAGAACGAAGTGAACGAAATGATTTCCTCACTGAAAACCCACCTCGTAGCAAAGGGAGCTCCCGTCATCATCGGTGAATGGGGAACCAGCGATACGGGTGCTGATTATCAGTCGAACCGTTCCACACTCTTTCAGTTCGTGGATTATTTCGTGCAGACTGCCAAGGAAAACGGTATAGGCACATTCTTTTGGATGGGACTCTCCGATGGCAGTATCCGCTCTCTTCCCGCATTCTCACAAGCCGACCTTGCAGAGCGCATCGTGAAGGCATACCATGGCAGTAGTTTCAAGGGTGCATTCCCTACTATTGATGATTTCGACATCACCTACCACATCACCTACACAGGCGATTGGCAAGAACTCAACCTCTGCACTTCCACCATCAACCTTTCCGACTACAAAGGAATCCGTGTGGAAATGGCACAGCTCCCAGCAGCCAACAGCCTGCAAGTGAAGAGCTATGGAGAAAGTGGCAAAGAGCAATACGACATGCTCGGTGCCAACGCCCTCAACTCCACCGTCACCTTCCGCACCTCATCATTAGGTACGAAAATTCAGCGCATCACCCTGCAAACCATGAAAGGAGCACAGGAAATCCGTTTGAAACGAGCATTCCTCCTCCGAAAAGACAACACCGAAGAAGAACTCAAATCCTTCTCTCCTTATTGGGGTTGCTCTGTAGAGATGGAAGCCCAATCATTAGACATCCCTTCCATCACCACCACTCCATCCGATTCCCCTATCTACAACCTCCAAGGACAACGTATCCACCACATCTCCCATCCTGGCATATATATAAAAGGAGGGAAGAAGGTGTTATTTAAGTGAAAAGTGAAAAATGAAAAGTGAAAAGTGAAAAGTGAAGAAAGGCTTCGGTTTTTGCTGAAGCCTTTCTTCATTCTTCATTTTGTTTTCTCCGTAAGCTTCGGCTTTGCCGAAGCCTTCCTCCACTCCCCACGCTTCACGCTCTTCCCTCCCCCTTGGGGGAGCAGGAGGGGGCTTTACTTAGCCATCCTATAAATCTTCTCCATGTCATCTTGGTTCAGCGTTTTGAAACCACCGATGCATGAGCTGCCGTTGTTACTGCATTTGCGAGCCATTTCCACGATTTCCTCGTCCTTGATTTCTCTTCCAATCAACTCATGAATAGTGACAGGCATGCCAATGCTATGGAAGAACTGCTCCATGGCAGCAATGCCTCTCAATGCCGTTCCTTCTGGGTCAGTGAAATCATTCGCCACACCCATCACATTGACTGCCAAGCGCACAAAACGACTCACATTCGTAGGGCATACATAGCGAGCCCATGATGGCCACACCGCTGCCAATCCAGCTCCGTGAGCCACACCGAACATACCGCTCAATTCATGTTCCAACTGATGGGTTGACCAATCACCACTCATTCCACATCCAGTCAAATCGTTGTGAGCCAAACTACCCGCCCACATGATTTGTGCACGAGAGCGATAATCC
Organism: Prevotellaceae bacterium UBA4361; assembly: GCA_002393575.1. GTDB lineage: Bacteria > Bacteroidota > Bacteroidia > Bacteroidales > Bacteroidaceae > UBA3839. The sequence goes on along the minus strand of DGSN01000001.1, from coordinate 30,062 downwards.
GTAGGATTCTGTAGCACCACTGGCGCCAACTCCTTCACCGTTCTAAGAATTGCTTCAGCCACATTGTCGGTGAGCGTCATGTCGTCCTCCTTCGAGAAATAACGCTCCAGCGTGTGCATCATCATGTCGGTGATGCCACATGCCGTTTGGAATGGAGGAAGCGTAAACGTACGTTCAGGATTCATCACAGCAAAGCGGCAGCGTCCCAAATTACCATCGCACGAACGCTTCAGAGCACCCTCTTCGTTAGTAATCACACAGCCCGTACTCATCTCACTTCCAGCAGCAGGAATGGTGAGCACGCAGCCCACAGGATAAGCAGCCTGAGGTTCCGCCTTACCCACAAACAAATCCCATACATCTCCCTCGTAAGCCAGTCCGTAGGCAATCGCTTTGCAGGAATCAATCACACTTCCGCCACCGACAGCCAAAAGGAAATCCACACCTTCTTGCTGACACAGTGCAATACCCTCGCGCACTTTCGACAGCAACGGATTCGGCACCACACCGCCTAATTCCACAAACGGAATACCAGCCTCCTTCAACTGTTGACGAACCACATCGAGCAATCCCGAACGTTCAGCACTTTTCCCGCCATAATGCAAGAGCAATTTCTTACCGCCATATTTCTTCACTAATGCAGCAATCTGCTGCTCACTGTTTTTCCCGAACACCACCTCAGTAGGTGTGTAATAATTGAAAACAATCATATTTTTTAGTATTTAGAATTTTTTTCGTCCTTTTTCTTCATTTGTTTTCTCCGTAAGCTTCGGCTCTGCCAAAACCATCCTCCTTCACTTTTCATTAGCTTTTTCAACCGGATGGCTTCCCTCCCCCTCGAGGAAGCTGGAGGGGGCTATTCCTCCTTCACTTTTTCCTCAAGAACTCCGAAGGCAAGCACCCGTATTCCTCCTTGAAATACTTCGAGAACTGCTTGGCAGAGAAACCCACATCGGCAGCCACCTCCGAGATATTGCTCTTTCCCTGTTCCAGCAAACTATGTCCGCGCTTCAGTCGGATGATGCGAATCAGTTCGAGCGGCGATTTGCCCGTGATAGCCATCAATTTCTTGTAGAGGTGTCCACGTGTTAATCCCACTTCCTTACCCAGCTGCACAACCGAGAAGTCGATGTTGCTCATGTTCTCCTCAATCACTCGAATGGTTTTCTCCACCAGTTCGGCATCGAGCGAGCTGACAGTGATGTCCGACGGTTTCAAGTCCATACCCTTTGCAATCTTCTGCAACGTAGCCGATTTCCAGTCAAGCAATTTCCGAATGCGCAGTTCCAGAATCTTCAAGCTATATGGTTTCGTAATATAGTCGTCAGCACCGTCTTTCAGTCCCTGAATGATGTCCGACTCCGACGATTTGGCAGTAAGCAGAATCACAGGAATATGAGAGTAATTGATATTCGTCTTGACGAAATTGCACAACTGCAGACCGTTCATCACTGGCATCATCACATCGCTAATCAATAGACTCACGTTCTCTTCGCCACCTTCCAAGATATCCACCGCTTCCTGTCCGTTTGCCGCAGTGAGAATGCGGTATTTGTCCTCCAAACTACGTTGCAGGAACTCTCGCACATCGCTGTTGTCTTCCACTATCAGAAGCGTGTCAGGCACCTTTTCAACCTCCTCGCCATCCGAAGAAGCACCGCCCCAACCATCCTGAAGCATCCCGTCCTGATAAGCACCACCCACAGCCTTTCCATCAGCCGACTGCCGCTTGTCAGTTTCACCTCCTGCGGCAGAGCCACTTTCCCTGATGATTGGAATTCTCACCGTGAAAATCGTTCCCTCTGGGTGATTGTCCTCCACGGTAATACTTCCCCCGTGCATCAACACGTATTCATGCACGATATGCAAACCGATACCCGTGCCAATATATTCCGAATCGCCATCCACCTGGAAGAAACGCTCAAAGATATGCTTCTTACCTTCCGCACTGATTCCCCTACCTGTGTCAGCCACCTGTAATTCCATATATTCCTCGCCTTGCATTGGCATTGGCGTTGGCATTTCCATCCGGACGGCTTCCCTCCCCCTCGGGGGAGTTGGAGGGGGGCTTGGGGGGCTTTGGCTTCCTGTAACCTTCCTCAAGCTCACGACGATGTTACCGTTCTGCTTGTTGAACTTATGGGCATTCGAGAGCAAGTTCGTGATGATTCTCCGCATTTTGTTCTCGTCGAAATCCATCTCCATGCTCGCCACATTGATTTTCAGCGTCGTCGTGATGTTCTTTCCTAAGGCATAATATTTGAAGCTATCCACCGTTCGCTGCACAAAGTTCACCATGTCCCCATGAGCGATGTTCAGTTTTTCCGCACCCACATCAAGCCGACGGAAATCAAGCAGATGCACAATCTCATCGTAAAGGATACGCGCGTTTCTCCATGCCACCTCCAGTTCCGTTCTCACCTTCAGCTCCAAGTCGAAGCCCAAGGTCTTTTCCAGCGGAGCCATCACCAGCGTAAGCGGAGTCTTCAAGTCATGACTGATATTCGTGAAAAATCGGATTTTGTTCTCCTCCATCTCCACCTGCTGCCGCAATTCCATTTCCATCTGCTGCATGGCAATCTTCTGTCTCTGCTTCCGCTTCAGATGCAGTACATAAATATATCCCGCTCCCAACAGCAAAAGAAGATAGCACACATTTGCCCAAGTCGATAGCCAGAAAGGAGGTTTCACGATGATGTCCAGCGTCGCCACCTCGCTCGGAGGTCCACCAGGAATCATCGCAACCACCTCGAGCGTGTGCTTGCCCGAAGGCATACCCATGAAATGAATCAGGTTGTGCGGAATATGAAGCCATTCGTCGCCCTCCCCCCTCAAACGATAGAGATAGACGATTTTCTGAGTCAGCGTAGGAAGCATCGCCGATACCGCAATCGAGAAAGGCGTATGGTTGTATTTCATTTCGATTTTACGCTCCAAGTGCAAACTCTTTCGTATCGGAGAATTATCACCTGGTTCCGCAGCCACCCCACTATACAGCAGTTCCGTGAATACCACCTTCTCCCGAGGATATTCATAATGGATGCATTGAGGAGGAATGCGCACATACCCCTTCGAACAAGCAATCATGCATTCCCCATCACGATTCAAGCACGCCGCATTATTCAAGAACGACACCTGCTCCAATCCATCCCCATCATAAAACGGCTGACATAAAAATGAAGAATTAAGAATGAAGAATGAAGAATTTGTGCTGCCCTCGTTCTTCATTCTACTCCCCTCTCCCCTTGGAGAGGGGTTGGAGGTGAGGCTTCTTATCCTTGTCAGTCCCTTGTCCGTACTCACCCAAATATGTTGGTAGCTATCCTCCACGATGGCACGCACAAAATTGTTCGACAAACCATTCTCCGTAGTAAGCCACTCCACCTGTTTCGTCTTCAGCATATAAACGAACAATCCCCTGCGCGTACCAATCCACATATTTTGATGCGAATCCACAAACAACGCCGATATATATTCACCCGCCAAGCATTCTCGCAGCACCTCAGGCGTGTTGAATTCGCGCTTCCCCATGTCATAGACATGCAAACCGAGGCTCGTGCCCACCCACAGCTGATTCCGATGATCACAAACCAAGCTCATCACACTGTTCGAACTCAATTCCGAATTGTCACGATGTAGATGCAAGGCCTGTCCCTCCTTCGGAATCATCACCAAGCCACGGTCCACCGTTCCTATCCACACATTGCCACGATAATCAGCCGCCATACTCTTCACGTACAGCAACGAAATCAGGTCCTTCATGTCAGAACGCTCCACCTTCACGAAACGACCATTCTCCCAACGACAAATACCCTCGCCAAACGTACCAACCCACAAGCATTTCTGCGCATCCATTACCATCGTCGTCACGATATTCGAAGGAAGCCCCCCATTCTCAAGATTATACACCTTCCCATCGATGGCTTTGGCATTAGCATTGGCATTGGCCTTGGCATTCCTTTCTCCTCCCTTCTGGGAGGTCGGGAGGGGGCTTCTCTTTAAAACCCCAAATCCATCGAATCCGAACCAAGTGTTACCCTCGTCATCCTCCACCATGCAGCTCACATCCTCAAACGGAGCCGTACTCACCCGCTGAAACATCACGTTTTGCGTGTTCGTATAAGCCACCCCCTGTTTGGCAGAACCAATCCACATGGTGTGATTCACATCCTGATACAAACAATTGATATGGCTCGACAACGCTGGGAAAGCCTTCAGATGGCGAGTGGTGAAATCACTTGCCGACGTCTCGCTACACACATAGATACCTGCATTCTCTGTACCCACCCACAAATTACCATCCGCATCATCAATCATCGAATTGATGAATTGCCTACCCATGAAATCCGTCAATGCCGAATTCACCCAGGTTCTGTGCTCCAAGTCATAGCAACGAGTCTTTTCCACCGCAGAATGAGACGTGTAAATCCATAGACGGTGACGCGAATCCACATAGATATGATGATAGCGGTGCGCCTTCATCAGCTCCGCCTGCCCCTCCACCAGCAGTCGCCCACTACCCATGTCAGCCACATAGAAACGACCATCATCAGTCATCACAATCGTCCGACCATCCCTCGACACCATGTCAACCACCAAACCCATGTTTCCACTCTTCAACACTTGGAAACGCTCCTTCTTACCATCACAGTAACCCACACATTCATCCGTCGCAACCCATAGTCTGCCTTCCCTATCCACACAGAGTTTCCTCACATGTCCTTCCACACCCATTTTCCTCAGACGGTCGTATCCGTCATTCCTCAAACAGTCGTGCTCCCTGTCCAGCGTCAACACATCACCAGCATCCGTCCTCGCCCACAATCTTCCGTCGTTCGCCTCGCCCAGCCAAACCACATCAGAATTAATTGATGAATGAACAATAGTCGCTTCGCTTCCTAATGAAGAATTCCCATCCTTCATTCTACTCCCCTCTCCCCTTCTCTCCCCTCTTAGGGAAGCTGGAGGGGTCTTGGGGTTGGGGGTGAGACTATAGCTTTTCGCGTTATGTCCATCGAAGCGGCTGAGACCGTTGATGGTGCCCACCCATATAAAACCGTAGGAATCGCGGGTGATGCATCGCACATGGTTATCCGCCAAACCCGTTTTCACATCGAGCCAGGAGAAATGATATTCGCCCTGTGCAAGCGCCACAGAACACATCATCCACAACAAAGAAATGAGCCAACACTTTTTCATGCCTCAAAAATAGAAAAAAAATAACACACAACGAAAAGAAATATGAAAATAGAGCATCATTCCCCTATTATTCTCCAATAAGTATCATCCATTCCCCACGAAACCGCCTGAATGTCTTTTAGACATTCCCATTTGAATCATTTGGATGGTTGAGAAAACGATAGGGCCATTTGTACTTTACACAATCCTTTACTGTATTGAAATCATTGACAGAAATCAATAAATATGAATGGAAATCAAAGATATTTCTCCACAATAGAAAATTTGTGACTTTTGGACATTTGGACATTTGGACAACAACCATTTTTTGAATACATTTTTCAAATTTATAATTAATATAGTATAAATAATGTTAAAATTAAATATATAAAAATATATAATTTAATACATTTCAAGACCATAATTATTTTCTAAATGTGAACATAAGTTAACGAAAAAACTTAATGTCAAAATGTCCAAATGTCCAAAAGTCACAAAATGTTTATTCTATATAATTGAAAATCAACAGTATAGATATTCAAACACAAAGAAAGTTCATATATAAAAAAGATAAAAAGAACCTCCCAACACGTGTCTTAGATATAAAAATCGCCACTAATCGAGTTAATTACCATATTCACAAGTACCCAATTTTAGTACACTTGCTGATTTCGAGGCTTTTCCTCGAAAATTGGGTAATTTAAGCAAAAAAGTTCATGTTGAAGGGGGGGGGGCAGTCTGACTCAAACACAGCACCATCACGACACAAACACTACACCTTCACAACACAAACATTTCAGTGCTTTTACAATCTCTCTGCACCGATTCGAGAGGCTATCCTCTATGGTTGCCATGATGAACATCCTTTGCTTTCTTGATTTAATGAAAAACATCTCTTTTCCTCCATTTTATACTTAGAACGGACAAAAGCGTTGAAGGTCGAAACTGGACTGACGTGGAATAACTCGTAAAAACGTTGATTTGTTTGCATTCTTGAAGAAATATGATTCAAAAACACCTGTAATTGCCACCCAAATGTATCAAATATACGTCCTTTTGAATCTTTCGAGATTTTTTTTTAGATTTATTTCATTTAAATCTTGTTGCCAATCATTAAAAATATTAAATTTGGCACCGAGAAGCGCGAAAAACTAATATAGGCTAAGACAAACTAAAGGTTTTGGGCGCAAAACGCCACTAAAAATTTAAGGTGCAAAGCGCCGTTTGGCTACGCCGAGCTGAAGGTTCAAGCCTTTGACCTTCGACCCTTGACCTTTGACCTT
>DGSN01000001.1:4544-23535 GCA_002393575.1 Prevotellaceae bacterium UBA4361 | reverse complement strand
AGATAGACACTCGACAAAACAGAGAGATTTACCTTAAAATATCGCCAAAACTATTTTATCGCCAAAACTATTTATCAACTATACATTTTTATTAATCTTTATTCCAATGAAAAGAAAAACCAAATTCTACCTCTTGAGTATGCTGGCATTGCTATGCCTCATACCAGATGTATCTTTTGCCCAGCTGAGGGTGGAAGGTACTGTTAAAGACGAGACGGGAGAAGCACTCATGGGTGTCGCCATCCTGATACAGGGTGAGGGCACGGGTGCAGTGACTGATTTTGACGGTCATTATGTTCTTCCATCGGTGAAGCAAGGTGCCACACTGGAGTTCTCTTACTTGGGCTATCAGACTAAGGTGGTGAAGGCGACTGGACGTCGATTGGATGTGTCGCTGGTTCCCGACCTGAAGAATCTGGACGAAGTGGTGGTCATCGCTTATGGTCAACAGAAGAAGGTGACGATCACGGGTGCCGTGAGCGCCGTGGGTGGCGACGAGCTGCTGAAAGCTCCTGTTGCCAACGTCAGCAACGCCTTGCAGGGTAAGTTGCCTGGTATCTCAGTGGTTCAAGCCTCGGGTATGCCTGGTGACGACGAGCCAGTCATCCGCGTGCGTGGTATCGGTTCGCTGAATAGTGCTGAGCCACTGGTGCTCGTGGACGGTGTGGAACGTTCGTTCGGTCAGATCGACCCTAACGAAATCGAGGACATCTCCATCCTGAAGGACGCATCCGCCACTGCCGTGTTCGGTGTGCGTGGTGCTAACGGTGTGATCCTCGTGACGACGAAGCGTGGTACGCCAGGCAAGGCATCGGTAAGCGTGACTGCCAGTACAGCTATCCAGCAGATTTCGAAGTTCGTGGAATTCGCTGATTCCTACACCTATGGAAAGATGTGGAACTACACGGCCATCACGGACGCTCTGCCAATGAGTCAGTGGCCTGGTTCGGCAACGATTGCTGACTACGCGCCTTACGACAACACGGGTATCCGCTTCAGCCAAGACGTGATGGAGCATTTCCGCAAGGGTGACATGCCTGTGACCTTCCCTAACACGAACTGGATTGACTACCTGATGAAGGATGCCGCATGGCAGGAGCAGGTTAATGTGAACGTGAAGGGCGGTACGGACAAGGTGAGATATTTCGTTTCTGCGGGTTTCCTGAACCAGAACTCGCTCTTCAAGACTTTCTCGAACAATGACGACGAGACTTTCAGATACAAGCGCTTCAACTACCGTGCGAACTTGGACATCGACGTGTCGAAGTACAGCCAGCTGGCTTTGACCTTGGGTGGACGCGTTCAGAACCGCACCACGATGGGTGGTGGCGAGGGTTTCCTCTTCCGCTACTTGCAGGGTGCCACTCCTTACGCTGGTATCGGTATTGACAGCGAAGGCCGCCACGTGGTTGCCGACAAGAACATCGTTGGTCCTTACGACCGTGATGCGCTCTCGAACTTCTATGAATTAGGTTATCAGAACACAAGCGTGAACGTGCTGAACCTCGATCTCCAGTACAAGCTCGACATGAGTTTCCTGACGAAGGGCTTGGACTTCAAGATCAAAGGATCGTACAACACGGACTATTCGGCTCGCAAGGACCGCCAGAACGGTTTCGGTACGGGTGTGAACTACGTGGCTACGCTCGTGGATGGTAAGGAAGTGCTCCGTAAGGAGAACATCACTTGGCCAATCCCTTATTCTGACAGCCGCTGGGGAAACCGCAACTGGTATGCCGAGGCAAGTTTCAACTATGCTCGTAAGTTCGGCAAGCACAATGTGGGTGCCCTGTTGCTCTACAACCAGAGCAAGACTTATTATCCTTGGGACTCTGACGGCAGTCTGTACCGCTCGATTCCAAAGGGCTACGTAGGTCTGGTTGGACGTGTGACCTACGACTATGACACACGCTATCTGTTTGACTTCAATATTGGTTACAACGGTTCGGAGAACTTTGCCGAGGGCAAGCGCTACGGTACCTTCCCTTCGTTCTCTGCTGGATGGATTCCATCGAGCGAGAAGTTCTGGGAACCATTGAAAAACGTGATTGGATACTTGAAGCTGCGTGGTTCGTGGGGTAAGGTCGGTAACGACAACACGAACGGTGCCCGCTTCCTCTACTTGCCAGGTGCATGGCAGTTCTACACGGGTACGATGACGGTGAATCCTCAGAACCGTGGTGCCAACTTCGGTACGCGCGGCAACTGGCTGCAGGCTGTGAAGGAGTTGACGGCTGGTAATCCAAACGTGACTTGGGAAACTGCTTCGAAGATTAACCTCGGTTTGGATGCTGCTTTCCTTGGTGACCGCCTGATGCTGAACCTCGACTTCTTCTGGGAGGACCGCAAGGACATCCTCGTGTCGAACGCTTCGTTGCTGCCAGCTGTGACCAGTCTGCCTGGTAGTTATGTGAACGAAGGCCGCGTGAAGAACCACGGTTATGAAATCACGCTGAAATGGTCGGACAAGGTGGGCGACTTCCGCTATTCCATCAGTCCAAGCATTGCTTTTGCAAGAAACAAGATTATCGAAATGCTCGAGGTGCCACCTATGTATGATTATCTGAGACGTACTGGACTGCCGGTTGGTCAGCGTTTCGGTTACGACCTCTTCGAACTCTATCAGGAAGGCACCGAGGAACGCTACAAGGCTGCTTACGGCGTGGAAATGCCTACTCAGCTGGTTAGCCTGAAATATGGTGATGCCGTGTATGTCGATTTGAACGGCGACGGTCTCATCGACCAGAATGACCAGAAGCCTCTCGGCTATCCTGACAACCCTGAGATTACTTGGTCGGTGAACGCTCAGTTGCACTGGAAGGGTCTCGACTTCTCGATGCTGTGGGTTGGTGCAAACAACACGAGCCGTATGCTGAACGGATACTATCGCGACCAGTTTGGTTCGACGAACACATCGGCTCTGACGCAGTGGGTGGCTGACAACTCGTGGACGGAAGACAACCGCGACGCCATCCTGCCTCGTATCTCCTTCACGAATCGTGGTAACAACAACCTCGACTCGCGTGCATGGATTATTGATTCGAAATATGTGCGTCTGAAGAATGTGGAAATTGGCTACACCTTCAACAAGCCAACATGGATGCCTCTGTTCAATTTCGTGAGATTCTATGCCTCTGGCCAGAACCTGCTTACATTCGCTAACTTCAAGGGTAACGACCCTGAGGCTCCAGGTCAAGGTCTCGACTTCGGTGTGCGCTATCCTATGACACGCGTGTTCAACTTTGGCGTACAAGTTAATTTCTGATAAATAGTGGAAGAAAATATGAAAAAGTTATTGACATACATATTGGTTTTGGGAATGACCATGAACATCTTCACATCGTGTGTGGATGACTTCAATGTGGGTAACGCCTTTCTTGAGAAATCCCCTGGTGTTGATGTGAACATTGACACGGTGTTCTCCAAGGCCGAATACACCCGCAATTTCCTTTGGAGTGCATACGGACAACTCTATTGCACTTATACTTCGGGTAACATGATGAACGGTGCGCCTATCGACGTGCTTTCCGACTCGTACCATTGCTACGTGAGCTGGGGCGGTCCGAAGCAGAGCTACTATCCTGGTCTGCTGACGGAGAATGCACAGGACACGGAGGATGGTAACCTTCAGGGAAAATTCTCGTATTCCACGAAAAGTGGTCTGGACAGCGACGCTGGTGGACGTGTATCTATCTATGAGACGGTTCGCAAGTGCTGGCAGCTGATTGAGAACATCAAGAAAGTGCCTGACATGAGCGAAGAGGAGAAGAGTCGTTTGCGCGGCGAGGCTTACACGATTATGGCAAGCCGCTACTTCGACGCGTTCCGCAACTTTGGTGGCCTCTGCCTCGTGAAGAAAGCTTTCGAAGTGGGTGAAGGATACTTAGAAGGACGCGCAACCGCCATGCAGACGGTGGAATTCATCGACTCGCTGATTCAATGCGCCATCAATGAACCTGGTTACATCTGGAACATTCCAAACTCTGACATCGGTCAGTGGTCGGGTCGTCTGACTCGTGCTTCAGCTCGCGCTCTGCGTGCTAAGCTGTGGATGTTCGCTGCATCGCCTCTGTTCAACAGCCCTGAACCTTATATGCAGTATTCACCTGACAAGGTGACTGAATTCACAAGAATCGAGAATGTGTGGTTCGGCAAGGAAGACCCAAGCCTTTGGAACCGCTGCTTGAAGTATTGCAATGAGTTCTTCGACGATAACGCTGCCAACGGCGACTACTACCAGCTGATTCAGCCAGAGACTCAGAACGAAGCTGGCTACCGTATGGCTTACCGCCGTGCTTACCGCTATCGCAACAACGAGACTCGTCATGAGAAGATTTTCGATGTCCACCCTACTCAGCTGATGTCCGACGTGGTTCGTGACGGTGCTGTCGTAGAAAACGGATGGGGATGGGGATGGAGAGGTTTCGCCCTCGACTGCTACCGCCAAGGTGGTGCCGTTCCTACCAACGAGCTCATGGAATGCTTCGGTATGCAGGATGGTCGCGTGTTCCCTTATTCGGACATCTACGGACCAGGCAAGAATCCTAACGGCTATGACATCTTCGCCGACCGCGACCCTCGTTTGTATGAGACAATGCTCGTGCCTCGTCAGTCGCTGCCTGCTGGTTTCGATTATGCAGGTAATGCATACGCCGACACTTGGGTGAACGGCGCTATGTACTTCGACCAGAACAACTTTGGCGATGCGAACTCCGACGATGCTGCTTCGAACTACCGCAAATTCAAGTGGATGCTCGACTATACTAACGACCGCATGAACGACGAATTCATCGGTGTTTCTTACATCCGTCTGGCTGAAATGTACCTGATTCGAGCAGAAGCTCGTGCAGAGACAGGCGACTTCACTGGAGCTCTGAACGACCTACACGTGGTTCGCAGCCGCGTGGGATTGGGACGTCTCGAGGACATGAACCCTTCGTTGAACCTGCGTTCGAACAAGGAGAACCTCATCAACGAAATTCTGCGTGAGCGCAACTGCGAAATCGGTGCCGAGTGTGGTGACCGTCTGTACGACATGGTTCGCCGCAAGCGTCAGGACCTCTTCACCAAGCCATTGCATGAAATCAGAGTCTATCGACTGGGTGACGACGGCAAGCGCCTTCCTTTGTATGACAAAGACGGCAACCTCATCAACCTGCGTTGGGATCCAAGTACACCATGGCCTAAGTTCGAATACGAAAAGCCACAGATTGTGAACGGTGCTCGCCGCTGGTGGGACCCTGGCTTCTGGACAAACAAGTGGTATCTTGACCCAGTTTCTCGTATCGAGATTCAGAAGGGTTATGGACTTTCACAGAATCCTGGATGGTAATTCTTTAACAATTTGAAAAATTGAAGGTTATGAAAATAAGAAACATATTAATATATACCTTTGCGGTATTTTGCAGTGTCCCAACGGCGGTTCATGCCCAAGTGACGCTGAGCGACAAAGCGTCGCAGAAGGTAGATTTGGGCTATGGTGTGGAGCAGTCAGAATTCCTCACAACAGCTGCCACTACTACCATCACTGCTGAAGAGCTGCGCCGCACATCAGCCATCAGCCTGGCAGATGCACTCTATGGCAAGCTCCCTGGCCTGAATGCCTACCAGAACACTGGCTTCAAGGGTGAGGAAGGTCGTGGCGCAACGTTTAACATCCGTGGTGTCCAAACGACTGGCGAGAGAGACATTCTGATTCTCGTGGATGGTGTGGAACGCCCTATCGACCGTCTCACCGTGGAAGAAGTGGAAAGTGTGACCGTTCTGAAAGATGCCGCTGCTGTGGCTCTCTACGGACACGAAGCCATAAACGGTGTGCTGCTCGTGAAGACCAAGCACGGCAACAAGGATGGCAAGAACCATTTCAAGGTGGGTGCTTCTCACAAGTTCCAGTTCGATCCTAAGATGGCAGACATGGTCAGTGCCTACGACTATGCTAACGCGCTGAATCGTGCTCGTGTGAACGATGGTTTGGGTGCAGCCTATTCGGACGCTGAATTGCAGAAATTCGCCGACGGAAGCGACCCGTTCGTTTATCCTAACGTGAATTGGAAGAAGGAAGTGTTCAAGAACACGGCTCATGAGACTAATGCATTCCTTTCCTTCTATGGTGGCACAGACAAGGTGCAGTACTACACTCACCTCGACTACACCGATGCCCGCGGTCTTTATAAGAATCCTAAGCAGGATGACTGGACTTCGCAGCTGAAGTATTCAAAGGCAAACATCCGTGCCAACCTCGATTTCGAGGTGAGCAACACAACCAGAGTGAGTGCCAACATCCTCGGTATCCTGATGGAGACAAACGGTGTGCCTAATGTGGATTCAAACGATGCTTGGTGGCATCTCTACAAGGTTCCTGCATTGGCATTCCCAATCCGCACAGCGAATGGTGTTTGGGGTGGTAGCCAGACTTACGGCGACTTCAACCTCCTTGCCAAGTCACAGGGTGCTGGTTTCATGAAGACTCACCAGCGTCAGATTTGGGCCAACATGACATTGGAGCAAGACCTCGACATCATCACCAAGGGTCTGAAGTTCTACATTGGCGCTTCTTACGACAACGCTTCCAACACGATTGAAACCCGTTCGAAGGGTTATCAGTATGGCTGGAACTACTACGATGCCAGCGGCAAGATGCAGGAGACAGTGATGGGTACGGTAGAGGACAAGCTCGTGTTTAACAACTGGGTTGCTTCACAGTGGCGCATCGCTACCTTCAACACAGGTCTGAAGTATGGCATCCAGTTGGAAAACGGCGACAACCTCGCTGCCAATGCCAACTACAATATGAAAAGCGAGATTCGCGATGGTCGCCACAACACTTGGTATCGTGCGAACTGGCAGTTGGCTATGCACTACGACCACGCTAACCGCTTGATGGCGGACGTTGTACTGGCTGCCAACGGTTCCAACCGCAGCTATCCTGCAAAGTGGGCATTCTCGCCAACGATGGGTCTCGGCTACATCTATATCAACCAGCCAGAAAGTTCCTTCCTCAACTATGGAAAGGTTCGCCTTTCGGGAGGTATTCAGCACACGGACTATGTGCCTGAAGCAGGCCTTTGGCTGGAAGCATGGGATGCTTCCCACGGACAGTTCTGGTATGGCAACAACTTCCAGTCTTCTTGGGGTGCCTTCCTGACTCAGTTCCCTACCAAGGACTTTGCTCAGGAAACAGCCTATAAGGCAAACATCGGTACCGACCTGCGGATAGCTAATGCACTCGATGTCACTCTCGACTTCTTCTATCAGCAACGTCGCAACATCCTCGTCAACGCTCGTTCGCTCAACTCCGACGTGGTGGGTATTCAGTCATCCTACGACGACAAGGGACGCGTGGCAAGCTACGGTTTCGAACTCGGTCTGCGCTATGCCAAGACGCTCGCAAATGGCCTGAACCTGAATGCTGGCGCTTCCATCTCGGCAGTGAAGAGCAAGATTCTGGAATGGATTGAAACTCCTGCTTATCCTAACCTTTCCGTCATCGACGGTCCTGCCGATGCAGAACGCGGACTCATCGCCTTGGGCTTCTTCCAGAGCCAGGACGAAATCGACAACAGTCCTATTCAGCAGTTCGGACAGGTGAAGGTGGGCGACATCAAGTATAAGGATGTCAACGGTGATAATGTCATCAACGAAAACGACTACGTGGCTCAGGACTATGGCAACGCCTTCCCTGCACTCAACTATGCCTTCTCCCTCGGAGCAGAGTACAAGGGCTTTGGTATCAACGCCACTTTCCAGGGAGCAGCTCATCAGGTGAAGAACCTCCGTTATGTGGATGGTGTCTGGGGAGCACTCTCCGACAACCGCAACCTCTCTCAGGAATACTATAAGAACTGTTTCGACATAGCAGGAGCCAATGCACTCTATCCACGCCTCTCGACCGAGAACGTGGCAAACAACGCTCAGAACTCCACCATCTGGTATCAAAACATCAGCTGGCTCAAGCTCCGCGACTGCGAACTCTACTATAAGTTGCCTGCCAAGGTCATCGAGCCGCTCAAGGTGTCGGGAGCCAAGATCTTCGTCCAGGGACAGAACCTCCTTTCCTTCGACAATATCGATGCTATGGATGCAGAGAATCTCAACACGGGCTACCCTGTGATGAAGAGTGTGAACGTTGGTCTCTCCGTGACTTTCTGATATAGAAGATTGAATAATTGAAAAATCGAAGATTATGACAACTAAAAAATATACAAAGGTAGTGGCAGGAGTGTTCTCCCTTCTTCTTCCTCTTTCCTCTTTCCTCTTCACGTCGTGTGCCGACCTCGACTACACCGAGGCGACGAACCGCAACGAGGAGTGGACATACAACTATTTCGGCGATGGCATCAAGAACCTCGTGTTCGATGTCTATGCTCAGCTATATAATAATGAATTCGAATCCAACAGTGCCTACTTCCTCGCTGGTGCCACCGACGAGGCTCAGTATGCACTCGCTACGGGAGCCATCAACAACTATGTGAATGGCGGATGGAGTCCAGCCAACCCTTATTCCAACACATGGACCAAGTCATATACAGCTATTGCTGACGCCAACATGTATCTGGAAAAGATTGACCAGACCGACATTTCCGATTGGAAGTACAACAGCGACTACCAGAACTGGATTCAGCAAATGGAACTGTTCCCTTACGAGTTGCGCTTCCTCCGTGCATACTTCTATTTCGAGCTGTTCAAGACCTACGGCGATGTACCACTTGTAACGACTACTCTCACCAATGGTCAGGCAAACAATATGGAACGCACACCAGCCGACCAGATTGTGAAGTTCATCGTCGATGAGTGCGATGCCGTTGCTCCTTATCTTCCTACTGACTACAATACGGAAGTCAATGCAGAAGTGGGACGCGCTACACGCATCGCTGCATTTGCTCTCAAAGCTCGCACGTTGCTCTATGCAGCTTCTCCGCTCCACAACCCAACCAACGACAAGGCCAAGTGGCAAAAGGCTGCAGAGGCTTGCAAGTATATCCTCGACAACGCCTCCGTATGGGGACTGAAGCTCGGAACGTATGCTTCTCTGTGGGGAAACGATGCTTTCTTCAACAAGGAAATCATCTTCGGTCTCGGACGTGGCGAAAGCAACAGCTTCGAAATGGCCAACTACCCTATCGGTGTTGAGAATGCTTCCTCGGGCAATTGCCCTACTCAGAGCTTCATCGACCAGTATGAGTATCAGGACAATGGCGAGACTTTCGCCGAACGCTACCCTGGCAGCATCAACCTCAACGAGGTGGACCCATACGAAGGACTCGACCCACGCTTTGCGTTGACCGTAGTGAAGAACGGCGACGAATGGCCAACCAATGGTTCGCAGAAGAAAATCATCGAAACCTTTGTCGGTGGATTCAATGGTGCTCCTAAGTATGGTTCTACCCCTACGGGCTACTATCTCCGCAAGCTGGTTGATGGTTCCTGTGTCACCACAGCCGACAATCAGGTGACTCGTCGTCACACGTGGATTATCTTCCGCTTGGCTGAGTTCTACCTCGACTATGCTGAAGCTGTTTACAATGCCACAGGCAGTGCAAACGATGCCACCTATGGCATGACAGCTAACGAGGCCATCAACGTTTTGCGCAATCGCGAAGACATACAGATGCCAGAATTTACTGAGGATGGTGAAGCATGGGTGAAGCGCTATGAGCGTGAACGCCTCGTGGAGTTGGCTTTCGAGAACCATCGTTTCTGGGATGTACGCCGCTGGAAGAAGGGTGCACAGTATTTTAAGAACATTCAGGTAGCTACCCTCAGCAGCAATCTCATGCTCACACGCTCCAACGTTTCACGCCAGTGGGATGACAAGTACTACTTCTACCCAATTCCACAGTCGGAACTGAAGAAGAATTCCCATCTCGTTCAGAATCCAGGATGGTAAAACAGAGTAAAACGTAAAAAACTGAAGAATTATGAAGCATATCATCAAATGTTTAGGCTCGCTGCTTGCGGTGGTTCTACTCACTGCCGCCTTTACAGCCTGCTCTGACGACGACTTAAACGGTTCCGCCAATGTCGGACTGGGCATCAAAGTGTTCTTCCCTACCAAGGTAGTCACCAATCAGCCCATCACCATCAATGGCTCGGGATTTAATGGCGTCAACGAAATAGAATTTCCTGGTGGCGTGAAAGTCACCTCTTTCGAGACGGTCAGCGACCACATGATTCGTGTCAACGCTCCTGCGGGCATTTCTCAAGAGGGTGGCAAGATCGTGGTACGCACTGCTGACAACCAAACAGAATCACCTCAGGCTTTGACGGTTGGTCGTACTGTAGTGTCGGGATTCTCCCAGCAGGAAGGAGAAACCGTTACTGGTGGTGATCTCATCACAGTGTACGGTACTGACCTGGAATTCATCAATAAGGTAGAATTACTCGATGCAGAAGGCGAAATCCAGTTCATCGACCAAAAGGACTTCTATCGCAAGGGTACAAGCACCGTCGTTTTCCGTATTCCACCAAAGAACATCTACGAAGGCACTTTCGTGGGCTATGTCCACACCTACGACGGACAGCGCTTCCCTATGCCTGAGCTCACTTACGAGCAAGCTTCCAACGGCGGTCACTTCGAGATTCAGAAGACCATTATCTGGAAGAACGATGGCGTGAAAGGCACTATCGACTGGGGTAACGTCAACTGCCGATTCGCTATGGACGGACACGATGGCAACAATGAGTGCGTGGCTACTTTCCCTGAAGATGTTTGGGAGAAAATGAAGACCGGCACCTTCTATGCATTGTGTAGGCCAGATGCAGATTGGTATCAGATACGTATCACCAACGGATGGTGGGATACCCAGTGGATGGGAGCTGATAACGACATCTCTCCTAACAACATGGCAGACCGAATGATTGACAATGGTGACGGAACATTCTACATTGAAATCAACTTCGGCGATGACCCAATAGTTGGTACTCTCGACGAAAAGCACTTGCTCTTCACAGGTTCTGGATACACACTGCTGGAAATCTATTTCGAAGAGGAAGTTTGGATAGAAGGTGATGAACCATCAGGTGACGTCAAGAATACTTTCTGGAAGAACGATGGCGTGAAAGGCACTATCGACTGGGGCAATGTCAACTGCCGATTCGCTCTTGACGGACACGATGGCAACAACGAGTGTGTTGCTACGTTCCCAGAAGACGTTTGGACAATAATCAAGACCGGCACCTTCTATGCATTGTGTAGGCCAGATGCAGATTGGTATCAGATCCGTATCACCAACGGATGGTGGGATACCCAGTGGATGGGAGCTGATAACGACATCTCTCCTAACAACATGTCAGACCGAATAATTGACAATGGCGACGGAACATTCTACATTGAAATCAACTTCGGTGATGACCCAATAGTCGGTACTCTCGACGATAAGCATCTGCTCTTCACAGGTTCTGGATACACACTGCTGGAACTCTACTTCATTGAGTAGTTCCTAATGGAGGACAAGCCTCTGCGTTTGTCCTCCTCTACATAACAAAACGGATTCTATATTAGTTTGATACACTTATGTATTTTTTCTATTCCAGTGTCTGTGATAGATACTGGAATAGACGTTTTTGAAGAATCCACAAGGACAAAGTACAAAGGAAAAGTACAAAGGACTAAATACCAATTGTAAGTTACAAATTACATCGCATTAAATCAGAACACCTATGAGTAAACTAAAATTAGCACTTCACTTTTCACTATTAACTTTTCTCTTTTTCCTCTCCTCCTGTGTCGGCAGTCGGGTAAAGAAAACTACAATCTCGCAAGCCACACTCATGCAATGGGAGGATTCCATCACGAGTATCATCCGTTCGATGACGCTCGAAGAGAAAGTGGCTATGCTGCATGGCAAGAACATGTTTTCTTCGGCAGGTATCCCTCGCTTGGGTATTGCCGATTTGGAATATGCAGATGGACCCTTTGGCATTCGAGAGGAAATGGTGCCCCACGGATGGAATTCCGCTGGACTCACCACCGACTCAGCCACATTCTTCCCCACAGGTTCTGCACTCGCTGCCACATGGAGCATCGACGATGCTTACAACTATGGCAAAGGGATGGCAAAAGAAGCGCGTCTGAGAGGAAAGGACATGATTCTCGGTCCAGCCATCAACATTCAGCGTATTCCTACCGGAGGACGCAGTTACGAATATTTCAGCGAAGACCCACTGCTTGCCGCACGCCTTGCCGTTGCCTATACGAAGGGAGTGCAGGAAAACAAAGTCGCTGTGTGCCTCAAGCATTATGCTGTGAATAATCAGGAACTTTTCCGTGGCACGGTCGATGCCCGCATCTCGCAACGTGCTCTCCACGAGGTCTATCTCCTACCCTTCCAGCAAGCAGTGGAAGAAGCGGGTGCCTTCGGAGTGATGGCTGCCTACAACAAGGTGAACGGACGCTGGTGCTCCGAAAACGATGAATTGGAAAACCATATTCTCCGCAAGCAATGGGGATTCCGTGGCATTGTCATTTCCGATTGGGGTGGAACCCACAGTACGGTCGATGCCGTCAAAGCAGGACTCAATGTGGAAATGCCTGGGCAGCGTTTCCTTGGCGATGCTCTGCTCGACTCCCTCCGTTCGGGAGCTGTTAGTGAGGAAGTAGTGGATGAACGAGTTCGCGAACTGTTGCGTGTACGCTTTGCCATTCCTCCTATCCCTGCTGAAAAAGCCAATCAGCAAACCACCTCCCAACCCGAACAGCAACACATAGCATACGAAGTGGCTAAACGCTCCATCGTCCTATTAAAAAATACCGACCATGCACTGCCTATCAATCTCATAAAAACCCGTCGCATTGCTGTGATTGGTGCATTGGCTGATGCCCATCAAGCACAGGGCGGTGTAGGTGCTGGCGTTAAGGCTCTCTACGAAATCACTCCACTCGAAGGACTCAAACGTGCCATTGGCAACGATGCAGAAATCACCTATGTTCCAGGCTATCCATACTACCAAGCACAGCAACGCTTTCAGCGCGTTTCTCCTTGGCACGAAGCAGATACCCAACTCATGACAGAGGCTGTGGAAGCAGCTCGCAATGCCGACTTGGTCATCTTCTTTGCTGGCACAGGTCGTGAAGTAGAAACCGAAGGTTCCGACCGCCAGTCCATTCTCCTGCCAATGGGTCAAGACGAAGTAGCTGCCGCAGTGGCTGCTGTCAATCCCAACATGCTCACTGTTATCGTATCGGGCGGTGCAGTGGATTTGCGCTCCATCCAGCCTTTGTCTAAAGCCCTACTCATGTCGTGGTTCAATGGTTCCGAAGGAGGCAATGCCCTTGCCGATGTGCTCTTAGGAAAAGTATCACCATCAGGAAAACTCCCTTTCACCCTACCAATGCGTCTCGACGACAACCCTGCCTACAGCCTCGGAGTCTATCCGCAGCAAGCGCAGCAGAATGGTGACGTGTTCGTGGATTTGGTCAACAAAAAGAAAGGAGAACAAAGCGCGCAGGGTCCTGTAGCTTCCTATGAAGAAGACATTTTCGTGGGCTATCGTTGGTACGAATCGAAAAACATTTCAGTCATGTATCCATTCGGACATGGTCTCAGCTATGCCTCTTTCGAGTATTCCAAACTATCAACATCGACTACTCGTCAAGGCGACATCGAATTGCAATTCACCCTCAAGAACACTGGCAACTGCGATGCCGAAGAAGTGGTACAAGCCTACGTGTCGCGTATCCATTCTGCCGTTCAACGTCCACAGAAGGAACTGAAAGGCTTTGCTCGCATTCAGCTCAAAGCGGGAGCGTCACAAACCGTGAAGATGCTCATTCCTCGTGCAAACCTCTGTCATTGGAACGAAAAAACCGACGGATGGGACTACGAGCAAGGCGAAGCAACCCTCCTCATTGGTTCATCCTCTGCTGACATCAAACTGGAAACCACTATTAAACTCTAAAAATCAGCCCCATGAGCAAACTAAAATACATTGGCTACGCCGGACTAAAGGTTCTTCACTTTTCACTTTTCATTTTACTCTTTTCACTTTTCTCTTTTCATTTTTCACTTTCAACTGCTCAGTCCCTCACTCTCAATCAGAAGGGCTATCTGGAGAAGCGAGGAGTCAACGTTATGGTCTATAGCAACCCCTTCCATGCCGTTTTCCTCGATGAGAAACGCTCTGGCATCGATGTCATCCATCATGGAGTAATGACTATCACGTCACAATCCGTAGCGACTCACCCATCTCCCTCTACGATGGACGCCTCTTGGCACAAAACGGATGGTTCGTAGCACGTGCCCTTCTGCCCGAAGGAAAAACAGGAAAAGTGCTCGAGTGGTACGTCGAACCTCATGCCGTGAAGGATTGGGTGCGCGAACCCGTAGTCGGTTTCTCACAAGTGGGCTATTTGCCTTCCCAGCACAAGGAAGCAATCATTGAACTCGACCCAAACGACACGCACCATCCATCCTCCCTCGATGTGTATCAAGTCCAAGCCGATGGCACCACCCAGCGCATCCTTTCCGCACCACTCAAGGAATGGGGCGACTACACACGCTACCACTATGCTAAGGCGGATTTTTCCTCCATCACCCAAACGGGCATCTACTACTTGCAGTATGGATCTCAAAAAACAAATTCTTTCCCTATTGCACCAAATGTTTATGAGAAAGTATGGCATCCATCCCTCGACGTATGGTTCCCAGTACAAATGGACCACATGGCAGTGAAGGAGGGCTACCGCGTTTGGCATGCAGCACCACATCTCGTCGATGTAGTTCAGGCACCTAACAAAACGCCCCATTTCGATAATTTTGAGCAAGGCGATTCCCTCTGGTCTCCATTCAAACCTTTCGACTTCATTCCTGGATTCGAAGCAGGAGGTTGGTTCGATGCAGGCGACTTCGACATCGAAACGGGTTCACACTGCAGCACAATTCTCTCCATGTGTACCACGTGGGAGACTTTCCGTCCTGAGCGCGAAGAAACGATGGTTGACCAGCAGAACCGCTTTGTCAACATTCATTTTCCGGATGGAAAGCCCGATCTTCTCCAACAAATAGAACATGGTGTGCTCCCTATCGTGGCACAGATTGAGCAAATTGGACATGCTTGCCGAGGTGTGAACCACGCTACCCTCTATCAGTACAATCGACTCGATGAACCATCCACCATCACCGACAACCGCCACCTCACAGGCGATGAGCGTTGGCTTTTCACCTACCACGACCACGGGCTCGACGTGCAAGCTGCATCGGCACTTAGTGCTACGGCTCGCGTGCTTCGCGATTTCAATCCCGCACTCTCGGCACGTTGCTTGAAAGCTGCTGAAAAGATTTGGAGCGATTTCGAGAAAGAAGGACAAGCCTATAACCGTTGCCTACAAGCTGCATGGCAACTCTATCTCACCACAGGCAAAAACTCATACATCAAAGATATGGAGTCTGCCCTCATGCAATCGTTCCAAGGAAATAACCCTCGCCGAGCACTCAGCAACTTGACATTGGCACTGCAAGTGTCTCCTAAAATGAGCAAGAAATTTCTTAAGAACCTGCGTCCTTATGTGGAGGAATACAAGAAACAATTGAACCAGATGCTCGAAGCCAATCCTTACGGCGTGAATGTCTATGGCACAGGTTGGGGAAGCAATGGTTCCATCATTTCGCAAGGAATCAATTGCTATTGGGCAAACAAGTATTTTCCAGACATTGTAACACGCGACGACATTCTTCGTTCTGCCAATTTCATTTTTGGTTGCCATCTGTTCAGCAACCTCTCATTCGTAATGGGCGTGGGAGTAAAACCTAAGAATGTGGCATACGGGAACAATCGTGCCGACTTCTCCTTCATTCCTGGTGGTGTAGTTCCCGGTCTGCTTCTTCTCCAGCCCTACTACATCGAAAACAAGGACGACTGGCCATTCTTCTGGGGACAGAACGAATGCACCATCGCACAAAACGCCTCCTACCTCCTCTTTGGCAATATACTCAGCCAAATGAAAGAATAAGAAAATGAAGAATGAGGAATGAAGAATGAGGAATGAAGAATGAGGAGCCTTTAGCTCGGCGAAGCCAATGAAGAGCCTTTGGCGAAGCCAATGTAGAATGCCTTTTCCCTTTCTCAGTAAGCTTCGGTTTTGCCGAAGCCATTCTTCATTCCTCATTTCTCTTCTTCATTCCTCATTTTCCTTTATAGTACATTCAGTAAATACTCCCATATCAAGTCGATATAAGGCTGATAGAGCGAGGACGAAGTGGTAAGAACCAGCACGGCATCCTTGTCGGGGAACACGAAAATATATTGTCCCGCATAGCCATCGGCACGGAACGAATTGTGGCGACATATCCACATTTGGTATCCATAGCCTTGCACCCACTCGTTATTATCCTTGTTCAATCCCGCTGCCTCCAAGTCCTCGAAGCGTGTGCCTGAAGGAGCGGATGGCACCTGATAGCTTGACATTTCTTTCAACCATTCTGCTGGCACGATTTGCTTGCCGTTCCATTCTCCTTTCTGCAAGAAGAGTTGCCCCATCTTCGCCATGTCTTCGGTCTTTAGGCGTAAGCCCCATCCTCCGCAGTTGATACCTTGAGGACTCTCCGCCCATTCTGGACGCTCAATGTGGAGCGGTTGGAAAAGACGGGTGTCAAGATAATCAAGCACCTTCTCACCTGTCACCTTCTGCACGATAGCCGACAACATATAAGTGCCCACCGAATTATACAGATAGTAAGTGCCTGGTTCATGAACCACAGGCCAAGCCAAGAATCCCTCCACCCAATCGACAGAGTCACCTCTACGTGTGTTAGGTTCCTCATCGTGTCCACAAGTCATGGTCAACAAGTCGCGTACCGTCATGGCATTCAGATACTCACTACGTTTAGCAGGCAATTTGTCGGGGAAGAAATCCACTACCTTGTCTGTCAGTTTCAATTTACCTTCATTGATGGCAAGTCCCACGGCTGTGGCTGTGAAAGTCTTGCTCACGGAATGCATCTCGTGAGGCATCTCAGGTGTATAGCCATTCATCCATCGCTCCAGCAGCACCTCTCCATGCTTCAGCACCATCACGCTATGCAGCACAATCGAGTCGGGAGCAGCAGGGCGCGTCTGCGTGGCAGCCACAAACGAATCCACCGCTTGAATCAATTCTGAAGATGCATTGCCTCGAGGCAAATCAATGATTTCACTTGTTTTCTTCGTGCAACCACAAAGCACTAATACAAATACCAAAAGTTGTAACCTTGTCTTTTTCATACTATTTATAATTTTAAAATTAAAGCCCCCTCCAGCTCCCCTGTGAGGGGGAGAGATGAGGGGGGCATAACTATTATTGTTTCAGAGCATCAGCTACGATTTGAGCAATGCGTCTTGCGCCTCGTTCGTCAGGATGGATGCCATCGGGTAGCATCTTGTCGCTGTCGTTAGCATAGAGGGTGTGAAGATCGATGACTGGAAGCCCATACTCCTTTGCCACTTTTTGGATGATAGGGATAATGCCGTTTACGATGACAGAATCACTAATCTCCCATGTAGATTTAATAGCAGGAATCGGAGTGCAAAGATAGATGTGCGGCTGTGGAGTTAATGTTGCACTGCTCTTCTTGCTGCGTTTGGATGCTTTCTTAGCCAATGAAGGATTGAGCTGAGTGAGCATCTGGCGAAGGTCTGCTTCGAATGCTTCGTGGTGCTTCCAGTTCTGTGGCTTGGAGTCGTTGGTACCTAACTTGATGACAACCACATCGGGATGGAACGCCAAAGCATCGCGCCATGCCGTCTCTTTCATGTAAGGATAATCACCTTCGTTGAGCAGGGTGCGAGCACTAACGCCAAAGTTCTTCACCCAATAGCCCGAACCAAGAAGTCGTTGCAGCTGGGCAGGGTAACTGTTGAGTGTGGCAAGGTCGATACCATGTCCGTCGGTGATGCTATTGCCGATGCATGCCACGCGTACCGCATCGACAGGAGGGGCTGGATGGGCATCGAGCCAGTTGCCCAATTCCTGAAGCATCTGGTCGTGGAATTGGAACCACTTGCCAATACCATAGCCGTGTCCACCTGAAGGATAGACGTAGAGAGCGCAGTCGTTGCCTGCACGGAGCATAGCGGTGTAGTATGCCAAACCGTTGGTGAGAGGCGGCACAAGGCGGTCGTCACTCGAAAGGAGGACAATGGCAGGCGGTGTAAGATGGCGCTGCACAGAGTTATTTGTTGAATATTTACGCACCAACTCGGGGTCCTTCTGCCCTTCCTCACCTAAGAAATTGCGGCAGGAATAGACATGGGACTCGCGCTCGTTCATGGAAATGACGGGATAGAAGAGGATGGAGAAGTCGGGGCGCAGTTCATAAGGGGAGAGAGTGGAAATGACGGATGCCAAGTGTCCTCCGGCGGAGAATCCCATGATGCCCACGTCGCGTGGATGAATGCTCCACACAGAGGCTGAGTCGCGAACAATGCTGATGCTCTTTTCCACATCGGAGATGGGAAGCGTACGGTCGCCGTTGGGCAGGCGGTAGTTGACCACGCAGTATGCGATGCCTCGCTCATTGAGCCATCCCGACCACTCGTAACCCTCCTGTCCGTTAGAGAGAACGGAGTAGCCTCCCCCTGGGATGCCGACGATTGCCTTGCCCGTTGGTTTCTGAGGAAGGAACACAACCATGTTCGCCGCTCCGTCCTCGGTGAGAGGAATGGTGAATTTCCTTGCTGTCTGTGCCTGCAAAAGCGTTGCACTCAGAAGCAAGAAGGTAAAAAACGAAAGAATGAATTTTCTTGACATAATGAATACTTTGAGTTTTTAAGTATTGATTTTCACTTTTAACAACGGAAATATCGGAAACTTTTCGGAATATCGGAAACTTTAGCTCGGCGTAGCCAAATATTTTTTAGAATCATCGGATGAAACAAAAATTACTATCTTTTCCGCTTTTCCGTTCTTTTCCGTTTTTTTCAGTTGTTAGTTTCCAATCCCTTCGAAGACATGAGCAAATCGACAAGCGGCTTGTCCTTGTAGTCGTGCTTCTGCTGGTCCCAGAATCCGAAGTCGGCA
>DGSN01000001.1:0-4498 GCA_002393575.1 Prevotellaceae bacterium UBA4361 | reverse complement strand
CCGAAGTCGGCATCGTAGCACCATGTGGTCCAAGCAATATTGAACTCATCGAACACGGAAAGCATATCCTTGGTCCATGCGTAAGCCAAGGTCCTGTCAACTGGCTCATAAACGCCCCACTCGCCGCAGAAGAGTTGGAGCCCGTATTTCTTTGCCACCTCGATGGCATCCTTGAAGTCGGTACGAATCCTATCGACGTTCCACTCCTGCGTAGTGTATTGCTCCAACAGCGGTTTCAGGGAATCGGGTGCCGCCTCGTAGTCCTCCTTTGAGATGAGAATGCCTGGGTAGTTCACTTTACCCTGATACTTGCCAATAGGAGTCCACCATGCACCATAGTGGGTGAGCAACATCGGGTTGTAGTAGTGGAAGGAGAGCACGATGTTCTTATCGTTTTCGGGCACACGGAGATATTTCATAGTCTCATATCCCTGCCAGCGGTTAGAACCAACCACCAGCGTGCGCTGAGGTTCCATTTTTCGGAGGGCGGCATGCACCTTCGCTACCAACTGGTTCCACTGCTCATGCTCGTCTGCCACAGGCTCGTTCATAAACTCGTATGCCACAGAGTCGTTGCTATAGCCTTTCAGCGCATCCGACAACTGATACCAAAGATTGATTAAATCGTCCTGTGCTTTCTCCGAAGTGAAGAGGGTGTTGGCACTTCCACCCCCTTCGTTGACAGCATTGAAATAGTGGGAACGGATGATGTGAAGGTCAACGATGGCACGCAAATGGTGCTTCCCTGCCCAGTCGAGAGCTTGGGTGAGCAATCCCCATGCCTCAGGAAGTTGTTTGCCTTCCTCATCCCAGAACTGCACCTCGTCGATAGGAATACGCACGAAGTCGAATCCCAATTGCTCAAGGCGCTCGAAGTCATCCTCCTGGATGTGCAAGCGGCGTGCCTCACCACGCTCTTCCGACTGCGACAGCCAGTGACTCAGGTTTGTACCTCGTTTGATACGAAAATCATTTACCACGTTTCCCTCCTTCTTTGTGCAAGCAGCAAGGAGAAGCATCATCGCGGTAAAGAAAGCAAAATGAATGAATGTCCTTTTCATGTTTTAGTAATAATTAAGTGAATAGATAGATGACAGATGCAAAGATACACAAAAATCGCGATTGACAAGCGAGTCGAAACAAGAATTTATGAAAGACAGGTCAGCAACATGGGGCGAACTCCTATTTTTCTATCAATGCAGACCTACCTTTGCCCACCCTATCCTACGTTGCTCAGTCCGAATCAAGTACGTTACCAACGGACTCGAAGTACTATACCAACGGACTCGAAGTACGTTAGGGACGGACGCTCAGTCCGTTCCCGAACGGACTGAACTTTTTCCTCAAATAAGTTGGAGTGAATCCAAATATTTCCTATCTTTGCACTGCTATGACAGAACAAGATATTTTCACAGAAAAAGCCAATAGTGGCTATCCAGTTTGTTACGTAGAGCAATGCCCACTGAAGGAGCATTGCCTAAGATGGTTGGTGGGACTACAGATGCCCGAAACCACGAGCTTTATTAATTGTGTCAATCCACTCAGTCTAAATGCAGGTACAGAGGGGTGTCCTCACTATCGAAATTCAGAGAAAGTGCGATTTGCCAAAGGCATGACGAAAGTATTCAATGCTGACATGCCTCGTCGTGTAGAACCTTACGTGCGCATGAATCTCATCAGAAACCATTGCCGAACGTATTACTACGAATATCGTAATGGCTCGCGCCTCATCTCCCCTACCATTCAGGAAGAAGTGCGTCGCCTGTTCCGCGAGATTGGTTGGAACAATCCCATTGAGTTTGACGGCTACAAAGAAGATTATGATTGGTAGAGTTACACGATAAGAATAAAAAACCAATCAATATTTTTCTCTTTCTCCCTTCTTTCTCTCTTCTTTCAGTCTTTTTTCTCTTTCTCTCTTCTCTCTCTTTTCTTTCAATCTTTTTTCTCTTTCTCTCTTCCTTTCTCTGTCTCTCTTCTTCCTTTCTCTGTCTCTCTTTTTTCTCTCTTTCTCATATAAATCATACATGATATCGCCATATGTTGTATACCTGGTGTACGTGTACACGGGGTCTAAAAAACTCCCCACTTCCATTATTTTATCTCTATCATCAGTATATTTATACGCCGCTTTAATCGCTCCTCGGGGCATGACACCTTCATAAGAATAATTGATTGTAAAAAAAAGCTCGTGAGTTTCTTTGTTATGTTGACGTACTATTACCTTTGACCCTCTTCTATAATAATGTAAAAATATTACATGTTTAATCTTTTCCCACTCGATAAAAACTTCTTCATTCTTTTTCTGGCATAGCAACATACCATTATCATCAATTCTTAAAACGACAAAATCTTTATCTTTCCTTAAGTACTTTATGAGATAATACAAGGTAACTGTTATAATCCAAATAGTTAACATGATCATTAAAAAAGCAGGAAATTCATCGCGCCGAGCAATAGAATGATAGGATAGTACACCACACATAATGCACAATACAATTCCTGGATAAATAGTCCGCTTATAATAATCCTTTCTATATAATATATACATAAATTAAAACAAATAATTTTTAAAGGGTTTTAAAGTATTCTATGCGGAATCATAATACTCAGATGTCTTACTATTTATTGTTTCCTATGGGCACCATGAATAACTTACACGGGTGAAGTCCGTAGTCATAGATGATACTGGTAATAGAAATCCGCAAGTAATGATAAGACAATTACTTGCGGATTTTTTCGTGATTCGGAAGGGATTCGAACCCTTGACCCACAGCTTAGAAGGCTGTTGCTCTAATCCAACTGAGCTACCGAACCATCCTTTTTTTGTGTTATGTTTTTGTAAGCGGGTGCAAAGATAGGTATTTTTTCTGAATTACGGCTTAGGTTTTCGGCTATTTTTTTAGGAGTGACGTTAGAAAACGGAAGTTTTGGGCTGATTTGTTGTGTATGATTTTAAAAAAGCATAACTTTGCACAAGTTTTCAGAATGAGAACCAATTGGCTACGCCAAGTTTCAAGTTTCAGGGCACTTCGTGCCTGTTTCAGGTTTCAAAGTTGGCTAACGCCGAGCCGAAGGTTTGTGTCTTCAATAAAAGTTGTTTTTTATATAGTAACGAGATGATAGCATGGGGTGATAGATTTATCTCATAATTCTCTCATTTCAATTTGAAAGATTTTCACAATTACATACAAAATGAAGGTTTTACATACAATTCAAGATCTGAAGGCTGAACTGAAAGCCTATAGGAATGAAGGTAAATCAGTGGGACTGGTTCCTACGATGGGTGCTCTTCATGCTGGTCATGCGTCTCTCGTGGAACGCAGCGTGAGGGAGAATGACGTGACAGTGGTGAGCGTTTTTGTGAATCCTACTCAATTCAACGACAAGAATGACTTAGCGAAATATCCTCGCACGCTGGAAAAGGACTGCGAGCTGCTGGAGGAGAAAGGTGCGACCATCGCCTTTGCCCCAAGTGTGGAGGAAGTGTATCCTGAACCCGACACAAGGGTGTTCAGTTATCCTCCTACGGACGAAGTGATGGAAGGCGGTTTCCGTCCAGGCCATTTTAATGGTGTCTGCCAGGTGGTGAGCAAACTGTTCATGATGGTGGAGCCAGACAGGGCTTATTTCGGTGAGAAGGACTTCCAACAGATTGCTGTTATCAAGCGCATGGTGGAGGACCAGCAATTCCCACTTGAAATTTGTCCATGCCCTATCGTCAGAGAAGAAAGTGGATTGGCACTCAGTAGCCGCAACTCACTTCTGACACCAGAGGAAAAGGACATTGCTGTGAACATTTCGAAGACATTGTTTGCCAGCTTGGAATATGCAAAGAACCATTCGCTGGAGGAAACGAAGCAGTGGGTTATCGATACGCTGAACGGCATTGATGGTCTTGAAGTGCAATACTACGAAATTGTGGATGGCACTTCCCTCGCCTCCTTGAAGGAATGGGAAGATAGCGACGACGTGGTGGGTTGCATCACAGTGTTCTGTGGCCAGATTCCTGTTCGCCTGATTGATAATATCAGATATAAGTAACGCTAAACGTTTAAAGTTTATCGTTTAAAGTTTAAAGTAGTTACTTGAAACATAAAAAAGAAAAAGCATGTTGATAGAGGTATTGAAATCGAAATTGCATTGCGCTCATGTAACTGAAGCCAACTTGAACTACATGGGTAGTATCACTATCGATGAAGATTTGATGGATGCTGCCAACCTTATCGAAGGTGAGAAGGTTCAGATTGTGAATAACAACAATGGTGAACGCTTCGACACTTATATCATCAAAGGTGAACGCGGAAGTGGTTGCATTTGCTTGAATGGTGCTGCTGCAAGAAAAGTACAGGTGGGCGATACCGTTATTATCATCGCTTATTGTACGATGGATTTTGAAGAAGCAAAATCTTTCCATCCTACCGTTGTGTTCCCAGATGAGAACAATAAGGTTTTGAAATAAGGGGCATTCCAAAATTAAAAAGTAAAAGGTAAAAAT
>DGSN01000041.1 GCA_002393575.1 Prevotellaceae bacterium UBA4361 | reverse complement strand
TGTTGTTTCTGTCATTTCCGTGGGATTATGATTTACTCTTTCACCATCTATTAATGTCCCACGGAAATAACGGAAAGGACGGAAATCTTTGCTCCGCACCATGCGTAGTCTTTCTGTTGTTTCTGTCATTTCCGTGGGACAATGATATACGCTTGCACCATCTTTAATGTACCACGGAAAGAACGGAAATTATTCAGAAAACGGAAATATGTATGAAATCATCGGATGAAACAAAAAATAACATTATTTTCTGTTTTTCCGTTCTTTTCCGTTTTTTCCGTTGTTCTTCATTTTTCATTTTTCATTCTTCATTTTCATCATTTTCATCATTTTCATCATTTTCACTTTCTTCTTTCCCCAGTTCACATCGAAGATGAGGGAATAGGTGAAACCCAGCGTACCACTATTCACCGTTGTGCCATATCCAGGAATATAAAAAGGTTTTGCATAGATGTTTTTTGTCGATGCAAGCTCACGACGATACCGTACAGCCCAACCCATGTGGAATCCTTTCCATATCTTCACTTGCACACCTACCAATGCCTCTGCCCAATGGCTCGTGGTGCTGATGCCTCGATAGTCGAACGGTTCTGCTCCTCCCCAAATGGGGTCAGTGAGAGCAGGACCAGAAATGTCGAAATTGTATTTCGAAATGCCATATCTCACACCCACGTACAAGCGATTGTCTTGCAACTTGTTCTTCAACATATTGAAGTCGATACCCACACGTGCGAAAGGAGCGGTTGTCTTGTAGATAATCTGCGTATTCAATTCCTCCTTGTCGCATTTGCCCAATCCTATTTCTACGATGGGGAAAAACGTGTTCTTCAGGTTGAGACGTAATGCAGCCTCTACGCTTCCATAATCCCACAGGAGATATTGCACAACTCCGAATACGTCAGCCGACAACGTGAAACCTTGAAAGAGCGGAATTTTTGGCTTCTCCTCCTTCACTTCCACATAAAGCGAAGGCTTCTCAGGCTCAGGGATATTTCCTTGAGCAGCCACGAGGGTATGAAAGGCAGGCGTGATGAATAAGAAAAGAAAAACGAGACAGAGAAAACGAGTCAAAGCACCCGTTTTCGCATCCATCAGTATATTTGTTCCCTTCTTTTTGCTCATTTTCCTCTTTTCAATAATCAGCACTTCCATTGAAGTAAACCTTCACATTTTCGTTTCCTTTGTAGTTCACATCGGGGTTGCCGATTTCAATGCGGTCGATGCCATAGTGTGTGCAGCGAATCTCCTTCAGATGATGAAAGCGATGCGTGCCACATTCGGGCAGTTCCACATTCGAATAGCTATCATGCGTCAAATAAACCGTGTCCTTGTTGGAAATGCTGGAGTAGTCAAAAATGAGAGTGTCAAAGTTCGAATAGTAGCTCATCTGAATCTTCATCGAACTCGCATTATGCACATTGCTCGCCAACACGGCATCACGACGTGTTTCACTCACCGTTTCCGTATAGCCATTTTTGATGTACGTAGAGTCGCGCTTGTCCAAGACAACGGTTCTTTGTCCCAACTTCCGATAAGTATAGACCGTTTTCATGCCAGGCAGAAGCGTCCTCACCGAAATGGTGTCTTCATACTCCACAGCCACCCCCTCACTGTCGTAGAACCCATAGTTGCAAGTCACCGTGCTTTCCAGCGGACAGTTGTTCGCACTGCAAGCACACAGCAGGAGGAGCATCAAAATGAAGAATGAAGAATGTAGAATGAAGAATGAAGAACCTTTAGCTCGGCGTAGCCAATGAGCGCTGCGCTTCGAATGAAGAATGAAGAATGGTCGCTTCGCTCCGAATGAAGAATGAGTTTTACTCTGCTCATTGAATGTGTAATTTTCATTCTTCATTCTTAATTCTTCATTCTTAATTTTCCTTTCTTCATTCTTCATTATATTATTCTTCATTCTTAATTCTTCATTCTTAATTCTTCATTCTTAATTTTCTTTTACACCTCCTTCTCCACCTGATACTTGTTTCTTTCTTCCGAATTGCGACTGATCATTTCGCCGAGGAAACCAGCCACGAACAGCTGGGTGCCCAGAAGCATCATCGTCAGAGCGATATAGAAATAAGGAGAGTCAGTCACCAAGAAGCCATACACACCCTTCGACAAGGCAATCAGTTTCAGAACGCCCACAACGATGACGGCAATGAAACCAATGATGAACATCAACGAACCGATGAATCCGAACACGTGCATCGGTTGCTGACCAAAGCTGGAGAGGAACCACAGCGAGAGCAAATCGAGATAACCGTTCACAAAGCGGTTCAGACCGAATTTCGTCTTACCGTATTTGCGAGCCTGATGATGCACCACCTTCTCGCCAATCTTGTCGAATCCAGCATTCTTGGCAAGGTAGGGGATGTAGCGGTGCATTTCGCCATACACCTCGATGTTCTTCACCACGTCCTTCCTGTACGACTTCAGTCCGCAGTTGAAATCGTGCAAGTTCTTGATACCACTCACCTTGCGAGCCGTGGCGTTGAACAATTTCGTCGGAATGGTCTTCGACAGCGGGTCATAGCGTTTCTGCTTATATCCGCTCACCAAGTCGTAGCCATCCTCCATAATCATCCTGTAAAGTTCAGGAATCTCGTCAGGACTGTCCTGCAAGTCCGCGTCCATCGTGATCACCACGTCGCCCTGCGCACGAGCGAAACCGTGGTACAGAGCAGGGCTCTTGCCGTAGTTCCTGCGGAACTTGATGCCATGCACCTCGGGAAACTTTCTCGACAGTTCCTCAATCACATCCCAAGAACGGTCCTTCGAACCATCATTCACAAAGATGATTTCATAACTGAATTTGTTTTCATCCATCACACGCTTAATCCATGCGTGCAGTTCGGGAAGCGATTCTTCCTCATTGTATAGTGGAACTACTACAGAAATATCCATGATGTTAGTTTCTAAGTTCTTGAGTTTATTAAGTTTATAAGTTCAACGTGAAGCGTGAAGTGTGAAGCGTAAAGCGATTGAGCCGGATGGCATTATTAATTTTTAACTTTAATTTTTAACTTACCAAGTAGAAGCCGTCCGGATGGTTATTACTCCCCCTTGGGGGAGCTGGAGGGGGCTCTTTTAGCAAAAAAAGCAGTGGGAACAGCCAGAATCAGCGAAAAGAGAAAGTTCTGGTTGAAGAGACTGAGGCAGAGGTCCACCGCACTGAGCGAACTTACCATGTCCAACGACTCTTTCAGCGAAGCCCATGCATCCTTCATGCCCATTTGCTTGTATGTCTGCTCTGTGCCAGGAGTATTCAGCAAGTCATAAAACGCATTGAACACAGCACCATGATCCAGGTACTTGAAATACACCAGTTCAGCCACTCCCGTCAGCAAGCACGCATAGAGCATCATGCTCAGGCTGAACCAGTATGCCCTTCCGAAGCCAATTGGCACGTCCTCCGGCATCTGCTTCTTGAAGCGTCGAGCCAGATAGAAACCAAACAGCGGAAGCGACACGAACAGCAAGCACGACAGCATCATCAGCAGCGGGTGCATCGTTCGGAAGCTGGAGATGTACAGAACGAAAACCAACACCCAAGCCAAGCCCAAGAACGTGCCATACTCCGTAGCGTAAGCACTGAACAGGCGGTACTTGCTCAGCATGTCGTTCCCATCCTTTCTTATGTTGTCATTTTCCATTTTCTATCAGTCTTTTGCGTAGAGTTCAAAAAACGATGCAAAGTTACATCAAAAATGCCAATCCACAAACAAAGGAAAACAAAAATCCTTGCTTCTCCGCTTTCTTTGGCACATTATTACTTTGACAATCATCGTGGAGGTAAGCTTTCATCCCATAAATCGCATTCGCTTTGTGTAAATTGACGAAGGTTCGTTTGAGTTCTTTTGAACCTTCGTTACAATTCCTTCGGACGTTCGTTGATGGTATGATGAGCGTTCGATGGTTTTTTCTTTCGTTTTTCTTTTATTTGTGAATGAAAAAGAGTACCTTTGCGCTCATTCAAACAAAAATCAATCAAGCTTTCATCATCATGCTACTTCAGGATTTCCACTCTGATGCGATTCTTGCGAGCGACCATCGGATTTCATACGCAGAAATGCTTCGGCGTATCACTTTGTTTTCACGCTACATTCCCCCATGTACTGCCGAGGAAGCTTTGCAGCCTGTTGAGCAGCGGCGGAAGGTGGTGGTGTTCAGTGAGAACCGCGAAGGCTATGTGTATGCGTTCTTTGCCATCTGGCTCAACCGCTGCATCGCCGTGCCTGTGGATGCCCAGATGAAGGCGGAAGAACTGGCGTATATCCTGAACGACTGCAAACCCGATGCGGTGTGGACGAGCAAGGGGAGGATGAAGGTGGTGAAGGAAGCGTTGGCGTTAGTGGAGAACGATGGTGGGGTTGCGCCGAACTGCTTGTTGATTGACGACTATGAGCGGATGGACTGTGCAGACGATGTGGAAAAGGCTGATTTGCAGTTTGAACAGGAACAGACGGCACTGATTATTTACACGTCGGGCACTACGGGCCATGCGAAGGGAGTGATGCTTTCGTTCCGCAACGTGATGACGAACGTGAAGGCGGTGTGCGAGGATGTGCCTTTCTTTACGAAAGACCGTCGCACATTGGTTTTGCTGCCACTCCATCATGTCCTGCCGTTGGTGGGCACGATGATTTGTCCGCTATATATGGGTGCTGGTGTGGCGATTGCACCTTCGATGAGTGCGCCCGACTTGATGCGAACGATGCAGATGGGCAGGATTGGCATGATGGTGGGTGTGCCTCGCTTGTGGCAAACGCTGTATCAGGGCATCATGAAGAAAATCGATGCTTCGGTCTTGACTCGTACACTCTACAAGCTGTGTGAGAAGGTGGACAGCGTGAAGTTTTCGAAATTTGTTTTCAAGAAAGTTCACCAGATGCTGGGAGGAAACTTGCAGGCTTGCATCAGTGGCGGTGCTGCGCTGGACCCTGCCATTTGGAAGGGAATGCGCACGCTGGGTATAGAACTGGTGGAAGGCTACGGCATGACGGAGTGTGCGCCAATGATTACGTTCAGTAGGCCCGACGACCTCATTCCTGCTTGTGCCGGACGTGCTCTGCCTTCGTGCGAGGTGTGCATCAAGGAGGGTGAAATCTGTGCGAGGGGCGACAATGTGATGCAGGGGTACTATGGCATGGAGGCTGAAACGGCTGCAACGATTGACGCTGACGGATGGATTCACACGGGCGATTTGGGCTATTTGGATGAAAAAGGCCACTTGTTCATTACGGGTAGAAAGAAGGAGCTGATTGTGTTGTCGAACGGCAAGAACATCAACCCTGGCGAATTGGAGCAGATGATTGAAGCAGACGAGGTGCGGGTGAAGGAAGTGGCTGTGGTGGAGGATGAAGGTGTGCTGAAAGCCATCATCTGTCCGCAGACGGTTTGGGCAGCAGGAAGAGATGTGCTGGAACTCGAAACGGCATTGAAACGAGAGGTGATTGAACCTTTCAACAAGAGCGTTTCGACCTACAAGCAGATGCATGGTATGTTTGTGTATGATGGGGAATTGCCTCGCACTCGTCTTGACAAGTTGAAACGCTTCAAATTGGCTGACGTGGTGGCTGAGTGCAAGAGTGGTAAGACCTCGGAACGGAGGGTGGAGGAAAGCGGGCCTACTTCGGATGAATACCGTCGCATCAGTGAGTATGTGGCGAAGGAAAAAGGCATCGAGGTGTTGCCAAGCTATCATTTGATTTCGGACATTGGCTTCGACTCGCTCGACATGGTGGGCTTCGAATGTTTCTTGGATCAGACTTTCGGCGTGGAATTGGAACAAGACGAGATTCAGGGCTTTGCGAATATAGCAGAACTGGCTGACTACGTGACTCAGCACAGGATGGATTTGCGCGAGGAGAATGTGGACTGGAAGAAGCAGTTGAGCGAAGACACGAAGGTGGAGAAAACGCCCGAAGTGGGACCGCTGATTTGGTGGATGGTGAAGGGCAGTCGCAGGTGGATGAAGTGGTATTTCAGCATGGAGATGGCTGGACTGGAGAATGTGCCACGAGATGGGCAGTTCATCCTTGCTGCCAATCATCAGAGTTATCTTGACGCATTGTTTGTGTTGCAGGGTTTCGAGAAAGACGTGTTCAGGAATATGCGTTTCTTTGCCAAGGAAGAGCATGTGAAGGGTAGCTTCACGAAGTTCATGGCTCGGAAACATGGTGTGGTTGTGCTGAGGATGAACAAGGTGAAGGACAGTATCATGAAATTAGGTGAGGTGCTGCGCGACGGTAGGAGTTTGATGATATTCCCCGAAGGTACCCGCACGAACGATGGCGAGCTGAACGAGTTCCGTCCAACCTTTGCCATTTTCAGTCTTGCGCTGAATATCCCGATACTTCCAGTGTGCATTGACGGTGCTTTCGATGCCATGCCAAAGCATCAGAAGATGCCTTCGCGCAAACCTATCAAAGTGACTTATTTGCCAATGATTGATCCTTCAGGCTTTGCCAACGAGAATGATATTGCAAAGGCTGTGCAGGAATGTGTGGCGAAGAAGTTGAATGAAAAATAAGCCTCACCCCCAGCCCCTCTCCAAAAGGCGAGGGGAGTAGACAGAGAAGAAAAAAATCCCTTTAAATCCTTAAAATCCCTGATAAAAACTCAAAAACTTACGTGAAAAGTGAAAAGAAGTCTCCTAAAGAAATTGGCAAAATCAGCAAAATTTAAATAAAAATTTAGTATATTTAGTCTATTTCTTTAGGAGACAAAAACTCAAAAACTTACAAATTCAGCTATTGCTTTCAACGAATGTTTTGATACTGAGCGTTTCGCCTGCTGCCACAATCACGTCGCCTTCTTCGAAGGTGAGTTGAGGGTCGGGGTTGGTGATGAGTTTTCCGTTGCGCTCAATACATATCACGACGCATTGTGCTTGTTCGCGTATGCCACTGTCCTTGATGCTAACGCCAACGAGACGATTGTCCTTGGAAATGTTGAAATGCTCAAGTGTGACGTGTGTGCGTTCCTTTTTGGGATTGACAGTCTGAATGCTGGCATCG
Organism: Prevotellaceae bacterium UBA4361; assembly: GCA_002393575.1. Lineage (GTDB taxonomy): Bacteria > Bacteroidota > Bacteroidia > Bacteroidales > Bacteroidaceae > UBA3839. Next base: position 7,968 of record DGSN01000041.1, on the reverse strand, counting down.
AGCATTTCCTTGAATTTGGCTATTTGTTCATCACTTCCTGCCACAACGATTTTGTCGCCAGGATAAACGATGACCTTACCGCCTGGTATGTTGATGTTGATGCCACCACGAACAATGCGCACAATGCTGACACCCGAACGTGGACGAATGTTGAGTTGCATGAGCGACTTGCCACAGAAGTTGGATGTGGCTGGAAGGTCGAAGTCGGAGAGGTGGACATCGTAGTTGAGCAGTGAGTCTGTGAATTTGCGGCTTACGGTTCGTCGTGACTCTGCTCGCTTCTCACGTGCCGTGAGGTTGGCTTCGAAGGTGGCAGTGATGGCTTGCGAACTGGCTCTTACTCGGCTCGACATCAACATACCCAATACCAGGAAGAGTGCCAAGATGACCATGACACCCGACGTGATGGAGAACACGCGCATGAATCCATAGCCAAGCAGAATGACTGCCACACAGAGGCGGACAAGTTTGATACCGATGAGTTGGGCTTTTTGCATGTTGCCACTCCGCCAAAGTATTCGTTCTTCTTTCGATAGCTTCTGTGGATTGACAATCTGGAAGATGAAAGGGGAGACGGTGAAAAGGAGAATCAGCATCACTGCTACATCTACGAGCCAGCTTGGTATGGCATTAGGCAAGATGTTGTTGAGCCAAGGGGCTACAAAGCCGAAGAAGAGGTAGTAAATGAATTCGAGGATGACTACATAGATGAATATCTGAACGAGTGTTTGCTTGACGAGATGCCTAAACACATGGGGCGTAGTAACCGTGTTTTGGTTCTTGGCATATTTGTCAAGCGTGAGTTTCATGCCCGGACTCATGTGCCTGTCGAGGAAGTTGAAGGAAGGAATGGCTCCTTTCATGACTAAAGGTGTGAGGAACGTGGTGACGACGCTGACAGCCACGACAATAGGGTAGAGGAATGGTTGGGTGACATGGAGGTCCTCACCGAGTTTTGCAATGATGAAGGCAAATTCGCCCACCTGCACAAGCGAAAAACCTGTCTGCATGGACACGCGAAGCGATTGACCAGAAAGCAGTGTTCCTGAAGATGCAAAGAATATCTGTCCACAAATGACAACGAGTGTGAGAATGAGGATGGGAAACCAGTATTGAAGCAGTTGCGATGGGTTAATCATCATGCCAACTGAAACGAAGAAAATGGCTCCGAAGATGTTCTTCACGGGTTCTACGAGGCGCTCGATGCGCTCTGCTTCCAAGGTCTCTGCCAACATGGAACCCATGACGAATGCGCCTAATGCACTACTGAATCCAGCTCCTTCTGCCAGAAGCACCATGCCAAGGCAAAGTCCGATGGAGAAGATGGTGAGTGTTTCGTCGTTGAGGTATTTCTGAAACTTTCGGAGGAAGGTAGGGAGTAGGGCAATGCCCATGACAAACCACAAGATGAGGTAGCTGACAAGGAGTAATACTTTGTTGGCGAGTTCTGTGCCGTTGAAACTGCGGGATGTGGCTATCGATGAGAGCAAGACCATGAGAACGACGGCGAACAGGTCCTCCACCACGAGGATTCCCAAACATATCTTTGCAAACTTTCGCTCACGCAGTCCCATGTCGTCGAGTGCTTTGAACACGATGGTGGTGGATGACATGCAAAGCATTCCACCCAAGAAGAGCGAGTTCATTTCGTCCCAACCAAAGAGGCGGCCAACCAAGAACCCCAATCCCATCATGCCGATGACGATGGTGCCAGCTGCAACAATGGCGGTACTGCCCACTTGAAGCAGTTTCTTGAAGGAAAATTCGAGTCCCATCGCAAACAACAGGAAGAGCACACCGATTTCTCCCCACATCTTGACGCTTTCTTCTTCACCGACCCATGAGTCGCCGAGGACGTGTGGACCGACTAACACGCCAGCCACGATATACCCAAGGATAACGGGTTGCTTGAGGCATTTGAATAGAAGGCTGGTTATGCCAGCTGTCAGCATGATGATGCAAAGATCTTGAATCATATTTTTGTTTAGTGTTTAGCGTTTAGTGTGAAGCGAGTCTTGTGAAGCGTGAAGAGAAGTACAAGGTACAATTTACAAAGTACAAATTCCGAAGCCTGTACATTGTCCTTTGTTCTTTGTCCTTTGTCCTTTGTTCTTTGTACTTAATGTGAATTTTTCACTTTTCACTCCCTCCCTCACAGGGAGGGTTGGGGGTGGGTCTCCTTTTCTCTGTCTTCTTCATCGAGATTGCCTTCCCACAGGTAGTGCTGAGTTTCCGCAGCTATCACCTTGGAGAGCAACAGGAGAGAGACAAGATTCGGAATGGCCATGAGCGCATTCATGATGTCGGCGATGTTCCAGACTAAATCGAGTGCCATGACACTACCCACGTAGGTGAGCAACACCCATGCAATGCGGTAGAGGATGATGGAACGTTTGCCGAAAAGGTATTCCATGGAACGCTCCCCATAGTAGCTCCAACCGAGAATCGTGGAGAAGGCGAACGTGAGGATGCCGAAAGTGAGAATAGGAGTTCCCACGTAAGGGATGGTGGCAAAAGCCTCTTTGGTAAGTAGTCCACCGTCCTGATAGTCGATGTTTGGATGAGCGATGATGGACGTGGTGATGACAATTCCTGTGATGGCACAGATGACAACCGTGTCCCAGAAAGTGCCAGTTGAGGAAACCAATGCCTGACGAACGGGATTGCGAGTTTGTGCAGCCGCTGCAACAATAGGAGCAGAACCCATTCCCGACTCATTGGAGAACAGTCCTCGTGCTATACCATAACGCGCTGCCACCATCAGCACTGTGCCCGTGGTTCCTCCAACCGCTGCTTTCAACGAAAATGCCTCAGAGCAAATGAGCCGAATGGCTGAACCCACGTAAGCATGGTTTACACCAAGAATGTAGATACAACCAACCACATATAGCAATGCCATGACAGGAACGAAAGCAGAACATATTTTTGCAATGCTTTTCACTCCTCCCAGGATGACAACTCCAACGAGCACAGCAATGATAACACCTACCAACATGCGCGATTTCTCAGGTCCCATCACGTCGTGAAGTAGTAATGACACGTTTTCGCTGATGGCGTTGGCTTGAACAGCATTTCCAATGCCGAAGGAAGCAATGGAAGCAAAAATGGCAAAGAGAACCGCCAACCATTTCAGGTTCAAGCCCTTCTCCAGCGCATACATAGGTCCTCCAAGCATACGTCCATCAGAAGTTTTCACACGATATTTGATGGCGAGCAACCCTTCTCCATACTTCGTAGCAATACCGAAGATGCCAGTGAGCCAGCACCAAAGTACCGCACCTGGACCTCCCAAACTCACTGCCGTTGCTACACCGACGATGTTACCTGTTCCAATCGTAGCGGCAAGGGAAGTGGCAAGCGCAGCGAATTGGCTCACATCGCCCTCCGAGTCCTTGTCTTTCTTGATAGACAGGCGAATGGCAGTAAATATCTTTCTTTGTGGAAACTTCAGTCGGATGGTCAGAAAGATGTGAGTGCCCAAAAGCAGAATAATCATGGGCCATCCCCAGATGTAACCGCTGATAGAATTGGTAAGTTCAAGTAGATTCATTTTAGAATTTATTTGGGTTGGGGAGGGTCTTTTTCACTTTTCACTTTTCACTTTTATCTCCTCTCCGCTTATGCCCATAGCAGACATGAGTGAATAGCCAAGGATTTGCTGATGGAAACCAGTTCCCATTACGGGCGACATGCCCAACAGAGTGACATGCTTCTTGTTCTTTCGCAATTCGGAAACGACAGCATTGCCATAATCCTCCATGTTGGGAAGCAGCATCACGTTCTCCACCTGCTCGAAATTGAGAACAACTTGCATGGTCTCAAGAAAGAAATCCCCTTTGTTGGTCATGTCCTTTGCCACAGGGTATGCCTCCATCGTGAACTCCCCAATCTGGTCTTTGAAAGCCATTCCGTTGATTTCCGTCAGAAGGTCGGCTGGGTTGAAGTTGTCAAGAGTCGTTTTCTTCTCGTATAGGAAAAACGCCTGAATGCTATTTTCACCAGGTTGGATACCACCATCGAGAGCCACGCAGTCGAGCCAATGGCCAAGGTCAGCCTTGCGGATGCGACGCTCCAACATCCGCTCGAAGTTCACGCTCAGGTCGAATGCAACACTGTCAACATATTCTGCATCAATCAGAATCACATTGGGGGAAAGAGAGATGTCTGGAGTCATTTTAGAATAAACTTTTGATGATGAAAAACAAAATGGGAATGAAAATGGAAGGAATCATGTTGAGCGTCTTGCAGTCCTTGATTCTTAGAATCGCCAAACCCGATGCCGTGATGAGAGCTCCACCCACGATGGAGAGTTCGCACAACAACGATTCGCTGATGGCATCCTCCGATAGTTTTGCCACAAGATAAAAAGCACCCTGCCAGCAGAAAAGCACAGGAGCAGCCCACACCATCCCAATGCCGTAAGTGGAGGCAAGGACAGCAGACGTGACGAGGTCGAGCGTTGCGTTGGTGAACAAATACGTGTTGTCGCCGTTCAGCGCACTGAGCACAGGCCCAAGCATGGAGAAAGTGCCGATGCAATAAAGAAGAATACCCGTCGATAAGCCTTCGCTCAAACGGTTCTCTTTCACCTCCTCAATACCATCTTCCCAGTTGGAATCGCTGGAAACAGTGTCGGCAACCGCAGAGACAGGTACTTCAGCGGCAGTGTTTCCACTCTCATTCTCCTCCGAAGCTTGAATACGGAACGAACCGGTAGAGCCAACAGCTTTGACTGCATTCTTCCTGTCTTTTTTCCGCAGGCGTTTGCTACTGTTGACCAGCTTGTCAAAACGATGAGTCAGTTGCAGGACCGTGCCAATGAGAGAGCCCAGAGCCAGACTGACAATGAAAAGCACAGGGTATTCGCTTTGGGGAATGTATTTGCAACATGCATTCAGACCGAGAGCAAGAGAGCAAATGCCCATAGCCGTGTAGAGGCATTGCTGATATTCAGCCTTGATGCCCTTTCGGAGTTGAGAACCAACGATGCTGCCAGCGATGATACATGTTGTGTTTACAATTGTTCCTAACATCTTGTTTGGTTTGTGTTTGAAAATAGGAAAAGGGTGGCAAAGCACTGGGCTTTACCACCCCAATATCTAATTCAGAGTGTATTTTGTTGGGGTTGAAAGCGTGGAACCATTCGTTCCATCATCAACAACTCACAGATGCATCAAATACCATGAAAACGACTTGACCGTCAAGTACATGCTGCAAATTTTGCTTGCAAAATTACTAAAATTATCCCACTTTCTGTCCTCTTCCTGCATTTTTCTTCCTGCAGGCATTCGATTTTAATATAAATTAAGGTTGAGAAAAGTGAAAACAGACTCAGCCCAACCCAAGACCCACCCCAACCCTCCCTGTGAGGGAGGGAGTGAAAAGCCTAAATTAAGTACAAAGAACAAAGGACAATGTACTGGCTTTGAAATTTGTACTTTGTAAATTGTTCTTTGTACTTCTTTTCACTTTCAAGCCAAGTGACTACTCCCTCCCTCACAGGGAGGGTTGGGGTGGGTCTTTTTCACTCCTTTTTCCCTCTGTTCACAATCTCCTCATGAAAGAAATAGTTGACTACCACAGGCGGTTCGCCATGCTTGGAGCGCACGGAGTCATCGTTGCGAATGTATGGCAGCCCCTCAGCCTCGCAGAAAGCTCGCATCTGCATGTCGAGCTGCATCCAGTAGGAGCGGTCTTTGCGAGTGTAGATGTCGTGGTAGAGCTGCTCCAGTTCGGGGTGGTGCTCATGAATCCATGCGAGAATCTTTCCCTTATAATCACCTCGCAGGTTCAGGTTCTCTAACCAGACGAGGTTGCAGTAGTCCTTGGCTTTGCGGATAATGGCTTCCACATCGGTGATGCCTGGGAATATCGGCGAGATAAAACAGGTGGTCTCAACGCCAGCCTCATAGAACTGGCGCATAGCCTCCAGTCGGCGCTCGATGCTGGCGGCTACGTCCATCTCACGACGGAACGACTCGTCGAGCGTGTTGATACTCCACGACACACGAGCGTGTGGAAAAGACTTGATGAGGTCAAGGTCGCGCAGCACGAGGTCGGACTTCGTAGCGATGCTCACGCTGATGCCGCTACCCTGAAGCTGTTCCAGCAGGGCACGTGTGCGTTTGTACTTCGCCTCATGTGGTTGGTAACAGTCGGTCACAGAACCGAAAAAGGCCTCCTTGCCCGCATATCGCTTGGCATTCTTAATCTCTGGCCAGTACTTCACATCGATGAACTCGCCCCATGGCTCTGGGTGGTTCGTAAAACGCTTCATGAACGAAGCGTAGCAGTATTTGCAGCCGTGCAGACAGCCCACGTATGGATTCACCGAGAAGTCAGCCACCGGCAGGTTCGACTTAGTCATCACCGACTTCACTTCAATTTCTTGTATCTTCATTTCTCTTGTCCTTTTATTTCACACTGCAAAGGTACGACGATTTCCACACCCTTGCAAGACAAACAAAGACGGAGATGTCATTTATCGGGACTATCGTTGCCACAAGCTATTTCACTACCACGATTATGCTTGCCTTAGCTATTGCCAGCAAAGAAAATACATTCCTTGTGGGGTATGTCTCACTTCTTGATGCTTCGCCTCTACTTACACCTTGATGTTTGTCTTGGATTTTCTTTTGATTGTACTGAATCGTCGAGCCTTCAGTGTTTTTCAAACGAGCCCTCGCTTGAACTACAACGAGGGCTCGCCGTTTCGATAACGAGCCCTCGGTCATTTAGTAGAACCTTTATGGCAGGTTTAATGCCAACAAACTGCGACTTGCAGACGATGAAGTCCACGAACTTTGCCGATGGCAGATACGATGGACGCATACCGAAGTTCCAGCAAGAGATGTCAAAATAGGATGCTGCTATGATAGCAGTCCGATAAATTTATGAATTAATAGATATTACCTAAAATTTAAATTTATTTACATTGAACTACATGATTTAATACATAGCCATCTTTTGTTTTATTAAGGACGGCAGACCCTTGTTGATTTAATCCTCTATACCGCTCAGATACCAGTCATTGAGAGGTAAGGATTTTTTGCTGTAATAAATATAGATGACTGCCAGAAGGATATTCTTTGTCGTTTAAGATGTTGTATACTGTCTTTCCGCCACCATATGTTCCTGACGGGATATGTAACGATACATTTGACGATGATATTAAATAGTCAACTATCTCTAACTTGTTTTGAATTACTGCCTGTTCAATAGGTGATATATGGTTCACCGACATAAATGGATCGGCATTACCTTTTTCAATTAGATATTTTACATATTCAATAGATGTTACTGCTGCTGCATTTAGAGCATCTCTTTCCAATCCCATAACAGAATCCGTAGTTATTCTATTGGGATCTGCTCCAAATTGTAGAAGTGCAGCAATATATCTAATATCAGTTTTATAATTTGAGGTTAGATACTTGGAGGCATAAATTAGAAGGGTTGTTCCATCAAAAGCAGTAAAATTAGGATTCGCACCTAAGCGCAACAAAGCTTCAGTGGATTTATAATGCCCATTAAATATAGACCATATAAGTAAATTTTTATGATATTTAGAATCCACTTCATCTATATCAATTGACGGATTTGAATTTACAAATTCACTCATTTTCACAGTATCTTCGGATTGAACAAGTTTTGCAAGTGCCCAAACGCGAGAGCCTTGGAATGAATCAATACTGTGAAATGTCTTATTCTGACGGCATGATGCCGTCAGAATAAGACAAATAGAGAATATAGCTAGAACTAATTTCATGACAATATTGTTTTCAATGACCCTTTCGTCCACTTCCTCTTCGCGCATCCCCAGTTCTTCCACATTGATAAAGTCGAGCTGGAATTCATCCTTGAACATCATGATAGCACGATAAGCCTGCTTATAGTCGGGAATTAGTGTTCACTGATTATCCTTCATTCAAAAGAATTTTTACCATATCAGTTACTATGTTTGCACTGGCA
>DGSN01000044.1 GCA_002393575.1 Prevotellaceae bacterium UBA4361 | reverse complement strand
CGGTGACGCTTTCAGCGTCTTAATCGCTTGATTGCGGATAATCATTTTTAACGATTATTAGATGCCAAGCGACTTGGCAATTTCAGCCACCGTCACCTCTGCTGCTTCGCAAGCAGCCTTATAGTCGGCAGCAGTCTTCATTTCGCCTGGAGCCTCAACGTAGAACTTAATCTTAGGTTCTGTGCCAGAAGGACGCACACTCACCTTCGTGCCATTCTCCGTGAAATACTGGAGCACGTTGCTCGTGTCAGGCATGTCAATCTTGGACTTGTTGCCCTGTGCATCAGTTGCTTCGAGCGTCTTGTAGTCCTTTACGAGGATGACAGGAGAACCAGCCAGTTCCTTTGGTGGGTTGGCACGGAAATTCTCCATCATTGCCTTGATTTCATCGGCACCGCTCTTACCTGGCTTCACCACGTTGATAGCCTTGTTGTAAGAGAAGCCATACTCCAGATAGATGTCCATAAGCACATCGTAGAGCGTCTTGCCCTGGTCCTTAGCCCAAGCACAAATCTCTGCAAGGAGGGAACAAGCACTGACTGCATCCTTGTCGCGAACGAAGTCCTGAGCCAAGAATCCATAGCTTTCCTCACCACCACCAATGTAAGTCTTCTTTCCTTCGTTGAGACGAATTTCACGAGCAATCCACTTGAAACCAGTGTAGCAGTCAACCATTTCCACACCCTTCTTGTCAGCCACCTTCTTGATGAGTTCGGTGGTAACGATGGTCTTCACGATGAACTCGTCACCCTTCATCTGACCTTTGGCAATGCGGTTGTTGATGATGTAATAGAGGAAGAGGAGGCAAGTCTGGTTACCGTTGATGAGTACCCATTCGCCCTTGTCGTCCTTGCAAGCCATACCCACACGGTCGGCATCAGGGTCGGAAGCCATGACGATGTCAGCATCAATCTTCTTGGCGAGGTTGATGGAGAGGGTCAGTGCCTCTGCGTTCTCTGGGTTTGGAGAAACCACTGTTGGGAAATTACCATCCTTGACCATCTGCTCAGGCACACAGTTGACATTCTCAAATCCCCACAGCTTGAGGGAGTTTGGAATGAGTGTGCGACCTGCACCGTGAATTGGAGTATAGACGATAGAGAGGTCTTTCTGACGCTTGATGACTTCAGGGTCGATAGAAATGCCATGAATCATGTCGAGATAAACCTTATCCACTTCTTCACCGATGATGGTGATGAGCTTGTCGTCGCCATTGAACTTGATGTCCTCGTAGTTCACCTTGTTCACTTCGTCGATGATGCCCTTATCGTGAGGAGCCAATACCTGTGCGCCATCGTCCCAATAAGCCTTGTAACCGTTGTACTCACGAGGGTTGTGGCTGGCAGTGATGTTCACACCGCTCTGGCAACCGAGGTAGCGAATAGCAAAGCTGACTTCAGGAGTAGGACGGAGGTCATCGAAGAGATAAACATAGATGCCGTTGGCAGAGAAAATCTGTGCTACAGTCTCAGCGAAAAGACGAGAGTTGTTGCGGCAGTCGTGACCTACAACGACACTAATCTTATCGCGACCAGCAAAGTTCTTGTTGAGGTAGTTAGCAAGTCCCTGAGTGGCAGCACCAACGGTGTAGATGTTCATGCGGTTCGTACCAGCACCCATGATGCCACGAAGTCCACCTGTACCGAATTCCAAGGTCTGGTAGAAACTGTCAATGAGGTTCGACTTGTCGTCTGCCTCCATCATTGCCTTAGCAGCAGCCTGTGTTTCTGCGTCAAAAACTGGGTCAGTTGCCCACTTCTGTGCAACTGCCATACATTGTTTCAATAATTCTTGATCCATAAATATTTAAAAATTAGAAAGTAAAAAGTAAAAATTTCAATGAAAATAAGTCTCCTAAAGAAATCGGCTAAATGTACTAAAAAAATTTAGTCTATTTCGTAAATTTCTTTAGGAGATATTCGAAAGCGTCACTTTGAGAGGTATCTATTACCAGTTTCTTTAATCACTTTTCTCCAATAATCTTCGGAATAGCCTGGACGAGTGACTTTTCCACCTAAGCCATACTTGGAGCGAGTGAACTTTCCGTCTTTTGTTTCCTTCAGCACCATGTCGTTGTGTTTCACTACGAGGAACTGGAAAAGTTCTTGCCAACGGTTCATCATCTTGTCGGCTGCATCAAGGCTATACTTTGTGAGCAATTCCACCGCCTTGTCTTTATTCTGGTCATACGATGCAACGGCATTCTTCTCAATGACGGCTTGCTGCTGTTTGTAGTACGACTCCAATTCATCGAGTGCAGCACGAAGATCGGGATACATCTTGCTGTAATAAGGATAGACCATGTTGCTGACAGTGTTCTCCAACCAGAAAGCTGATTTCCAAGAGAAAGTGATTTCGTCTTGCTTATCTACTTGGCGAAGATAGCACTGAGGTACTTCGGTGACAGAGCAATAGATAGGCGTATAGGCAGCCATGTTGGCATCATCGTTCGTCCACCACACCACTCCACCGATGGCATCTGGCAAAGAAGCACGCATCTGTCCAACAAAGGAAAAGCTCGTCTGCTGCGTACTGATAGGACGCTCGTTGAAATACGTCTTTCCATCCACCTTCTTAGACAGCGGAGAAGGACGATAAGGCATCTCGTATGCACCCGCACCGAGGTCGTGACGAATGTCGAACACAGTGCCTTCGTAATGGTCGCGCATACCGTTCTGCACGTCCTGCACACTCATCAATCGCTTAGGCTTGAGATAGAGCGGCATTTCGCCCTTCATGTCCTCGCCATTGATATAAGGGATGTACTGGCTCATGTCGGCATCAGCGTATGTGTTGAAGAAACTCCACACACGGGCATCACAATAGCGGATTCCACCAAATTCAAGCGGATTGTATGCGTCACGGAAAGAGAAGTCGGCAGTCTTACCAGAGAAGAAACCTTTCTGACGAGCAAACTTCACCACATCCTTCGAATACATCACATTCTTCTTGTCCTTCATGTTGAAGCGTGTGATGCGGCTCTGGTTGGCATGCGCAGAAATGCAATCATCAGGAATGCGAACCGCTACCCACACAGCGCCTTTCGAACCAGGACCTTTGCCCACCATTTCCAGAATCCATGCCTCGTTCTTGTCAGCCACCGTGAAACTCTCGCCTTCGCTGTAATAGCCATACTTGGCAACAAGGTCTGTCATTATCTGGATAGCATGACGAGCCGAAGTAGAACGTTCCAACGCTATATAAATCAATGAGCCATAATCAATTAGTCCTGTTGAATCAACTAATTCTTCACGTCCGCCGAAAGTAGTTTCTGTCACTGTCACTTGGTGCTCGTTCATCTGTCCCACCACATTGTAGGTGACAGCAGCTTCGGGAATTTCGCCCAAGTATTTGTTGGTGTCCCACTCATAGATTTTCCGCATTTCGCCAGCGGCATGTTTGCCACCCACATGTCGGTGCATCGTGCCATACATGCCATAGCTATCAGCATTGTAACTGACCATCACACTACCATCCACCGATGCCTTCTTACCCACGATAAAGTTGGTGCAAGCGGAAGAATGAAGTACGAAGAATGAAGAATGAAGAATAACAGTAAGTATCGATACAAGAAATCTTTTCATGAAGATTTTCATTATTTATTTTTAGTAATCGTTAAAAATAAGTTGGTACGTTTTTTAGGAAAGAAATTAAAATAATTAGAATAATTTTTTTAGAAATAAAATGTTTTTTGTTCTAAACAAAACCTAATTTTTGGGGTAATTATGATAATTATTCTAATTTCTTTCCTAAAAATCATGTCATTTATACCAAATTATTATTTCATTGTTCCTTAGTTTTTAATTCTCAATTTATCCGAGTCCGCAGCCTTGAAACTCATGTCGAGTCCCTTCACGGAGTGGGTCAATGCACCCACTGAGATGAAATCAACACCTTGCTCTGCATAGTCTCGGATGGTGTCGAAAGTGATACCGCCCGATGATTCTGTCTCATAGCGACCAGCAATCAAATCCACAGCCTTTTTGGTTTCGGCAGGTGTGAAATTGTCAAGCATGATGCGGTCAACACCGCCATAATCGAGCACACGCTGAAGTTCGGCAAAGTCGCGCACTTCAATTTCAATCTTCAAATCCTTGCCCTTTGCCTTCAGGTATTCATGGCAACGGCCAATGGCGTTCTCAATGCCCCCTGCAAAGTCGATGTGGTTGTCCTTAAGCAGAATCATGTCGAAAAGACCGATACGGTGGTTGGTTCCTCCGCCAATCTTCACAGCCAACTTCTCCAGCATACGCATACCAGGAGTGGTCTTGCGCGTATCGAGCACACGAGTCTTCGTTCCTTCAAGTCGCTTCACATACTTGGCTGTCATGGTGGCAATTCCCGACATACGCTGCAAGATGTTGAGCATCAGGCGCTCAGTCTGAAGCAGACTCTGCACCTTTCCCTTCACGCTCATTACGATGTCGCCAGGTTTCACATGAGTGCCATCCTGGATATACACTTCCACCTGCATGGTAGGGTCGAAACGGTGGAACACCTCTTTGGCAATGTCCACTCCTGCGAACACTCCTTCTTCCTTGATAAGCAATTTCGACTCGCCCATCGCATCCTCTGGGATGCAGCAAAGCGTGGTGTGGTCGCCATCACCAATGTCCTCGGCAAAAGCCAAGTCAATCAATTTATCATTAAGTTCTTCTACTGATAACATGGTATTAATGTGAGTTTATAAGTTTTTGAGTTTTTATGTTTTTATGTTTTCGCTAAAATACTGTTAGCTTTGAGTTTTTGAGTTTTCGCTAAAATACTGTTAGCTTTGAGTGTTCAAGTTCTTGCAGCAACACACATAGCTTGAAAATTCACGTTTCTCGCATCACATTTTCATTTCAAGCACTTATTATTGGTTGCTTTTGGGCAAAGTTAAGAAAAAGAATTTATTTCGTGCAACGATTTTGAAATTATCTCACGAGAAATCCGTAAATTTGCACCCGATTTGATGGAATCATCAAATTATACGTACAGATTTCAAAGAAAAATAGTAAGGTAAAAAGTAAAAACAGAAATGAAATCGCTTTACACAGTTGGTTTGTTAATTGTGTCGAATATCTTCATGACATTCGCATGGTATGGACATCTTAAGCTCCAGCAAATGCACATCAGTACGTCGTGGCCCCTCATTGGCATCATCGTGTTCTCATGGGTTATCGCCTTCTTCGAATATTGCATGATGGTACCAGCCAACCGCATCGGATTCGTGGACAATGGCGGTCCCTTCTCACTCGTTGAACTCAAAGTGATTCAGGAAGTAATCTCCCTCATCATCTTTTCACTCATTGCCAATGTACTCTTCCAAGGACAAAGTCTCCACTGGAACCACTTCGCCGCTTTTCTCTGCCTCGTTGCCGCTGTGTACTTCGTATTTAAATGAAGAATGAAGAATGTAGAATGAAGAATTAAATGAAGAATTAAATGAAGAATGAAGAATAAATTTTACATTGCTCATTGGATAAGTAATTTTCATTCTTCATTCTTCATTCGGAGCGTAGCGACTATTCTTCATTTAATCCTCCACCATCGGCCATCCGTCCACCCAACGTATTTTCTTCAGCACCAGCTTGGAAGCACCATTGAGTTTGGTGTCATAACCATGAGCAATGTAGTACCATTGCCCATCAAACTCATACACCCCACAGTGACCCACACCAGCGTATGCATCACTGCGTCCAATGAGCAGAGAACCCGCACCTTTCAACATTTTCTTTCCGTCCCGATTCTTATAAGGACCCGATATTTTCTTTGAGCGTCCCACCTCAGTGCGATAGGTGCTGCGAAGTCCACGACAGCACAAGCCTGTGGAAGTAAACAGGTAGAAATAGCCATCCTTCTGCACAATGAAAGGAGCCTCAATCTCATTGCTGTTTCCAGCCTTTTTTTCCACTGCCTCGGGGCCTCTGTGTCGAGCAATGGTCCGCACCTTACCGATAGGTGTCTTGAAATCCTTGTCGAGCGGAACCAACTGAATGCCGTCCCAGAACGAGCCAAACGTAAGCCACGGATTTCCTTTCTTGTCGAGAATCAGATTAGGGTCGATGGCATTCCATTTAAATCCTCTTTTACTTTCAATCACCATGCCTTGGTCTTCCCATTTGTAAAGCGGAGACTCTGGATTCAACGTCTTATTCGTTACCAAACCAATAGCTGAACTATTCTTGCCAAAGCTGGAACAAGAATAATAGAGATACCACGTGTCTCCCACCTTCTGGATGTCGGGAGCCCAGATGTGTCCTCGATAGCCCTCCACTTGCTCCAATGCCCACTGTGGCGCATGTTCAAACACAGGCTTCTCCCGTTGCCATGTTTTCATGTCGGACGACGACATGACACTGATGCCCATGCCCGTTGAGAAAATGTAATACTTTCCATCCTCGTATGCCATCACGGGGTCGTGAACATCGGGGTTGGTGGCATCGAAGCGAGGACGGAATCCACGGCGTTTCACCTGCTCGCCTTGTCCTGCATTCTGTCCCTCAGGTTGTTGGGCTGAAGCCGACAACCCTATTAAAGCAAAAGAAAAGATAAAAACAAATAATCTATTCATAATCAAACATTTATTTATTCAAATAAAAATCACTTACCATCTCTTTATATGCTTCTGAATCAAGCACCAATTCCTCGAACACACTTTCTTGTGGATGAAGCACGAACTCCAACAGACTGCGCTTGCAAGCCTTTCGAGGAGTGGCTTTCACATCGCATCGCCGAGAGAGCGACAACCCCACCGAAGCAGCATCGAGAATGAATGGCGAGGCTTCGGCGTAGGGAATCACCACACAGAATCGCCCATCCTCTTTCATCAATTCGACTGCCTTCTCCATCAATAGTTTAAACGGAAGGCTCTTCGCATTTCTGGCAGCGCCTCGTTCCACCTGTGGCGAAATGGTATCAGTCGTATAAAAAGGTGGATTGCTCACCACCAAGTCGAATTCATGCCGTCCCACCATCGTCCTCACATCCGTCTGCTGAAAACGAAGACGTTCAGCGAAAGGCGAACGCTTGGCATTTTCCTGCGCCTGCAACACAGAATTTTCATCTATATCCACCCCCAGCACCTCCAAATGCTCGTTTCGCTGTGCCATCATCAGAGCTATCAGTCCGCTTCCCGTGCCAACATCCAGTGCCGTTTTTGCACCATCCACACTGCACCATGCACCCAAGAGCACCCCGTCAGTCCCCACCTTCATCGCACTTCGGTCGTGCCATACAGTGAATTGTTTGAATTGAAAATATGCATTACTCATGGATAAGTTTTTAAGTTTTTGAGTTTTTAAGTTTTTGAGTTTTCGCTGAAAGGCTATTGGCTGTTAAATTTGTGAGTTTTTGAGTTTGTAAGTTTTCGCTGGAGTCATACCAAAAAATTTCTGGCAAAGATAATCGTTTTCCCCGAAAAATCACTACTTTTGCATCACAATAATGAATGCCGAAGCATGGTTTCCCATCAATCCCATATTCCCCATTATTCCCATCAATCCCATCAACCCCATCAACCCCATCAATCCCATGAACTATTCCGTCACGCACTTCTCCCTCACCCCCATGTCCGACACCGCTGCCGACTTGCTCACAGCCCTGCTTGCCGAGCAAGGCTACGACGCTTTCGAACAAACTGAGGATGGAGTGGATGCTTACATTCCCACAGATTTATTACCACAAACCGACGTTGACGCACTTGTGGCAGCATTTCCCCTACCCGACCTGTCCATCACCTTCAACACAGAACCTATGGAAAACAAGGACTGGAACGAAGAATGGGAAACAAATAGTTTTGAGCCGATTCTCATCCACGACCTTTGCTGCATCCACGACACGCGCCACTCGGCACCTGCCAACATCCCCTACGACATCGTCATCAATCCCCGCATGGCGTTCGGAAGCGGAACGCATGAGACCACCAGCCAACTCGTAGAACTACTGCTTCGAACAGACTTCAAGAACAAGACGGTGCTCGACATGGGTTGCGGCACTTGCATCCTCGGCATCTGCATGTCGCTTCGAGGTGCAGAGCGCGTCGTAGCCATCGACATTGACGAACAGAGTGTTGACAATTCCCTTCTCAATTGCGGACTCAACCATCTTCACAACATCTCCGTCGTTCATGGCGATGTCTCAGCCATAGAAGGTGAATTCGACACCATCGTGGCAAACATACACCGCAACATCATCATCAACGACATGCCTACCTACGTGTCGCATCTTCGCAAAGGTGGAACACTCATTGTGAGTGGTTTCTTCACAGAAGACCTACCCGCCATCCAAGCAGCCGCAGAAGCACAAGGACTCACGCTCGTGCATCAGCAAGAGCGAAACAATTGGACTGTGGCCTTTTTTAGTGAAAAGTGAAAAATTGAACGTGAAGCGTGAAGCGAGTCCGTTGTACTTTGTACTTTGTTCTTTGTACTTTGTACTTAAAGAGGTTTTTCACTTTTCATTTTTCACTTTTCACTTTTCATTTTTCACTTAATAAAGAATTCTTCAAATCCCTGATAATGATTAAGCAATACATCCAAGAAAACGAATCGCGTATGCAGGAAGAGTTGTTCAGCCTCATCCGCATACCAAGTATAAGTTCCGAAAGCAAGCACCAGCCCGACATGCTACGTTGTGCCGAGCGATGGAGAGAACTGCTCATAGCAGCAGGCGCAGACCGTGCCGAAGTGATGCCCACCGAAGGCAACCCGATGGTCTATGCAGAACGCATCATCGATGCCCAAGCACCTACCGTCCTCATCTACGGACACTACGACGTGATGCCCGTCGAACCGCTCAACCTTTGGCATTCCGACCCCTTCGAGCCCGTCATCCGCGACGGACACATCTTTGCGCGAGGTGCCGACGACGACAAAGGACAGTCGTTCATCCAAGCCAAAGCATTCGAGTACCTAACCCAGAACGGACTGCTGAAGCACAACGTGAAGTTCATCCTCGAAGGAGAAGAAGAAATCGGTTCCCCAAGCCTGGAAACCTTCTGCGAACAGCACAAGCAACTGCTCAAGGCAGACATCGTCCTCGTGTCAGACACCTCCATGCTCAGTGCCGAACTCCCATCCCTCACCACCGGACTGCGCGGACTCTCCTATTGGCAAGTGGAAGTGACAGGACCGAACCGCGACCTCCACTCCGGACATTTCGGAGGAGCCGTTATGAACCCCATCAATGCCCTCTGCAAAATGATTGCACAACTCACCGATGCCGATGGACGCATCACCATCCCTCATTTCTACGACGACGTGGAAGAAGTTTCCGCCGAAGAAAGAGAGATGATTGCGCACATTCCTTTCGACGAAGAGAAGTACAAAGCCGCCATCGGCATCAAAGACGTATTCGGCGAGAAAGGCTACAGCACCCTGGAGCGCAACAGCTGCCGACCATCCTTCGACTGCTGCGGCATCTGGGGAGGCTACACAGGCGAAGGAGCCAAGACCGTCATCCCGAGCAAGGCATACGCCAAGATTTCCACACGACTCGTTCCCCATCAGAACAGCGAAAAAATCGCCCAACTCGTTGCACAGCATCTGCAAAGCATCGCACCAACAGGTGTCACGGTCAAAGTAGAATACCTGCATGGAGGCGAAGGCTACGTCTGCCCCATCTCCCTCCCTGCCTACAAAGCAGCAGAGAAAGGTTTCGAACTCGCGTTTGGCAAGCGTCCCCTTCCCGTTCGTCGAGGAGGAAGCATCCCCATCATCGCCACCTTCGAGAAAGTGCTGGGCATCAAAACCATCCTCATGGGCTTCGGACTCGAAAGCAATGCCATCCACTCCCCTAACGAGAACATGCCTCTCAGCATGATTCGCCGCGGCATCGAAGCCGTCGCACATTTCCACCTCTTCTTCGACGAAGTGTAAAGTGAAAAATCTCCTAAAGAAATCGGCAAAATGATAAAACTTAGTACATTTAGGAACAATGAAATAATAACTTGGTATAAATGACATGATGATTTTAGGAAAGAAATTATAATAATTATCATAATTACTCCAAAAATTCAGAAAGGTCAAAAGTCAAAGGTCAAAAGTCAAAGGCTTTCCATCCGGATGGCGACCTTAGTCCTTAGACCTCAGACCTTAGACTTAAAAACTCAAAACATTATATTTCTGAAAAAAATTCTTCTAATTATTTTAATTTCTTTCCTAAAAAAACGTACCAACTTATTTTTTAACGATTACTTAGTCTATTTCTTTAGGAGATTATATTATATAATGTGTAAATGATAAATATCACTATGAAAAAGCTCATCACAGTTTTAGCAGCCATTGCATTGACGCTGACCGCCACCGCAGCAAATCCCATCATCAAGAACCTTGGCGAAAACAAGTACCTCATTGAAGCAGGAGAACGCACGATGGTCGTCAACGCAGCACAAGGAGGAAAAATCATCTCCTTCCAATGCCAAGGCAAGGAAGTCCTCTCCCTGTCCACCTTCCCCGAGAGTTTCGGAAGTACATTCTGGACAAGTCCCCAGAAAGAATGGAACTGGCCTCCAGTACCCGAATTCGACAAGCAAGCCTACACGGTTGAGATGACAGACGAATCGCTCGTGCTGACCAGCAACCTGTCAGCAAAACAGAAATACCGCATCCGAAAGGAATTTAGCGTGAACACGAAGAACAACTCCATCGACGTCACTTACAGCATCATCAACCAGTCCGACGAAACACGGAAGGTGGCACCTTGGGAAATCACCCGAGTGCCCAACAGCGGCATCGTCTTTTTCGATGCACCCCTCCAGCAAATCACCCCATCCAATCTCATGCTGTTCCAATCGGCACACGGCGTTTCGTGGTATCAGATAGACGTAGCCCAGCAAAACCGCAAAATCAACGCCGACGGAAAAGGCTGGCTCGCCTACCTCAACAACGGCTTGCTGATGGTGAAAGCGTTCCAAGACCTCAATCCTTCGCAGTTTGCACCCGAAGAGGCTGAAATCCAAGTATATGTCAACCGAGGCAAAACATACGTCGAACTGGAAAGCCAAGGTGCCTACACAGAGCTGAAGCCTGGTGATTCCCTCAGCTGGACAGTCCACTGGTATCTGATTCCATGTCAGAAAAACAACATCTCCAAAACTGTATTGAAGAAAGTAAAGAAAATTATAAAGTGAAAAGTGAAAAATGAAAAGTGAAAAATGCCATTCGGATGGTGTTTTTCACTTTCGTAATTATTTACTTGATATAAATGACATGATTCTTTTCGGAAAGAAATTAGAATAATTAGAATAATTACTCCAAAAATAATTTACGAAAAATTCGCGGTCAATTCGCGGCAATTTGCGTTAAAAAAAATATAAACATGAATTTCCGTAAATTACCCGTGAACCTTCAGCTCGGCGTAGCCAATTATTCGTAAATATATGTTTGACTTAAAAACAAAAAACATGTTATTTCTGAAAAATTATTCTAATTATTCTAATTTCTTTCCTTAATAAAATCATCTCAACTTATTATTAAAAGGTTACAAACCTGCGATTTCCACATAAAAGCAAATGAGTAAAATCGGCTATCATCTTCTTGCCATCCTGACCATCGCCATCTGGGGCGTTACGTTCGTCAACACCAAAGTACTGCTCCAACAAGGATTGCAGCCTACGGAAATCTTTCTGATACGCTTTGTCCTTGCCTACTTCTGCATCTGGCCCATTTCACCCAAGAGCATCAAGCCGCAGAAATGGACCGACGAACTCTGGTTCTTCATACTGGGACTCGTGGGAGGAACCATCTATTTCATAGCAGAGAACACAGCCCTCGCACTTACATACGTCAACAACGTTTCCTTCATCGTTTGCACGGCACCCCTCATCACCATGCTATTGGCAATTCTGTTCGTGAAGAGCGTGAAAGCCACCCTTCCCCTGACGATAGGTTCGGCAGTAGCCTTAGTGGGAGTAGGCATGGTGATATACAACGGCCATTTCGTTCTCCAACTGAATCCACTCGGCGACCTGCTCGCACTGGCAGCAGCATTCAGTTGGGCCATCTACAGCCTCGTCATCAAGAAAGTGTCATCGCAATATAGCGCCACCTTCATCACCCGCAAAGTGTTCTTCTATGGCATCATCACCATCCTGCCCATTCTTCTCCTCAGCGACTGGCAATTTCCCTGGGAACAGCTTCAGAAACCCATCGTCTGGGCAAACCTCCTCTTCCTGTCGGTCGTAGCCTCATTCCTTTGTTTCCTGTGGTGGAGCATAGCAGTAAAGAAACTGGGAGCACTGGCAACCAGCAACTACGTCTATCTCAACCCCGTCACCACCATCATAGCCAGTGCCCTATTCCTCGACGAACCCATGACCGCAATGGCATACGCAGGCAGTGCCCTCATCCTCATTGGCGTGTTCGTTGCCAATCACAAAATAGAGGAAAGCTAAAAAAGGGAAACAAGAAGAGGCAAATTATTTTTTTGATTGAACTGAAGCAGCGAGCCTTCGTCATCATTCAAGCGAGCCCTCGTTTGAGTTACGACGAGCCCTCGCTTGAACGATAACGAGCCCTCGGCAACTAGTTAAATCCAAATGAATGATTGAGTATATCCACTAAATTAGTTCTCAACCGATGTTATTTTTCGGGAAATAATTCGTACATTTGCAAAATAGTAAACCAATCAAACAAAATCAATCAGAAAAAGAAACAGAAAGAAAAGAACAAAATACATATTATTGACATAACAAAGCATTAGCTATTTCGAAGTACCCCGAAAATTTGGCGATTTTTGAAAAGGTATCTGATAGATTTAGTTCGTGTTCACGCTTGGCGTGAGCAGAACTTATCATCGGATACGGGTTTCGCCAAATACCTCGGGTACTTGATAAGGAAAGTTCACGCCTTTCTTGTGCAAGTACCCGAAGTACTCAGAGCGAAACCCGTATGATTCTCCGATTTAGACTGATGCGCTGAAAATCGTTTTTCAACGCACGATATGAACAATAACACTTCCGACTTGATGGGTGCAGAGCGCCAAATCAAGTCGCGTGAGCGTGTAGCAAAGCATGGGGAAGTATTCACAGCCGAACGAGAAGTGAATGCCATGCTTGATTTGGTGAAGCAGGAAACGGAACGCATTGAGAGCCGTTTCCTTGAACCAGCCTGTGGTGATGGCAATTTTCTCATCGAAATCCTACGCCGCAAACTTGCCATCTGCGAAACACGTATTCACGCCAAGCAATTCACCCAACTACAATATGAGCGCCATGCGGTGTGGGCTGTGTCCAGCATCTATGGCATCGAACTGCTGCCCGACAATGCAGAAGCTTGTCGAGTCCGACTCTTTACTTATTTCCAAGAGCAATATCATCGTTTGTTTGGAGAAAAATGCAAGCCTGAATGTGAGGAAGCTGTGAAATATATACTTTCTCGCAACATCATCATGGGCGATGCACTCACGTATCGGCGAGTGGATAATCCGAAGGAGTGGATTGTGGTGAGCGAATGGAGTTTTCTGGGCGATGGCATGGTGAACCGTCGCGACTATGAGTTTAGCTATTTGGTGGGAGATAGTGCTGAAGCCGACCTCTTCAGCGATACGCCTTGCGACACCTTCCCACCCATCTATTTTCTGAACATCAATGAAAACGCATACCATGAAAAACGACAGTAGCTACAATCCCGATGTGCTCAATTGTTTGGCAAACTTGAGCAATGATGAAGTGTTTACGCCTCCTACCCTTGCCAACCAAGTGTTGGACCTGCTTCCACAAGAACTATTCAGCAATCCCAACACCAAGTTTCTCGACCCTGTGAGCAAGTCGGGCGTGTTTCTTCGAGAAATTGTGAAACGTCTTGATAGAGGATTGATGACACAGATACCCGACCGAAAGGAACGCATCGACCACATCATGCACCATCAAGTATTTGGCATTGCCATCACTGAACTCACTGCACACTTATCTCGTCGCTCGCTCTATTGCTCCAAAGAAGCCAACAGCCCATACAGTGTTTCACACTTCGACAAAAAAGCTGGTAACATTTTATACGAACCTCTTCACCACACATGGGTAAATGGCAAATGTCGCTACTGCGGAGCAAGCCAAGAGGTTTATGACAGAGGAGACGAAGCCGAACAATATGCCTATCAATTTATTCACACAGATAATCCAAATACCTTATTTAATAATATGAAGTTTGACGTTATAATTGGAAATCCACCATATCAGTTGAGTGATGGAGGAAATGCAGCGAGTGCAAGACCTATATATCATTTATTTGTAGAACAAGCGATAAAGCTCAATCCAAGATATTTAACAATGATTATACCATCAAGATGGTTTGCTGGCGGCAAAGGGCTTGAATCTTTTCGTGAAAAAATGCTTAGCTCAAAACAAATACAAATCATTAAAAATTATGAAAACGCTAAAGATTGTTTTCCTTCAACTATAATTGGTGGTGGTGTTTGCTATTTTTTGTGGAATAATGCATACAAAGGTAATTGCAATTACTATAATAATGTAAATGGAAAAGAAACATATCTATTCCGTGATCTTAATGAATACTCTATCTTCATTCGCTTTAATGAAGCAATCCAAATTATACACAAGATTTTATCAAAAAAACAAACAAGTTTATCTACAATTATCTCATCAAGAAATCCCTATGGTTTACCAACATCAGAAAGGGGAAATGATGTAAAGGGGAGCAATGACTGTAGATTATTTACCAGCAAAGGAGTTAAATATTTTCCAAGGATATTAATTAAGCAAAACAAAGAAACAATTGACTTCTATAAACTAATGGTTGGAAGAGCAATAAGTGGACATGCAGGAGAATCTGACACAAATGGCCAAGTTAAAGTACTATCAACTCTATCAATTATATATCCCAATGATATATGCACCGATACATACCTTATTATTGGGAAATATAGTAAAAGAGAAGAAGCTATCAATCTTGAATCCTACTTAAAAACTAAGTTTGTTCGGTTTTTAATATATCAAACTATAACATCCATAAATATTACGCGAAATAACTATCAATTTGTTCCCCTTCAAGACTTTTCTCATCCTTGGACAGATGAAATGCTTTACAAGAAATATGGATTGACGGAAGAGGAAATTGCTTTTATAGAAAGCATGATTCGCCCAATGGAATAGATATAAGAAAACGTTTCTAATAACAGGATGCATTATGGCAACAACCGATTTACTGCAAAGCAAAATAGAGCAAAGACCAACCATTTATGCGTATGAACTGGTGGGAGTGGCAAGTCACAAGGGATTGCTCAAAGTGGGATATACCGTGAGGGATGTAGAACTACGTATCAAGGAACAAGTTCAGACAGCATATATGGAACATCGAACTGTGTTGGTGCGCCCAGCCATGCGGTGCGATGGTTCTTCGTTCGATGACCATGCCGTACATCGTATGTTGCGTTCTGCGGGATTCAGCAATCCTGAGGGTGAATGGTTTAGATGTACGGTGAAGGATGTGGAACATGCCATTCAGTCGGTGGCAGAGGGTAAGCAGACCATGCTGACAAGAACGGAAACCTTCAAGATGCGTCCCGAACAGGCAGAGGCGGTGGAAAAGACAGCTGTATATTTGGAACGATTTGAGCAGAGTGAACAGAATCGAGGATTGACTCCCCATTACCTGTGGAATGCCAAGATGCGCTTTGGCAAGACTTTCACCACCTATCAGTTGGCATTGCGCATGAGATGGACGCGCTTGCTGGTGCTGACCTTCAAGCCTGCCGTGAAGACTGCATGGCGCGAGGATTTGTTGACACACAAGGATTTCGAAGGATGGCAATTCTGTGAAAAGCAAGAAGACAGGGATTTTAATCGAGTGAATGAAAGAAAACCATTTGTTTGCTTCGCATCGTTCCAAGACGTGTTGGGACGAAATGCGGCAGGAGGAATCAAGGCAACAAACAGATGGATTCAACAAGTGGAATGGGACTGCATCGTGCTCGACGAATATCATTATGGGGCATGGGGACAACACGCACAGGAATTCTACAACAAACGCGATTCGGAACAGATGGCACGAGCTTTGGAAGTGGGTGAACTGATGGCTGAGGATGCCGACAGCCAACAGGAAATGAAGGTGCGCGAACTCTACGACGAGGAACTGATGCCACTCTCCACTCGCGCCTATCTTTATTTGTCGGGTACTCCATTCCGTGCCATCAGTACAGGTGAATTTATTGAGGAACAAATCTATAACTGGACCTATTCGGACGAACAACGAGAGAAAGCGGATTGGAAAGAAGAGGGAAATCCATACGCAGCCCTGCCCAAGATGGTGATGATGACCTACCAGTTGCCCGACAGCATCAAGGAAGTAGCTGACCAAGGAGAGTTTGACGAATTCGACTTGAATGAGTTTTTCCGTGCTGACGATTCGGGCTTTGCACACGAGGAATACGTGCAGAAATGGCTCGATTTGATTCGTGGTTCCTATAAGGAAAATATCATCTCGGAACTGAAACAGGGAAACGAACGACCACCCATGCCTTTCTCTGACATGCGACTCCATAGTTATTTGCAACACACATTCTGGTTTTTGCCTTCGGTGGCAGCTTGCAAGGCGATGGGGAGACTTTTGAAAAGGCCCATCAATCGCTTTTACCAAGATTATCACATCGTAGTGGCAGCAGGAAACGAGGCAGGAATGGGTGCTGAAGCTGTGAAGCCTGTATTTGAGGCGATGAATGAGGGAGGCGACCCACAAAGAACAAAGACCATCACGCTTTCGTGTGGAAAACTTGCAACGGGAGTTACAGTTCGTCCGTGGACTGGCATTCTGATGCTACGTAATTCAAAAAGTCCTGAAACATATTTCCAAGCCGCATTTCGGGTGCAATCACCTTGGACAACACGAGATGAATGGGGGAAGGAAGTGATACTGAAACCCATCTGCTATGTGTTTGACTTTGCACCGAATCGCGCTTTGCGACAAATTCAGGAGTATAGCTGCCAATTGAATCTGCACGAACAGAATCCAGAAAAGAAAGTGGAGGAGTTTATTCAATTCCTGCCTGTGCTGGCATACGACGGTAGTTCGATGAAGGAAATTGATGCAGCAGGAATACTTGATATGGCAATGAGCGGAACAACGGCAACATTGCTGGCAAGAAGATGGGAAAGTGCAGTGTTGGTGAATGTGGACAATGCGACATTGAGCCGACTGATGAATTCGCCCGAGGCATTGAAAGCGTTGATGAGTATTGAAGGATTCCGTTCGCTGAACCAAGACATCGAAACCATCATCAACAAAAGTGAACAGGTAAAGAAAACAAAACGAGAAAGAGGGGACAACCTTACACAAAAAGAGAAAAAGGAATTGAGCGATGCAGAAAAGGAATACAAAAGCAAACGGAAAGAGATACAGCAGAAGCTCATTAAATTTGCAACCCGCATCCCAGTTTTCATGTATCTAACCGACTTTCGGGAATATAGTCTGAAGGATGTGATTGTAAACCTGGAACCAGAGTTATTCAGGAAGGTGACAGGACTTAGCATCAACGACTTTGAATTGTTGGTTAGTCTCAATGTGTTTAATAGTGAGCTCATGAACGATGCGGTTTATAAGTTTAAGCGATACGAAGACAGCAGTCTGGAATACACTGGAATTAACACGCACAATGGAACTCTGATTGGAGGCTGGGACACAGTGATAGATACATCCCTCTCACAATCTTCTTTTGAGGAGGAAAGAGAGGTGGAAAAAGAGGAAAAGACAGAGCAAACACAGAGGGAGGAGAACAACGACTGTCAAGAGATTGAATTGGAAAAGACCTCGCCTGCATGGATGAACATAAAAGAGGGTGACAAAGTCTTTCACAAAACATTTAGTGAAGGCTTTGTCACCCATATTGACAGTGAATATATCATGGTGAAATTCCCTATCAAAGAATGCAAGTTCAAGTATCCAAGCATCTTTGAAAAGGGTTTTCTTCAGACGATATGAGCTGCTATTAAAAGGTCTAAGGTCTGAAGTCTAAGGACTAAGGTCTGAGGTCTAAGGACTAAGGTCGCTTTTGACCTTTGACTTTTGACCCTTGACTTTTGACCTTTGACTTTTGACCTTTGACCTTTGACCTATTGAAACTCAATGTCGATGGTTTCCTTGAGGTGCTCAGGGTCGTCGGAAATGATGAGTACACGAGGTTTTGCCTTGGAAAGAGGAAGATACTTGGCAATGAGTGTGACTTTCATTTCGATGGTTTCGCCTGGTGCCACTTCGCGCTTGGGGAATGACACTTCAAGGGCATTGTTGAACACCTGTATGGCACTGAGCTGAAGGATTTTCTTTCCCGTGTTGCTGATGAAGATGGAGCCTTTGAGCTTTTTCTTCCTTCCCAATTCTCCAAGGTTGAGCTTGTTGGTGGAAAGCTTCATGCTGGGACGTGCCGTAGTGAAACGGGAAAGGTAGGTGGTTGTGGTGTCGGGGAGAAGAATGGCTGAGAGGGAAATCTCGTTCTCGGAACTAACCTTGTCGCCACTGAAACGTGCGAGATAGACGGAGGTCTGCGTCAGCCCCATGTCGTCGAGCTGGTCGGCATGGAGCGTGAGGTCGATGTATCCTCGTCTGCCTCGTGCGAGCATCCGAGGATGGCAGGAGGCTGTGATGTAGGAAGGAAGGTGCATGATTTGGGGTGTATAGACTTCCTTGCTGCCATTGTGGATTTCGATACGCGCCATGCAGGAATCACCTTTAGCCACGTCGGGGAAGACAACGTCGTTGGTGGAGAGTCCGATGTCACCCACTTGGATGGGGAAGAGGTCTTCGATGGTGGAGGCTCCCGTGGTGACAACTCCTTTCATCCTCACTCGCAAAGGCTTCACTTCTTCCAACGAGAGTGCAGAGGCGGAACGAACGGCGGGATGACTGGCAGGAAGGACAAAGACGTTGACGTATCGGTCGAAACGCCCGAGCAGATTTGCATCGTATGTGATGGAGATTTCTCCTTCGTCGCCTCGCTTGATGTCGCCGCGGTTCCACGTGGATTGCAGGCAACCGCATCCTGCATCTACTGCAACGATGCGCAGGGGTTCGCGCTCACGGCTCTTGTAATGGAACTTAGCGGTGACGGGCTGGTGCCACAGGGTGGAACCGACGTTCACTGTGGGTTTGTCAAACACCAAGCGCTGGGCATTTGCCACTTGGGAAAAGAGTATAAGGAAATATAAAGAAATAATAAATGGAAGACCCCTCCAACTCCCCTGAGAGGGGAGAGAAGCCATCCGGATGGTAGTTTTCATTATCGTCATCATTAAAAATTTATTACTTCATTGACTATTGCCATTCTTCATTCTTAATTCTTCATTAAATCACAATCTCCTGTCCGTCGTAGGCAAGGTGGAAGTGTGGTGGTAGTGCTGCTTCCTCGATGGCATGAGGACGGATGTGGTGAGACATGTGGATGAAATAGGTTTCGGGCGTACCGATTCGCCGTGAGAAGGCTATTGCCTCTTCAATGGTTTGATGGGATGGATGGGGTTCATGACGCAGTGCATTCAATATCATGGTTTCTACTCCTTCGAGATAGGGGAGTTCGGCATCGTCGATGGTTTTCATGTCGGTGATGTAGGCGAAGGCCCCGATTCGGAAACCGAGGATGGGGAGCTTGCCGTGCATCACTCGCAGGGGCATCACTTCCACTTTTCCAACTCGCACGGGTTGGTGTGGGAGGATGTCCTCAAGATCGATGGCTGGTACGCCTGGATAGCGTTTGTCTTTGGGTGTGAAGCAATAGGGAATGCGCTCGCGCAGATGGTTGGCACAGAAAGGCTCGCCATAAACCACGATGTCGCCAAAGACGGAGAAAGGACGCAGGTCGTCGAGTCCTCCCACGTGGTCGTAGTGTTCGTGTGTGATGAAGATGGCATCCAACGGCTTGAAATCAATGCGGAGCATCTGTTGCCGAAAATCAGGACTACAGTCCAAGAGGATGCGGCGGACTCCATCCTGTGCCGTGTCGTCGGGCACTTCCACCAATGAGGAACAACGAAGGCGGCGGTCGCGTGGGTCGGTGCTGGTGCATACGGTGCAGCGGCAACCCAGCTGTGGAACGCCTGTTGATGTGCCTGTGCCTAAGATTGTTATTTTCATGTCGCTACACTTTTATGAAGAACTTCTTGATAAAATGAAGAATGAAGAATGTAGAATGAAGAATGTGTTTTACTCTGCTCTTTGAATAAGTAATTTTATTCTTTATTCAGAGCAAAGCAACCATTCCACTTTCTTCATTTTTCATTCTTCATTCTTCATTTATAATTATTATATAATGTTCACTTCAGGATGGATATTTAAGTTGAACTTTTCTTTCACAGCCTGTCGCACGGTATCGCTCAGCAGGAGGATGTCTTGTCCTGTGGCTCCTCCTAGATTCACCAACACCAGTGCTTGGCGGTCGTGAACAGCTGCCTTGCCGAGGGCGCGTCCCTTCCAGCCACATTGTTCGATGAGCCATCCTGCTGGGATTTTCACGCCGTGAGGTACGACATAGAAAGGCATGTTGGGATAGTCTTTTTGTATGGTCTCGAACTGTTCTTGGCTTACCACAGGGTTCATGAAGAAACTACCCGCATTTCCCTGCACGTCGGGCTCAGGCAATTTGCTCTTGCGCAACTGGATGACGGTGTCGCGCACTAATTGCGGAGTGAGCGGCTCACCTGCTGGTAGCATGGAATGGATGTTGCCGTAGGAAAGCTGTGGTTTGAACTGTTTCGACAAACGATAATAGACGTGGGTGATGGCGTATTTGCCTCGAAGTTCGTGCTTGAAGATGCTCTGACGATAATCGTAATGGCATTCGGCGTTGAGAAATTCACACACTTGGCCTGTGGCAAGTTCCACGGCTTCCACTTTCACGATGATGTCTTTCACTTCTGCACCGTAAGCTCCGATGTTCTGAACAGCGGAAGCTCCCACTTCGCCAGGAATCAAGGAGAGGTTTTCTGCCCCACTCCATCCCTGCTGAATGGTGTATGCCACGAAGTCGTCCCAAACAACGCCTCCTCCCACGGCAAGCAGTACGGACTCTTCATCTTCGTCCACCACGTGGATGCCACGGATGGCACTGTGAAGCACAAGCCCCTCGTAGTCGTGAAGGAATAGCAGGTTGCTGCCTCCTCCCACGTGGAGAACAGGTTGGCGGTTGATTTCGGGAACAAGCGACTGCAGTTCCTCCACTGAAGCGTATTCCGCATAGCGTGCAGCTCGCGCTTCAATATGAAAAGTGTTAAAGATGGGATGGTTTTCGCTAATTTTCAATTTCATAAAGATGCCATTGTCCATTGGTTCGGTCGAACTTGTATTTCACATAGAGTCCGTTGCTCATTCCCTCAACGAGAAGAATCTTGCGGTTCTGCGAAATGGAAGGCTGACCGTAGTTGATGTTTGTCATCACTCCCTCTGGCATAGGCATTTCCTGTCGGAATTCAAACCATTCTTCAGGAGAAAGATGACTTTCGCCTCCTTCGTCCACATCGCCCTGCGCTTCGGCTACGACATGGAGAGGGAAATGGATGGACTCGCGCTGGAAAATGGAATCGGAAGCAAATTTTGCATAGAACTCTGCAAAACTTGCGTATGGCGTGGCACTTGTTTCTTCTTTCTCAAAATTGAGAAGATGCCATTGCCCATTGTTGGAACGCACGAAATTGTAACGCTCCACATAGTCTTCATCAAGGTAAATCCAGTCAACGCTCACCTCATTGACAGCCGTGTCCTTCTGGATTTCCATGTCGCTTTCGCGCTCATAGATGACTGAATAGAAATCCTGTGTGGTGAAACGATTGAATTCTTTCCATTCCTCACGCGAAATCACCAATTCGTCGGAACCTTCATTGCACTTGAGAGGGAATGTCACTCGCTGCATCTGGAAACGCTGATCCGTGGTGAAACTATAGAAGAAGTCGTCGAACAACTCATCAGCAGAAACGGGCACCACTTCTTCTTCGAACAGAATCAATGAGTCCTCTTCTGCCAGCACAGAGTCTTCGACAGCATCCTCTTCTCCCTCATCTGCTACTTCGGAACTATGC
Organism: Prevotellaceae bacterium UBA4361; assembly: GCA_002393575.1. GTDB lineage: Bacteria > Bacteroidota > Bacteroidia > Bacteroidales > Bacteroidaceae > UBA3839. The sequence goes on along the minus strand of DGSN01000044.1, from coordinate 1,580 downwards.
CAACAAGAGCAGAAGAGCAGACTGAGAATAGATATGGTAAACAGCTGTTTCATTCAAACGAGCGAATTGCTAATCATTATAAACATACAAAAACGGAACTGCTCTTAACTCATCCGTCACGCAACCATTTTTTGCATTTTCGTGCAAATTTAGTGTTTCTTTTTGAGTTAAGGTTAAAAGTTTGGAGTAAATTGCTTATCTTTGCAAGGATTTTCTCCAAAAGAGAGAAAAACAATGATAGTCAACAACAAAATTCAACAAATAGATGTTAGATAAAATCAAGGAATTGATGGAGGAAGTGGAAGCACTTCAGGCTAAGACTGCCACCGAAGTGGAAGCACTCCGCATCAAGTATCTCAGCAAGAAAGGAAAGGTGACTGCCCTCATGGCAGACTTCCGCAACGTACCTGCTGAACAGAAAAAGGAAGTGGGTATCAAAATCAACGAACTCAAGAACAAAGCACAAGAGCGTATCAATGCGCTGCGCGAAACATTGGCAAGCACCGACACCGTGGATGAAAGCATCGACATCACTCGCACGGCTTATCCAATCGGTCTCGGCACACGCCATCCGCTTACGATCGTGAAGAACGAAATCATCGACATTTTCGCTCGTCTCGGTTTCTCTCTCGCCGAGGGTCCAGAGGTGGAAGACGACTGGCACGTGTTCTCGTCGATGAACTTCGCTGAAGACCATCCAGCGCGTGACATGCAAGACACTTTCTTCGTGGAGAGCCATCCCGACATCATCCTTCGCACTCACACATCCTCTGTTCAAGCTCGCGTGATGGAGCGCCAGCAGCCTCCTATCCGTGTGATTTGCCCAGGACGCGTGTATCGCAACGAAGCCATTTCTGCTCGTGCTCACTGTTTCTTCCATCAGGTGGAAGGACTCTACGTAGATAAGGACGTGAGCTTCACCGACTTGAAGCAGGTGCTCTTGCTCTTTGCCAAGGAAATGTTTGGCGAAGACACGAAGATTCGTCTGCGTCCATCCTATTTCCCATTCACCGAGCCATCAGCCGAAATGGACATTTCCTGCAACATCTGTGGAGGTAAGGGCTGTAGTTTCTGCAAGCACACAGGATGGGTAGAAATCCTCGGTTGCGGAATGGTTGACCCTAACGTGCTGGAGTTGAACGGCATCGACAGCAAGAAGTACAAAGGCTATGCTTTCGGTATGGGTGTAGAGCGCATCACCAACTTGAAGTATCAGGTGAAAGACCTCCGCATGTTCTCCGAAAACGATGTACGCTTCTTGAAAGAATTCGAAGCGGCTAATTAAATGAAGAATGAAGAATGGAGGAATGAAGAATTTCTCCTATAAATAAAAAAATGAAGAATGGCATCCGTCATTCTTCATTTTTTTATTCTTTATTATTTAGTAATCGTTAAAAAATAATTTGGTACGTTTTTTAGGAAAGAAATTAAAATAATTAGAATAATTTTTCAGAAATAAAATGTTTTTTGTTTTTAAGTCAAACATATATTTACGAATAATGCACGGGTAATTTACGGGAATTCATGTTTATATTTTATTTTAACGCAAATTGCCGCGAATTGACCGCGAATTTTTCTTA
>DGSN01000082.1 GCA_002393575.1 Prevotellaceae bacterium UBA4361 | reverse complement strand
GACTTGCAGAACGATGACAACAAGGCAGTCCTCCGTGTGACGAGCGACAGCTACCAGACCTACGCGACCGATTTCCAGACGAAGGCTAACACGAAGCAGCTGCGCATCTGGTTCAACCTGGAGCGTGCAGCCTGGGGTGCGAGCGTGAGCGCGTTCAGGATAGACGACGTGAAGCTGACAGGCGTGAAGCGCATTCCGACGGCACAGGTGGGCTTTGAGAGCCTCGGCGCAGATGTCGAATACTTCAGTGTCGATGCCACAGGAGCCTACGCCCCATTGTTCGCACGGCTTGAGACTTCCGCCGACGAACTGACCATCGACGGCACCAACGCCAGCAAGACCTTTACGGTCAGTGCAGAGAACCTGACTACCGACATCAGCGTCACACCAAGTTATGGTTTCTCAGTCAGTCCAACGCTCATCAAGGCAGGAACGAAGGAAGCCGTCATTAAGGTGACGAACCTCACCACGCTGATTAGCAGTTCGGGCAAGGTGGTATTGCGAAGTGGGGATATGCGAAAGAATGTGAAACTCATTGGCAAGGGTACAGCTTTGCCTGTGAAGGACCTCTCTCAGAATCCTATATATATAGGTAAGGAGAACGATGACAGTCATAGTTTTGACGCAAGCACACTGAGCGAGAAAGGCTATACGGTGGAAATCAAGGCCAAGACTGACAATGATGCCAAACAAGTGCTTCCATACGCTGTAACAGGCAGGGGATTGGGCTTCAAGAGTTATGTGAAGAGTACGTCGATGGGTATGAAGAATTCAAAAGACATTTTCATCTCCGAAAAGGGTATCAGCAACCCTGCCAACGGAGGTACCTTCTATAACACTGATGGATTGTATCACACTTACCGCTATGCCGTGACTCATGACAAACGCGTCTTTGTCTATCGCGATGGACTGCCTGTTGACACATTCCGCGTGGCAGACCTCGCTTTGCAACCAGAGTGGAGCAACGAGAGTGACTACATATCTAAGAACCTGATGAAAAATGGCGATTTCGAAGGCGAATGGAATTTCTCCAATAGCCAGAACATTACCAAATTCATCGAAGGCTGGGATGTGTATCCTTACGACCAGTACAACAGCTACCAGGATATCGTAACGGAAGAACGATCGAACAAGGTGGACCAGAACAACCACGTGCTGTCGATGCACCGTTACATGTGGGAAGGCGGTTGGGCTGATGGCGAAATATCGCAGATTGTGGATGTGGCTCCAGATGACATCTACACTTTCTCTGCTTTGGCAAAAGGCGGCATTCGCTCAAACGGCGACCAGTTGGGCAGCATCCGCATTCAGGACTTGCAGAACGATGACAACAAGGTGACGATGAGGGTGAATAGCGATTCGTATAAGACCTATTCTGTTGATTTCGAGACAAAGGCTAACACGAAGCAGATTCGCATTTGGTTCAATCTCGAACGGGCTGCTTGGGGTGCCAGCGTGAGTGCCTTCAGAATCGACGATGCACGTTTGATTGGTACGCATCGTGTGCCAACTCCTCAGATTGGTTTCGAGAGTCTGGGTGCCGACGTAGAATACTTCAACTTCGATGCAACGGGTGCATACGCTCCTGCATTGCCAGGATTGACGGTGGAAGACATCATCACTGCCATCCAAACAGCCTCGGACACTGACGGAAAGCTGCGCGGACGCATAGCAGGCGGTGTTCTCACACTGGCAGGAGCTGAAGAACATTCGCGTGTGGTGGTTTACGAACCGAATGGCACACAAGTTGCTACGCTGAATGACTATGTGGATGGTGCAGGCATCGGACTGCCACGACGCGGAACTTACATCGTGGCTGTCTTGAGGAATGGACGCAAGCAAGTGTTGAAGATTGCATATTAAAGAAATATGGTTAAACTGAAGTTATATCTCTCCTTGATGCTCGGGCTGGCCGTGACAACGATGGTTGGCCAGAGCATTAAGCCTGGAAACACATGGTACGACACCAACGGTTCCGCCATCAATGCGCATGGCGGTTGCGTGGTCTATGCTGATGGTTATTATTATTGGTTTGGCGAGCAGCGCAGTTCGAACAAGAGCGATGGCATTAGTTGCTATCGGTCGAAGGACCTCTATTCGTGGACAAAGTTGTCGAGAGCCGTCACTCCAACAGGTACGCAGACCGATGAGAACCGTGACATAGCCAGCGGTCGCACGTTGGAACGTCCGAAGGTGATTTACAACGAAAAAACAAAGAAATGGGTGATGTGGATTCACTGGGAGAACGGAAAAGACTATGGTCAGGCAAAAGTGGCTGTGTGTACTGCCGACAAGGTGGAAGGGCCTTACACCTTGGTAGATGTGTTCCGCCCTAATGGATGTGATTCTCGCGACCAGACACTCTTTCGCGACAAGGACGGACAAGCCTATCACATCTATTCTACCAACATGAATTCCAACACCAATTGTGAACGCCTCACCGACGACTACCTTCAGCCGCAGGAGGACTATGTTGTGCAATTGAAAGGACGCAGATACGAAGCCGCTGCTTTGTTCCGTGCGGGCGATATATACTATGGTCTTTTCTCTGGTTGCACGGGATGGGACCCCAATCCAGGCCGATATATGTGGACCTACGACCTGATGAACGAGGCGTGGCATGCTCCAGCCGACTTCAAGGCAAGTGACGGTTCGACGGGTATCAACTTTTGCATTGACAATGGAAAATCTACTTCGTATCAGAGCCAGAGCAATTATGTCTTTCCCGTTCCTGGCAAAGAGAACTGCTTTATCTACATGGGTGACCGTTGGAACTCAAGCAATGTGCAAAACTCTAAACATGTGTGGTTACCGTTGAGTGTTCGTTCGGGCTATCCTACCGTGTGCTGGTACGACGAATGGAATCTCTCGGTGTTCGACGAGATGTATCGCATGAAGCGAATGAAGGAACTGAAGGATGGAAGCGAGTTCTACTTGTTGGAGAAATACTCCAACCGCCTTGTTTCCCGTCCCAATGCCTCGCTTACCATTGAGAACGATGGAAAATCGAACCTCTGCTTTGTCCTGCATAAGACCGACAAGCCCTACGTCTATAAAATAGAGGACAAGGAGAAGGGCAAATACATGGAATCAGTTTTTGGTACAACTCGCTGGCAGGATGAAGCCGACCGCCAGAGCCAGGAGTGGATGCTCTGGTTGGAGGAGGATGGATACTACCGCATCGAGAATCAGAGCGACGGTGTTTGCCTTTCCGTTTCGGGCAATACCACAGAAGCAGGCACTACGCTCTATCTGTCGGATGCCAATGCCAGTGTTCACCAAAGTTTTGGGCTTTATTTCGATTCGCAGGAGCACCCTGACTACGAGGAGGCAGACATGTTTGGTAAGGACTATCGCAAAATCAATCGGGAAATCATGCGGGAACAAAAGATTGCTGCGGACATCAACAATGTAAGACAAGAAAACGATGTGCGCCGCATCTACCATCTGACTACAGGACTTCCCGTTGGGGATAGTCCATTGGCTCGTGGTCTTTATATAGAAATCAAGAACAATAAGTCACGAAAGATTTTAGTAAGATAAATGATGTTGAAGCGTTTGCCATATACCCTTTTGTTCATTCTCATCACGATGTGGGTGATGATGGGACAGTTGCGCCCTTTCCTTTTGGAAACTGCCCAACTGACTCCTTTCCTCACGACTCAAGTGTTTGCTCAGGAAATGATGGCTCAACACACAGGAGGTTGGCTGCTCTACGTCGCGTCTTTCTTGCAAAGTTGTTTGGCTTGTCCTTGGTTGGGCGCATCGCTGCTCGTCCTTTTGCTCTTAGGCATTGCCCACGCCACACGATGGGTGCTGCATTTGCCAGACTCTTGTTTCGGCCTCTGTTTCGTGGTGCCCTTCCTCTTGCTCGTTCGCTACACCCGCATGGGTTATGAAATCTATGTCAACAAGGAGGTTGCCGTGGCATTTGCTCTTCCTCTCTTCGTGCTGCTCATACTGGTAGCTTTGGGTCTCATCTCAGTAGTTGTCAGAGCTTTCATGAAAAGGAAGCAGACTTCTCGTTGCATGACGAAAGGTTTTCGCTTGACGCTCTTCATCCTGTCGTCCATCGTCTTTGTTGGTTCAGCCTACTGGTTTTGGACACAGACCTACAGAGACTCCAATTTTCTCGCTTCGCTGCAAATGAAGCAAGCTTGTGAAAAGGACGATTGGGAACGGGTGCTGCAAATCGCTCGTGAGAATGACAAGGAGCCAACTCGCCTGCAAGTTTGCCTCACGCGCTTGGCTCTTTACGAAACGGGTGAGATGGGCAACCTACTGTTTGCCTACCCTGATGGGGCGGCTGCCTACAACACACCCGAACAAAACCAATGGCTGCGGCTGATGGGCGCACAGCTCTTGTATGAGCACTACGGAAAGACGGGCTTCGCTTACCGTTGGGCTATGGAGGACATGGTGGAATACGGCGAGCGTCCCATGTATCTGCGCACACTCTATCGTGTGGCATTGCTCAATGGTGAGAAAGCACTTTCCGAGAAGTACAGGCAAGCCCTGAACCACACACTTTTCTTCAAAGAGGATGCTGTGGACATGGAGCGTCAATCGGCAGCCGTAAAACCTCTGCTGAACTACACCGACCAATTGGATGGTGACAACGGACTCATCGAGTTCTATCTGCTGCAAAGTTTCGCTCTGACCGAAGGTGGTTCGCGCCAGATGGTCGAACTCTCGCTGATGTGCAGTCTCATCACCAAGCATCTCGATGGTTTTTGGCAGCGTTTCATGGCATTGCTCCCTGGTTGGAACGGACATATTCCGACTCACTACCAAGAGGCAGCCCTCATGGTGGCTCAACTGCAAGGAGGCATGGACATCGACCAACTGCCTATCGACCCACCAGTACGCCAACGCTTCGAACGCCTCGTGGAGGCATCGGCACGAATGGGTGATTCGAGCAACAATGCCTACGCCTTGCACTCTGAATTTGGAAACACCTATTGGTATTATTATTTCTTTGTCGAAGGACTGAAAACTACATAACATTGAGAACCGTTTCTTACATATTCCTCCTCATCGCGTTGATGCTCCTTGCATCTTGCAAACCGTCGCTTCCCCAACAAGCAGAAGAGGCAGAACGCATGGCGCAAGTGATGCCCAACAACGACGGAGCTACCCTGCCACCCAACATCGCCCCACTCAATTTTGAGATTCAGGAGGATGGCGATGCTTTCGTTACGCGTCTGTCATCGAGGTCGGGAGAAGAACTGGTGGTCGGTGGGCGCACCATCGACATACCTCTTGCCGACTGGCAACGACTGCTCTCGGCAGCTGTGGGCGATACCCTTTGGACAGATGTCTATGTGCGTAAGGGCAATCGGTGGAGACATTTCAATCGCATCGCAAATCCTGTGGTGGCTGATAGCATCGACCCTTTCATCACCTATCGTCTCATCCGTCCGTCATACGTCATGTACGAAGAACTCTCCCTCGTGGAACGCTGCACCGAGAACTTTGATGAGCGCATCCTCTATAACAACATGGCAATGAGCAAGGGCGACAAGGGACAATGTATCAACTGCCACGTGCCTCAACAGCAAGGACAAAGGGGGCGTTCTCAGTTCCATGTGCGCCAAGCCTTTGGTGGAACGGTCTTTGTCGATGGGAAAGAAGCACACAAAGTCAACCTGAAAACCGATTCCACCCTTTCGGCAGGAGTCTATCCTGCTTGGCATCCCACACTCAACCTCATTGCCTATTCTGTGAATGAAACAGGGCAGTCGTTCCATACGCTCGACCCTCAGAAAATCGAAGTCATCGACTATGCCAGCGACCTTATCCTTTACGATGCAGAGCGCAATGAGGTGACAAGCATCGAGCGAACGGCCAGCGATTTCGAGAGTTTTCCCACTTGGAGCCCTGATGGTCGCACCCTCTACTACATTTCAGCCCATCACGAGTTGCAGGGCGAAAGCATTGATGCCGACCTCGACCAGAACTACCAGTCACTTCATTATAATATATATGCGCGAGATTTCGATGCAACCAAGCGCAAATTCGGTACTCGCAGACTTGTGTTCGATGCCGAAGCCTTGGGCAAGAGTGCCAGCACGCCTCGCGTTTCGCCCGATGGCAGATGGCTGCTTTTCTCTTTGGCCGACTACGGTCAGTTCCACATTTGGCATAGGAGTGCCGACCTTTGTGCCATTCCTTTGCAACATCCAGAAAACATCGAACAACTCAAGCAACTCAATTCGTCGGAGAGCGACAGCTACCATTCCTGGTCATCGAATGGCAGGTGGATTCTCTTCTCTTCGCGTCGCATGGATGGCAACTACACACGCCTCTATCTCTCCTATTTCGACACTTCGGGCAACGCCCATCGTCCTCTTTTGCTGCCACAACGAAGTCCTGTGTTCTACGACCAGTTCTTCCGCAGTTTCAATGCAGCCGAATGGATGACACAGTCCTTTGGGCCCGACCGAAACACCCTCGATGCGTGCATCCGACGAGATGCGCAGCAAGCCAAGTATGCGGGTTCTGCCCTGCTTGTGCCCGAAGCGAGTGAAACGGCTCCAGATACGAAAATAACGAAACAAAACTATCATAACATCTATGAAAGCAACTAATCTTCTCCTCACACTGGGCATGATGCTGCTCCACACCTTCCTGCCCAATAGTCTCACGGCACAAAACGTAGTGCCACAGATGGGTGACAAGGTTCAGAATTCCGATGGCATCTTCATCGTTGCTGGCGAAAACCTTATCCCCAACTCGTCGTTCGATGAAAGCTTTGCCAACTGGGCAACAGGTGCCAACCAAGAGCTGTCGGCGGACAATTTCGAAATTGTTGCCGAAGGCGGTGCAGACGGAGGAGCCTACCTGCTGGCTAAAGGCAGTGGCGGTTCCAGCAGTGCTGCTGCCATCAAGAAAGGCTGGGCTGTGGAGGTCGGGAAAACCTATCTCTTCAGCATCTGGGCAAAGCGCGGAGCTTCAGCCATGAATTCCAACACTCAGTACAGCCGCATCTATGCAGCCGACACCGAAACGGGAACCAACACACAGTTGGCAACACTCAATTACCAAGCCGACACATGGGTGCAGACACAACTCATCTTCACAGCCGAACGTCCTTACCTCGTGCTCAACCTCGGTTGGCCGAACAGCAACACCGCCATCGATGCCTGCTTCTTAGGTCTGTTGGAGGCAAGCGATGAATTGGCTGTAGCCGCTCTCGAACAAGCCATTGCCAATGCACAGCAACAACTTGCCAACACAGTCGAAGGCACTGAGCGAGGACAATACAAACCCGAAGTCCGTGCAGTCCTGCAAGCAGCTATCGACGAGGCTTCACAAGCCCTGGCAACTGCCACCACCCAAGAACAAATCAACTCGGCAGCCGACACCCTGAATGCCGCTATTGCCAAATACAAGCAAAGCGCCAACCAGCCGTTTGAAATCGGGAAGAAGTACAACATCGTGCATTCCTCAGGCTACTACATGACGACCACGGGTGGTACCATCAAGATTGTCACAGCCGATGCCGACGACATGGGGCAGGTGTTCCAGTTTGTGCCAGCACCCGAAGGAGCAGCAGCCGAAGGCTACAACCTACGCTCCGAGGAATACACTTACGTCTATCGAAGCGGTTCATGGGACACAAAGGCAAGCGCCGAACAAGACCTCACCGTGGCAAATGCCATTTTCCAAGTGGTTGACCAGACCACCTACATCCAGCTCAAGAACATGGGCAGTGGCTCTGTGTTGGGAACCGACAGCAACAACGACGGCTCCACCGTCTATAGCAACAAGAATGGCACCGACAGCCGCTATCGCTGGACATTGAAGGAATACATCCCGAAGGAAGACCGCGACGACGAATACAACTTCCGCGAACTGTTAGGCAAGGCACAGAACACGCTCAGCGGTGTGAGCGAGAGCAGTCTGGGCACAGGCCTGTTCATGAACTCGCGCGAAGCCTACAACCTTTTCGCAGCTGCTGTCCATGAAGCCGAGGCAGTGACCGACAATTGGAAAGCTGCCACCGAGCGACTGCAAACCGCTATGGACCTCTATGCCGATACGAAGCAGAACAAGCCAAGCGCCGATAAACTCTACATCATCACCCAGGTGGAAGGTGGCAACCGCATTACCTACGATGCCGAGCAAGAGTTGATAACGGTGCATACCCCATCAACCGAAGCCACACAGCAATTCTCCTTCACCCAGCCCGAAGGCTCATCCTACTATGGACTGAAAAATGCCGGCAGCGGCAAGTTCATGGCAAAGAGTGCAAGTAGCAACTGGAACACCACCTGGGCTGACGACGACACCGATGCCCTGGCGCAGTGGTCCGTTGCAGTCCTCTCCGATGGAGTTTACACCCTGCAGAACGCTTCAGGCAAAGGCTATCTCGGTAGCGATGCCACCACCGATGGAGCCTTGCTTTATTGCGACAAGCAGAACACAGCCGCTAACTCCCGTTGGTACATCGAAGAATACTCAGCCACAGCAGCCCTGGAGCGCGCCATTGCCGAAGCCAAGACACTCACAGAGACCGTCAGCGTAGGAACCGCCTACTACGAAGTGCCTCAGACAGCTATGGATGCCCTCCTCGCAGCCATCAGCACAGCCGAAGCAGCACTCACCACAGTCACCACCTTCGACCAGGGAGCAGTCGAGACAGCCAAGCTCCAGCAAGCCATCGACCAGTTCAATGCCTCGTTCAACCCACTCAATGAATTCGACGAAGGACAAGCCTATCTCGTCACCCACTATGGCGGCAACCTCCTGACTGCCACCGAAACAGGCAATGCCACCATCACCAAGTTGAACGAAGAAACAGCCACCGAGCAGCAGCTCGTCATGCTGGAGAAAGTGGAAGGGCAGTCCATGACCTACAACTTTCGTTCCATAGGTCTTGGCACCTATTTCGCACGCACCGGCGACTATGACACCCGTTGGCAGGAAATAGCCGACGAAGCCACCCAAATCACCATCGTTCAACTCGATGGACGCTGGCTGGGACTCATGTTCACTGCCACCAGCAAGCACGCAGGAACCGACTCGTCAGCCGACGGACAAAAAGTCTATAGTGACAAGGCAGGCCGTGGCAACCCATTCTCCTATTGGACCATCGAGCCATACGTCACCGTCGTACTCAATCGCGAAGCCTTCAACGTAGCCGTAGCACAAGCCAACCAGCTCCTCAGCGACATGCAGCCAGGCTACCTCACAGGCCAATACTTCCAAGAAGACATCAACGCCTTCCGACAGCTCGTCGCAGCCACCCGTTCGGCAGCCAACAAAGCCAAAGACCAAGCATCGCTCGATGCCATCACAGCCCAGTTGCTCCTTGACATCCAAACAGCTCGCGACAAAGCACACGACCACGACTACATGAACCACACCGAACTCGCTGCAGCCATCTCCGCCGCCGAACACGCACTGGCAACAGCCACCCCTGGTGATCTCAACGGGCAGTATCCAGTCGAAGCCATCCAAGCCTACCAAACAGCACTGGCAAAAGCCAAGGACGTGAACCAAACCCCTGACGACCAACTCACGCAGGACATTCTCGACCTTGCAGTATCAGCACTGAAGCAAGCCGCACAGACCTTCGCACAAGCCGTTGTGACCATCAACTATTCCCAGCTCAACACACAAATCTCGGCAGCGCAGGCAGCCCTGAAAGATGCAGAGGCCTATAAGGGCGACGGACCAGGCAAGACACCTGAATCAGCATTCACAGCCCTGCAAGCCGAACTCGCCAATGCACAAGCCATCGTGAAAGGCAATACTCACAACCAGGCAGGAGTCGATGCCGAAGCCGACGCATTGGCACAAGCCATCAATACTTTCCTCCAAAGCCGTGTAGCAAACGACTATTCCCTCCTCGAAGAGTATGTGAAACGAGCAGAAGAACTCCTTGCCGCAGCCGACAATGGAGAAATCGATTGCAGTCAAGAGGACTACGACTACCTGCGCGCATCCCTCGAAAAGAACTCCCCTTATCTCTACTCCACCGACCAGGATGCCATCAACCGAGCCGCCAAACTCATGCGTCGTGACGTGCTGCTCTTCATCAGCATCGCCACCAGCATCGACCACTTGCAGGCAGAAGGACTCGATGTCAGCTACTACACTCTCCACGGACATCGTGTTGCCCATCCAACTCACGGCACCTACATCCTTCGCCTCACCGACGGCAACGAGACCATCGTCCGCAAAATCATGATGAAAGAACGATAAAAGTAACTCAAGTTTCGCTTATACCCAAAGGTGAAAAGGAGTGTCACTTCGTGACAGAAATCTAACAAATCTTTTCAAATCTTTCAATATTCTTAAAAAAATATTTGTTTGATTTGTTTAAATTTGAATGATTTCTCGCCGTAGGCGACTAAATATCAGCAACTTCGATTACTTCCGAAAGTTAAATAAAAGTAACTTGTGATTATTCGTGGTTCTATATCGAACTAATTTTTTAAAAGGATTACTATACATTTAACGAAAATGAAAATAAAAAACCTTGTTGTCCTGCTGCTTTGCTGCTGGACGTTGCAGTCTTGTTCCAAGAAAGACTGTTCCTGCGAACAAGACAACTGTCACGGCAAAGTAGCTGAGATAGAGAAGCGAGGCAAACTCCTTGTCGGCACTACTGGCGACTACCGACCACTGTCCTTCTACGAAACAGCCACAGGCCAGTACTGGGGCTTCGGCATCGACGTAGCCAAAGAGATAGCCAGCACAATGGGAGTCGGAGTGGAGTTCGTCAAAACCTCATGGCCAACCCTCAGCGCTGACGTGATGGCAAGTCCACAGACCTTCGACCTCGCTATGGGAGGCATCACCATCACTGACACACGACGCGCCACCATGCTCATGAGCGAAGGCTACTTGGCTAACGGCAAGACCATCCTCTGCCGAACCTCTGAAGCCGACCGTTACCGTTCCCTCGCAGACATCGACAAGCCCGAAGTGCGCGTGATGGTCAACCCTGGCGGACTGAACGAGAAGTTTGCCAACGAGAACCTCACCCATGCAACTATCATCGTCCATCCCAAGAACGAAGAAATACCCTCCATCATAGCGAAAGGAGAAGAAGCCGACGTGATGATTACCGAAATCACAGAAGCACCCTACTACGTGCAGACCGACAGCCGTCTGGCAGCACCGCTCCTCAACTCACCCTTCACACACGGACAAATCGGAGTGCTCATGCAGAAAGGACAAGACGACCTCCTGCAACTCGTCAACAACACCATCCGCAGGATGAAGAGCGACGGTTCCCTACGCCGCCTGCACGAAAAGTACGGACTCATCTATGCGTATTGAAAAGAAGCTATTGCCCCCTCCAGCCCCTCCCAACCTCCCCAAGGAGAGGGGAAGCCGTCCGGCTTGAAAGTGAAAAGTGAAAAACGAAAAGTGAAAAATGCCATCCGGCTCAATCGCTTCACGCTTCACACTTCACGCTTCACGTTGAAATTTTTCACTCTTCATTCTTCATTTAATTTCCCCGTTCTCATGAAGAAAATCATATTCATTGTCCTTTCCCTCATTTTTTCGATGGGAATGGCAGCTCAGAATTACAAGCAAGTCAACAATATCACTTACACGGGCAAGTCCGATGCCTATTCCCAAGAGCGACTGAAACTGGACATCTTCTATCCCGAGGATGCGAAAGATGTACCAGTCGTGATATGGTTTCACGGAGGCGGACTCGAACAAGGGCAGAAAGAAATACCACAGAAGTTGAAAAGGAAGAGAATGGTAGTTGTGGGAGCCAACTACCGATTGCTTCCCAAAGTGACCGTAAAGGAAACACTCGACGATGCAGCCGAAGCAGTTGCATGGGTGTTCAAGAACATCGTGAAATATGGTGGTGATGCCAAGAAAATAGTTGTCACAGGACATTCAGCAGGCGGATACCTTGCCATGTTACTTTGCCTCAACAAGTCGTGGTTGAAGCATTATGACATAGATGCCGATTCAGTTTGGCTCTATGCTCCTTTCAGTGGTCAGGCAATAACCCACTACAACGTGCGAAAGATGCAGGGCATACAGCCACTCCAACCCACCATCGACGAGTTTGCACCCCTCTACTGGGTGCGTCCCGATTGTCCGCCACTGGTGCTAATCTGTGGCGACCGCGAGTTAGAACTCTATGGTCGATACGACGAGAATCAGTATTTGGCGCGCATGATGAAATTAGTCGGTCATCAGCACACCTATCTTTACGAATTAGATGGGCATGGTCATGGCGGTATGGTCGAGCCAGCTTTCCATATTCTCCAAACACATATTCACCAACTCTTGGGCGAGAAAGTCAATCCGTAAAGGAGACCCTCCCTAACCCTTAGACCCCTCCAGCTCCCCTGTGAGGGGAGAGAACAACCATCCTGGTGACTACTCCCTCCCTCACAGGGAGGGTTGGGGAGGGTCTCCTTTTTCATTTTTCTCACACCACCTCTTTCCCGAAAGGAGAAAGAGCTAAGTTTGCAAGGCGGAAGTGCATCTTGCCGAATGGGATGCCGATGATGGTGATGTAGAACACGATGCCGAGGGCGATGTGGCTGAGCCAGATGGCAATACCACCCACGAAGAACCACAACACATTCATGAACAGGTTGAGGCAGCCGTGCTGAGGCTCCTTTTCCCTCACCTCCGAGCCGAAAGGCCACAGAGCCAGTATGCCCAACTTGATGCTTTGCAAACCGAAAGGAATCCCCACAATCGTAATCATCAGCGTAACTCCTGCCAGCAAATACTCCAAGGCGATGCCCAGACCGCCAAAAACAACCCAAATGATGTTTCCTAATGTTTTCATCTTTCTGTCTGATTTTCTTGTCAATGGACTGCAAAGGTAAGAAAAAAGAATTAAGAATGATGAATTAAGAATTAAACTTTCCCATCCCTTGAAT
>DGSN01000020.1 GCA_002393575.1 Prevotellaceae bacterium UBA4361 | reverse complement strand
GATTAAGACGCTGAAAGCGTCACCGCTCAGTAACCGAGGTGTGCGAAGCACCCTCGGATAGATGGCAATGAGTATATCGACCCTGGAGGGGTCGCCCACAAACACGGTTGGGGCACTCATTCAGAGTGCTATCGTCATCATCTGCAACCTCCGCAGGTCGTTCCGACCTACGGTTACTGAGCGAAGACCCTTTTCAGGGTCTATTGCACCAATATGCGGATAATCATTATTAGAGAAATTCGATAAAATTAAATATAAATAATTCGTTTAATTCGAGTAATTCGTGGTTGAGAATAATCCCAAGTTTTTTATAACGATTACTAAAGGTGAAAAGTGAGTCAATAAATTTTTCTTTATATTCAACATAATATTTTTGTTTTCTTTCTCTCTCTTTCAGGAAAAGCTATATAATTGCAAGTGATTGGTCTTACATTTTTTCTTTAACCCTATTTCATTTGTTTTTATATGAGCGAGCAACTAAGTGAGAAAGAATACGAGGAACTGCTTCGTGAACTGACGGAGCAGAATGACGGACAGGAGGGACTTGACCTGCTGATTAACAATTTTTCGTTGGTGCCAGCTGATGAGCCTGTGCATTTGCCTGAAGAGCCTAAGATTGCGGTGCGGGTAGATGGATTGGCGAGAGGTGAGCGTTTCTGGTATGCCAAGGAAATGGCTATTGACGTGCGTTTCAACAAGAAGATTGAGGTGAGAAGCCAATTCGAGCTGCGCTTGGCGTTTGGCTCGCTCAAACCCGCATCGAACAAGACAATTTCGACGCTGCGGAAGGGGCAGATAGGACGGTTGCACGTCAATCTGGAAGCTTGTGGACTATATACTGCGGGGGAGTATGTTCTTCAGATGAAAGTCAACGACATTCCTTACTTGGAATACTCTTTCAGCGTGGACGAAGAGGGCAAGGTGAGCGAAGGGAAGACTACGCTCTTGAGCGAGCACTCTGCGGGGTCTTTCCTGATGGGGCGTGAGCTGGATTTTGATGAAGGCAGGATGGTGATGGGGTTTTGCGGATGCAAGGAGGTGAAGGAACTGTTGGCTCATTTGGTGAAACTGAGAAAGCTGAACGACTTGCGCTCGGACCTGATGATACCTCGTTTGCTGAACAATGGTTATGTGCTGTACGACAACGGGAAGCAAGACATGGATGAGTTGTCGGTATGTTTGGCAAAAATCCTGTTTGGCAACAATGTGGATGAAACCCACATCGACTATGCTGATGAGGACATGGATGATACACTGCATACACCTCCGTTTGACCATGAAACGCACCGGTGCTGGATGGTGACAGGATTCAGTGCTTTGATGGGCAATGGTTCCTCGAATTCCGTGAATGGGCTGCTGAAATTCATGAAACACAAGAAGTCGTTGGGTAGAGACTTGATTGTGTTTGTGGGCAGTGAACAGGAACTGAAGAGCTTCTTCAAGATGTACCCTCAGTTTGGAAAGTTCTTTCCCAAGCAGAACCGTGTGCATACAGGAGGGGAAACGGTGACGGAATTGATTTCTATGGTGTTCGAGTTCATCAACACGAACAATTTCCAGTGTACTACCGCTTGCCGTTCCAAGCTTATTGTTGGCTTGAAAAAGGCATGGGAGAAAGAGTTGGTGAAGGGTGTGAATGAGGAAGACGTGGAGTATTTCGTTTCTAATTACGTGTTAGAGAACCAAGGTCTGCGGCTCATGCGCGACGACAAGTGCCTAAAGGCAAGCAAAGAATGGAGTCAGATGATGATGAAGACGATAGAAGCGGAAGATGTCGATTTTTCGTCTTTCTACGCAGACCAGATGGACGAATTCGAGGATAGAATGAGTCGTTTGGACGAACTGGTCGGCCTCAGCGATTTGAAGCAGAACCTGCGCGACTTCTTCTTGCAGACGCGCTTCGAGGTTCGGCGCAGGGAACTCGGACTGTCCAACCAAAGCGACAACCGCCACCACATGCTCTTCACGGGCAATCCAGGAACGGGCAAGACGACAGTTGCCATGCTGATGGGGAAAGTGTTCCACGCTATGGGCTTGCTCTCGAAGGGCGATGTGGTGAAGGTGGACCGTGCATCCCTGGTTGGCGAGTACATCGGACAGACGGAGAAGAACGTGTCGGGGATTCTGAAGCAGGCACGCGGCAATGTGCTTTTCGTGGACGAAGCTTACGCACTCTTTTCCGACAAGGATGACAGCAGGGACTACGGCAAGCGCGTTGTGGAGACGCTCCTGAGTGTGCTTGCAGAGCCCAACCCTGACATACTGGTGATTTTCGCTGGCTATAAGGAGGACATCGAGCGACTGATGTCGATGAATGACGGTCTCAAGGGACGCTTTCCTCATGAGTTCTTTTTCCCCGACTTCACGGCTGACGAGCTGACACTGATTGGCAGGAACCTGCTGGAGAAGAACGGCTATGTGCTCCTGCCTGAGACTGAGGCTTGCATGAAGAGTGTGGTCAATCAGATGCTGTTGAGGAAGGACAAGAAGTTTGCCAATGCCCGCTGGATGACAGACTTCGTGAATGTGCAGGTGCTGAAGCATACGGCTCGCCGTGTGACCGCGATTGCCAAGCCACAGAAGAAGGACTATCAGCTGGTGCTGAAGGAGGATGTGCTTGATGCTTGGCAGGAACTGTGCCAGAAGCAGGCAAAGAATCCTGACGCAAAACGGATTGGGTTCGTGGCGTGAAGGAACGTGGAGAGTGAAGAGTGAAGAGTGGAGAGTGGAGAGTGGAACGTGGAGAGTGAAGCGTGAAGCGGGGAGCGTAGCCTTTCTTTAGAGAAAAATCAGCCGTTTTCAAAAAAAATCTTGAAAATGGCTGATTTTTATTTGTTGGTTGAATACAAATTCTCTCGTTGAATTCGCCTTTTTTACTCTTCCACCGTGAGCTGGTTGTTGTTCATGCGATACATGTAGCTCTGGATGATGGCTTTCATTTGGCGCTCCATTTGGTAGAGGGTGTCTTTCGGCATGGTGTGGAGCACGTTGTGACGAAGGAGGGAGTCAGTGCGATAGCGGAAAGCATGGGTGATGCGTTCACCGTCGAAGTCGATGGCGTAGTTGCCTTTGACAAATTCATAGCTTTCAGCTTCAGGCACCCACTGCATGGCAATCGTTTGGTCGGCTGGCGTGTTGAGCATGTCTTGTCCGAAAGCCAAGTAAGGACGGTCGTAACCCATGTAGTTGAGGACGGTAGGCATGATGTCGGCTTGCTGCACGACGCGCTCTGTGTCGTAGCCATGAAGGGTGGTGTCGGCTGGTGCATAGAGAATGATTGGCACACAGGCATGACCCAGGGTCGTGGAAAAGAATGGGTCATAGTGTCGGCTGGTGTGGTCGGCAGTAATGACGAAGATGGTGTTGCGGAACCACTTCTGCTTGCTTGCCTTGCGGAAGAAGAGGCGAAGTGCATTGTCGCTATAGGCAATACATTCTTGGATGGGTTCGACTCCCTTCGGGAATTTCCCCACGTAGCGTTTCGGCATGGGGTAAGGCGTGTGGCTTGATGCCGTGAAGACGGCTGTCATGAAGGGTTGCTTCATCTCGGTCATGCGGTCGCAGAAGAACTGAAGGAACTCTTCGTCGTAGATTGCCCACGTGCCGTCGAAGTCCTTGTCACCATTGTAGTGCGGGTCTTGGTTATACTCCGTTCGTCCGTAGTAGCGTTGGAAACCTGTGGCATGGGCGAATGCCTCGAAACCCATCGAGCCATTTTGCGCACCGTGGAAGAACGCTGAGGTGTAGCCCTTATGTTCGGAGAGCTCGCGTGCCAATCCCGACATTCGGTTGAGCGATGCAGGCGTGAGGAAGAGGGGTTCGACGTAGTTGGGCAGACTGGACAATACGGACGGCATTCCCTCAATACTCTTGCGCCCATTGGCGTAGGAGTATTGGTAGGTGAGGGCACAATTCGTGATGAGAGAGTCGAGGAAAGGTGTGAATCCCTTGTAAGTGCCACCGTTGAGTGTCTTGTTGTAGTAGCCAAAATGCTGTTTTCCGAAACTTTCGAGGATGAAAACCACAACATTCATTGGGCGAAACTCAGTGGAATCGGACGGAAGATGGATAGGCGAGAAGATGCTTTCCACCTCCTCTTGTGGCATGTAGTTAGGGGTGACAAAAGGAGTCTTATTGAAAGTGCGGATGATGGCAAAAGGGGTGTTGAGGACAATGCCCGTTTCGCTTGCCTTGTTGACGTATTGGTTGGCGTTGCTGACAGTGATAGGACGTGTGGCAGTGGTGAAGCCACCACGCATTCCTGCTATGCTGAGTGGCACTAAGATGGCAAGGAGGATGCCGTTGAGGATGTAATAGGCAGGCTTGTGGAACACGGGAATGTTGGTGGGACTTCGGAAGAGTTTCCAGAAGGCAACACCGATGACAACAGCAAGAAGCACCAAATACCAGTATGCCAAGAACTGCTCAGCGAAGATTTTTGCCATGTTGCCAGCACCTTCGTTGCTAAATTCCTGTAGTACAGAAAGCGTAGTGCGCTTGCCCGTGAACTGGAAATAAACGCAGTCGATGAGGTTGATGCACACGCAGAAGGTGTTGATGATGGTGTAGAGCCATCTTGCTACGGTGTAGAATCCATGCTTCTCCTTGTAGTGAAGCGGAAAGAGAAAGAAAAGGAGCAGCAGGGCGTTGGTGTAGAGGATGGCAGAGGTGTCGAAAATGATGCCCGACAGGAAAAGATGGAAAGCATGGGACAGGGTGAGGTCGGGATATGTGGTATGGTTGACCAACACGAATGCCAGACGACAAAGTGCGTAGGCTACATAAACCCAGAGGGTGTTCCAAACGAGGGCTGTGAGATTGCTGATAAGAGAAAATCGTTTCATGCTGCAAAGGTAGGAATTAATTGGGAATTAGGAGTTAGGAGTTAGAAATTAATTCCTAACTTTGCAGAACGAAAACGATTATAAGGAACAATGAAATAAACTTGGTATCAATGACATGAGTTGTCTTAGGAAAGAAATTAGAATAATTATCATAATTACTCCAAAAATTTAGAGTTGTTTAAAACAAAAAACATATCATTTCTAAAAAAATTCTTGGTAGCGTTGCCCAAGCGTCCAAGGACGGTAATCTTCTAATTATTCTAATTTCTTTCCTTAATAAAATCGTACCAACTTTTTTTAACGATTACTAATGATTATGAAAACAAAGAAACTCATCAGCTTGATATTGGTGGTGGCGCTGGGCGCATGGGTGGCTTCGCGCTGGAATGTGTGGTTCAAGATGCCCGACGAACCAGCGTATGTGGCTTCAGCAATGCCCGACCGCATTCTCCTGACCTTTGGCGACTCACGGGAAGACAGTAGGAACGTGAGTTGGACTTGTGACTCGGTGCTGCACGACGATGCATATTTGGAACTGGCAGAGAATGACAGTACGAATGAAGCAAAACGCATTGATGCCGAAGGCGAGGTGTTTGAATCAAGAAATGGAAAGGCTTGCTTTTACCATGCAAAACTGCGGCAACTGAAAGCTGACAAACGCTATTATTATCGTGTGAATACTAACGGATTCATGTCGAAGTGGTTTGGATTCAGAACCTATCCGCTGCATCGTGACAGTTTTTCATTCATCTATGTGGGCGACATTCAGGATTCCATCGGAGGTAAAGCCAATGATTTTCTGAAAATGGCTTTCCGCTCGCATCCTGAGACTGAAATGCTGGTGTGTGGAGGAGATTTGATAGAGCGTCCTTCCGACCACTACTATGCTGAGACGTTTCGCGACTTGGACTCCATCTGTACGGCAGTGCCTTTCTTGACCGTGACGGGAAACCATGACTATCTGAAAGGTGTCATCAAGAAGTTGGAACGGAGGTTTTCGCTGACATTCTCCTATTTCCTCGACTCAATGGTGGGAGAAAACCAAGTGTATTCATTGAATTACGGAAATGCCGAATTCTTCTTCTTGGACAGCGACCGCGAACCTAATTATCTGTACGCGCAGCGTAAATGGCTGAAGGAGCAGTTGGAGAAGAGTACAGCTCAATGGAAAATCTTGGTGCTGCATCATCCTCTCTACTCCATCAGTGGCAAATACAACAATCTGGTGCAGCGGTGGATGTTCGATGGATTGGTGAGGGATTACGGCGTGGATTTAGTGCTGCAAGGACATGAACACGAATATGCCCGCATGACGACAGAAGGAGATGCGAAGATGATGAACAGAACAACGCCTGTCTATGTGGTGAGCCATTGTTCTCCGAAGAACTACAAGATTGTGTTCGACGAGCGTTTTGATAAATATGGACTCTCCAGCCGTTACTATCAAACGGTGAAGATTCAGGGCGACACCTTGCAGATGGGCACATACGAAGTGTATTCCAATACGCTCTACGACTCCTTGCAAATCGTGAAGCAGAAGGGAGAAGCAAAGCCTTTGGTACTCGACTACGGAAAACAGATACCAGAAAACATGAGTTACGAGGTGGATGAAGGGAGCAAGAAATCCCGCCAGTTTGCAGAGCGAATCAAGGAGTACTGCGAGAAGCATCCTGAGCGAATCCATCGGAAGAAATAGGGTGTTTTTCAACAGAAAAAGGAATGAGTCGGCGCAGGTGCCAACTCATCCCTTTTTCCGTTTGTCATGTCTATGATGTGATTACTTCAAACCGAGCTTGCTCTTTACCTGAGGAGTGACATCAGTGGAGAGGGTTTCGGAAATGTAAGGGATGCCAGAGGTGATGTCCATGATGTAAACATATCCTCCTGCTACGCCCACTTCCTTGACCACCTTACCAAGCTTCTCAGAGATAGCCTGCATTTTGGTAGAAGAAAGTTTCTGCAAATCCTGCTGGCTGGTCTGGATGTACTGCTGATAGCGGTTCTGAAGGTCTTCGAGTTCCTGCTGACGGCGAGTCTTGACAGCATCCACCATCGTTGCTTCGTTCTTCTGATAGTCCTCGAACTTTGTTCTGAGCTCATCTTCCATTCGCTTTGCTTCATCTTCCACTTGCTTCTGCTGTGCCTGGAGTTCAGTTTGCGCAGCAGTGTATTCTGGCATAGCCTGGATAATTTCTGCGGAATTGAAATGTGCAAATTTCTGAGCGAATACACTCATTGGAAGTGCCACAAGGAGTGTGAGAATTGTCTTTTTCATTACTTTTTAATTTTATTGGTTTTTGTTTGAATATTATTTTTTAGTATGCGTAACCAAGCTTCTGGAGAACTTCGTCGCTGATGTCAATCTTTGGCGATGCAAAGATGATGCTGCCTCCTGAAGCACGGTCGAGCACAAGCTGATAGCCTTTCTGGTCGCAGATGTCCTTCACGGCGTTGTAGATTTCGTCCTGAATAGGCGACATGAGGCTCTGGCGCTTCTTGAAGAGTTCGCCTTCGCTGCCAAAGTATTTCTTTTTCAGGTCGCTTGCCTGCTTTTCCTTTGCCATGATAGCTTCTTCAGCTTTGGTTTTCTGAGCATCGGAAAGGAAGACGGACTCCTGCTGGTATTTCTTGTATTGTGTTTCCACTTCGGTGAGGATGGCTTCGATTTCGCCTTCCCACTTCTTGGAAACCTGGTTGAGTTGTTCGTTGGCACGTTCGTAGGCTGGCACATTCTTGAGGATGTAGTCCATATCCACGAGAGCAAACTTCTGTGCGCTGGCAGCAACAAATGTCATTGCCGTGAGCGCGATAGTCATGATGAGCTTCTTCATAATAATTTGATTATTAATGTTTCCGTTTTTTGAGTGGTGCAAAGATAGAATTAATCTGTCACACACCATTTAGTTAAATCCCTAATTCGCACGACGGTTTTCCCTAAAGGAAGAGGGGAATGTCCCTATTGGGCGTGTCGGCTTGCCATTAGAATTCTTGTCCGAGAACGAAGTGGAACTGGCTGCCACCGTAGGACTTGGAACCGAACACCTTGTCGAATCCGTAAGCCCAGTCGATACCCATCATACCCACCATTGGGAGGAAGATGCGGACACCGACTCCTGCTGAACGCTTCATATCGAATGGGTTGAACTTCTTGATGTCGGTCCAAGCATTACCACCTTCGAGGAAGGTGAGAGCGTAAATGTTGGTAGAACCCTGGAGCAAGAGAGGGTAGCGAAGCTCGACACCCATGCGAGTGTAGGCATAACCTGTGAATCCGTTAGGCGTGAGACATCCGTTGTCGTAACCACGCAAACCAATGGTTTCGGAATAGTAGCTGGAAGAATAGCCCGACATACCATCACCACCCACATAGAATGTTTCGAATGGTGATTTCTTGTTGGCATTGTAGTGTCCGAGGAAACCGACATCGAAGCGTGTCATCAACACGAAGCACTTTTGTTTACCCGAAAGTGGCGTGTAGAACTTGGATGTAAACTTCCACTTGTGATATTCAATCCAGCGGTAAATCTTCTGCAAGTTGGACATTCGGTTGGCATCGGCTTGGGAGATGTGCTTGCTGAGTTCGCCGTAGTTCAGTCCATCCCACAGGGAGTAAGGAGGTGTGGCTGATACGGAGAGCGACATCTGCGAACCACGACGAGGGAAAATCGGGTTGTCGATAGAGGTACGATTCAACTGCAAGGTGAGGTTGATGTTGTTACAGTTACCATCCGTGATGAGGAAGTATTCCCAGTCTTTCAGACTATAGCGCGTGTAACCGAGCGATGCCGAGAAACTGAAGTTGTTGTCTGGCCATGTGAGACGCTTACCCCAACCAATGGAAGCACCGAACACTTGCAGGTACTTGTCTGGGTCGTAGTAGGAACTATAGTTGTTGTAGTACGAACTATTGTAGTTTCCAACGC
This sequence comes from Prevotellaceae bacterium UBA4361, assembly GCA_002393575.1. Lineage (GTDB taxonomy): Bacteria > Bacteroidota > Bacteroidia > Bacteroidales > Bacteroidaceae > UBA3839. The sequence continues at coordinate 10,796 of DGSN01000020.1, read as the reverse complement.
CATAGAGCATAGAGTAGTAGCTATTCATGTAGCTATTATTGTAGTAGTTCGAACTAATATCTGTGTATTTGGAATAGAAAGCAGATACAGAGAATGAGTTAGGACGCTTGCGACCAAACCAAGGGTCGAAGAACGAAATGTTGTACTGCTGATAGTAGCTACCATTGGTGGAAGCACTGATTTCGAGCTGCTGGGCATCGCCCTGTGGCAGAATTCCACGACGCTTGGCTTTCTTGCTGAAGAGGTTGCGCATGGAGAAGTTGGTGAACTTGATACCCGCTTTCAGAATCACACCCGTGTAACCATAACCGAGAGAGAGCTCCAACTGGTCGCTCGCCTTTGGCACGAGTCCGAGGTTGAGATCCACCGTTCCATTGTTAGGGTCTGGCTTAGGCTGGAAATCGATTTGCTCAGGGTCGAAGTGTCCCATCTGACCGATTTCCTGATAGGTCAACTTGAACGCATCCATCGAGAAGAGGTCGCCTGGCTTCAGCTTCAACTCACGGCGAATGACTTCCTCATATACGCGCGTGTTACCATAAATCTTGATTTTATTGATGGCAGCCTGGATTCCTTCCACGATGCGGATTTCAAGGTCGATGGAGTCGCCATCCACATTGATTTCAGTGGGGTTCACCTGGACGAAAACGTAACCGTCGTTGTAGTAGTAGTTCTTGACGGCATCGTCATCGCTTTCCAATCGTTTGTTGATGTGCTTCTGATTGTACACATCGCCTTTCTTCATGCGAAGCACTTCGTTCAGGGCTTCTGTCTTGTAGATGGTGTTACCCACCCAGTCGATGTTGCGAACATAATAGCGTTGTCCTTCATCGATGTGGATATAGACATCAACGAGGTTTTCACCTGCTGGAACCACGCTGTCGGCAACAATCTGAGCATCGCGATAGCCCAACTCATTGTACTTTTCAATGACACGCTCCTTGTCCTCTTCATATTTCTCCTGAACGAATTTCTGAGTCTTGAAGAGGCTCTTGAAACCCTTTTCGTTGGTTTTCTTCAACAGACCACCCGAGAAGAAGTTACCATCGAACTTCCTACGCTTGATGTGCTCATTACCCGTGATGTAAATCTTGTGAACCTTCACCTTTTCTTTCTTGTCGATGTTCACATCCACAATCACCTGGTCTTTCTTGCTCAAGTCGTCGCGCTGGATAATTTCAGCTTGTGCATTCTTGAAGCCTTTCTCGTCGAAGTATCGCTTGATGACAATCTTCGCACGGTCCACCATGTTGGGAGTGATTTGTATGCCCTTGATGATACCGATTTTCTCCATCAAGTCATCCTTCTCACCCTTGCGCACACCGTTGATGTTGACTTCCGACACACGTGGACGCGTAGCAAGGATGATTTTCAGATAGAGACTGTCGTTCTGAATCTTCTCTGCTTCGATGCGGACAGAAGAGAACAGTCCGTGCTTCCAGTATCGCTTCACGGCAGCCGTGATTTCGTCGCCAGGAAGAGTCACTTGTTCTCCGATGCTGAGTCCTGAAATGCCAATCAGGAGATAATCCTCGTAGTTCTCAACACCTTCCACCTTGATGCCGCCAATAGGCAGACGACGCTGCTGACCATACAGAATGGTGGGTTTCTCAACATCCTGCTGGGCATGAGCATTTGGCAAAAGCAGGATGCCAAAAGCAAGTGTGAAAAGTGTTCTAAGTATTTTGTTCATTGTTCTAAACTAAGTCAATTTTGATTTTCTTTTTCCACCTGTTCCTCCGTCTTGCCGAATCGGCGCTGGCGCTTCTGGTAGTCACAAATCGCCTTGCACATTTCCTCTTCGGTGAAGTCAGGCCAATAGGTAGGTGTGAAATAGAATTCAGTATATGCACTTTGCCACAAGAGGAAATTGCTCAGACGCTCTTCGCCACCCGTTCGGATAAGCAACTCGGGGTCGGGCATGAAATGGCAATCCAGATGCTGGCTGACGACTTCCTCCGTGATGTCCTCAGGCTGAAGCTTGCCTTCTTTCACTTCCTCGGCAATCTTACCAACCGCCTTGGTGATTTCCCAGCGTGAGGAATAGCTCAACGCCAGCACCATGCAAGTGGCTTTGTTGTTCTTTGTGCGATTCTCCAAGTAGCGGATAGCATCCTGCACGTCTTCTGGCAGGCGTTGGATGTCGCCCACCACCGTGAAGCGAGCGTCATATTTCATGAAAAGTTCTTCCTCCAGATGTTTCAGGAGCAGCGACATGAGGGCGGCAATCTCTTCGAGAGGACGGTTCCAGTTCTCCGTGGAGAAGGTGTAGAGCGTCAGGTAGTCGAGTCCCAGCTTCACGGCTGTTTCCATGATTTCGTGCGATTTCTGTGCGCCTGCCTGGTGTCCCATAGTGCGTTCCATGCCCTGCGAAGTGGCCCACCGGCCATTGCCATCCATGATGATTGCCACATGGCGAGGAACTCTCGTTTTGTCAACTTGTTCGAGATATGACATAGCTTCTTGGTTGTTATTCGTTGTTACACTTCCGATACTTTGGGCAAAGGTCGTAAGTGAGATAAATCATTGTGAAGGAATAGTTGTCCTTGTTCTTCATGAAGCCGCTCTTGATGACGTAAGGGTCTTTGATGCCATCGAGCATGTCGCTCATGCTGAAGCGCATGGTCCAATCCAATCCCACGTTCCATCGTGGCTTGAACTTGTATTTCACACCAAAACCGATGGGAATGTTGAGGGTGAATTTGCCATTGCAGACGGTACCTCCTAAACCGAACTGGATGTAAGGACAGATTTTTCGGTGACCTTTGTAACCGCCACCAACACCATAGCCCCAGAATCCCAATTCGTACTGTGCGCCCACATCCCACACCTTGTGGTTGAATTTCCACTGGATGTCGGGATTCTCGGGATATTTGTATTTGATGTTACTGGCATCGCCCGAAATGCCTCCCACGGCAATGTTGAATTTCACCGATTGGCGAGGGTTGATGTTGTAGCGTCCCACCAATCCACCAGCCAGATTCATGTTCTTGAACAAAGTGTGGTAGTTGGCTTCACCGAAATAGAAGCTGGTGCCCAGCATACCGCCCAGTTCGAGAGCGTACTCCAGTTCCTGCGCTTTGGCAGGAGAAGCCAGGAGTGCCAGCGACAGCGCTATGATTTTGAGCCAAACCTTCTTCATCCGTTTCAGGTGTTAGGGACTATTTTTTGATTGTTTCAAAAGTCAGCAGAATTGACGCGTCAATTCTCGCTTCTTTTCGATTTCTTGTTGATGATTCCGCTCCACACTTTTCCGTCATCACGCACAAGCCAAATCTTTCCATTGGCTACGGTGGCAGTCACCTGTCCTGCATAGCCAAGCAATTCTTTCGGAAGTCCCAGCTTCTTCGATTGCTTGTGCCATGTGATGCCATTGTCGTTCGATGTGTAGATGGCGTTGTAAGCAGTGCTGGTGGAGGTTTCACCCTCTTTCTCACCACCAAAAGCCATTAGTTCGCCATTGTAGTACACCATCTGCAAGTCGCGCAATTTCGGCATTTCGTAGTTGTTGTCGTTATTCACATGAATGTATTCCCATTCCTGATCATCATCTGGGTTGGAGGAGGAAAGTTTATACCAAACCACAGCGTCCTTATTCAAGTTGGCATTCCATCCCATCATCACCACATTCTGGAAATTCGGGTTGGTCTTCGTGGTGTAGTAAGCATACGAACCATATTGCTCAGGAACTAATCCGAGATTTTCCGAACCACTCATTATCCATTCATTCATGTCGCTTGATGCCCAAATAGCATCGTCATCACAACCATAGAGATAGTTGTCATCGGCAGCCAGCAACTTCGTCAACAACCTATTGGAAGCTTGCTCCCACGTCAAAGCCTTGTTCTCTGCTAACGAACGATAAAGGATATTATTGTTGTCGAGTGCATAGAAATATCCGTCGAAATAGAGAACCGAAGCATAATCAATGGTTCCTTTTGCTCCAGTCAAAGCCTGTGGTGTAGTCCAACTGCGTTCTTTGTCATCGACAGCCGTCGAAGTGACGTAAGCCTGACCATTGACTTCATGAAAAACATAAAGAATGTCGTCATGAATCACGTCGTGATGCTTTCCAATCATCGGAGCAGTTTGCTCCTCGGCAGTCCAATAGAGAGAGTCTGCATCGTTGGATGCCAGCCTGATGTCCGCATCATAGATTTTTCTCGACACACCATCGTAAGCCACCACCATGAATTGAATTTTCTGAGTGAAGTCGATGGAGTCCTTTCCGTTGTTGAAAGCATGGAAAGGCTCATCGTTGCCACGAATATACACGTTGCCTTGGCAAGTGACCGTAGGAACCACTTTCGTTATCGTCACCCAGTATGGCAAGGAATCCACATTGTAAATCTTCCTGTTCAGCTGGTCGATGTTGAAATAAATTTCCTTTCCGCTCATCGAAACCTTGATGGTGCTATCTACTCCATTCACGGTGACGATTCTTTTACAAGGAATGTCGGCTACAGAAAACAAAGTGATGGCACACTCAGGTGAGCCTGTCGTTTCACTGTCCTTTAAGCACGAAATCATTTGCATTGCAACCAACAATGTTGCAAGTATGTAGAAAGATTTTTTCATTCTAAATTTTACAAATTAACCTTGTGAAATGGGCACATTTCTCCCAAGGCACATATTTTCAGCTTGCAAATTTACGAACAATTTTTTCTCTACGGAACTAACTACCTAACTTTTAATGAATTTTATAGCAAATTTCAAGAGTTTTAGCGACTTTTTACTTTTCATTTTTCACTTTTCACATTTATAGTCTCCTAAAGAAATAGACTAAATGCACTAAATTTTTTGTTTAAGTTATCGTTAAAAAGTATTTTGGTACGGTATTATTTAGGAAAGTTATTATTTCGTGGTTCCTAAAATTTGCCGATTTAGCCAATTTCTTTAGGACACCCCTTTTCACTTATACGATTTTCCCCTGAATCTCCGTTGTCTATCAGTTTGAAAAACACGCTTATTCCGTGGCTGCCACGTGCTTCCAATGCTCAATGTGCCGTCCCATCACCACTTCGTCCTCCACCCTCTCAGCGTCTTTCCACGTAGGCACCAAAATCGTTTCGCAGTCTTTCCCATCCGCATTGTCCGCCCATGAAAAATCACCAAATTCCACGAATGCTTCATCCCACATTCCCTTGTCGATGAAAGCCTGCAAAGTCGTCCTTCCGCCTTCCACCAGCAATGTCTGAACACCCCTTTCGTAGAGTACATTCAGCACCTCTTCCACCGTCTGGAAGCACCACCACCCTTCGGGCAGGTTCTTCACATTGCTGCCCAGCACGACGGGTTGCGGATGTCTTCCGCTCCACAATCTCACGTTGAGACTTGGAGCATCCTCTTCCAGCGTCTTTCTCCCCACCAGAATGGCTTGATGCTCAGCCCTTCTTTTGTGGCACAACATCTGCGTGTATGTGTTGGAAATCATCAGTCTTTCTCCCTTCACACCCATCACTCCATCCCGCGTTCTTGCCCATTTCAACGTGACAAAAGGACGTTTCAGTTGGTGGAAAGTCATAAACCGCTTGTTCAGCGCCCTACATTCGTCCACCAGTACACCCACCGTCACCTCAATGCCAGCGTCTCTCAGTTTCTGAATGCCACGTCCCTGCACCTTGGCAAAAGGATCCACGCAGCCCACCACGCAGCGTTTCAAGCCCTTACTGATAATCAAGTCGGCGCACGGAGGAGTTTTTCCGTAGTGTGAACAAGGTTCCAGACTCACATAGATGGTCGATTCCTTCAGCAAATGCACATCCTCCTGCTTCACTGAAGCCAAGGCATTCACCTCCGCATGGCCCTCCCCGCATCGCACGTGGTAGCCTTCACCGATGATTCTGCCATTACAAACAACAACAGCCCCTACCATCGGGTTGGGCTGTGCGTTTTGTTGTCCGTTACGTGCCAGTTGCAGGCAGCGACGCATGTATATGATGTCTTCTGCATTCAAATCGGGTTGGAGCATAACTTTGTCATTTTAGGAAACCAGCACTGCATATTTGCAAGAGTCTTCCCACGCATCCAAGAATTGCTCCGTGGTATAAGTATCGCTATCGTTTTGACTTTGAGGGTCGAAAAGTTCCACTTCGTCCTTGTCCAAATCCACACGAGTCACGACCACTGCATGGTCAGGTATTTCACCTACGAATATGTCTTCCAGAATCTCAGCTTTGCGGTCACCAACCAATTCACCGCCATCTACAATAGCAATCACATCCTTTCCTTCATCCAGGGCTTCCCTCAAATCCTCCAATGAGTGGTCGAAACTCTTGTTAATCGTCAAACCTGCTGTTGCAAGTGTATTTCCCACGTCTCCAATCCTTGTGCCTCCCGTCTTGAGCCAGTGCTTTTCCTTTGCCAATTTGATGAGCTCGTCTTCCACAAACGGTATGCCTCTTTTCGTGAAGATAAACTCTTCGCAGCGAAGTCCGCAAGCCGAACCCGAACCGTTCTCGCTTGCTGCCAACGCCCCCAGCGGAAGCCGCTTCAGATTGCTCTCCTTCATCACGCGCTCCATCTCCTTGTCAATCTCGGCAGCTTGGCAGAGCAAGTCGGCAAGCATCGGGTTCACCCTCGCCTCCTTCAGCACCCTCATTTGCAGGTTGGCATCAGCCGCTCCATCCAGGAATTTGGCTATATCCTCATCAGTCAAGCCATCCACAAGCGCAGTGTTGCGTGGCAACTGCACCTCCTCTTCCTTTTCGAAACCCAAGCCATACACCGACACCTGCCAAGGATTAGCAGTGCTCTTGTCCTTCAGCTCGTCGTCTTTCTTCTTATGATAATTAATAGCCATTGTATTTCTTTTTGTCGAAAAGAGCCACCTCCGTCAGTTGAGCCATAGCTCTTTTCTTGATATTGTACAAATTCGAAATCTTCACATCCATCTCTTGTGCAAGTTCTTCACTCTCATAGCCTTCAAGCGTCAACTTACGAATCACGCTGGCATAGCGTTGATTGGGCATCAGCTCCAGCAGACGCTCCAAATCAGCGCGAGCCGTGCTAAGTTCAGCACTTTCGTCAACGCTCTGTTCGCTTTCTCGTTCGTAAAGAGGCTCTTGCGATTCCGAATCTATCACCACCTTGTCCATATTTGCAAGCAGATGGCGCAAAGCAACCACCTTCACCCACTGATAGAACGAACATTCAAAGCCAAAACTCCTAAGCCTTCTGCCGTCGTCTTCCATCAGCAAAGCATAAATCTCACTCACCACCTCATCATACTCCCAAACACGCCCATTCCGCTCAAGCCTGTGTATCAAGCTCAAGAACAGCGGACGGCAATTGCGATAGTAGAACAATTTCGTCACAAACGGATCCTTGTTGAGCAAAGCCTCAACCAATTCTCTATCATTCATAGTCCGTGCAAAGATACGACAAATTATTTGAAAACTACATAGCGGAAAAACAAGAAATTGACAAACTACACCCTTTCCTCCCACATTTTTTCTCCCCACTCACCCATATTTCCCCAAAAACCCTTACCTTTGCCACCCATTAACCCCATCAACCCCATTAACCCCATCACCCCCATCAACCCCATAAAAACCCATGCTCTCCTTCGAAAACGATTACAACAACGGCTGCCACCCATCCATCCTCTCCCAACTCGCAGCTACCAACGACTTACAAACCGACGTATATGGCTTCGACCATTTCAGCGCATCTGCCAAGCAGCGCATCCGCCAAGCCTGCGAATGTCCCGATGCCAATGTGTTCTTCTTAGGCGGAGGCACACAGACCAATGCCACCGTCATCGACTCCATCCTCCAGTCCTATCAAGGCGTAGTGGCAGCCGAAACTGCCCACATCGCCACCCACGAGAGTGGAGCCATCGAATTTGGCGGACACAAGGTCATCACCCTTCCCCAGCACGAAGGCAAAATCTCAGCAACCGAACTTCGCGAACTCCTCGCAGGCTTCTATGCCGACGACGCACACGAGCACATCGTCTTCCCAGGCATGGTCTATATCACCTTCCCAACCGAATACGGCACCCTATACTCAGCATCCGAACTCATCGCCATCGAGTCCGTCTGCAAAGAATACCAACTGCCGCTCTTCGTCGATGGTGCCCGCCTCGGCTATGGACTCACCTCCCCAGCCAGCGACATCACCCTTCCCTTCCTGGCACACCACTGCGACGTGTTCTACATCGGCGGAACCAAAGTCGGTGCCCTCTGTGGCGAAGCAGTCGTCTTCACCCACGGCAACGCACATCCCCATTTCTTCAGCATCATCAAGCAGCACGGCGCACTCTTCGCCAAAGGACGACTCATCGGCATACAGTTCGATACACTCTTCACCGACAACCTCTATCTGCGCATAGCACACCATGCCAACCAACTGGCTGTGCAACTCAAGCAGATTCTCACCAACAAAGGCTTCAAAACCTTCATCGACTCACCCACCAACCAACAGTTCTTCATCCTCCCCAACGACGTGATGGAAACCCTCTCCCAGCACATCGTCTTCTCCCGCTGGGCACCCTTCGATGCCCAAAGCACCGTCTGCCGCTTCGTCACCAGCTGGTCAACCACCGAAGCCGACCTCCAATTTCTGGAAAATTGCTTAAACGATATTGTTTAAAATCCATTCATTTATTTAGAACCACAAATTTCACTAATTAAACGAATTAATTAAATGATTATTAGTGAAATTCGATATCATACAATCAAAAATTCGTTTCATTCGTGTAATTCGTGGTTATATAATAAATAATGGTTTCGTGGTTTTTCAAAATCGTTTTTCGTGGCAGAAAGGTCATCCCAAGTTATTTTTTATCACTACTTAACGCCTTAAATTTTAACAGAATAAAATTTTTTTGTAATTTTGCTGCGCAAACTGTTAACGATAAATATAGAATCATCATGAATACACCAACATCTTTCCGCACACGCTCGGCACGTTCCCTGTGCCTCATGCTGCTTGTCGTGCTCAGCTCACCAATCATCTCCCTCCGCACCTCCGCCCAAGTATTCAAGACCAGCGAAGTGGAACAGTTCTCCATCGAAAAGTATGGAGACGAATGGGTGGAACAAGCCAGCTACCTCACTGAGTTCATAGAACTCGACAAAAACAACCGACTGAGTTTCTCACGCGTCATCCAGTGCGGTCGCAAGGATGCCGACAAGCTCTACGAACTGCTCAACGAATGGTTCACAAAGACATTCAGCGACAAGAAGTCGGAAATCATCACCAACAGCAAGACCGAGAAGATGATTATCGCCAAAGGCTACCTCGACGACATGGCTGACCACGTCGGAGGCGTGAACCGCTACATCGTCGGCATACATCCCCTCATCCGTGTTGACATCAAGGACAAGCGCATCAAGGTGCATTTCCTGCTGAGCAACTACGACGTGAAGAAAGCCAGTGGAGGCGGACTCATCAGCAAAATCAGCGGAAAGGACGGCACACCCAAGGAGTACGACTCCAAGTGGATGTTCGAAAACACCTATCCTTTCAACCAAGACGACTCCCACCGCAAGGCAAGTGCCCAGGCATTCGTCATGACGCACATCTACAGCCAGATGATTTTCGACAAAATCGAGGAAGTCGTCAACGACGGCATCGTCGGTTTCGAAGACGACGACAACTGGTAATCCTCTCCCCCACTCTCCCTCATACCACAGACGGCTTTTTTCAAACACAGATGGCTCAGATGCACACAGATGTCTCTTATCTGCATTCATCTGAGCCATCTGTGTGTTTTTATGTTCACGCAGAAAGCAAAGTATCACAGAAAAATTATTTCCGTCGTTTCCTTTATTTCAGCGTGACATTAAAAAAAATCTGTGTGCATCCGTGTCATCTGTGGTTTCAGAAGAAACATCGCACTTCCTGCTTGATTATTTGATTTTTCTTACGACCCGATAATCATTGTAATCAGTACAATCAGTCCAATCAAGACGAAGTCGATGTTTTTTTCTCGCAGAAATCGCTGACATTGGCTACGCCGAGCTGAAAGGTTTGCAGAAAAATTATTTCCGTTGTTTCCTTTATTTCTGAGTGACATTAAAAAAATCTGTGTGCATCCGTGCCATCTGTGGTTTCAGAAGAAACATCGCACTGACGTGCTGGATTATCTGATTCATCTGATTTTTCTGACAAACCAATAATCATTGTAATCAGTGAAATCAGTCTAATCAAGACGAGGCCAATGTTCTTATGTTCCAATCAAAAAAATCAGAATAATCATTAAATCAAGCACGATAGTGCGATGTTGTTTGTCTCACACATAAATACTTGTTTTTACGGCACATCGCACTGCGTGCTGGATTGTTCTGATTGCACTGATTCATTCAAAAACAATCAGTTTTTCTTTTGATGAGGCAAAATCTTATAGAGATTATACGTCTCGCCAGTCTGGTATTGATACTGTATCAGTCCTTTGGATTTGCTCCAATAAAAAATATCGGGAGTATATTTTGATTTAATATATAGTTCTGAGTTTTTTGTACTTACAGATATGATGTCATCAAGTGTGCTCACTGTACGTGCTTTTTTCGAAAAGACGACATGCTTTGTGTCATCCAAATTGTATTGTCTATCACCTATTCGAATATGAAGAGAAGTTATACTGTCATCTTTTTTTACTATTATAAGCCAACCTGATATTTCGCTTCCACTATGTTTAATAGTGAAATTAATTGATGCGTTAGCATGAAAAGTGTCACTACTTTCATTTTCTACAAAAGGCAAAATTTTGTCCACAACCTTTCTTTCTGTAATAGTCATAGTATCCACTCCAAATTTAGAAGTGAACAACAGCACATCTCCCTCTTTGT
>DGSN01000066.1 GCA_002393575.1 Prevotellaceae bacterium UBA4361 | reverse complement strand
CGTAGTAAATTCAAAAACTGAAAAACTCATATCATTATGGAATTCAATAGATTTGTTCAGTACGCAAAGTACGACTTGACCATCAATAAGGCGTTTTATCGCAACACGTCGATTGTCACTGCATCCATCATCACTGGAATTGCCGTTATGGGCTTCCTGATTCGATGGACAATGATAAGAAATTTAAATGTAGGTGTTGACTCTGATGAAACTATTGCTAGTTGGTATTATAGCATCAATGCAACAGTCAAAGTCATTTTTGGAGTTGTTGGTATTTTAATGATGGTATTCGCAGGATGTTTCAACCATCCTCTTCGTAACAAACAAGGACGCATCTCCACGCTGACTCTGCCAGCAACGAATGGCGAAAAATTTCTTTGGCACACATTATTGGTAATTATAGGTGGATTCCTTTTGTGTGTGGTAAGTGTGGTAGCAGCAGACGTTGTCAACGCTCTACTCTCACTCATTGCAGGTTTTCCAACAGACAAAATCCACTCTATTACCAATCATTTCTTCCGTTGCTTCGTGTGGGATTTCAGTGGTGAAGGCATGGAAGGATGGAGTAATATCTCCCCTTTTCGTAGAACATATCACAACGCATTTGTTGGCTTTGTTTTGGCATCATCCATTTGGTCATTCACGGCTTTCGTTTTTGGCAATTCGGTGAAATATCGTTACAATATCATTTGGACAATACTAGCTCTGTGGGTATTGAATTTTATAGTGACTATTCTCGGAACAATTGTTTTCTCTATGTTTGTGTTCAATCTCGAAAACCATGATTTCAATCTTTCTTATTATGAGAACTCCGGATGGACCCTTTATTGGATTGGCATGGCAATCATCGTAGGCACTGCTGCTCTGATGTGGTGGAAGAGCTGGCGCAACTACAAGAATGCGCAGATTACTAACAAGTGGAACAGGATTTAGTTTTCCCTGAACTGAAGTAACTATTCAGCGAATAATTTCAAGGAGTGCCCTTTCGGGCAGAACCTTTAGCTCGGCGTAGCCAAATCCAACAAATCTATTCAAAATCTGTCAAATCTTTATATTTTTTTCTGTATGGATTTGTTTGATTTGTTAAGATTTGAAAGATTTCTCGCCGCAGGCGACTCAAAAAGACGATTCGCTGAATAGTTACGAACTGAAAAACTAAAATAAAAAGTTCTAAAAAACATTAACACATGGAATTTCAAGAGAAAAAAGCTATATATTTGCAGCTTGCTGAGCAGATATGCTTCGACATTCTTGAGGATGTCCACAAGGCTGACGAGCGGATTCCTTCGGTGAGGGAGATGGCTGCACAGATGGAAGTGAACGCGAACACTGCCGTGAGGAGTTATGAATGGCTGGAGCAGAAAGGCATCATCTACACGAAGCGCGGACTGGGATTCTTTGTCGCCACCGATGCCAAGGACATCATCCTGAAGATGCAGCGCGAGGAATTCATCAACAATACGCTTCCTTCTGTCTTCAAGACGATGAGAGCCCTGGGGCTTTCGATTGAAGACGTTGAGAAGGAATGGCAGAAGTAGGTGGAAAGTGAAGAGTGAAAAGTGAAGAGTGAAAAATCTCCTGAAGAAATAGACTAAATGTACTAAATTTTTTAATTTTGCTGATTTTGCCAATTTCTTTAGGAGGTAACTATTCAGCGAATCATCTTTTTGAGTCGCCTACGGCGAGAAATCTATCAAATCTTAAGCAAATCAAACAAATCCTTATGGCAAAAATTTTAAAGATTTGACAGATTTTGAATAGATTTGTTGGATTTCTGCCCGAAAGGGCACTTCTTAATATTATTCGCTGAATAGTTACTTTAGGAGACAAATAAGTGAAAAGTGAAAAATTATACCATAGGTTTATGAAAAAGCATTGTTTAGGTTTGACACTGCTAACAACAGTGAGCATTTTATGTCTGAGTTCATGCATCTATCATTCAGGCAAAGACAGCCAGGAGATGGTAGAAGAAAACATGGATGACTTTTTCACCGATGAAAACTATGACGACGAACAGATGCCTCGCTATCTCCGCAACTCTGAAAAATGGGGAGACGTGGTGAACAAACGTGTAGATGCCAACAAGATTGAACGTATCGACTTTACCGGATTCTCCGACATCGAATACGAACAGAGCGACAGCACTTATGTCATCATCAAGGGAAACGAAAAGGTGCTGAAGCTATACGACGTGAAGGTGAATGCTGATGGTGTGCTTTCGGTTCGGTCTAAGGAGAAGGGCAATACGAGAAAATATCCAAACATCAGGGTATATGTGTTCTCTCCTTATCTCACGAACGTGAAAATCTTGGGGGCAGGCGACTTGAAAATCAAAAAGCCTGTGGAATTCGAGAACGACTTCTCCCTCTCTCTTCATGGAGCAGGCGATGCTGACATCGAGGACTTGGCTTGCGAGAAATTGAGGATTGATATTCACGGAGCAGGCGACTTGGAAATGTTCAAGATGAAAGCCACTTCCTTCGATTTTGTCATGGAAGGCGCTGGCGATGCCCACATTCGCGAAGGCAAGGTGCGAAATGATGCCGCAGTGGTCGTGATTGGTGCTGGTGAAGCAAAAATGTCGTTCGACTGTGCCAACCTGGATGTGCAATCGAATGGCGCTGGAGAAATCGACCTGACAACGAACTGCAAGGGTACTATCATTGCCAAGTCGGTTGGCGTGGGTGATTTGGAGCTGAAGGGTTCTGCCAAGAAACTCGTGAAGCAGAAGGGCGGACTTGCCAAGATTAACAGCAAGAACCTGGAAGTGGCAGACGTGGATTTGTTGAATTAAGTCTTTTCCACTTTGCTTCCTTATTATTAAATAATGAGCGATGCGCTTTTCGTGCGCATCGCTATATACTTTTGTTTGAAACAGAAACTACAACGTGTTACATTTAGAAAATATCCACAAGACCTATCATGGTGGGAACAGCCTGCATGTGCTGAAAGGCATTTCGCTCCACATCAATAAGGGCGAATTCGTGAGCATCATGGGTGCATCGGGTTCGGGAAAGAGTACGCTGCTCAACATTCTCGGCATCCTCGATGACTACGACGAGGGAACCTACACGCTCGACGGTACACTCATCCGCAATCTGAGCGAGACTCGCGCTGCGGAATACCGCAACAAAATGATTGGCTTCATCTTCCAGTCGTTCAATCTGATTCCATTCAAGGATGCAATGGAAAACGTGGCTTTGCCTCTGTTCTACCAAGGAGTGAGCCGCCGCAAGCGCAACCAGTTGGCACTGGAATACTTAGACAAATTCGGACTGAAAGACTGGGCGCACCACAAGCCCAACGAAATGTCGGGCGGACAGAAGCAGCGTGTTGCCATTGCCCGTGCGCTCATTACGCAGCCCAAAATCATCCTTGCCGACGAACCGACGGGTGCGCTCGACAGCAAGACCTCGGTGGAAGTGATGCAAATCCTGAAGGAATTGCACAAGCAAGGCATGACCATCATTGTGGTGACGCACGAAAGTGGCGTTGCCTATCAAGCAGAAAAAATCATCCACATCAAGGACGGCATCATTGGCGAGATTGAAGAAGTGACCGATGCAAGCCGCACTCCGTTCTCTATGGAAGGAACCATGAAATGATTGATACTTTGCAAGAAATATGGGGTGCCATCATGCGCAACAAAATGCGCACGGCGGCAACGGGCATAGCAGTGGCAAGCGGCATCTTCCTGCTGATAGTGCTGCTCGGTGCGAGCAATGGCATCATCCACACGCTGGAGCAGAACTCCGAGGGACTTTCGCTGGATGCTGTCCACATCTATCCAGGTTTCACTTCCAAGCCATTCAATGGCATCAAGGAAGGAAGGAGGATTGAGCTGGACAACAGGGACATCGACATGCCAAAGAGACGCTTCAAGGAAAATGTGGATGAGGTGACAGCCACCGTGGAGCAAAGCGGCTTGACTGCGTCGGTCGGTAAGCAGCACTTGAGTGTGACACTCACAGGCGTGTATCCACAGCAAAAGGAAATCGATGGTTCCAAATTGGCTCGTGGCAGGTTCATCAACGACTTTGATTTGCAGCAAAACAGGAAAGTGGTTGTGATTGACAACAACCAGGAGGAGCATCTTTTCGGTCCTAACGTGAACGGCATCGGAAAAATCATCAATATCAACAATAGCGCTTTCACGGTCGTAGGCATCAGAAAACGAGATTTTGCTTTCAGTTCGAGCAATATGTTGGCTCCTTTCACCACAATGAAAATCATCTATTCCAAAGGTAATAACATTGGTGAACTGACGCTGAAGTCGAAGGGACTCGACACGGAGCAGAAGAACGAGGATTTCGAAAAGAGCTATCGCAGGGCGATGGGCGAAATCCACCAATTCGATGCGGAGGACGAAAGTGCCATCTGGATGTGGAACTCAGCAGAAAACAACTCTGCCATGAACACGGCAAAAAGCACACTGCACACTGCTTTCTGGATTCTCGGCTTGCTGACATTGTTGAGCGGCGTGGTAGGCGTGAGCAACATCATGCTGATTTCAGTGAAGGAGCGCACACATGAGTTTGGCATTCGCAAGGCTCTCGGTGCTCGTCCTCGCAGCATTGTCAGCATGGTGATTTTTGAGAGTATCATCATCACCACGTTCTTCGGCTACATCGGAATGCTGTTCGGCGTGGGCTTCTGCGAATGGATGGACTCTTCGGTCGGTGGCTACACGATGGACATGGGCGTGTTCCAACAGAAATTGTTTGTCAACCCAACGGTGGACCTCAGCATTTGCATCGAGGCAACTGTCGTGATGATTATTTCGGGCATGTTGGCAGGTTTCTTTCCTGCACAACGCGCTGCTAAAGTGAAACCCATCGAAGCCCTGCATGGATAAGTGTCAGAGCTTCTGTCAGGTATTTGTAGGATTATTAGGGATTTTTCCCATTTACAATTCCTGATGATTAACATATCTGAAAGGCTTGAATCCTTATCAATCCTCTAAATCCCTGATTAAAACGAATCATAGATGAGAATAGACAGCGACCAATGGGGTGAGATTTTCGACTCGCTCTCAAGAAATAAACTTAGGTCATTCCTCACTGCCTTCGGCATCTTCTGGGGCATTTTCATGCTCGTACTGCTGATGGGCGGTGGACGCGGATTGGAGTCGATGCTCGGACAGGTGTTCACGGGATTTGCGTCGAACGCTGGCTTCGTGGCATCGATGAACACCACTAAGCCCTACAAGGGACTGAAGGAGGGACGGTCGTGGAGCTTGGATTTGAAAGACATTGACCGCGTGAAGAACTGCGTTCCCGAGGTGGATGTTTGCACAGGTACCAACAACCACTGGGGAAGCAATGCCGTGAAAGGCGACCAGTCCATCAGCGTGAGCATGAGCGGCATCTTCCCTGAGTATTACGAAATAGACAACCCTCGCATCAAAGTGGGGAGACGACTCAACGACATCGACGTGATGCAGAACCGAAAGGTATGCGTCGTCGGTGCCCGCATCGTGGAAACGCTTTTTCCTGGAAAGACAGATGTTTGTGGAGAGAAAATTCAAATCGACGGCATTACCTACACCATCGTCGGACAAAGCGGTCGTTCGGGCGATGCCATCAGTCTCAACGGAAACCCTCTGACAAGCGTGGAGATTCCATTCACGACAATGTGTCGCGCATACGGAAGAAACGACAAAATCGAAATGCTTTGCGTAACGGCACGAAAGGGTTTCAAGATGAGCGAGGTGCAGGAGAAAATCGGCACCATCGTTCGCAATGCACATTCTGTCCATCCCGATGACAAACAGGCAGTGCTTTTCATCAACACTGAAGCAGTGTTCACCGTGATGGATGACCTCTTCAACGGCATCAGCATCCTGGTGTGGATGATTGGTCTTGGCACACTGCTGAGTGGAGCCATCGGTGTGAGCAACATCATGATGGTGACAGTGAAGGAGCGCACCACCGAAATTGGCATTCGTCGTGCCATCGGTGCTACACCTATCGACATCCTTCAGCAGATTCTCAGCGAGAGCATGACACTGACACTCATCGCTGGACTCAGTGGCATCACTTTCTCGGTACTGATTTTGCAATTGGTGGAGAAAATCGTGCATAGCAACAACGATGCTCTGAGCAACTCTACATTTCAGATTTCCTTCTGGCTTGCCATCGGAGCATCCATCATCATCGCCCTGCTTGGCGTGGTTGCTGGTCTTGGTCCTGCTTTCAGAGCCATGAAGATCAAGCCTGTGGATGCCATGAGAGAGGAATAAATGTGAAGAGTGAAAAGTGAAAAGTGAAGAGTGAAGAGTGAAAAGTGAAAAATTAAAAACAATAGAATATGAAAAAAATTTGGAAATGGATGGGCATTGCAATCATTGCACTTGTCTTCTTCGGAACCTTCGTGTTCCTCTATCAGAAGTCACAGCCCAAAGTGAAGGAGTATGAAATCTGCTCCACACAAACGATGGACATTGAACGCACCACGGTCGTAACTGGAAAAATAGAACCACGCGACGAAGTGAACATCAAGCCACAGATTTCGGGTATCATCGACCAACTCTACAAGGTGGCTGGACAGACCGTGAAGAAAGACGAAGTGATTGCCAAGGTGAAAGTCATCCCCGACATGTCAAGCCTCAGTTCAGCAGAAAATCGCGTGAAACTTGCACAAATCAATCTGTCTCACACTCAAACAGACTACGAGCGAATGCAACGTCTGAAAGCTGAGCAGGTGGTCAGCGACGAAGAGTACGAAGCGAGCGAAGTGAAATATCGCCAAGCCAAGGAAGAACTGGCTAATGCCAAGGATGCTCTCAACATCACCCGTAAGGGAATCTCGCTGAGCAATGCACAAATGTCAACCACTTTGATTCGCTCCACCATCGATGGCATCATCCTCGACGTTCCTGTGAAGGTGGGAAACTCCGTCATACTCAGTAACTCGTTCAATGACGGTACAACCATCGCAACGGTTGCCGACATGACAAACCTGATTTTCAAGGGAAACATCGACGAAACAGAAGTGGGACAACTCCGCGAAGGAATGTCGGTTGACATCAGTATTGGTGCCATTCCCGATGCCAAGCTGAAGGCAACGCTCGAATACATTTCGCCAAAAGGTGTGGAAAACAACGGCGCCAACCAATTTGAAATCAAAGCAGCACTTTCCATTCCTGCGGGCATGAAGATTCGTTCGGGCTACAGTGCAAATGCAGAAATCATTCTGGAACGCGCCACAAAAGTGCTCACAATTCCTGAATCGACTCTTAATTTCGAAGAGGAAAAGACATACGTATATGTACTCACCGACAGCACAAAGGGACACCAGCAGTTTCAGAAGAAAGAAGTTACTACAGGTTTGAGCAACGGCGTGAACATCCAAGTGAAGAGCGGTGTGAAAGCAGGTGAGAAGTTGAGAGGAATTGAAATCATCAAGGAATAACAACAGAAAGAAGATGAAAAAGTATATTGCCATCCTATCCTTTGGTTTATGCTCCCTTGCCTCGTCTGCAACAGCCCAAAATTCGTTTTCTCAGGGAAAAATTGCAGAAGAGTCACACCCGTGGTCGCTCAAGCAATGCATTGAGTACGCCTTGGAACATAACATCAGCATCAAACAATATCAGAAATCCGTAGAAAACAGCGAAATTCAGCTCAGCACGGCTCGTAACGCACGACTGCCCAATCTGAACGCATCGGCACACCAGAGTTTCAGCTTTGGACGTGGACTTACCGCCGACAACACCTACACCAATCGTAGCACCCAATCCACAGGGTTCGACTTGAACACGAGCATTCCTATCATCACGGGTGGACAAATTCCCAATAACATTGCAGCTCGAAAGATAGACTTGCAAGCTGCTCTTGCCGACCTCGACAAAGCACGAGAGGACATCAGCCTGCAAGTCACTTCCCAATACCTGGATTGTCTTTATCAGAAGGAAATCATGGAAGTGGCAGAACGTCAATGCGAACTGAGCAAAAACCAATTGCAACGCATCCAATTGCTGTTCGACAACGGAAAGAAATCGGAAGCCGACTTGGCTGAAGCACGAAGCACCGTGGCAAACGACGAGCTCACACTCACACGAGCCATCAACAGCTACGACATCGCCATTCTCACGCTCTCACAACTTTTGGAGTTGGAGTCTCCTCAGGGATTCTCGGTGCAAAAGCCTGCCGAGGCAAGCAGTGCCCTCTCTGCACTCAATGAGGCTCCTTCAACTGACGGACTGGAATACTCAACACGGCCTTCCATCATTGCACAGCAATACCGACTCAAATCAGCTGAAAAGAACGTCAATGTTGCCAAATCAGGTTACTATCCCACACTGAGCATTGGTGCAGGCTTAGGCTCCAGCTATTACAAGACATCGGGTATGCCTGGCGACACTTTCGGCACTCAGCTAAAAAACAATTTCAATCAATCCATTGGCCTTTCCCTTTCCATTCCTATTTTCAACCGTTTCAACACACGCAATTCCGTTCACCAGGCACGTGTTGCCGTAGAAAACCAACGGCTAATTCTGGAAAACACACGAAAGACGCTCTACAAGGAAATGCAACAAGCCTATTACAATGCTGTAGCGGCACAGAAGCAATACCAGTCATCACAGACGGCTTGTGATGCTGCCAGTGCTTCCTTCAATCTTATGCAGAAGAAATACGAGAACGGAAAAGCCAACAGTACAGAGTTTGAGGAGCAAAAGACTCGCTATATGAAAGCGCAAGCCGACCATCTTCAAGCCAAATACACCTATATTTTCCGTCAGAAAATCCTCAATTTCTACAGAGGCGAACCACTATATTAAATGAAGAATGAAGAATGGTCACTTCGCTCCAAATGAAGAAACTTTTCTCATGAGCGAAGTAAAATACATTCTTCATTCTTCATTAAAAATCTTAATCCTTTTATTATATGAAACATTTCACCTTTCTCCTCCTTGCCTTCCTTTCCCTTCAGGCAAGTTCCCTTCGCGCACAGTTCGTCACTATCCAGAACGGCATCGAATGGAAAGACGACGAAGGCTACATCGTTCAAGCACATGGTGGCAACTTCCTCCAAGTGGGAACGCGATGGTATCTCATCGGCGAAGACCGTTCCCGTTCGTGGAATCCCGACGTGAATCTCTATTCCACCGAAGACTTCGTGCATTGGCAATTCGAAGGAAAAATCATCAAGAACCACGTCACGCACAAAGACTTAGGCGACACTCGCATGATTGAGCGTCCCAAACTCATGTACAACGAAAAGACAAAGAAGTTCGTGGTGTGGTGCCACTGGGAGGCAAAAGACTACAGCGCCAGCGAAGCAGCCGTGTTCGAAAGCGACAAAGTGGCTGGTCCTTACACTTGCGTGTGGACAGGTCGTCCGCTTGGCACCAAGTCGCGCGACTGCAACATCTTCGTCGATAACGACGGACAAGCCTACTTCATCTCCACCACTGACGAAAACACAAACCTCGGCTTGTTCCTCCTCTCCCCTGATTACCACAGTGCCGTGGAAAAGACTGTCCTCTGCGAAGGACAACGTCGCGAGGCTCCAGCCATTGCACACATTGGCGACACCTACTACATGATTTCGTCGGCTTGCACGGGTTGGGACCCCAATCAGGCAAAGCTTGCCACATCGAAGAACATCAAAGAAGGTTGGAGCAAATTGGAGAACATCGGCGACCGCATTGCCTACGACACACAGGCTTCGTCCATTCTGAAAGTGGAAGGAACGGAAGGAACCATCTATGTCTATGTGGGCGACCGCTGGATGGATCCCAATCTTCCACAATCGAAAATCATCATGCTCCCCATCGAATGGGAAAATGGCAAGATGGTGCTCAACTATTACGACTCTTGGCAAATCGACATGAAGCGCGGAGTGTGGAGAGTGAAGGAGTGAAAATGAAGAATGTAGAATGAAAAATGAAGAATGAAGAATGTATTTAGTATGAAGCGAGTACCTTGTCCTTTGTACTTTGTACTTTGTACTTTTCTTCATTCTTCATTCTTCATTTTTCATTTTTCATTTAATCGAAACGGTTTTTCATGTATGAACATAAAAAAAGGGCTGACGCTTCAGCCCAATCTTGTTAACCTTAAATCTAATACTATGAAAAACACGTTGCAAAGGTATGGTTTTTTTTCGTTTTTCAAGCAAAAGAAAAACATTTTTTTATTTTTTCTGCAAATTTCTTGACACACATCAACAAAACTGCCACTCATCATCACGACGAATGGCAGAATGTGCGCACCTAATCCACATAATTAACATTAACAACGATACGTATGAAGTTTCTGATGATTCCAGCTACATACGTTCCAGTTTGAAGTCAGTGGCAGAGAACCATTGGCAATGGGTAGGCTGTCCCGTGAATTGAGGGTCGGTGGAAATGCCATAGCGTACCATGCCATCCTTGCCCACTTTGATGTTAGGAATGGTGACAACACTCCAACCATAGCCCTTACCATCATTTTCTTCCACCACACACTTTTCGTATTTCGTTGCCTTGCCAGCAGCATCGCTCTTCTTGGCATCCTCCCACAGCTGTCCGCCTTCGTTGCCCACGGCTTCTACAAACGCTCTCAGCGTGTCGGTTCCCACAATGGCATAGATGCAAACGAATTCACTTTCCTCGCTGGCACGAGCAATGCAAGTGAGGCAATAGTTGCCCGCATCCACCGTGTCCTGACGTTCAGCCTGATAAAGCACATCTTCGCCATCCTTGTAGGCATCCAAATATCGCTTCGTGTCGTTGATAACACGACGGTCAGCCTTGTCCAAGCCTGGATATTCACCCGACATGGTGTAATAGCGAAGTCCCTCTTCGGTGTTTTCGCAGAGACTGAAACGATGTTCCTTGAAGTACCAGTCATCCCATTCTTGATGCATCTCTGCTAAATCCTTTTCACGGGCTTCATTCTTTCTTTGCTGCCACATGTCATTCTCATATTTTTCAACGACCTCTCCCATCTTCACAGCCGAAGCCACGATTCCGACCACAGCGATGAGCCAAAGGCAAAGCCAGAAAACACGCTGCGTGATTCCCATTGGCTTTTGCTTGCCCATGGTGCTGAGGAAAGCATGAATGGCAGCGTAGGCTGGAATGAAAAGTCCCACAAGAATACATCCAGCCAGTGTCCAGAAGATTCCCGCATTCTGATGATAGACCTCTGCCATCTCGGGAAAGAACATGTTTCCCAACACAAACTCTGGCGAAAAGAACATGGCCGCCATGCCACTCAGCAGCACCAGAAACGGAACGAACAGGCAGACACCACAGAGAAACACAAATATCTTCAGGATCATGCCCAGCACCTTGAATCCACCACTGAGGCATCCGCTTGCTCCATTCGTTTTCGTATCTTCGGGTTGCTGAACGGCTGCCGAAATCTCATCGCCCAAATTCTGCGGATTCACCTTCTTGCCCTTCATCCTCAGACGGTCCTCAGGTGTTTTTGCCTCGGGCACAATGACAGCCAAGACTATGTATGCGATGATTGCCCAGCCAAAGGAAAAGCGCCAACCGAAGTAGTTCCAACTAAAGAAACTACCCGAACCGAAGACAAGCAGGATGAAGCCCAAGCGCCAAAAAGTGGGGTCACCACCAAAGTAGCTGGCAAGTCCCGAAAGCACACCAGCCAGCACCTTGTTGGCAGGGTCGCGGAAGAGTTTCTTCTTTTTCAGGTTCTCAGAATAGCTTTCCCAGGCAGTCTGATTCATGCCAAATCCTCCCTCCGAAGCCTTTGTGCCAAATGGTTCGTCCTGCTGACTGCCATTTCCCTGCGAAGCATCGTCGCTCATCTGCTCAGGATTTCCGATGCGGGCAATGATGTCCTGCACATGTTCGATGGTGATGGCATCCACGCCGCCATCCTTCAGTTCGTCGAACAACTCGGCAATGCGAGCCTCGATGTCGTTCGCAATCTCCTCTCCACCCTCTTGGCGGTCGAAAGTGTGGTGGATGGATTCCGTGTATTTTTTCAGCAATTCGTAAGCGTCCTCATCAATCGAATAGAGTCGTCCGAACAGGTTGATGGTTATATTCTTTTTCATTGTGATTGATTGTTTTTTAAAGTTAATACAAGAAAATCATTAACGAGGATTAGCATTGAGCGTGGACTGATTGCCCCGACTTGTCTTTCAGCACATGCACCGAGTTTTCCAGTTCGCACCAAGCCTCGTCCAGTTGCTGCAAGAGCGAATGCCCCACATCCGTCAGCTTGTAGTATTTCCGAGGAGGACCCTGTGTGCTCTCCTGCCATTCGTAGGCAAGCACACCATCGTTTTTCAATCGTGTGAGCAAAGGATAGAGCGTACCTTCCACCACCAGCAAATCAGCCTCTTTCAGTTTTTGGATAATGTCGGAAGCATACGCAGCACGCTCACTCAAAAGCAGCAGGATGCAGTATTCCAGCATCCCCTTTCGCATCTGCGACTTTGCATTTTCAATGTTCATAAATTCTCTCTTTTTTAGTTTTCTGCTGCAAATGTATAGATTTTAATAGTACCTTGCAATACATAGTACCTTTTATTTCTTTAGTTTTAACACTTTTTAAGCAAAACACACTCCAACGAGTCAATCAATGGAGCATTTCCATTGAGGATGATTGCATACGGAACAGGGGAACTGAAAAGACGCTACAGGGGAAGAAAACATACGCTACAAGGGATGCAAACAGGCGCTATAGGGGATGTACTAAAGCAACGAAGGCTCGTTATCGAATCAACGAACCTTCGGCGTAGCAACAACGAAGGCTCGCTTGAACAAAAACGAAGGTTCAACATTTCAGTACAATCAAAATGCCACGACAGTCATTTTCTCTTTTTTCTTGAGAATTGTTGTTCATTCCGCAGAATTGAAGTAACTTTGCACTTTGACGATGCCGTCACTGAATATATCTAAGAAAAATCGGAATTTAACTGCTCAATGAGACAAAGAAGCATTTTGGCACTAATAGCAATAGTAACACTTCTCAATGGATGCAAAAGTTATAACCATATCCTTGAGAACATTTACGATAAAGACCAGTCAGTCCGTGAGTGGACTGTTGGCATGGCGTCTCTCTCTGCTGATGAAATCGCAGAGTATTCCTATGAAATGGCGCGGACAGATTCGTTGAATCAGACCACAGTCTTTGATATTCTTGATAAAGAAGGCTGGCCATCCCATTTGTCGGACAAGGCGAATCGTGCGATTTGGCTCGTTATTGACCACTCCGATGCTTCAAACCGCATCAAATATCTTGACCTCGTGAAAGTAAAGGCGGAGGAAGGAGTTCTCAGTAAATCAGACTATGCGATTCTGAAAGACAGAACACTTATGGAGAATGGCTTAGCGCAGATATATGGGACACAAATCAAGATGGCTGCAACGGTCATAGGCGAAGATATTACCATGCAGCTGTATTTATGGCCTGTG
>DGSN01000047.1:15495-77630 GCA_002393575.1 Prevotellaceae bacterium UBA4361 | reverse complement strand
GATAGTAACACAAAGGGTAAGTATCTTGTTGTCAAAACAAAAAAAGGTGACAGAAGGGTTTACAGAATTGATTATCTATCATCAGATACTCTCAAATTATTCTACATACATAATGGTGGCGCTATAATTGGAATTGGAGGTGTCACAACAAATTATGTATTTAAGCGCATAAACAAATAGTACAAGGTGATTAAACACACTTATAATATTATTAACTAAACTTTCCCATCATTTTGGGATAGTGTAACCCTCTGACGCTGAAGGCGTCATCGCTCAGTAACCGTAGGTCGGAACGACCTGCGGGTGGAGTGTATTAGGGCAAGATGCACTCTGAAGGAGTGCCCCAACAGCCACAGATGGGCGACTCTTTCAGAGTCGATTGAGCGAGCACACAGCTATCCGGGGGTGCTTTGCACCCTCGGTTACTGAGCGGTGAAGCTTTCAGCGTCTTCTGATACAATTATTCAAGGGATGGGAAAGTTTAATTATTAATAGAATATGGATAGAATATATTTTTTTTATTTAAATATATTATTTTTTTCAATCTTAGAGGAGGCGAAAAGTATGGCAATACTACATCATCCAATTCGTTTTATTATATCATTGATTCTCTTGTGTTTTCGTGTGTTTCTTTTTTTATTGTCGCCTTAGCATGGCCTATCATAAAAGTAAATCACAATTCACTCTTAGTTTTAACTTCCATAATTCTTGTTGCCATTGTTTTATGTATTATCCTACATTATGATTTAAAAAAACGAGGGTTTGTGGAAAAAATAACGGAACAGTATAATAGTTTCTCTCAGCAAGAAAAAGAAAGAAATTCTCTGAAATGGGGATTATTAGCCATATTACCAATGTTTTCCTTTCTGATATTATGCATGGTTTTCATATTCATTCAAAATCATTGTTAATATGAAAAAAAACAAATTCATTTTTCATTATGATTGTAGTCATGCTCATGTTGCACTCGTGTATATATATTGACGCAGTGCGATGTGCCGTAAAAACAAGTATTTATGTGTGAGACAAACAACATCGCACTATCGTGCTTGATTTAATGATTATTCTGATTTTTCTGAATGGAAAATAAGAACATTGCCTCGTCTTGATAGAACTGATGGTACTGATTACAATGATTATCGTTTCTTCAGAATAATCAGATAAATCAGATGAATCCAGCACGCAGTGCGATGTGCCGTAAAAACAAGTATTTATGTGTAAGATAAACAACATCGCACTATCGTGCTTGATTTAATGATTATTCTGATTTTTTTGATTGGAACATAAGAACATTGGCCTCGTCTTGATTGGACTGATTTCACTGATTACAATGATTATCGTTTCATCAGGAAAATCAGTTAAATCAGAGAAATCCAGCACGCAGTGCGATGTTTCTTCGGAAAAGTGTGTTTTTATTTCTGTTTTTCTTGCTTGTTTGTTTGATTCTTTCTAACTTTGTTCTTATAAACAATCACGACAATGAAACGATTATTTTTCTCAGTTCTCTTTTTGGTGAGTTTCATCACGAGCTTTGCGCAGCATGAAGTTGGTTCGCTCACCATTCAGCCCAAGGTGGGACTGAATTTGGCTAATTATAGGGGTGATGAATTCCTTGACAAAGGCGAAAACTCCGTATTACGTGCGGGGCTGGTAGTTGGTGCTGAATTGGAGTATCAGTTCACTCGTTGGCTTGGCGCATCGGTGGCTGCCTTGTATTCTATGCAGGGTTCTAAGGTACATACGGGTGTAGTTTCACCTATGGTCTATGTTCGCGATGTGACGTTCAAGACGGATTACATCAATCTTCCTGTGATGGCAAATTTTTATGTCACCAAGAATCTGGCTTTGAAACTTGGTTTGCAGCCTGGGTTCATGATTCGGGACAAATATGATATTCCTGGGAATGAAAAACTGAGTGGTAACTTCTCAAGGATAGGTATTCAGACGAATGCCTTCGATTTATCCATTCCGATGGGCTTTGGCCTGTATTTTGGTCGTGCTGTTCTCGATTGTCGCTACAACTTGGGCTTGACGCATGTTTTCAAAGGCTATCAAGTTGAAAACAGTGTCTTCCAGTTCACTTTCGGCTACAAGATTGGCTTGAAATAGTGGCTTGAATTCATCGGTACGTGTCATGAATCGTTTGGTTTTGTTTTTGTCATTTGTGTGAATTTGTTGACGCATCACATACACATGTTGTACGATTTTCATGTTTTGTGTATCGTTTTGTTGGTGGAAGGTGGAATTTTTTGTTAAATTTGCAAGCAGTAAATTTAACAAAACTATAATATATGACTATGATGAAACGATTGATGGCTTTTGTGGCTATGGGTTTATGCCTGTCGGTCTGTGTGATGGCAGGCGATGTGATTAACTTCAACGATGGATGGCGGTTCCATCTGGGCGACGTGAAGAATGCGGAGGCTGAGGGCTTCGATGATAGTCAGTGGCGATTGCTCGACCTTCCTCACGATTTCCAGATTGAGCAGCCGTGGGTGGAACCTGACCCAAGCGAGCGTCCTGACAATACGGATGCTGCAGCGAACATCAAGAGCCGACTGAGTTCGCGCGGATTCAAGGAGATGGGGAAGGGATGGTACCGCAAGCACTACACGCCTGCTGCCGAACTGAAAGGTAAGCGCGTGGTGCTGGACTTCGAGGGAATCATGTACGTGGGCGATGTATATCTCAACGGTGAGAAGATTGGCAAGACGGACTATGGCTATGTGGGCTTCGGCATCGATGTGAGTCAGAAGTTGAAGTATGGACAGGAGAACGTGATTGCTGTGATGGCTGACACAAGGGAGCCAGGCAATTCGCGCTGGTACACGGGTGGCGGTCTGTTCCGCAATGTGCATTTGCTCGTGTCGGACACGCAGCTCTACTTGGAGCGTCATCCGCTCTACATCACTACGAAGGATAATCGACAAGTAAACATTCAGGTGGCTATCCACTGCAACACGCGCCAGAACGTGGTGAAGGTGAAGACGGTGGTGCGCAATCCGCAGGGACAGGTGGTGGCTGAGCAACAGGACGACTGCAAGCGCAACCGACGCACACATTCGGAGGAGTTTCAATTGAAAGCCATCGACATTCCTCATGCACAGCTTTGGGACTGCGAGCATCCAAATCTCTATTCAGCAGAGGTAACGATTTTCGATGAAAAGGGCAATGCGGTGGATTCCTACACAGAGGCATTCGGCATCCGCACACTGGAGTTCTCGCCTGCTTTCGGCATGAAGCTCAACGGCAAGAAGGTGTTGCTGAAGGGAAATGCCAATCACCATACGCTCGGCGCTCTTGGTGCTGCTGTTTATCCTCGTGCTGAGGAGAAGCGCATTCAGTTGCTGAAGGCGTTTGGCTACAACCATATCCGCACGTCGCACAATCCTTATAGCAAGTCGTTCCTCGACCTTTGCGACCGCTATGGCATCCTCGTGGTGGATGAACTCTATGACAAGTGGACTCGTCAGCATACGGGCGGACGTGTGGATTTCAGCCAAATTTGGCAAAGCGACTTGGAGGAATGGGTGAAGCGCGACCGCAATCATCCATGTGTCATCCTCTGGAGTTTTGGAAACGAATTGCAGCAGGAGGCAAGTCTGCCATTCAACGACTGGGGCGTGACGCAGTATCGACTGATGCGAGAACTCATCAAGCGTTTCGATGGAAGCCGCCTTACGACGGTGGCTATGCACCCACGTTTCCGCAACTGGAATACGGACCAAGACCCATGCGACTTGGCAAAGATTACGGACATCCAGAGCTACAACTACCGCTATATGTACTTCCCTGGCGACGGTGAGAAGTATCCTTACATGATTTTCTATCAGAGCGAGGCGAGTGTGTCGGCAATGGGTGAGAATTACTTTGCGATGGATTTGGACAAGGTGATTGGCTTGAGCTATTGGGGCAGCATTGACTACCTCGGCGAGAGTCAGGGTTGGCCAACGAAGGGATGGGCACAGGGTGTGTTCGACATTGCGTTGGAGCCAAAGCCTAAGGCTTATTATGTGAAGAGTTTCTTCTCGGACGAGCCTGTTTGTCATTTGGCTGTGATTGACTCAAAGGGTGATGCCATGTGGAACGACGTGCAGACGGGCAACGACGGCATGAGCGACCATTGGAATCGTCGTGCTGGCACGAAATTGCAGATGGTGGTCTATACGAATGCTGACGAAGTGGAGCTGTTTGTGAACGGCAAGTCGGTGGCAAAGAAGACGAACGACAAGCAGAGTGCGAAGATGCGTAACCAGATTCGCTTCAACGACATAGATTATCAACCTGGTTACGTGGAGGCTGTGGCTCGCACGAACGGAAAGGAAGTGGCGCGTCACCGAGTGGAAACGACGGGTGAGGCTGTGAAACTGATTGCTGTGCCTGACCCAATTGAATGGAAGGCTGACAACAACGACTTGCAGCATGTACGCATCATTGCTGTGGATAAGAAGGGAAGAAGGGTAGCGAACGCAAAGCAGGAACTGACATTCGAGGTGGAAGGTGATGCAAAGATTGTGGCTGTGTCGAGTGGCGACCACAACTCTCACGAACTGAACTGCGATTCTCACCGTCGGCTCTACAATGGTTCGGCGTTGGTTATCCTCCGTGCTGGTCATCAACCTGGAAAGGTGGTTCTCAAAACGTTGGCTGACGGGATGAAGACGCTCCGCACGACGCTGCAGATGAGACAATGATGGTTTTCAACCGCAGATAACTCGGATTTAACAGATTCTTTTAAAACGACATCGCACTTCGTGCTTGATTCATCTGATTAAAATGATTATTGTTTCATCAGGTTAATCTGAAAAATCAGATAAATCCAGCACGTCAGTGCGATGTGTTTTTATTGCACCACAGATGTCACAGATAAACAGATTCTTTTAAAGAATATCGCATGGATGATTATATCTGTTAAATCTGTGCCATCTGTGGTTTTAAAAATAAATCCGTGGTTGGGGAATGAATCTGGTTAATCCTGTCTGCGTTCGCCTTTGAGATAGGCAGAAGGGCTGACACCGAATTGCTGTTTGAAGCAGCGGGAGAAATAGAGAGGGTCGTTGTAGCCAACGGAGTAGGCGGTGTCGTTGACGGTGTATTCGCCCTCTGCTAACATCTCTGCGGCTTTCTTCAGACGCATCACACGGATGTATTCGTTCGGTGTGAAACCTGTCACACCTTTCACCTTGCGGAAGAATACTGTGCGACCAACAGCGAGTTCACGAGCCAGTTCGTCGAGGGAGAGGTCTGGGTCGGTGAGTCGCTCGTTGAGGAGTTTGTTGAATTTCTCCATGAATTTCTTGTCGAGCGGATTGGTGCAGATGGATGTGGCGGTTGGTGTTTCCTTCGTGGTTGTTTCTGAGGCGAAACGCTCCCGAATCCTGTTGCGCTGGTCGATGAGCTGGATGACCCGTGCGAGGAGCAGACGCGGACTGAACGGCTTGGTGATGTAGGCATCGGCTCCCGTGGTGATACCCTTGAGTTGGTTTTCTTCTGCTCCGAGGGCGGTGAGGAGGATGATTGGGATGTGGCAGGTGTCGAATTTTGACTTGAGTCGGGAAACGACTTCGTAGCCGTTCATCTTCGGCATCATCACGTCGCAGATGATGAGGTCGTAGTCGTTCTGCTGCGCTTCTTCGAGTCCGGCGGCTCCGTCGTGACGCAACTGCACCTTGAAATACTGTTCCATTTCTTCCTTGAGGAACTGGCATACGTCGGTGTCGTCCTCGATGATGAGGATGCGCTTGTCGTTGAGTGGCGCTACGGTGGCAGCGTCGATTTCGATGTTGGCACTTTCGCCTGTGAGCATGGATTGGTTGTTGGTTTGGTCAGGCGTTGCGAGTGCGTTGGCATTGAGCGAACTGTTTGGCGTGATTTCGTGTGCCATCTCGTTGTCGGCATAGATGTTCTCATCGGGCAGGTTGACGGTGAAGATGCTTCCGCCTTGCGGATTCTCTGAGTAGTCGATGCTGCCATGATGGAGTGCTACGAGTTCTTTGGTGAGGTTGAGTCCGATGCCGATGCTGTCGGCGGCAAAGGCTGAGTCCATGAAGCGGGAGAAGAGGTCTTTCTGCTTTTCCTTGGAGATGCCTACGCCCGTGTCAGCCACGACGATTTTCACTTGTTTCTTCTCCTTGTCTTGCTGTACGCTGATGCTGACTTCGCCGCCGTCGGGGGTGTATTTGAAGGCGTTGGAAAGGAGATTGTAGATGATTTTGTCGGCTGCACTGCGGTCGAGAAGCAAGGTGTGGGAGTCGGCAAAGGTATCGACTTGGAACTTCATGTTGCGTCGCTCTGCCATGTCGAAGAACACAGGGCAGAGACGGTTGACAAACTGGATGATGTCGGTTTGCTGCACGCCGAGGTGGAGCTTGCCTTCCTGCATCTTGTTGTACTCAAGGAGTTGGTTGACGAGTCGGAGCATACGTTCCACACTGTGGTTCATGTTGTTGACCGTCTGCCGCACGTCGGTGGCGAGGTTGTTGCGGTTGGAGAGTTTCTCCACGGAACCTCGGATGAGGGTAAGTGGTGTGCGGAACTCATGGCTGATGTTCATGAAGAAGCGCGACTTGAAGTCAGCCAGTTTGCGTTCCACTCTGACGCGGCTCTTGAGTCGATAGACGGTGGTCATTTGACGATAGAGAACCCAGCAGAGTCCTGCGATAGCAAGGAGGTAGATGCACCATGCCCACCAAGTGTTCCACCACGGCTGGAGGATTTGCACTTTCATGGCGATTTCCTCGCTGACGCTGCCGTCGGCATTGAGGGTGCGCACGAAGAAGGTGTATTTGCCTGGCGACAATTCTCGATAGACGGCTTCGTTGCCCACGGTCATGGTCCAGTTGGCATCGAGTCCTTCCAGTTTGTAGTAGTATTTGGTACGCTTCGGATAGACGTATTCGAAGTCGCTGAAATTGAAGGTGAGGGAATTTTGTGTGTGACGAAGCTTGATGGTTTCTGTGAGGTTGACGATGCTGTCTTCCGTCATGGCATCGTAGGAGGTTCCGTTAACCGAAAGGTTGGTGAAGGTGAGGTTGAAGTTCTTGTTGGCATTGAGTTGCACGGAGTCGGGGTCGAAGGCTATGATTCCGTTCTCGGTGCCGAAGAGCAGTCGTCCGTCGTCGAGAAGGGTGGAAGCCTTTTCGGAAATGAGGTTGCCGAGGTGGTCGGTGCAAGGGAAGAGGTTGGTGAATTGCTCGCTTTTCTTGTTGTAGAGCGAAATGCCGTATTCCGTGCCAATCCAGAGGTTGCCTTTCTTGTCGAGCTGAAGGGAACAGGTGAGGTCGTTGGCAAGTCCGTCTTGGGCGGTGTATTGCTTGAAGTGGAGTTTTTTCTTGTCGCCTGTGGCTTTGAACACACCTGCGCCGACGGTGGCAATCCATACGTTTCCATCGCGATCTTCAAGGATGTCGCGAATTTCCTCGGATGCCAATGCGCTGTTTTCGGCAGAATAGAAGATGTACTTCGTGGTGTCGGCAATGAGTTCTTCGGGATTGAATACGGCGAGTCCGCGTCCGAAACCGACACAGATGGTTCCGTCCTTGAGTTGACGAATGATGTTCACTTCGTTGCGGATGTCAGGGCAATTGAGCATTTGTCGGAACTGGAGTTCACCGTTGGCATCGGGCTGAGCCATGTAGATGCCACTGTTCACGGCACCAATCCATAGGCGGTCTTTGGAGTCGCGCATGATGTCGTTGATGCGCTCTTGGGTGAATGCTTTAGGATAGTCGGGGTAGCCCAGATGAGGTACGCCGTTGATGAGGATACCATGACGGCGTGTGCCCATCCATTTGTTTCCGTCTTTGTCGAAACAAATGCAGAGGATGTCGTCGTCAGGAACGGGATTCGGAATTTCCGTGATGTCGAGTGTGGTGGGGTTAACGGTGTAGAGCTGGTTTTCGCGGTTACCAATGTAGATGTTGCCGTCCTGCGCCTTCTTCAGCATTCGTGCATAGTTCTTGTAACCAGGGACAGGCATTTTGGTCATGAGACGGTGGACGATGTCGCGTGATGCCATCGTGATGCAGACCAGTCCCATGTCGGCTTGGCACACCCAGATGTTGCCACCTCGGTCTTCGTAGATGGCGAAGAGGGTGTTGGTGGTGATAGGACTGCCAGGGGTGTCGGGTGTGTAGTGGATGACTTCGCCTGTGCTGGTGTCCTCCACATGCAGACCATCGAGTTGCGTCATGGTCCACTTGTAGCCTTGGCGGTCGATGAGCGACTTCTCGGGATGGTAGCGTTCATCCACATAGTTCTTGTAGATTTCATGCACCATTTCGGAACCATGCTGATGGAGTCGGCTGGTGATTTTGCCTTTGTCGTACTTGATTTCGATGCTGCTGTCGAGCTTGGAGAGAAGCCATGTGGTACCGTCGGGGAGAAAGGCGATATCTCTGTAAAGTGCCCGCATGTCGCTCATGCCTCCCGTGAAGTCGATGAAACAGCGGTTCTTGGTGTCGTAGCAGGAATACTGGTAGTTTCGCAACTGGATGAAGAGCAATCCGTTGATGGGGTTGAGGTAGAGGTTGCGGATGCGGTTGCGGAGGAGAAGACGGCGATTGCCCACTTTCTCGTGCTTGAACACCTTGAAGGAATAGCCGTCATAGCGCACCAGTCCGTCGTAAGTACCCATCCAGAGGAATCCAGTTGGGTCTTGCACGATGGCAACGGTGTGCATGTTTGGCAGTCCGTCTTCAATGGTAAAATGGCGATATTTGAAGTCGATTTGTGCAAAGCTTTGGGGGCATACGCCGAAGAGAAGCATCGTCCACAAAACGACAATTCTACATATACTTTTCATGAACCGTTTGTATTTAGCATATAGAGCATTTTGCCATTGAATGACACTGCGACACGCATTTCCACAATGCTCTATACGTATTTTAATATGGGTTAGTTTCGATTTGTATTTGCAAAAATATGAATTATTTCAGTTTTGACAAAAGAATTAGAAGAAAAATGTCAAAAAGAAAGGCGAGCACTCGGAAAAGTACTCGCCTGTAATTGAGAATAAATGTAGAATGAAGAATGTAGAATGAAGAATAGTAACTTTACTCTGAACGAAGAATGTATTTTACTCTATGTGATTCTTCATTCCTCATTCTTCATTCTTCATTTTAATAATGGCTCTGCATGTAGATGACCTTCGTGTTGAGGTATTCTTCCATGCCGTGCTTACCGTCGGCGCCACCGATACCGCTCTTCTTCACGCCAGCATGGAAACCCTGGATGGCTTCGAAGTGCATACGGTTGATGTAGGTTTCACCAAATTCTATTTCACGGCAAACGCGAGTGGCTGTGTCGATGTCCTTGGTGAAGACTGACGATGCCAAGCCGTATTCGCAGTCGTTTGCCCAGTCGATAACTTGGTCGAGGGTGTCGAACTCAACGAGAGGGAGGACAGGACCAAAGGTCTCTTCGTGAATGATGTCCATGTCCTGAGTGCAGTTGTCGAGAACCGTAGGTGGATAGAAGTAACCCTTGCCTCCGATAGGTGCGCCACCACAGAGCACCTTGGCTCCCTGAGCAACAGCCTTTTCCACTTTCTTCGTAACGCTTTCGAGTGCTCGCTTCTCTACGAGAGGACCCATGTCGGCATCCTTCATGATGGCAGGGTTGCCCACTTTGACAGCCTGGAACTTCTTGACGATGATGTCGGTGAATTCCTTCTTCACGCTCTTGTGAACATACACGCGCTCAGCGTTATTGCAAATCTGTCCTGAGTTGCCAATGCGACTTTCGAGGATGGCTTGGGCAGCGAGTTCGAGGTCTGCGTCTGCGCAAACGATGGCAGGAGCCTTTCCACCCAGTTCGAGACTGACCTTCGTGATGTTTGGTGCAGCTGCTTCCATGATTTTCACACCTGCTTCCACCGAACCCGTCAGGCTGACGATGCCCACCTTTGGATTGCTTGCCATAGCATTGCCGACAAGACTTCCACGACCTGTAACTACGTTGAACAAGCCTGCTGGCAGACCACTGGCATCCACAATCTTGCAGAGTTCACAGCAGTTTTCAGGAGTGAGCTGCGATGGCTTCAGTACGATGGCATTGCCTGTGATGAGTGCTGCAGCTGCCTTGCGAGCGATGAGGAAGAATGGGAAGTTCCAAGGGAGGATGCCTGCAGCTACGCCGATAGGACGCTTCACGAGAATCATGGTTTCGCCACGATTGTCGCTCTGAATCACTTCGCCTTCGATGCGGCGAGCAAATTCTGCCATATAGTCGAAGTAGGTGGCAGTTACGCCTACTTCTACGCCTGCCAATGCTTGGGTTTTGCCTTGTTCGCGCACCAGGATTTCCTGGAACTTGTCGAACTCGGCACGGATGCCATCGGCAATCTTGTGAAGATAGACAGCACGCTCGGCAGCAGGCACTTTTGCCCATGCCTTTTGTGCTTTCTCGGCTGCATCCACGGCTTCTTGCACGTCTTCCACCGTGCCAGCAGGTTGGCGGCTTGTCACTTCTTCAGTGCTTGGGTTCAATACGTCAATCCATTCGCCAGAACGGCTTTCAACGAACTTGCCGTTGATGTACATTTTCAATTCCTTCATGAATGTACTGTTTTTAAGGTTAATAATAATATTACTTAGGTGATGTCTTAGTTAAAGGTTGACACCTCCCGAAGGAGGTTTGAATGAAGAATTAAGAATGAAAAATGCCCCCCTATGAGAAACGTAAAATTCTTCATTCTACATTCTTCATTCTTCATTTATCGTGCTACAACATACTTGTGGAGCGTTCTGCGTACAGCACCGAAATCAGCATAGAGTTCCTTGACCATGCCTTCAATCTGTTCGCCCAATCCTGCTTCGTAGAGGTCAACAGCGAAGATGTCCTTGCGACTATACAGTTGGCGGAGGCAGCTGTAGTCCTGGTCGGGGTTGCCAACTTCCAACGGAGCGACGATGGCTTGCAGTTCTTCGAGCAGTGGGTCTGGTGATGGTTCGAAAGCTTCACCGTTGTCCTTGATGCCTTTCAGATAGCGCGCATAGCCAGCGAGTGTGAGCGGAATCAGCACGAGGTTGCTCTTGTCGAGTCCACGAGCGAGGTACTTCTTGATGGTCTCACCGAAACGGATAGGCAGTTTCTGCGATGTGTCCATAGCGATGCGCTGAGGAGCGTCAGGCATGAATGGGTTTGGCAGACGGCGGTTGATGACTGCGCCGATGAATTCGTAAGGGTTGAGCACACCAGGGTCGGTGACAACTGGCATGGCTTCGATGTAGCCAATCTTCTGAATGAATGCGCGGATGTCCTCGTCTGCCATTTCTGCCGAAATCAAGGTGTAACCCAGCAGGCAGCCGTAAATGGACATGGCTGTGTGGAGTGGATTCAAACAAGTTGTCACCTTCATCGTTTCCACTTCATCCACGGTCTTGCGAGTGGTGTAGAGCGCACCGCCGAGGTCGAGTGGGGGACGACCATTCGTGTAGTTGTCCTCGATGACGAGATACTGCACTTCCTCTGCGTTGACGAAAGGAGCGGTGAAGGTGTGCTTTTCGGTCTCGATGTAGTTGTTGTCCTCGAAGCCATCTTCAGCCAGCATTTCCTTCACTTTCACGTGTGGACGTGGCGTAATCTTGTCGATCATGGACCAAGGGAAAGTAATCTTCGTCTCATCCTTCAGATAGTCGAGGAAGGTGGCAGGAACGAGTCCGTCCTTCACCCAGCGTTCTGCATAGGCAAACACACCTGCTTTCACCTTGTCGCCATTGTGCGAACAGTTGTCCATGCTCTGTACGGTGAGTGGCAACTGTCCTGCCTGGAAGCGTTCGTAGAGCAGAGCTGTCACCTTACCCATTGCCAGCACTGGCTGGAGTCCGCGTTCCAAGTCGGCTGGAGCCACGCTGTAGCCCTTCTCGGTGATGGTGAAGGAAATCATTTGCAGCGATGGATTGCGGAAAATCTCCACAAGTCGCTGCCAGTCGCTGAACTGGTAGTCGGCTTTCAGTGCCTCCGTGACAGAGGCAATGACTTTCTTCTCGATGGTACCCGAAGACTGAAGGCTTACGAGCAGCGAGAGGTTGTTGTAAGGAGTGTATGCTTGGTCGATGACATCAAAGTCGAATGTTTCTGCCACGATAACACCACGGTCGTACTTGCCTGTGTTGAGTGCATCGTTGAGGATGGCTGCTGGGAAGGCACGGAAGATGTTGCCACCACCGAAGTGTACCCATGTGGGTTCGTCGTGCGTTTTCTTCACTACGGCAGCTCTGTCGAACTTGGGAAGTTGATAGCCTTTGGCTTCCCATTCGCTGGCGTTGTAATTGCCAGATACTAAATCATTGAGTTTCATTGTATGTGTTTTAATAGATTTTAGTCGAAGAATCCAGGTTGTTTGTATTCGATGCCAAGTTCACGGTCCACGGTGGCAAGGATGCCCTGCACCTGTCCGAGAGCGAACATACGTCCGAGGAAGGAATAACCCGCATTGTAGCCCTTCGAGTCGTCGTCGAGCATAGTCATGCCGTGATCCACACGCATTGGCAACTTAGGGTTCTCTTTCTCGAAGATGCGTGCCAGTTCCACAATGTCGGCACGTCCACCCAGATGGCTTGCCTCGGTGAAGTCGCCGTTTGGGAAAATGTGGCAGGAACGGAGGTGAACGAAGTGTGTGCGTGGCGCAAACTTGCGAGCCATCTCCACGACGTTGTTGTAAGCTCCTGCACTCAGTGAACCAGCGCAGAAGGTGAGACCGTTGTGCTTGTTAGGCACTGCATCGAGGAACCACTGGATGTCTTCCTCGGTGCGCACGATGCGAGGCAAACCGAGAATTTCGATTGGTGGGTCGTCTGGGTGAACACACATGTTCATGTTGCATTCCTCGCAAGTAGGCATGATGGCTTCGAGGAAGTATTTCATGTTGGCACGGAGCTGTGCCTTGTCGATGCCTTTATAGAGGTTGAGGAACTTGCGGAACTTCTCGATTGGTTCCTTGTCGCCTTCCTTGAAGTTACCCGACACGAAACCCTGTGTCTTGATGACGATGGTTTCCACCAGTGCGTGGTCTTTCTCAGGTGTCATGGTCTTAGCCAGTTCGTCGGCTTCAGCCAGCACGTTTCTGCCTTCGCCCACACCCTCTGGGAACTGGAACTTTGCCCATTCCTCGCGTGCACCTTCGCGCTGGAGGATGTAGATGTCGAAGTAGCAGAACTCTGCATAATTGAAATAGAGGTTGGTAGAACCGTTAGGATTCTCGTGGCTCAAGTCGGTACGTGCCCAGTCGAGCACAGGCATGAAGTTGTAGCAGATGCAGTGGATGCCCTCTGCCGAGAGGTTGCGCAGACTCTCCTTATATACTTCTATTTGTTCGTCGCGGTCGGGACCACCGTATTTGATGGTTTCCACAACGGGCAGACTTTCCACCACGCTCCATCGCATTCCATAGCTTTCGATGTATGATTTCAGATCGTGGATGGCTTCGCGTGTCCACACTTGTCCAAGCGGAACATCGTGCAGTGCAGTTACAATGCCTTCAACACCAATTTGCTTCAGCATGGCAAGTGTAATCTTATCTTTTTTGCCAAACCATCGCCAAGTTCTTTCCATAATAATTCAGTTTTTTTAGTATTGTGATTGATGATTTTGATGAAGTTTTCCGCAAAGTTACACCAAATCGTGAGAACTCACAAATAAAATCGTACACTCAAATGTCAAAATCATACATACGCAAAAAAATATGAAACATAAACGAAAATGAATGTAGGATGAAAATGAAGAATTAAGAATGAAGAATTAAGAATGGCATTAGCGTTGGCACTGGCATAGGCTTACCATCCAGATGGAAAAGCTATTGCCCTTAAACTAAAATAAATTCTTCATTCTTCATTTTTCATTCTTCATTCTACATTTCCTTTCCTCTCACGCTTCCAGCATGTCCATCAGTCGCTCCATCTGGTTAGGGATGCGGATGTGCTGAGGACATTTCGACAGACATTCGCGGCAGTCCATACATTTCGTTGCCCATGCGTCGGCAGGAATCGCCTTCTTGTACGCATCAATGAAAGCAGCAGTCTTTTCCTTGTAGTCCTCAGCCGAGCGGTCGAGTGGAGGAAGTGTGCCGTCGGTTACGCCTTGATTGTAGAAGGCGAAGTTGCCAGGAATATCTACACCGTAAGGGCAAGGCATACAGTATTTGCAGGCGGTGCAAGGGATGGTGTGGTAGCCCGCATAGATGGCAGCCACCTCCATCAGCAGTTCCTCCTCGTCCTTCGTCACGGGGTCGAGTGGTGAGAACGTCTTCACGTTTTCCTTCAGTACCTCCATCGTCGTCATTCCGCTGAGAGCCGTCAGCGTGTTCGGCTGAGTGCCTACCCATCGGAAAGCCCACGAAGCCACACTGTCGTCAGGACGTTTCGCCTTCAGTTTCTTCACAAGGTTCTCAGGCAGACGTGCCAACCGACCACCGAGCAGCGGTTCCATGATGACCGCCTGGATGCCGCGCTTCTCCAATTCGCCATTCAGGTAGATGGCATCTGTGTTGCGCTTGTTCAAGTCGTGTGCATGTTCCCAATCCACGTAGTTCATTTCAATCTGCACGAAGTCCCAATGACACTTGTCGTTGATGGACAGCAGATAGTCGAACACCTCCACTTCGCCATGATACGAGAAGCCCAGGTTGCGGATGCGTCCCGCCTTTCGTTCCTCAAGGAGGAAGTCGAGCATACCGTTGTCGATGAATCGCCCATTGAGCGACTTCATACCACCCATGCCGATGCCGTGCAGCAGATAGTAGTCGATGACATCCACGCCCAAGTTCTTGAACGAATTGTAATACATCTTCTTCGATGCTTCTGCCGACCATTCTTCCTGTCCGAAGTTGGAGAGTTTGGTTGCCACCATGAACTTGTCGCGAGGAAAGCCCTTCAGCGCCTGTCCGAGGGATGCCTCCGACTGGCTGTTGCAGTAGTGGGGCGACGTGTCGAAATAGTTCACGCCGTGCTCAATGGCGTATGCCACTTCCTGATTCACCATTTCTTGGTCAATCTGTCGGTTCTTATAAGGCAGTCGCATCATGCCATAGCCCAGAATTGACACCTTGTCGTGCGTATGGCGATTGATTCTGTACGTCATGTCGGAATGGACTGGCTCGTCCTTTCTGTTCTTCTTGTCGTCGTCATCAGCCAGGATGTTGATGGGCGACAAGCTGTAGAACAAAGCCGTGGCGGTGGCTGCGCCCGCACGTTTCAGGAATGCGCGCCTGGAGAGGTTCTTTGAGTCTTTCATATCAAACAGGTGCTAAAGAGTTAGGGTATCAATGAATTTCTTTTGTGGCAAAGTTATGAAAAAAGACTGACATAAAGCTAAAAATTTCAGAGATTTTTTTCTTTATTTATCACGTGAAATTAGAACTTTTGTGTATATTTGCGCTCAAATACTAAACATTATATGGCAAATAATGAAAAAATGGAGGCATTAAACCGCTTGAAGGTAGTCCTCGTAGAAAAAGGAAAGACCAGCCGATGGCTGGCAGAGCAGTTGGGAAAAACTGAACATACCATATCCAGATGGTGCCAAAATAAGACTCAACCCTCCATTGCGCAATTAAACGAAATTGCAAGATTGTTAATGGTAGATGTCAGGTCATTAATAAATCCGAATCAAGAAGAAAACAATGAGTAGTAAATTTTTCAATAACGATTCTGGCAATACGCTTTTTGACAAGCTCAAAGGTATTGCATGCAACATGGCCAATTTTGACCGATTCCTTGCAGTCGTTGGTTTCTTCCGCTCTTCTGGCTATTTCAAATTACGCAAGGAACTGAATGATGTCGAGGAAATTAAGATATTAGTTGGCATCAATATCGATGACATCTTCCGTCGTCACAATAAGGCCATGTTGATGTTAGAGAATGAGGAAAAGGCTAAGATGGTCTATGATGAAGAGTTCCGTCAGGATATTATCAACGCCCGCTATGCACCAGAAATTGAAGAGGGCATCTTGCAAATGTGCCAGGACTTGGTTGACGGCAGACTCCAGATGAAGATTCATGCAACTAAGAACCTCCACGCCAAGTTCTATCTCTGCCTACCGCAAAATCATAATGATAATAGTGATGGATGGGTGATTATGGGATCTTCTAATATCTCTGATTCAGGACTTGGCACTTCGCAGTCCCCTCGATATGAACTGAATGTAGCTCTTAGGGACTTCGATGATGTGGACTATTGTCATTCAGAGTTTAAGAAATTGTGGAATGAAGCCGTAACCCTGACGATAGATGATGTTGAAAGTATCAAGCAAAAGACCTACTTAGGCTATCAACCTACTCCTTACGAAATCTACTTGAAGGTGCTCATTGATACTTTTGGCGATCAGATAGAGGATGATTTTTCTGTCCAACTCCCTTCTGGTGTGATGGAACTGAAATACCAGACGGATGCCGTGATTCAAGGTTTCCAAATGCTCATGCGCCATAATGGTCTGTTCCTTGCAGATGTGGTGGGTCTTGGCAAAACAATGATTGCCACTATGATAGCCAAGCGGTTCATTGAGGCAAATGGCAAGAGTACCAGCATTCTGGTGGTATTTCCTCCTGCTTTGCGAGAAAACTGGGAAAATACCTTTAAATTGTTTGGAATATACCGCAAAGCGCAATTTATTACCAATGGTAAACTGTCAAGTGTGTTAGAAGGAAAAGAACAGTACAAGGCAAAAGAAGAGTTCGATTTGATTATCGTTGATGAAGCACATGGGTTCCGTAATGATGGGGCAGGTAAATACGATGAACTGCAAAAAATATGCAAGGCAGAGTGTGTCAATGCAAGCTTGTTGAAGAATCAGCGTAAGAAGGTGATGTTGCTTTCTGCTACGCCATTGAACAACCGTCCTGACGACCTACTTAATCTGCTCTTGTTGTTTCAGGACAGTCAGAATTGCACTATTGATGGCATTCCCAATCTGAAAGGGTTCTTTGCAGAATACATCAAGGCTTACAGAATCTTGATGAAGGAGCGCGAAACGCGAGATGTGACAGCAGATGTTGACAAGATCTATGAAACCATTCGTGAGAGAGTCATTGATAAGGTGACTGTTCGCCGTACACGTCACAACATCGAGAACGACCCTGAATATAAGAAAGATTTACGGGCACAGGGCATCATCTTCCCCAAGCCACAGCCTCCTATTTCTTTGGAATATAAGATGGATGCTGATACCAGCAGGCGTTTCTTTTATACACTGAATGTTCTGTCTGACGACAAGTTTAATCCTCATCTGCATTATGCCCGTTATCGTGCAGTAGAATTCCTGAAGCCAGAGTATCAGGCTAAATATCGTAATGCAGTCCATGTAGGTCAGACGTTGGCGGGCATCTATCGTGTTCACATGGTAAAGCGACTGGAAAGCAGTTTCCATGCTTTCAAACATTCGCTGGCGACCTTGCTTCGCATCACGAATGACATGCTGAAGATGTTTTCTGAAAATAAGGTGATTATAGCTCCCGAACTGAATGTGAAGGAGCTACAGGCGAAAGGTGTGGAACTTGACCAAATTATCGAACTGGCCATGAAAAAAGGGTATCAGGAAAGCGACATATTGTATAAGTCCGACGATTTCGAGCCAGATTTCATTGAAATGCTCCGCCATGACAAAGAGGTATTGGAAGCACTCAATGCTGATTGGCAGAAAGAGCATGACGACCAAAAGTTCGACCTCTTCCGTGACAGACTGGAGCATGAGTTCTTCGACAAACGCAATGTCTCAGGCAAACTGGTTGTATTCTCCGAAAGTGTTGACACGCTGAACTATCTGAAAGGCAGATTAGAGAACGAATTAGGCAGAACAGACGTATTGACGATTACTGCCGACAACCGCGACAAGAAAGCATCCATTATCAAAGAAAACTTTGATGCCAACAGCAAGGAGCAGAAAGACCAGTACAACATCATTCTTACATCTGATGTTTTGGCGGAAGGTGTCAACCTGCATCGTTCCCACATTATTGTCAACTACGACTCCCCTTGGAATGCCTCACGGCTGATGCAGCGCATAGGTCGTGTCAACCGTATCGGTTCTGTGGCCGAATACATTTATAATTATATGTTCTATCCCTCACCACAGGGCAATGAGCAAATCAAACTCTACGAAAATGCCCTTGTAAAATTGCAAGGATTCCATTCTGCCTTTGGTGAGGATGTACAGATCTATTCCAAAGAAGAAATCGTCAAGCAGTTCAAGATGTTCGACAGCAATGTGAAGGACTCGATGGACGAGAAACTGGCTTTGATTCGTGAGCTACGTGAGGTTTATCATAACGACCGCGAACTCTACGACAAAGTGAAACAGTTGCCTCTAAAGAGCCGTGTAGCCCGCAACACAGGCCGACATACGGACAAGTCGATTGTCTATGTATCGTCCGACGTGAAGACAGAGTTCTATCTGGCCACCGATAAGACAGTAAAGCCTATCGATTTCTTAGAGGCCATCAAGTATCTGAAGGCTAAGCCTGATGAACAAGCCGCTCCGTTCCTATCTGATAGCAAAAATTACGACCACGTGAATCGTGCTTTGGATAAATACACGAAGGAATATGTAGAGGCGGCAGACGATGCTTCTATCAATCGTACTGATCTCGACAATATCTCGAAGACAGCACTTAACTTCTTGCGCAGAATCACGCAGACAATATCAGACAATACAACAAAGGTGCAATGTCATATTCTCACCGACTATATTAACAAAGGTATATACACTCAGTTGCCGCGTCGACTTCGCGATATCTCCAAGCCCTACAAGGGTGATAAAGTGCAAATCAAGGCAGACGAAGCCAAATTAAAGCAAACTTTGGCCGAACTTATTGATGAGTACCAGACGATGAGTAATGAGATGCAAGAAAAGGCTGTCCCTAAAGTGAGCGACCCACAAATCATTATTTCAGAAACATTTATTTAGAACAAAAGCTACCCGCAATATGACCAAGAAACAAGCATTACAACTATTTGAGGAGCGCAAAGTACGTACCGTATGGGATGACCAAGAAGAGAAGTGGTATTTCTCCATAGTAGATGTGTGCGCAGTGTTGACCGACAGCCCCAATCCACGAAACTATTGGAAAGTATTGAAACACAGACTACTGAAAGAAGGTAATCAAACGGTTACAAATTGTAACCAGTTGAAGATGCGAGCGGAAGATGGGCGTATGCGCCTTACCGATGTGGCTGATACAGAGCAGCTGTTCCGTATCATCCAGTCCATTCCTTCACCTAAGGCAGAGCCGTTCAAACAATGGATGGCACAGGTAGCGAGCCAGCGTGTCGACCAGATGCAAGACCCGGAACTGAGTATTGACCAGGCTATCATCGACTACAAGCGATTGGGCTATAGCGATGCATGGATTAACCAGCGCATCAAAAGTATTGAGGTACGAAAAGAACTTACCG
Source organism: Prevotellaceae bacterium UBA4361 (assembly GCA_002393575.1). Taxonomy (GTDB): domain Bacteria; phylum Bacteroidota; class Bacteroidia; order Bacteroidales; family Bacteroidaceae; genus UBA3839. Next base: position 58,244 of record DGSN01000047.1, on the reverse strand, counting down.
ACGAATGGAAACGGACTGGAGTACAGGAAGGCTTGGAATATGCTTCGCTCACTGATATTATCACCCGTGAGTGGAGCGGCTTCTCTACCAAACAATATAAGCAATTCAAGGGGCTCAAGAAGGAGAACCTGCGTGATAACATGACGAACCTTGAAATTGCCCTTAACATCTTGGCTGAAGCCTCGGCTACGGAACTTTCCAAGCAGCGCGACCCCAATGGTTTTAACGCTCAGAAAAAAGTTGCCAAAGATGGCGGCAGCGTGGCAAAAGCAGCCCGCAACGAATTGGAAAGCAAACTTGGACATAGCATTATTTCATCCGCTAAGGCCAGCGACTATCTGCTACCTGAAGAACCAAAAGACGAAAAGTAAAAAACAGACCACCATGACCTACAGTAAAGACAACCTCCGACAGATATTCCAAAAGCCATTCTGTATGAACGAATGGCAACAAATGTTGCAACACTATTTCCAGGCAACCGAACTGAGAGTGGAACCAGAACGCATTGATGGTACCCCTGATGACGAAAAGGGTTTCTACTTGGGATACCTCAACCCCACCGATGGTTACCGCATTGGATTGTTCTATTATGAGATACAACATGGCAACGTGGCACGAAAACGTGTCGGTCTCCGCAATTTGGTGCATCAGTTCATTCACCACACCACAGGCGATTTTGATGCAGCGCTTGTCGTCTTTAACAGTAAAGAATCTGTGTGGCGTCTCTCCTTTATCTGTGACATCAAGGGTGAGAACACTGCCCCCAAGCGCTACACATTCGTCTTTGGCGAAGGTGACAGTTTCTATAACACACCTGTTGGTCGCTTCGATGCATTGCAGCGCAAGGGTATTTCGTTTGAGAACATCAAGGAAGCCTTCTCGGTGGAAGCACTCTCCAAAGAGTTCTTCGATGAATACCGTGAGCATTATGCCGATATTGTGGAGTATATCACGGGCAAACGCTATGTGAAAGAGAAGGGAAAGTGGGTGGAGAAAACCATCCATGAGCCATGCCATGAGATATTCAACCAATTCGTGGCTGTGTATAAGGACCCAGAGAAGACTGTACGTGACTACATCAAGAAACTGATGGGCCGATTGGTTTTCCTTCAGTTCCTGCAGAAGAAGGAATGGATGGGTGTGCCTGCTGACCGACAGGATTGGAAAGGTGGCGACACACGCTTCCTGCAAAACAAGTTCAACGAGTTTGCCGATAAAGACAATTTCATTGACGGATTCCTCGAACCGCTCTTTAATGACCTAAATACCAACCGACAAGACAACAATGACCTTGCTTCGCCCAAAGTGGGAAATGGCATCAAGATACCATTCCTCAATGGTGGATTGTTCCAATTAGACGAAGAGGATTGCTCTTCTATCCGTTTGCCTCAACACCTTTTGGGTGACGTGCTTGACTTTTTTGAAAGATATAATTTCACGATTGACGAGAACGACCCTAACGATGCTCAGGTGGGTGTTGACCCCGAAATGCTGGGACGTGTATTTGAGAACTTGTTGGAGGACAACAAGGACAAAGGCGCATTCTATACTCCAAAGGAGATTGTGCAGTATATGTGTCAGGAAAGTTTGATTGCCTATTTGCAAACAGGTGTTGAAGATGAAACCATAAAAGAGTCTATCAGACAATTTGTGCTGACTCACGAAGCAGAACACTTGGGCTCGATGGCTGAGGACATCAGCATCAAACTTCTCAATGTCAAGATTTGCGACCCTGCCATTGGTAGTGGTGCTTTCCCAATGGGATTACTGCGCCAGCTTTATCTCTGCCAGTGTGCCATTCATCCTGAATTGGAAGAGAAGAATGCTGCCGACATCAAGCGACACATCATTCAGAACAATATCTATGGAGTCGATATAGAGAAGGGAGCAGTTGACATCGCCCGTCTCCGCTTCTGGCTATCACTCATCGTTGACGAAGAAACTCCACGGTTCTTGCCTAACCTCGACTTCAAAATCATGCAAGGCAACTCACTGTTGGAGCAGTACAAAGGTGTTGACTTGTCGAAGATGACAACTTTGTCAACAGAACAAGGAGAGGGCACTCAACTTACGTGGTTTGATAAAGACCTCGATATACTTCGTTTTGACCTCCGTGAGAAACTCAATGAATATTACAACTGCTCTGACCATCAACGCAAAGAACGGTTAAAGCAAGAAATTATTGAAAATGTGAAGCAACAGCTTCGCGAACAAAGCATCAAAGTTGATTTTGGTGACCTTGACCTCTCTGCCAACGACCAATTTACTCTTTGGCATACATGGTTCTATGATGTGTTCTCACAAGGGGGATTCGATATTGTGATTGCGAACCCACCTTATGTTCAGCTTTCAAAGCAACCAGATGTAGACATAAATTATATACAGATTTTGAAACAAGAATTTGGAACGTCTGGTGGACGTGCAAACCTGTTTATCTTTATGCTTCACCAAGCAACAAATCTATCTAATGAAAAAGGAATCATATCATACATTATTCCTAACACTATCCTGACTCAAGAGTACTATAGTGATACACGAAAGTTGATTCAGCAGTATCATTTGAGACAGATAGTAAATTATAACGACATGGAATTTGAGAATGCAGTTGTTGAGAATATTACTTTAATAATGTCGAAAGAAACTATAGAAGATTACGATGTGAATATCTATGACTGTAAAGGGAAAGAAATATATTTGTCGAAATCTGTAAGCATCAAGAAGTTTCGAAATCAGAGAGGATTTGTTTTTAATGTTAATTCTGATGATTTCGTTGATAAAATGTTCAATTCCACAATTCCGCTTCATGACTTATGCAATATAAATCAAGCGATTGCTTTGAAAGGAGACAAGTCCCTTTCTATAAAAACCGTATATTCCCCCGAATACTATAAGTTGCTTGATGGACGAAACATAAATCGATACAGTATCAAATGGTCTGGTAATTATCTTGATTATCACCTTGAAAGAATACATTCTTGCAAAAGGAAGGATATTTTTGAATGTAACGAAAAAATCCTTTTTAGAAGAGTGTCTGCAAAATTAATAGCTACATATGATGATGAACAGTATTATGCTCTAAATACTCTAGTAGTTGTTACACCCAAACATGAATGCCGCCTGAAATACATTTTAGGATTGTTGAATTCTAATTTGTTCAATTATATCTACTCCAAGAAATTTAAATCAACAAAAACTGTTTTTTCAGAAATACAGGCGAAAAGTGTTGGAGAATTACCAATAAAAAAAGATACTTTAATCGCAAGCGAGATAGAACGACTTGTCAGCACAATCCTTTCCAAGAAGCGCACCGACCCACAAAGCAACACTTGCCTTGAGGAAACAACCATTGACCTCCTCGTCTATCACCTCTATGGTCTGACCTATGATGAGGTCCTTATAGTAGATCCAGAGACTCCAATCACACGAGAAGAATATAATAAATAAATGAAATTATGGATAGAATTACAAAATTTACTGCAAATAATAATTGTATCAAAGCAGAAAAAAAAGAAGAAAAACTTATTATAAATAATTGTTGGAATGACAGCTCAATTCGCTTTGAGTTTTCTAACGATGAAGATTTAGCTTACTTGGATAATATCGTATTACCTAATGAATTGTTCGCTATCTTTCATAAAGCAGCTAACAAATATGAGTTTATTTTCCTTCCCTTATCTGAGGAATATAAAAGAAGTTTCGAATACATCTTTTGTGGCCAAACATACAAGCTTTATTATGGACCGCCTACAAAGGAATGTAAAGAGCTTGCTTCCCATGTGTTCTTAAATGATACTGCAGATATTAATGAAAGAGCATATGGCATGCTTCGTTATTCTCAGTATTATGCAGAAGATGGTAGTAATCAGGAACCTTTGTTCCCAACAAATTTCTTTATTGAAGGAGATTTTTCTATTATTCCATTAGAGAAGCAAATAGATTTCTTTAGGCATGTTAATTTTATGATGTCCTATTATGATCGACAAAGTCCAAGAATATTAATCTTTAATGAAGCAGAAGAAAATATTAGTGATATAAAAATACCGTGTAGGAGCTATAATGAGACCTTCCCAACTATAATTAATAGTAAGCTTTTTGATACAACCTTATTGGAACTAATGGAGGCCGCACGAGGGACAGGCAGTTATCGCCTTAAATACATTTTCTATTTTCAGGTATTAGAATATTGCTCATATTACTATATTGAAAATAGTTTGAAAAGAAAAATCACCAATATAATAAAAACTCCTGATATATTGAATTCTGATAAATATTCCAATAGAATAATAGAAATCTATAGTGAATACTTCAGGTCTAACAAGGACGACAAAAGAATGGAGCGACTTTTATTAGATTTATGTACATATGAAGACATTAAATACGAATTGAAAATAAATAGCAAGTATTTTATTCAAGATTTGTGCTTTGATGGAGGTTTTTCTGTGAAAAATCTATTTAAAGATGATGCAGAGATTGATGCCCCGCCGCAAAATATACTATCTACCATTAGGAAAAATATAGATTCCATACGAAATGTCCTTGTACATGCAAGAGAATCTCGAGAGAATTCAGAGATTAAACCTACCTCAAAGAATGCCCAACTGTTAAAGCCATATTTATTCTTGTTGAGACGAATTGCAGAAACTGTTATTATTAAATTTGAATGACAATATGGCTTTACTCGTTTTTAGTTAATGGGTAACTCTCCAAAGTTAGTGGGTAGCTACAATATATTTAGTAGGTAACTCGAAAAGAGAACATTTCAACAATTGAAAGTATGTCACATCTACAAGACGAAAGAATAGACCAATGTCTAAATGACATTCAAAAATATGAAAAGTGGGGTAACTAACTTGCAGAACAAAGTTGGGCACATCTATTCAACTCCAATGCTCCAGTGAGTGCTTTTGCTATTCATAACGGCTTGGAATACATCAAAGCCAAAATGAAGTTGAGTGTGCTTCAAGACAATCGACATACTGATGAGGAAAAGGAAAAGCGGCTGAAGCAAATAGACATTGACATCCATCATACAGAAGAAATAATGAAGAACGACCTTGAATATAGAGGGCTGTTGATACCATAAATGCCAAAGATACGTTGATAGAATATGAGCAAGATTTCCATACGTTTCTATAAAGACCATAAGGTTCGTGCTGTATGGGACGAGGAACACAATCAGTGGTGGTTCTCGGTACTCGACATCGTGGGGGCTATCAATGGGCAGGTTGACCACGAGAAGAACCGCAACTATTGGAAATACCTGAAAGCCAAATTGCGGAAAGCGAAGAGTGAGGTGGTTAGTGCCACTACCCAACTGAAACTGACTGCTTCCGATGGCAAGAAGTACAACACCGATGTCATTGGTCAGGGTGATGTCGATAAACTGGCTAAGGCCATTCCCAATAATCAGGCAACGGCATTCCTTGATTGGTTCACTTATAGCGACAACACCATCGATGGGCGCAGCAAGAAGAAAGCTTATACGTTCATTGAAAGTAACTTAGTGGCTGACAAAGATGTGGGTACTGTAAAGGCATTGCAGCAGATACATGCCTATCTCTTCGGTGGACTATATGACTTCGCTGGGAAAATCCGTACCAAGACTATTGCAAAAGGGAACACGCTGTTTTGTTTGGCAGAACATCTTCACAGTTACTTGAAAACTGTGGAGGCAATGCCGGAAAACACTTTCGACGAGATTGTCGATAAGTATGTGGAGATGAATGCAGCTCACCCGTTTATGGAGGGCAACGGACGTTCAACGCGCATTTGGCTCGACTTGATATTCAAGAAACGCTTAGGCTTGTGTGTGGACTGGAGCAAGATTGACAAACGGGAATACCTTGATGCAATGATTGCGAGTCATCTGGACAGCACTCGAATCCATGAATTGCTGAAACCGGCACTGACAAATAAGATAGATGACCGCGAAATCTTCATGAAAGGTATTGACTACTCTTATTACTATGAACAAGATGAATAACTGACTTCTTCAAAAATAATTTAGCTTATGTCACGACTCGGCGATTTATACAAGGCAATGGAAACATTGCAGAAAGAAGGTCTCTCTAATTATTCTATACCTTTCCTAAGATAACACGTATAATTTATACTTACTTATTGTTTCATGGTTCCTAAAAGTTATTAAAGATAGGAACCTGCTACTGTCGGATTTTGTGTTCAGAGGCAATTGTTTTTTGGCATTGGTCTTAAACCAAAGACCAATGCCAAATCCTTACTTCATCAGTTTCTTTTTTCCATTCACGATGTAAATGCCTTTTCGAGTTTGCGCCACCTTCTGTCCGCTGAGCGTGTAGAAGGCAGAAGACTGCTTGGCACTCTGTTGCGGTGAGTGGATGGCAGAAACGGAATTGTAGTTGATGGCGGTGAGCCAGTTCTGAATCAGCGAACTGCGGTTGGAGCGGTTGGAATTGTTAATCCATAGGTTTTGACTGAAATAGTTTCCGTTGGGAACCAGTCGCTTGCAGTCGGCAACCACTCCGCTGATGCCACTGCTGGCACTCGACACAATCAGTCCGATGTTCTTTCCTGCCATCTGAGGTCCGAAGCTGAAAAGATAGCTCTGCATGATGGCAGCCATTTGGCTCCACCACAGCGGTGTGACGATGATGATGTTCTGATAGTCGGTGAGAGAGGTCGCAACGGGGTCGATGGCTGGATAGCTGCTGGCTGAGTTGGGATTCGCCTTGATGGCGTTCAGCAACTGGGTTCCCAGCGCATAGTTGTTTGCCTCGTACCTCTGTCCTTTCTCTGCGGGCTGAATTTCCAGCACGTCGGCTTCAATCTGACTGGTGAGCATCGTCACAATGTCTCGACAGTTGTTGGTGTAGCTGTAGAACACCACGAGCGTCTTTCCTGCCGTCATGGTCAGTGCCTTAGCTTGTCCTTCTTCGTCGTTGCTGCATGCCATCGTCAGCAGAGCAACCATAATCAATAGGATTCTGTTCAGAAATGTTCGTTTCATACTTTGTATAGTTTTTGGTCATACGTTTTTCCTTGCTTTCACCCAGACGGGCTCTTCTGCCATGACGGGCTTGTTGACTGCCATCACGCCAGAAAGCTTGTGAGGAAGGTATGGTTCTTCCAGGTAGCTGATGTCTTCTGCGGTCAGTTGGAGGTCAAGCGACTTCACTGCGCCTTCGATGTGATGCAACTGAGTGGCTCCCACGATAGGCGATTCCACTTTTGTCAGTAGCCATGCCAATGACACCTGCGTCATTTCCACCCCGTAGCGGTCGGCAAGTTCCACCACGCGTTCCACGATGCGCTGGTCCTGTTCTGCTGTGGCATCATACTTGAAGTGCATGAAGGCATCTTCGGCTTGTCGTTTGGAGGTCTCTCCAGGACGCTTTGCCAATTTGCCCGAAGCCAATGCGCTGTACGGAGTCATGGCAATGTTGTCCTCGTGGCAGAGCGGAACCATCTCGCGTTCTTCCTCACGCATAATCAGGTTGTAGTGATTCTGCACCGACACAAACTTTGCCCAACCATTCTTATCTGCCAGGGCATTCATCTTTGCCAACTGGTAGGCGTAGGCATTTGCAATACCAATGTAGCGAGCCTTGCCTGTGCGGACAGCCTCGTTCATGCCTTCCAGAATCTCCTCAGCCGGAGTCTTGTAGTCCCAGATGTGGTAGATGTAAAGGTCCACATAGTCCATGCCCAAGTGCTCAAGACTGCTGTTGATGGAGTTCAGTACATGCTGACGGCCATCGATTCCGTTGGCAATGTCCTCGTCGGTGCGAGGCAAGAATTTCGTAGCAACCACCATGTCCTCCCGACGAGCCATGTCGCGCAGGGCACGACCAACAAATTGTTCCGAAGTGCCCAGCTGATAGGCAATGGCAGTGTCGAAGAAGTTGATACCGAGTTCGAGTGAACGGTGGATAATCTCGCGAGTATGTTCCTCGTCAATCGTCCAAGAGTGTTGTCCAATCGTTGCGTCGCCAAATCCCATGCAACCCAGGCAGATGCGCGACACATTGAGTTCTGAATTTCCAAGTTTTACGTATTCCATATTACTGTTGATTTCGGTTTCATTGAATTTGTTTGTAAAGGCTTAGACCTTTTACTGACGATTAATAAATAACTTGGGATAAACTAACATGACTTGTTTTCGGAAAGAAATTAGAATAATTAGTATAATTACTCAAAAAAATGTTTTTTGTTTAACGTAAATGACCATAAATTAATCGTAAATTAAACGTAAATAAATTATAAGGATAAAACATTCACGAAAAATTCACGGATAATTCATGGAAATTCATGTCAAAAAAGTTTAACGCGAATTAATCGTAAATTTATGTTTGACATGTAAACAAACACACATCATATTTCTGAAAAAATTATTCTAATTATTCTAATTTCTTTCCTAAATAAAAACGTACCAACTTATTATTAACGATTATTAGAATTGATTTTTTTGATAACGTGTGAAAAGTCTTCACGCTTCACGCTTCACGCTTCACGCTTCACGCTCCACGTTTCATTCCATCGAGTGTTCCCAACCGCCGCGAGTGTCAATGCCTGTGGCATCAGCGAGTTGTTCTAATCGAGCCACCTCTTCGCTGCTCAGTTGAATTTTCGCTGCCTCGGCTGCTTCGCTGACGTGACGCTCCTTCGTGGCTCCGATGATTGGCAGTGTACCTTTGGCAATCGCCCAGGCAATGCCTATCTGAGAGCAAGATGCACCGTAGTTCTTGCCGATGGCAGTCATCTCGTTCGTTAGTGCTTCCAACTGTGGCAACACAGGGTTGTACTTCTTGCCGCGGTCGCTTTCCGCAGGCAGAGGGTTCTCCTTATTATATTTACCAGAGAGAGCACCCTGTTCCAGCACCATGTAAGCCCAGAACTCAATGCCGTTCGCCTTGCAGTAGTCGAGCACACCGCCTTTCTCGCTCGAACGGTAGAGCAGCGAGAAGTGGTTCTGCACAGCACTTACCTTGAAGCCAGCCTCACCCAGGATTTCATTGGCGCGCTGAATCTCCTTGATGTTGTGGTTCGACACGCCCACGCGCTTCACCTTTCCGCTCTTCAGCAAAGGAATCAGTCCTGGAGTCCAGCGTTCCACGTCCATCGGATTGTGAATCCAATACACGTCAATGTAGTCACATCCCATCCGTTCGATGGAAGAGTCAGCCATCTTCTCCACAGAATTCTCAAACACCTCTGCAATCTGCGGTGTGAACTTCGTGGAAATCTGCACGTCCTCACGCTTCACGCTCTTTGCCAGCGTACCGAGAATGCGTTCCGACTCTCCCATGCCGTAGGCAGTGGCAGTGTCCCACAGGTTCAGTCCCGCCTTCACAGCCACATCGAACACAGGCTTCAAGTTTTCCACGTTGGTCTTACTACCAAATACGGTGTCTCCACCAAATGCACCTGCGCCCCAAGCCCAGGTTCCTAATGCTATCTTTGTCATAATGAAAATGTTTTGTTGATGAATCTATTTGCAAAGATACGGTGATAAAACAAACAGTCGATTACCCCATTTACGGAATAATCGACCCAAATTACTTTTTCTTATCAAAAGACCTTATTTTGTCTATTGTCTAAATGGCTACAAAGAAGCGGCTCTGACCGAAGAAGATGCGGCCAAGCTTGTCTTTAATGGAAATAACCAATCCCGTGAAAGGATTGTGCTCAATGTCAATCACCTCACCATCAATCCAGTCTGCCAGTGCTGTCAGCTGTGGACTTACTTTCATTCTGTCTCCAATTTTTGGTTCCATAACAAGTTGATTTGAATGATTTCTTTGTTTGTCGGCAAAGATACAAATTTTCCGTAATAATAATTGTATCTTTGAAATGAAATTATGAGAAATTTTGTAACTTTGTACTCGATATGAACAAGATATTAAGAGTTCATCGCGTCAACGACTATGCTCGTTACATTGGCGCACCTGAGTTGCATCCGCTCGTCTCTGTCATCCACTACGACGAGCTGGAGCATTGTCGCCACTCGCTCAACAACTACGACGTCTTTGGCATGTTCATCGGCGATGAGACACTGGAAGAACTCACCTACGGACTTACCAAGTACGACCTCCACCGTCATGCGCTGATGTGCGTCGCTCCAGGACAGATAGGCGGCAAAGCCGACACAGGCGAAGAGATTCACACCAAAGGGTGGGCACTGCTCTTCGACCCCGACTTGTTCCACGGCACCGATTTGGAACAACGTATGCCCACATTCACTTATTTTTCCTACAACACCAACGAGGCACTGCTCATGTCCGACGAGCAGCGGCAAACCATCGTCACCCTCTTGGAAGCCATTCGCAAGGAGACGAAGAACGCTAACGATGAGCACACCCGCCACATCTTGGTGCATCTCATTGCCTTGGTGCTGGAGTCGGTTGCACGATTCTATGCCAAACAGCTCTCCACGCCAACCAAAGACCATGCCGACCTGCTGACTCGTTTCGAAAATCTGCTTGTTCACTACTATCGAAACGGACTCCAGCAAGAGCACGGTCTGCCCACCGTTCGCTATTGTGCCCAGGAGTTGTTCCTTTCCCCCAACTATTTCGGTGACCTCATCCGCCAGCTCACGGGTGACACTGCCACAAGCATCATCCGTCGTTTCCTCATGCAGCGAGCCAAGGAACAGCTTATCAGTGGGGCAACCATCACGGAGACTGCCGACCGACTGGGATTCGACTATCCTCAGCATTTCACCCGCCTTTTCAAAAAGCACTTCGGCATCACTCCCACTGAGTTCCTGAAAAAGAACTCCTGAATCCAGGATGACCATGATTTAGGTTAAAACCACAGATGGCACAGATGCACACAAATATTTTTTTTACATCGCATTGATGTGCTGGATTCATCTAAACCACAGATGGCACAGATGAACACGGATGTAGTTTATACGACATCGCACTAACGTGCTGGATTTAACGGATTAAAATGATTATTTGTTCATCAGAAAAATCAGAAAAATCAGATGAATCCAGCACGTTAGTGCGATGTGAATAAAAAATATCCGTGTTCATCTGTGCCATCTGTGGTTTTGAAAAATCTATCACATCATTGCGATGTGGTTTAAACGGAATCCGTGTTCATCAGTGCCATCTGTGGTTTTAGAAGAATCCAAAACGCTATTGAGGTTTCACTGAAGCGGCGAGGGCTCGTTGTTATTCAAGCGAGGGCTCGTTGTAGTTCAAACGAGCCCTCGTTGATGAAGAAACGAGGGCTCGTCGCTATAGTAGTTCCTAAAACTTGCATCATTTGTCCCTAAATCTTGCATCATTTGTCCCTTTAATGTGTCGTTTTATCGTGATATTTCGTAACTTTGCCATCCTTATTCTTAGTTGCGATGAGTAGAGAAAAGGAAATATATAGGGTCACACTCGTGGGCAGTCTTGGCAACGTGGCATTGCTGTGTTTCAAGTTTGTCGCTGCCATCGTGGGGCACAGCTCGGCGATGATGGCGGATGCCATTCACTCGCTGTCGGACTTCATCACCGATGTCGTTGTGCTGGTGTTCGTGCGCATGAGTGCCAAGCCGCAGGACCGAACGCACGACTATGGGCATGGCAAGTTCGAGACTTTTGCCACGTTCATCATCGGTGTGGCATTGGTGCTGGTGGCAGTGGGTGTCGTCGTTGCTGCCATCAAGAAGGTGGTGCTGTGGGCAGGAGGAGCGGAACTGAAAGCACCTGGCATGTTGGCATTGTGGGCGGCGCTGTTGTCAATCGTTGTGAAGGAGGCGTTGTTTCGTTACACTGCCATCCGTGGCAAGGCACTCAACTCGCAAGCCATGATTGCCAATGCCTGGCACCATCGCAGTGATGCCTTTTCGTCTGTCGGTGCTGCCATTGGCATTGGAGGTTCCATCCTGCTTGGCAACCGCTGGACGGTGCTCGACCCTGTGGCTTCGGTGGTCGTGGGACTAATGTTGGGCAGAGTGGCGTATCAGTTGCTCAAGACGAGTGTTGACGAACTGACGGAGAGTTCTCTCCCCGAAGAAGTGGAGCAGGAGATTGCCGACATCATCCGTTCGTTCCCCGACATTGCCGAGCCTCACAACTTGCGCACTCGTCGCATCGGCAACCGCATCGCCATTGAGTTTCACGTCCGCATGGACGGCAACCTGCCTCTTCGCGTAGCACACGACCGTGCATCTGCCATCGAACGGAAACTGAAGGAGCGTTTCGGTTCGTCAACCCACATCAGCATCCACACGGAACCCTTGAAAAATGAAGAATGAGCGCTTCGCGTAAATGAAGAATAATTAAATGAAGAATGAAGAATGTAGAATGAAGAATATATTTTACTCTGCTCATTGGATGAGTAATTTTCATTCTTCATTTTTTATTCTTCATTCTTCATTTAAGCGAAGCGCACATTCTTCATTCTTCATTTTTTATTTTTCATTCTTCATTTAATTTTTCTTCCGTTTTGTTGCATTGCTCAGTTTTTTATTGTATTTTTGCAATGTGTTCAATAATTTGATTTATAACAACTAAATAACAAACAAAGATGAAAACGATAATGAAACAACTCGAAATGAGGGCATTCATGCTCTTGGCATTTGTGCTGCTGACGGCTACGACGGTGAAGGCTGCAACGAATGAGGAAAGTCTTATTATCAAAGTTGCCAATAATTATGTGACGGCTGATAACTGTAATAATATCACAGGTAGTGGCATAAGTGGCACAATAACTTTCAATTACGAAACCCATACACTGACGTTGAACAATGCTACCATCAATGCGCACAATTGTGATGGAATAGAATTTGGTTGGTCTCTTATTGACAATCAAAGTGCAGATATTCCAATGAAACTTGTACTTGTTGGCAAAAATTTCATCAATGTTACAAGAGACAACATGGTAGTTTATAAAGCCGTGAAGTGTTTAAATACACTCACTATTCAAGGTACTGGAAGTTTAAGCTGTGGTAATTATGGTATTGAAACTGGAGGTTGTAACCTTAATATAAAAGGTGGATGCCAGCTTGTAGTTTCCAGTTTGTCCAATGCTACTAATCTTGGTACAGGAAAGGTCATTACCATCAGTGGTGCCAATACGCAAATCTCTACGACAACGAGTTCTATATCCGGATTTGACGAATTTGTGCTGAAAGACGGTCTGAAAGTAATAGAGCCAGAAGGTGCCTACTACGACACAGCAAAACGTACATTACGTACCAGTAATGTTTCTTTTATAAATGGAGGTGTTTATATTGCCAGCAAACCACTCGTGAAAGACTACGACCTGTGGGTAGGCGGCACAAGGGTGACGAGTGCGAACAAGGACAATATCCCTGTGGATGCAGGCACAGCCAAGTATAACCCTACGACCTGTACACTCACGCTGACCAATGCGAGCATCAAGAACACTGACGGCTATGGCATCAGCAATGGCAACGTGACAGATGGCATCAGTGGTGGAGCGCTGACTATCAACGTGGTTGGCAATTGTAATGTCAGCACCACGAGTCCATACACAACCATGTCCCTCAACGGAGGCATTACCACCATCACGGGTTCTGGCAAGCTGACGCTCCAAAGTGAGGATGGAAACATTGGGCTGGGAGACAACAGCGTGCTGAACTTCACGGATGCTAACGTCGTCTTGGTCAATGGTTACGACAGAGCCATCGCAGGCACAAACAAAAACAATAACATTATTGTCAATGTGAACCACTCGTCATTGGAATTTAATCCAAGCGATACAAGATACCCATGCGTCTCCAGAGTGACGGAATTCAACCTCGTCAAGAGCAGGTTTGTTGACGTTGATTCTTATCAGGCAGACAAATTTGCCTTTAGTTTCGAAAATGGAGGCAGTGTCACTTATACTGATAGTTATGAAAAGATTCATACAGGCAAGCTGAAGATAGAACCATACGAGATTTACTATTATAATGTTTTTATCGATGGCAAGGAGATTTCCAGCGAAAACATGGATGACGTTCTTGGCGATGGCGCATTTAGCTTCGACGCAGATACTCGAACGCTCTATGCAAAAAAAGATGTAAATGACATTCATCTCTCCAATTACGATTCCTATACACTTCATGTTGATAGCGATATAAAATTCACGGGAAATAGTCAGATAGACATGTATGGTGACTTGACGATAACAGGCAATGGTAAACTTCAGATGGATACATACTCAAGCTCATTAATTAGCATTGCTTCGAGAAATCATGTATTAACAATTGACGGCACAGAGGTGAGATGTGCTTATAACATAACTGGTTGTAAAAAGAGTAATTCGAAGCTGGTAATCAAGAATGCCGAAGTGCGCGCTGCAAAAATCATTGGCTTTGCTGGAGGCATTACAATAGAGGGTGATTGCCGACTTATGAACCTATGCAAGGTGGATGCCAACGGCGATGTTGTTGATATTGGTGGTAATCAGGCGGAAGGTGTAGCTATCAGTAAGCCAGTATTGGAATTGAACCAAACGAACTTCCCAGATGCAGCATTCCGCAATGAGTTGCGCATCCAAATAACAGGCGGCAGCAACTGGCTGACGCAGTACAATTTGGATGAGCCAACAGGTCTTACTCTCTCAAACAAAGGCATTGCCAACTTGAAGGGACTGGAATATTTCACCAATTTGACGTATCTTGATTGTGCAAACAACCAGCTGACTCAACTCGACCTCTCCCCTTTCGTGAATCTGACACTGTTGAGTTGTTATAACAATCCTATTCCTGCATCGGCAATGGACGACTTGGTTCTCAGTCTGCCAAAGCAAAGTGATGCAAGTTTGCATGTATATGATGAGCGCTTCGAAGGTCAAGGCTGCGAAATGAGCAAGATGCAAGCTTTGGCGGCTCAAGGCAAGGGATGGACACCTCGCTATTATTCAGCAGCAGATGAACGCTGGCTTAATTACGAAGGTTCTGCTTCATCGGGTTCTTCGGGCGGTCATGGTTACGACGTGAACAACGACGGTTCAGTTGACATCAGCGATGTCGTTGCCCTCGTCAACTTCATCCTGAACCAGTAAACAAGGATGAAAGACGATGAGCCGCATATTGGTGCAATTGACCCTGAGAATGGTCTATTGCACCAATATGCGGCTCATCGTTTATTCTAATTTCTTTTTCCTAAGAAAACTTGTTTCATTTATACCAAGTTATTATTTCATTGTTCCCTATATAATTTTTTACCTTGCTTTTTATTATTTTGATTAGGAGTCATTTTCATTTTTTAACTTTTATTTTCTTCTTATGCTAATAATAACATGTATCTTTGCATGAGAAATGTGTAGATAATGAATTTGATGACTCTTCGCCTTTGGCTTGTGATTGCACTGTTGTGCGGCGTGTCTGACTCTGCTATGAGGGTCGGCTTGCGCTATGTCGTGCCTTCGGAGCAAGGCTGTTTGCAGCAGGAGAAGGCGGCGAAAGCGGGGAGCATCGAGAGCAACGATGGTGTTCACCGATTCGAGACGGAAGAGCAGCAGTGGCCGATGGCGAGTAGCATTGTCCGTGTTCCTCATCCTCCGAGTGTCAGCAGTTCTCGACCTACACGTGTTTCCCCCTCTGGCGGTGGCAAGTGGGGCAGGGTTCTCAGCCGTTGGTTGGGGAACGATTCGTTTCACCTATCTGTATTTTCCTGTTGGTTGCACCGTGGCACTCGGCTTGTGCTTCGCGCTGCTGCCATGTCTCCACGCCATTACTATGTGATAGCGTTGAGGCATATCCTTTGTTAGTGGTGCGTATGTTTGAACTGAATTTTGCATCATTAAAACATTTATCATTAACAAAGGAAAAAACTATAAAATGTCAAATATCAAGAATTTGCAGATGTGGAGAAACATCTGCGCTGATGTTCGTGTGAGCATTGGCCACTCGTTTTTTGGACTGAAAACTACAGCCACATATACCCCAACAGACAGTGTCATCGATGCTCGCACCATCGATTATTCGCAGCAGGATGGCGAAAAGCTGAAGGCCATTCTTGCTGCGTGTGAGGACGGCGATATGGACTCTATCGGCAACTTCCACCCGAAGGAAATTGTCAATGGCAACTATCAGTTGGAGTTGTGCCAATCGCGTGACGGACAGTATGTCTGTCTGCTCTTGAAGCAGTTTTCGCGCATGAGCTATGAACCAGTCACCAACGTGCTTGTGTTTGAGGGCGACAAGGCTAAGGCTGTCAGTCGTCTTTATCAGTAATAGGTCTAAGGTCGCTTTAACGTGAAGCGTGGAGAGTGAAGCGTGAAGCGATTTCACCTTAACGCTAACTATAACGCTAACCATAACGCTAACCTTAACCCTATCCTTATCCGTCAACCTGATGGTATGTTAGGGTTATGGTTATCGTTATGGTTGAATTGTTATCGTTTGAATTCCTTTGACCTTCGACTCAATAACATCATCTATAATAGAAAGCATTATGACATTCACACCAGAGAACGTGTTTTTCATGGGTTCGGTGCTGATTTTTGCCAGCATCGTCATCAGTAAGTGGGGCTATCGCTTTGGTATTCCGACTCTGTTGCTGTTTTTGTTCACTGGCATGATTTTTGGCAATGACGGTTTTGGTTTGGAGTTTCATAATCATGCCGACGCACAGCTGATTGGTATGCTCTCGCTCAGTGTCATCCTGTTTTCGGGAGGTATGGACACGAAGTTTCGGGACATACGTCCTGTGTTGGCGCAGGGACTGGTGCTCTCCACGGTGGGGGTGATGCTGACGACTATCATCACGGGGCTTCTCATCTATTACCTCTCGGTGTGGACCAAGCTCGACATCGGTTTGTCGCTGCCTCTCTCCATGCTGCTTGCTGCCACGGTTTCATCTACTGATTCTGCTTCGGTGTTCAACCTTTTGCGTTCGCAGGGCATTGGTCTGAAGCACAACTTGCGCCCTTTGTTGGAGCTTGAAAGCGGTTCGAACGACCCAATGGCTTACGTGCTGACGATTGCCTTGATGGAGGCGATTGTCTCTTCGGGCGAATTGTCGGTGATGGAGTTGGCTACGAAGATTGTGGGACAGTTGGCTGTGGGCGGACTTCTGGGCTATTTGCTGGGCCGCACGCTGGTGTGGATTGTGAACCATATCAACCTCCCGAATCCTTCGCTCTATCCTGTGCTGGTGCTGAGTATGATTCTCATCATGTTCACGCTGACCGACTTGCTGAAGGGTAACGGCTACTTGGCTGTTTATGTGGCAGGATTGGTGGCTGGAAACCGTCGCTTGTCTTTCAGGAAAGAAACCAATGCTTTCATGCAGGGTATCACGTGGCTCCTGCAAATCGTGATGTTCATCACGCTCGGACTCTTGGTGAATCCGAGCGAAATGCTGAATGTGTGGCTGGTGGCATTCGCCATTGGTCTTTTCATGATGTTCGTGTCGAGGCCGCTTGCCGTGTTTCTCTGCTTGCAGCCTTTCCGCATTCCTGCGAAGGCAAAGCTGTTCATCTCGTGGGTAGGACTGCGCGGAACGGTGCCTATCATCTTTGCCACTTACCCTGTGATTGCGGGTATTGAGGATGCCAACTTCTTGTTCAACGTGGTGTTCGTGATTACTCTGCTGTCGCTTTCTCTGCAAGGCACCACGATTTCTGCTTGTGCGCAGTGGCTCGGTCTTGCTACGGAGGAGGTGAAGACGGGGAATGACTTTGGCATTGAACTGCCCGACGAACTGGATTCGAAACTGTCGGAAATCAAACTGACGGAGGAGGATCTCAAAGCTGGCAATCGCCTTGCCGACATGAACTTCCCGAAGGGCACGCTGGTGATGATGATTAAGCGCGGACAGAGTGTCATCGTGCCGAATGGACAAGTTGAATTGCTCCCTGACGACATTCTGCTGACGATTGCCCACGAGGGTGAGGAAAAAGGGGAGGGTGATTCCCTCGCGGAACAGGGAAAGAATGTAAAATCGTAGTTTGAACATGGATTTTTGTGCGAAATAGGTGGTTGGAAGGAAGAAAAAAGGTGGAAGAATTTTGTTTTCGATGGAAAAAATGTAATTTTGCAGAATAGTTCTGACGTGACATCGAACCGCTTTTTCTGAAACAACTATAATAATACCTAACAAAATGAGTAACACAAAAACCGTGAATATATTTGCTGTTGACTTAGGTGCCACCAGTGGACGCACCATCTTGGGCAGTATTGTCAATGGCAAGTTGGAGCAACGTGAGTTGACGCGCTTCCCAAACAATATCATCGAGACGGGAGGCCATTTCTTCTGGGACATCTATGCGCTCTACAACGAGATTATCCGTGGCTTGAAGGTGGTTGCCAACGAAGGCATCGAGGTGACTTCGATTGGCATTGACACTTGGGGCTGCGACTTCGTGATTGTGGGTCGGGATGGTGGCATCCTGCGCAATCCGTATTGCTACCGCGACCCTCACACGGAGGGTGCGATGGAGGAATACTTCAAGCTCGTGCCGAAGGAAGTGGTCTATGAGAAGACGGGCATCCAGTTCATGAACTTCAATTCGCTTTTCCAACTTGCTACGCTGCGTCGCAACAACGACTCTGCGCTTGAAGGTGCGAAAAAGATTCTCTTCATTCCTGATGCACTGATGTATATGCTGACGGGTGAGGCTGTGTGTGAATACACGGTGCTTTCCACGAGCCAGATGCTCAATCCTGTCACGAAGAAGATTGACGAGGAACTCATCAGCGTGATTGGACTGAAGGAAAGCCAGTTTGGTCGCTATGTGAATCCAGGCGAGGTGGTGGATACGCTCACGCCTGAGGTGCAGAAGATGACGGGACTGGGCGCTGTTCCTGTGGTGGCTGTGGCTGGTCATGACACGGGTGCTGCTGTGGCTGCCGTGCCTGCACAGAACGAACGCTTTGCTTACCTGAGTTGCGGAACGTGGTCGCTGCTCGGCATCGAGACGAAGGAAGCCATCATCAACGAAAAGAGTTTCCAGTATAATTTCACGAACGAAGGCGGCATTGAAGGCACGACTCGTTTCTTGAAGAACATTTGTGGCATGTGGCTGTTGGAGCGTAGTCGCAAGGAGTGGGCTGACGCAGGTCAGAAGGACGACTTGGGCAACGAAGTGCCAACGAATGTGAACGTGGTGAATGCGGATGCGATGGATGCTCCTGCATTCCGTTCGTTCATCAACCCTGATGCAGCTTGCTTTGCCAACCCTGCCAATATGGTGGAGGCGATTCAGAACTATTGCAAGGAAACGAACCAGCCTGTGCCACAGGGCTACAAGCAGATTGCCCGTTGTATTTTTGAGAGTTTGGCGATGCGCTACCGTCAGGTGTTAGGCTATCTGAAGGAGTTGGCTCCGTTCAGCATTGAGAAACTGCACGTGATTGGTGGTGGCACTTACAACCAGCACCTGATGCAGTTTGCTGCCAATTCCATCGGCATTCCTGTGGTGACAGGTCCAGTGGAAGGCACTGCCATTGGCAATATCATGCTTCAAGCCAAGGCTGCTGGACTGGTGAGCGACATGTTCGAAATGCGCAGTATCATCTCTAATTCTATCGACATGAAGACTTACGAACCTCAGGACACCGAGGCGTGGGAAGAGGCGTACAAGAGATACTTAGAGGTGTGCTGAAAAGGACAAAGTACAAAGGACAAAGTACAAAGGACAAAGTACAAAGGACAAAGTACAAAGGACAAAACTCAAAAACTTAAAAACTTATCAACTTAAAAACTTAAAATAACATGAGCAAACCATTAGTAGAAACCAAAGCAAGGGTTGGCGTGTTCTCCATTGCCCTGCAAGCTTATCTTCCACAGTTCCCTCAACTCGTTCCAGAGTTTGAGGCACAGTATGCAGCTTTCAAGAAAACTCTGCCTGACACCATCGAGGTGGTTGACGGCGGTATGGTGACGACCAAGGAGCAGTCGATGGCTGCTGGCGACAAGTTCCGTGCAGCGGACGTTGATTTGGTCATCTTGCAGATGCTCACCTACTGCACCTCTTATAATATGTTGCCAGCTGTGCGCGACCTCGATGTGCCAGTGGTGATTGTGAATGTGCAGAAGAAATTGGCTCCCGACTATGCAAAGACTGACATCCCTACGTGGTTAGGTGAACTGTATGCTTGCGGTGCCATCGGCGAGATGGTGGCAGACTTGAACCGTGCTGGCAAGCGCTCGGCAGTCATCACAGGCGTGGTGGAAGGTGGCGACCCTGAGGTTCAGAAGGAAATTGAGGACTGGTGTCGTGCAGCACAGGTGCGCCGTCGTTTCCGCGACACGAACATTGCACAGATTGGCCGTCCTTATCCAGGCATGATGGACCTCTACATCGATGAGACAAACCTCTACCATCGTATGTTTGTCTATACGAAGCAGTTCGACTGGGAACAGATGTGGGCGATTGCCGACAACATCACTGACGAGGAGGCTATCAAAGCCAAGGCGCAGGACATTCTCGACACGTTCGAAATTGAAGGTGGTGGCACCATCGAGAAGGTTTGGGACATGGCGAAATATGTGGTTGCTTTCGAACAGTGGGTGAAGGAAGAGAAACTGGGTATGATTGCTTCCCACTACGCTGGTTTTGCACAGGGTGTGGCTGGCAAGCTCGACTCGATGCTCATCCCTGCATTCTCCATGCTCATCAAGCAGCACACGGCATGTGCTGTGGAGGGCGACATGAAGGTGGCTATGGCAATGTCGATTCTGAAGACCATAAGCGGCACTGGTACGCTTGCCGAAATGTATAGCATCGACTTCCCTAAGGACATCTGCATTATCGGTCACTCGGGTTCGGGCGACTTCGACATCTCGCAGGCTCACAAGCCAACCATGAAGATTGTGCCTGTGTTCCACGGCAAGACTGGCGGTGGTTATCTCACTCAGTTCTATCCTCCTACGGGTCCTGTGACTTACTTGGCAATTACGCAGGACAAGAACGGTGTGTTCAAATTTGTTGCTGCTGAGGGCGTGAACGAAGAAGGTCCTATCTTCATGTTTGGCGACACGAACATGCGCACGAAGTTCTCGTTGCCATGCCGTGAGTTCGTCAACAAATGGAGCGAGGCAGGCCCTACTCACCACATGGCTGCTGCTGTGGGACACCACATCGACACGATTCTGAAGGTGGCAAAAATCCTGAATATCGAATGCGACGTGGTTTGCCGTTAAGGTAGCTTTCACTCACATAATCCCGAAAGAATAATGGCAAATAACAAAGGCAGTTTGAGGAGCACGCTTGCCGTGTCTCTCAATAATTATCTCGATGCTGGAGCCATCGTGGCTGGTGCCAGTGGACTGACACTTTGGCAGAACTACTTGGGTTTGTCGGAGTTGCATTTGGGTTGGCTCAACTTCATCAGTGCCAACTGCTTGGGCGCAGCCATCGGTGCCATCATCGGTGGTTTCTTGGCTGACAAGTACGGTCGTAAGTTCATCTTCACGTACAACCTGCTGGTCTATATGTTCGGTGTGGCACTGATTATGTGCTCCGTCAATTTCCCTATGCTGCTGACAGGTTTCCTCTTCACGGGTATTTCCGTAGGTGTCGGTGTGCCAGCATCTTGGACATACATTTCAGAGAGTTCTGAGGTGCATAACCGTGGGCGTAACATCTGCATCTCTCAGATGTCGTGGGGCGTTGGTCCTATGTGCATCCTCTTGTTGGGTATGCTTTTTGCTCCAGGAGGTTACCTGTTCGATTGGGTGGAGTCGTTGGCTCACTCGATTGGTGGCAGCAATCTGAGCGAAGGAGCCGTGAATGTGTTCAGTTCGCGCGTGGTGTTCTTCTCCCTCTTTGTGGTGGCGTTCATTGCTTGGAATCTGCAACGCAAACTTCAGGAGAGTGCCGAGTTTGAAGCTCAGAAGGCTTCGGGCAAGCAGACAGGACTCATCGATAACATCAAGGTGCTGTTCCAGAACAAGATTGCCGTGAAGACGGTCATCTTCTTGGCTACCATCTATCTGACGTGGAATCTCGTGGCATCGGTGATGGGTTTCTTCCAGCCACATATCTACGAATCGGCAGGCGGCATGAGCAACAAGGATGCTAATATGCTCAGTTGCATCAGTTGGGCTGTTGTTGTAGCTACCACTTTCATCATCTCCCATTTTGTGGATAAGGTGGCTCATCGCTTCTTCTATGTCTTCGGTCTGCTGTGTGCCCTCAGCGCATGGTTCATCATTGTGGGCATTGGAGTCAACAACCTCGTTTGGCTCTGGGTGTTCACCATCCTTTGGGGTATCAACAACGGTTGCTCCGTGCAAGTGTTCTACGCATTGTGGGGCAGTGAATTGTTCCCTGCCAAGTTCCGTGCTGGTGCTCAGGGTCTGATGTTCTTTATTGTCCGTGGACTCTCGGCTGTGTGGGGACTCATCTTCACTTACATCTATGGAGAGAACGGTGAGGGCTTCACCTTGGCTGCTTACTGCATGATTGCCCTTCTGCTCATTTCGCTGATTGTGGGAGTCATCGGAGCACCTGTCACTCGTGGAAAGTCGCTCGACACGATTACCAAAGAGCGTTATGGAGATAACTATTAATAAAAATTGAAATATAAAACATTTATGAAAAGTATATTAGACAATCGTCCAGGACTGGAAGCTACCGTTATGCAGGTGGCAGAAGTGGCTGGATATTTGTGGAAAAAAGGTTGGGCTGAGCGTAACGGTGGTAACATCACCGTGAACATCACCGAGCATGTGGATGATGAAATTAAGGCGATGCCTGCTATTTCGGATGTGATTCAGATTGGAACCACTCTTCCAAACATCAAGGACTGCTATTTCTATTGCAAGGGAACGGGCAAACGTATGCGCGACTTGGCTCGTTGGCCTATGCAGAACGGTAGTATCATCCGCATTCTGCCAGACTGTGCCAGCTACGTGATTATCGCTGACGAAGTGGTGATGCCAACCAGCGAGCTGCCTTCTCATCTTTCCATGCACGACTACCTGATTGGTTCGGGCAGTAAGTACAAGGCAAGTTTACACACGCACCCTATCGAACTCGTTGCCATGAGCCACAATCCAGCCATGCTGAAGAAGGATGTGATGACAAAGATTCTGTGGTCAATGATTCCTGAGACACTGGCTTTCGCTCCACTCGGTCTCGGCATCGTTCCTTACGAACTGCCTGGCTCCGTGAAGTTGGCTGACGCAACGCTTGAGCAAATCAAGGACTACGATGTGGTGATGTGGGAAAAACATGGCATTTGTGCCGTGGGTGTTGACATCATGGATGCCTTCGACCAGGCGGATGTGCTCAACAAGGCTGCCACCATCTATCTGCGCGCCAAGAGTATGGGCTTCGAGCCTGAAGGCATGACAGACGAGGCCATGAAGGAAGTGCAGGACGTGTTCCATCTTCCTAAGAAACGCCCTTGCTAATCGTTCTACGTGAAAACGAAGTGCAAAACGCACAAAGGTCAAGTCTCTTGGCAGGGACTTGACCTTTGTGTGTGATGAATGGAGTATTAGATTGATGCCTTTGCGCAGATGGCAGAGGCAACGGTGTGGGCAGTGGTCCAGGCTGCTTGGAAGTTGAAGCCTCCGGTCACACCATCGATGTCGAGCACTTCGCCGGCAAAGAACAAGTTGGGGCGGTGTTTGCTTTCGAGGGTGTTGGGATGGATGCTGGAGAGTGAAATGCCGCCGCAAGTGACGAATTCGTCTTTGAAATTAGCGCGCCCCACGATGTTATAACTATCATTCACGAGGGTGTTGATAAGCCTGTTGAGTTCTTTCTTGTTTAGCTCGCTGCATCGTTTCTCAATCGAGCCTTTCAAGGAACGAAGTGTGAGATGTTCCCACAGACGTTGAGGCAAAGCTGCGGGATGGCAGTTCTGCACTTGCTTGTGGGCATTCTCTTGGAACATTTGGCTGAGAAGGGCTTGCACTTCGTCCTCGTTCAGACTGAGCCAGTTGATGCTGAGAGGAGATTGGTAGTTGTGTTCGTAGAGCCAACGAGCAGCATAGCTCGACAGACGGAGCGTGGCAGGTCCACTCACGCCCCAATGCGTGATGAGTAGTGGACCGTTTGCCTTGAATTTCGTGCTGGGAATCTGAATAGTGGCAGTTTCCACCACAGTGCCCATGAGCGTTGTCAGTTGGCTGCTTTTCTCAATTTCGAAAGTGAACAGAGAAGGAATGGGCATTTCGATGGCATGTCCCAATACTTTGAGCCATTGAAGAGAAGATGTTGTGCTTCCTCCTGTGGTGATGGCAATGAAGTCGTAGTCGTCGAGTTCTTCTAATGTGCTGATATTCCTCTCGGTGATGATGCGGATATGATGCTTTTTGCAAAGCGAAAGGAAGAGTTGGATGATGGTGTGGGAATCCTGCGAGAGAGGAAAAACACATTGGTCGGGTTGGATGGTTAGTGCCACTCCATGTTGTTCAAACCACTGATAGGCATCTTGTGGCGAAAACTGTTGGAAAAGTCGTTTCAACAAGCGGTGCCCTCGTGGATAGACTTGACTCAAGTCGCTGACCTCCGCGAAGGTGTTGGTGCAGTTGCATCGTCCGCCTCCGCTCACTTCCACCTTCCGAAGCACGCGTTTCCCTTTCTCGAAGATGTCAACTTGCATCTGCGGGAGTTGTTCCTTGAGATTGATGGCGAGGAAAAAGCCTGCCGCTCCTCCTCCGATGATAGCGGTTTTCATGTTGTCGGTGAGTTTATGGAATGGCAGCGAGGTAGTTCTTGAGGTTACCAGCCTTTTGGATTTTCTTCACGGTCTTGTGACCGAAGGTTGGCTCCATGAAGTTCCAAAAAGTACGAAGCTTGGAGAGAAGTTGCGTTTCGGATGGAATGATAGAAGCATAGTGCTCGTGAAGGCGAGCATGCATTCGTGTGATGAGATGGATGCGCTGTTCGAGTGTCCATTCTTTTCCTTCGGCGTATTCTCTCGCCAATGAAGGACGAGCCAAGAGTCCGCGCCCAATCATCATGCCGTAAAGTTGGGGGAATTCAGTTTCGATGCGTTGCAAATCCTCAAATGTTGTCAGGTCTCCATTGTAAATGAGCGGGTGATGACATTCGTTGGCAAATCTGCGGAAAGCATCAAGGTGTATCTCGCCTTTGTATTGTTGTGAAGCAAGGCGAGGATGAAGCGTGATGTGGGAGAGGGGAGTGTTGTTGAGCAAGGGTAAGACGTTGAAACATTCCTCTTCCGATTCCAAACCCAGGCGGAGCTTGACTGAAAACTGAACGCCTTGATCGCTGAGTTCCGACACACGCCCCATGATTTCTGCCACGATGTCGGGATGCTGCAAGAGTCCGCATCCCCTGCCATGTCGAGTTTGGAGAGGAAAAGGGCAACCCATGTTGATGTCAATGCGCTTGTAGCTATTCTCAATGATGATGGCACAAAGGCGGTCGAATTCCTTTCGGCTGTTGGCAATGACCTGCGGAACGACATTCACTCCTTGGTTCCATTCAGGGCGTATGTCGCGCAAGTCCTTTGCTCGCACACCGCCTCCTTCGATGCGCATGAAAGGAGTGTAGTAGCAAAGCACACCACCAACTAACTCGTTGTGAATGCGACGATAAACGTCGTCTGTATATCCTTGAAGAGGTGCGAAATGAATTTGCATTCTTTTGAAATGAAGATAGCTTTAGAGAATGTGCAAAAATAGTGAAAAACACGTAAAAAGAAGACGATTCTTTGGATTTATTGCAGTTTGTTCGTACTTTTGTCAAAAATTTTTAACAGAAACAGTTATGAAGTCAGGCATATTTGCTGCTGGATGCTTTTGGGGCGTTCAGTATCAGTTTCAACGTCAGCAGGGAGTTCTCAACACCATAGTGGGTTACACGGGAGGTCCAGAGCAGAATCCTACTTATCCCGAAGTGAAAGCACACAACACTCATCACGTGGAAGCCATCCGTGTGGATTTTGACGAGGCGGTTGTGAGCTATGAAGACCTTTGCAAACTCTTCTTTGAAATCCACGACCCAGCACAGACCGACGGCATCGGTCCCGACCTCGGACCTCAATACCGCAGCGAGATTTTCTATCTGGATGAGGAACAGAAGCAGTCTGCTGAGAAAGTCATCAACATACTTCGGCAAAAAGGATATGAAGTACACACAGTGTTGCGCCCAGCCGAGAAATTTTGGGAAGCTGAGGATTACCACCAGCACTACTACGACAAGACGGGCGATGAACCTTACTGTCATATTCGTGTGAAGAAATTCTGAGAATGAGATTAAATGTAGAATGAAGAATGTAGAATGAAGAATGTTTTTTACTCAGCTATTGGATTGGGTAATTTCTATTCTTCATTCTACATTCTTCATTTAAAATCCATCCCCTTTCTTTTTATGAAAATCGTACACCATTTTTCCTTATGAAATGCTGAATAAAATTCATGATTTGTGTACGATTTTATATGTTCTTACTTTTGGAAACTTACTATTTTTGCGGTCGTTATGATTTTCGCAAGAAAGAAATCCTTAATTAACTATTTTGAATGAAGATGAAAAAGATTGCATCACTATTCACAGTTTTTTGCTTCTCGATGCTGACACTCCAGGCACAGACAGGCGACATCACCAAGCGTGCTTTGTGGGCATCTATAGTCAAAGACCAATCGAGCGGTGCCGTCTCGCTGGGTGATTACAAGCAGTATTCTGGCAAGGTGCTTGTTTCGTGGCGCATGTTGCCTGGTGATGATGAGAACACGGGCTTCGACCTCTACCGCAAGATAGGCAATGGTGCAGAAACCATGCTCAACAAGAAAATCTCATTTTCGGGAGGCGTGCATTACGATGTCACACCTATCACGAGCACCAACTATCAGGATTCTCCGGGCAGTGTCACCAGCAACATCACTTACCGCCTTACCTATACTGGCAGCGAGGAAACACTGGCTGAATACACCATCAAGGGAGGACAACTTTCCAACGGCCGACCTTACATTTCCATTCCTTTGAAGGACACAAAGGATGTTTGCGACATTGACACCGTTGTCTATCAAGCCAACGACGTGAGTGTGGGCGACCTCGATGGAGATGGAGATTTCGAGATTATTGTGAAGCGACTGCAAACCACTCTCCGCAGTGCCGATGGTTCTGTGCGCGACGAAGCCGGTACGGGAGCAGCCTATTCCCATCCCAAGACACTCTATGCAGTCATTTGGGATGCATACAAACTCGATGGCACCTTCCTTTGGCGCATCAAGGGAGGTCCAGGCATCATCCTTGGCAACAGTTCTTCCTTTGCTGTAGCCGACTTCGACGGTGATGGCTGTGCCGAAATGATGATTCGCACGTGTGAAGGCACCGTTTTTGGCGATGGCGCAGAGATTGGTGACGTGAATGGCGATGGCAAGATTGACTATCGCACATGGGGCAATCTCAATGCCAGCAGTCCAGGATGGGTGGACCACTATAATTCTGCGGGTCCAGAGTTCATTTCTGTCATCGACGGAAAGACAGGCCGCGAACTGGCTCGTGACAATTTCATCAACCGTGATACCAGTTCTTCTTGGGGTGACAACTACTGGAAGCGTGCTTGTTCATTTCGCATTGGTGTAGCGCATCTCGATGGAGTCGATGGATTGCCTTCCCTCATCATGGGGCGAGGCGTTTATGCTCGTTCTGTCATCGAAGCATGGGACTACCGCGATGGAAAACTCAGCAAGCGTTGGCGTTTTGACAGTGCCGCTGCTGGTGGTCGCGACAAGAACAAGGATGGCAAGCTCAACAGTGCCTACGGCGGACAGGGCAACCACTCTTTCACCGTGGCTGACCTCGATGGTGACGGTAAAGATGAAGTGATGTATGGCTCTATGGCATTGGACGATGATGGCTACGGACTTTGGAGCACTCAGCTCGGACATGGCGACGCACAGCATGTGGGCAAGTTCTTGCCCGACCGTGAAGGACTCCAGATGTATCATTGCTTGGAGAGCGGTGTGACAATGGTGGCTCTCCACGATGCCAAGGACGGTTCGGTCATTTGGAAAAAGACTGCCTCCTCCTCCAACGACACAGGTCGCTGCATGGTTGCCGACATCGACCCCGCATCGCTTGGCTGCGAGTTCTGGTGGGCAGGTTCCAATGCCTTCTCAATGGATGGCACAAAAGACTTGGGCTACAAGCCATCTTCTTGCAACGCAGCCATTTGGTTTGATGGTTCGCTCACTCGCCAGCTTATCAACGATAACACCATCAGAAACGACCGCAATGGTGGACGCACATTCACCATCTATCGTTTCAACGAGTCGTTCATCAACAGTACAAAGTCGAACACCTGCTGGTATGGCGACTTGGTAGGCGACTGGCGCGAGGAATTCATTGTGCCCGACCAGACAAAGCTCGTTGACCTGAAAATCTTCTCCACTTGGTACCCAACAGAGCACAAGTTCCCTTGGCTTATGACTGACCACACTTATCACATGGGTGTGCTCAACGAGAACATCGGCTACAATCAGCCACCGAACCTCGGATACTACATTGGCACCGACCTCGTTTCCGACCGCGACGCATGGGAACAAGGAGGCTACATGACGACCGACATCCTTTCCGTTGCAGCCGACCAGCCTTCACGTCTCAACGACCCTTATTATTATACCTTGAGCGGACAGCGTCTCGCAAACCCTCCTCAGCAGGGCGTGTATATCCACAAGGGAAAGAAATACGTTGCTGTGCAAAAATAAGCTCTGTTCCATCTCATCACAAAGATGCCTCGTTTTCGGGGCATCTTTTTTTTATTCTGTTTCCCTGCTTTACAAGCTTTTTTTTTGTAATTTTGCACCCCAATAAGAAATCAACTCATCTTTATTTTCCCCACAACCACATGAAAAAAGAAATCCTCTTGGTCAACGTACCTCGCACACCGTCCTCCAACCAAGTCTATATGGAGAGTTTTTGCGAGGCATGGATGGCACACGGTGGAGACTCCATAGCACCCAGCAAATGGCAGAAATACCGTTTGCTCCGTCACCTCATGAAAATCCTTGCATTGCTCCGTTTCTCCTGTCGCAAGAAGAATCGCACCTACGTCGTTTGTTCCCGAGGAGCACATCTGCTCAAATCCTCTCTCCCTTACGCTTTCAAGGGCGAAATCATCCCCATGCTTTGGGACTGTTGGCCAGCCACATGGAACAAACTGGAGCGCGACCTTCGTCTGCTCAAATGCCGAATCTGTTTCGTCACAGCCTCCGACGTGGTGAAGGCTCTCTCCCAGCGTCTGCCCGAAGTGCAGTTTGTTCACATACCCGAAGGAGTCGATACCGCCGATTACCAAGAAGGAAAACCCCTGACCGAAAGAAGCATCGACGTGTACGAGATGGGGCAGAAGCACAAGTATTTCCACAAGAAACTCATGGATGGACGACTCGAAGACCACTGCCACTTCGTCTATAACCCCAACAATCCTGAGAATGGACCTCTGCGCGTGTTCAACAACTGGGATACCTTCACTTCCAAAGTGGCAGATTCCAAAATCATCATCTCCTTTCCCCTCAGTATGCGCAATCCCCGAATGGATGGCGATGTCGATACCCTCACCATCCGCTATTGGGAAGCCATGCTGTCCCGTTGCGTCATCGTCGGCCATTGTCCGCAGGAACTCATCGACATGATTGGCTACAACCCCGTCATCGAAGCAGACTTTGTCAATCCATGTTCCCAAATCGCTGACATCCTCAACCACATAGACAACTATCAGTCGCAAGTGAATCACAACAGGGATGTAGCTCTCCACCACGCTTCATGGTCCCTCCGCATGAACACCATCTTCCACCACCTGCAAATCTCTTCTAACAAATAAATCAAGACCATTACCTTTTCGTAAGGCTTGGAAAGTCCTGAAAAGAATCTTATTCTGTTGATATTATTTGTTTGAGGTCTGATTGCACATGCACGATTTCTTGGTATCCTTCAGTATGGAATGCCTTGTCGAGAATCTCCGTTTTGAATGCAACATCTTTGCCATGACAGAGCATTGTGCCAATGTGGAGCAATAGTTTGTAAAGCTGATGACCTTGGATGTGAAGGTAGGCATTTGTTTCGTTAAGACACTCGTGAGCTATCGTATTGGGTAGTTGTAGGTTTGAAAGAGCTACTTCAAACAACCGTGTAACTCGTTCCGTATATGCTTTGCCATGTTCTGCAAGTTCTTCGCGTTTAGGCTGTAATGGTAAACATGCATTAAACTTGGTGATATTCCATTGTTGGTTTAACTCAGTGCTTTGACTATAATGCACAAGGTAGAGAAGCGGCTTATACACAACAGCGGAGAGGTCTTGCAGGAAAACACGAAAGTCAAATTCTGTCTCATGAATAAATTGGGCAAAGCGTTCTTGAAGATGATTTGCCTCGCAAACATGGTTCTCCCACGAATATGTATATGTTTGAGCAATGTAGTTGTCTGCTGTGAGTCCTTCTTCGCCTCTCAACTGACGCAAATCGCTGTCAATGCAAATGAAGAAATTCTTAGTAAGATAAGGCTTATAGCGTAAGCATTGCTCACAACCACGAGCGTCATTGCCTTTATCGTTCTTTGAATAAGGGAGGAAGTGGTAGGTAGCAGGCAACACATTCTGAAGCTGATGATTCCAGAAAGGAATATCCTCAGAATCTTCCACATGCACAACAGCCTTGATATTCCTGTAGCGCAATGGAAAATTATGATAGTATCGTGCTTGTGCTTCAATTCTATTCATGTTCATTCTTTGACAGGAGTTGTGACATCTTCCAGGTAGATAATCTTGTCACCCCATCCATCACCAAAAATACTTGGTGAATGTGTGGTAATGAAGTACTGTGCATGAGGATTCAATTTCACAAGCGTGTTAATCAGTTCAAACTGCCAGCTGATGTCAAGCGAATTTTCTGGCTCATCAAGTAACACACATGCTTCTCTCCCATCCAAAAGGAATACGCGAAGCAAAATGAGAAGAATTTGCTTTTCACCAGAAGATAGGGTGTCAATGGCTATTTTCTGTCCATCAGAAACCACACTGAATTGGCTCCCTTCTATTTCTATATTCTTTCCTGTGGTACTGAAAAAGCTATTGATGGTCGATTTGAAAACCTCAATCCTTCTTTTCATTTCTGCTTGTCTTTCGGCAGAAGCATCAATCATTGCCATGCGATAGTACATCATGGATGGCCCCGTCTTCATGTCGAAAATATAGTATTCAAGTTCCTGTGTCAAGGCATTGGCAACCTTGCGCTTGTCTCGCATGGCTATGTTGTCGATGGAAGGCACAAATACCACGTCTTCTCTATCCGTGGCTTTTTCGTGAGCTAACTTGTTGATTTCGTTGAGCAGTGTGGTTTTGCCACTACCATTGATACCAACGATGATGTTAACATCTTCATTGGCGTTGAACTTCACATTGTATTTGTTCCAAAGGCTGATTGATATTTCTGTAAGTGGGGAGTATGGCATAGCGTCTATTTTTCTTGAGAAGAACATACGGGATTTATAGTATGCTTGCAAAATTAGTCATTTTTACCAAAATCAAGAAAAAAGGCATGTGTTTTCTTCAAAAAATCTTCATCTGCTTGTTTTTCTTTGTTCCTTCTGATGCCGTCTTTTTGATAGATGATTCATGATTCACCAAATTTTCCCACCATATAACCCTTTGACGCTGAAGGCGTCATCGCTCAGTAACCGTAGGTCGGAACGACCTGCGGATGGTGTGTGTCCAAGCAAGATGCACTCTGAAGGAGTGCCCCAGTGTCGGCACAGATGGGCGACTCCTCCAGAGTCGATTCTGCCGCCATTCACTGCCATCCGGGGGTGCTTCGCACACCTCGGTTACTGAGCGGTGACGCTTTCAGCGTCTTCTGCAACAATGATTCAAGGGATGGGAAAGTTTAATTAAATAATAACTGGGTACGATTTTAAAACCACGAACCTTCAGCTCGGCGTAGCCAATTACTCGAATTAAACGAATTTTCAGTATTTAATTATTTCGAATTTCTCTAATTTGAAAAATGCCAGCATTTTTGTTCGTGAAATTCGATTAAATAATACTTAAATAATTCGTTTAATTCGAGTAATTGGCTACGCCGAGCTGAAGGTTCGTGGTTAAGAAAGAGTTCCTCATTGAAACTTGATGCTATCGTGTCTCATGGGAATCTCCCCCGGTTGTGTCAGCTTGTGAACTTCGTTGTTGATGTAATCACTGAGGTCAGAGATGTTTTCTTTGTTTGCTCCGAAGTTCAGGAGGTTCAGGACAGACCTTGATGATGATTCCACCACCACCTTGCAGGATTGGCTGCTGGTGGCGACGACCTTCATCTTCACGTTCTCGCTGAATGGGGAAATCCACAGACCACGACGTGCCTCGATGATGAACAGGTCGTCGTTGCACTTCACGCTGCTAAACTTCGTGCTTTTGTTGAACAGGTTCTTCACCGCCGTGTAAGTCCTTCGGGCGTTGTGAGGGAATTCAAGAGTTGTTGTCTGCATATCCTATTCAATCATCCATTTTGATGTCTTCTATCTTTACGTTTCCTTCGCTCAGCTTCCGTCCTCGTTTCGTTCCGACCTACGGCTACTGAGCAAATGCCCTTCTCGGGGTCTATTGCACCAATATGCGGATAGTCATTGCAAAGTTATTCAAATTTATGTATTATTAGCAAGGTGAATGGAAAAAAAGAACGAAAAGGATGCAAAAAGATGCCGATTTCGTAAGATTTTACGAAATGTTGAGCGATTCGTAAGGCAAGCAAGTGTTGAATGGCTTCGAACGTACTGGCGCATTCCTTTGCTTGCACTGAACCCCGCCTTTGCTTGCACTGAACCCCGCTTTTGCTTGCACTGAAATGCCGAGCCTTCGTTGTTTTTCAAGCGAGCCCTCGTTTGAACGACGACGAGCCCTCGCTTGAACGATAACGAGCCCTCGCTTATTTAGTTGAACCGAATGCGCGCTTCAGTGAATCCCCACATGCGCTGCTAACCATCCCCAGAATCGCTCCATCAGAAGCATTCAAAATGAAAAAACTCGCAGGAAATTGAATTTCAACTTCCTGCGAGTTTTCTTTCACTGTTCCTTGAGGTTTTCCTCAAGGCAATGGGGTTGCGGAGCTTATTCTTCCGTCACTTCCTCTGCGGCTGGAGCTTCGGGCTTCTGCTTGGCGAGGTATTCAGGAAGGTTGAGACCAGCCATGTTGAAGAGTTCGTTGAGCGGAGGAACGGACTTCATCAGTCCTGACACGAAGTTGGCTGTGGAACCTTTGCCATCGGCATTGTTGCCTCCGTCCCAAACGGTGACGTGGTCGATGTTGATGCCCTTCACTGCCTCCACCTGTGTCTTCACGAGTTCTGGCAGTTTCTCCAAGAGCAGGAGCATGTATGCCTTGTTTGCATCGCCTCCGGCTGCCTGAACCATCTTGTCGTAACCGGCTGCTTGCTTGGTGAGGACTTCGTAGTAACCCTTTGCTTCGGCTTCCATCTTGGCGAAGATGGCATCGGCTTCACCCTTGGCATTGACACGCATCTTCTCGGCTTCGGCTTCTGCCTCGATGATTCGGCGTTGCTTTTCGATTTCTTGTGGCACGATGATGTTGGCGTTCTGTGTAGAGCGTTCACGCTCGGCACGTGCCATTTCTGCTTCGCGTTCTGCTGCATAGGCTTCCTGTTGTGCGCGAGCCTGTTGAACGCGCTCTGCTGCGATTGCCTTGCGCTGTGCTTCGGCTTCTTTCTCGCGACGGTCGGAGTCGGACATTGCCACTTCCACTTTGGCTTCGTTTTCTCCCTTCACTGCCTCGGCGTTGGCTCCTGCCACGCGGATACGGGTTTCACGAACTGCGTCTGCCTTA
Source organism: Prevotellaceae bacterium UBA4361 (assembly GCA_002393575.1). Classification (GTDB taxonomy): domain Bacteria; phylum Bacteroidota; class Bacteroidia; order Bacteroidales; family Bacteroidaceae; genus UBA3839. The sequence continues at coordinate 24,548 of DGSN01000047.1, read as the reverse complement.
CCGATTTCTCCGACTTTCTCCTGTTCAGCCACGCGCACCTTTGCCTCGTTGATGGCCTTGGCAGCTGCCTCGCGACCGAGTGCTTCGATGTAGCCACTCTCGTCCTTGATGTCGGTGACGTTCACATTGATGAGTCGAAGTCCGATTTTCTTCAGTTCCACTTCGACGTTGGCACTGATGCTTTCCAAGAACTTGTCGCGGTCGTTGTTCAGTTCCTCGATGCTCATGGTGGCGATGACGAGACGGAGCTGACCGAAGAGGATGTCTCGTGCGAGTTCCTGAATCTGTCCTGGAGTGAGTCCGAGCAGACGTTCAGCTGCGGCGTTCATGGATTCGGGGTCGGTGGAGATGCCGACGGTGAATCGGCTTGGCACATCGACACGGATGTTCTGCCTACTCAGCGCGTTGGTGAGGTTGGCATCGATGCTGATAGGGGTGAGGGAGAGGTAGGCGTAGTCCTGAATGATAGGCCACACGAAGGCTCCTCCGCCGTGGATGCATCGAGCACTGGTTCTGTTACTGGTCGTTCCGTAGATAACGAGTATCTTGTCTGACGGACAACGACGATAGCGATTGATGATGGAAACGAATAGGAAGATTCCTACGATTACCGCTACTACAATTAAATACATTGAACTCATATTTGTTAAGTTTTTAAGTTTTTTAGTTTAACGTGAAGCGTGAAGTGTGAAGCGTGAAGCGATAGAGCCGAATGGCATTCTTCACTTTTCATTCTTCATTTTTCATTCTTCATTCTTCACTTTTCATTCTTCATTTATACCGCTTCCACTTCGAGGGTGTTGTTGTCGGTGACACGAACGATTCTGACGCGCTTGCCCGATGGAATTGAGTCGCCGAGGGTGAAGGCATCTATTTCGTGGACGGAACCACCGACGCTAATCTGGATTTTACCCTTGCCTTCGTCATGCCCTGGGATGCGAAGATAGACATTTGCCATCTTTCCTTCGCACTTCTTGATGTCGAAAGCGCCGTTTGACTGCAACTTGTAAGCCTGTTTCCTTACCCAGAAGAAGAGGAGGACGAAAACGATGCCGACGAGGATAGCAACAACGGTGAGGAGGAAATTGCTGCTGATGGAGTCGCGAAGGCAAATGCCACCCCAGCCGAAACCCACGAGGAAGTTGATGAGGTTGCGAATGGAGAAGAGCGACAAGCCGCCGCCGAGGTCCATCGTGTCGCCGTCAACACTTCCGAAGTCGGACACGTCGAAATCAACATCCACATCGGCTGAATCCATTCCTAATACGGTTAGAATCATCTGAATGATGAAAATCACTGAAGCCACGATTGCGCAAGCCCAAAACACTTGCATTAATCCGTCGAGGCTCGTAAACCATGTTGAAAACTGTTCAATCATTTATTTGAGTTTTTAAGTTTTTGAGTTTATAAGTTTTTGAGTTCTAACGTGAAGCGTGAAATTGAGGACAAAGGACAATGTAGTGGCAATGAAATGTGTACTTTGTAAATTGTACTTTGTACTTAATTAAGGTTTTTCACTGCTTTGTGGGTTAGTTTCATATAAGGATGCTACAAAGATAGCGATTCTATCATTGATTTCTAAGTTTTTTGGACAAAATTTTTCCGTAATCGTCCTTTTTCGCATCCTTCTTTTCATTTTCATTTTTCTTATTTTTTATGAAATGGGGTGATTGTTGATTATTTTTTAATACCTTTGCGCTTTTTAAGAGAAGAAAGAAGTTGTATATGATAAAAAGGTTTCTCATTACTTGTGTCTGGGCATGTTTGTGCTATCATGTTGGCTATGCTTCGGACGTGAATGTGGTGTTTCAAGGTGGAAAAGCCACTGTGAAGCAGGAAGTGAAGGACAGTGTGAGCGTGACGGTGGAAGGTGCGCATGTGAGCATTGTCAGCACCTATCGTGGTCACAAACTGACGGTTCGACTATCGGGGGAAAGCGAGGATGGACAGGTGGTGCTGAAGACAGAAGGCAAGGCGAAGGTGAAACTCGACAAGCTGAAACTCACGAGCCAGGAGGGGGCACCGCTGTGGTTGAAGAACAAGAAGAAGGTGGAACTGGTGGCGGTGGATGGCACGACGAACACGCTGTGCATTGCGGCTAGCAACGACACGGTCAACCACAAGGCGGCTTGCATCTGGGCGAAGGACAAGCTGAAGTTTTCGGGCAAAGGTACGCTGAACGTAGTTGCTAAGGGTGATGGTTGCAAGGGAATCCGTTCGAAGGACGACATCACCATCGAGGAACTGACGCTTGTTGTGAAAACTACTGGTAACAACCTTGGCGAGAAGGAAAATCCGTCTGGTGGTGGCGGTATGCCTCCGTTCGACTTCAACAACCTCACCGAGGAGCAGAAGGCACAGTTTGAGGAAATGCGGAAGAAGTTTGAGGAGATGATGCAGAACGGTGAGGGTTTCCCAATGATGGGCGGCTTTGGTGGTTTCGGTCCTCCTCCGCATCGCAGAGACAGTGTGGGCGAAGGTGAAGGCGGCTTTGGTGGTTTCGGCGGCTTTGGTCCTCCTCCGCAGATGGGAGACGGTGAAGGTGGAGGAATGCCATTCGGCAAGCATAAATATAATGGTACGGCAAAGGGCATCAAGTCGCAGAAGAAAGTCATCGTCAACAGTGGAAAGGTGACGGTGACGACAGCCTCGGCTGGTGCTGAAGGCATAGAAGGCAAGGAAGGCGTGGTGCTGAATGGTGGAAGGGTGGATGTGACGGCAGTGGATGATGCCATCAATGCTAATGCCTGCATTGAGTTCAATGGTGCAGACGTTGTTGCCATCAGTACGACGAACGATGCCGTGGATGCAAACCTCACGGATTTCTTTGCAGGCGGTTTCGGCGGTTTCTTCGGTGGAGGAAATGAACAGCAGAACAACGACCCTGCCATTATTATAAAAGGTGGAACGGTGTATGCATGGAGCCAAACGGGTCCACCGGAAGAAGGACTCGACTGCGACTTCTCGCCCATCGAGGTGTCGGGTGGAACGGTCTTTTCCATTGGTGCAGGAATGGGCGATATGCCATCGGTTCCCACCAACGAAACGGCAAAGCAAGCCACGGTGCTGCTTGTGGGTATCAACATTACGAAAGACGAGCCTATCCGCATTTATGACAGTAAGGGAAAACTCATCCATACGGTCACTGTGCCGTTTTCGTTGCAACGCAGCTCAAGCATACTGAGTTGCGATAAATTCCAAAAAGGTGACAGCTACACGCTGAAAACGCTGAACTACGAGAAGAGCTTCACCATCAATGAGAACTTTACGATTGTTAGATAACAGAAACCGCCATGCTTCGAAGATGAAAGCATGGCGGTTTTATGTTTATGGTTGGCGATGTGCCTGTTATTTCTTTGTTTTGATTTTCAATACAGGGGCGATGGTGTTGACTTTCTTGGGGAGATTAACCGAGAAAGCATCGGATGACTGGGTGAATGGGATTTTGCCGTAGCCGAGGAGTTCGACTGAAGAGATTCGCTCGGTAGCGAGACTCTTGATGGAAAGCTTCATGTTGTCGGGCCATGCAAGGGCTGTGGCATAGAGGATGTTGCCTTTCTTCGTGAAGCGGATTTCGGATGAGCCAGCTTTGGTGTATTGTCCGTCGTTGAAGCCCTGGGCGTTGATGGCTATGTCGCTGTCGGCAATGGGACCTTCACCAAATTTCTTCCACGGACGGGTGCCGACGATGCTTTCCTTGTTGACTTTCATCCATGCACCAAATTCCTTGAGGATGGCTTCTTCCTTCTCGTCGAAAGTCCCATCGGCACGAAGCGGGATGGAAAGGAGCATGTTGCCGTTCTTGCTGACAATATCGACCAAGAGCTTGACAACCGTTGCGGCTGACTTGTAGCCGTTGCGCTCATAGATGCCATTGTTGTAGTGCCAGTCGCCAATGCAGTTGCAGCATTGCCAAGGGCGTTCCATGATTTTGTTGGGCGCTCCTCGCTCCACGTCCCAAACGAGAGCGTCCTTCTGCGACTCTTCGAGAATCTTGCCGAACACGACAGCCTGGTTCTTGCCCTTGTGGGTAGCCATGCTGTGGTTGTACTGGTGAGCGGTGATTTTCAAGCCTGCATCGCTGATGGGGTAGAAGGGTAGGATGGTGACATCGAAGTAGAGAAGGTCGGGGTTGTAGCGGTTGATGGCATCGAGGGTACGATTGTAGAAGTTTGTGATGTACTCCTGCGTTGGTAGGCAGGCTCCGTTGCCCCATCCCCATTGCTGATGAATGGCGCGGTTGTCCCAAGTGTTGTCGCTGAAGTCGTGATTCTGTGCATAGAGCCGCTGAGGGTCGAGACCTTTCCACCATTTCTCCGAACCATCGGCATTGGGCTTGTAGCCATCTTCCTTTGTGAGCCAACCATCGTATTTCACACCTCGTTTCTCTCCCTTGAGGTCGAAGCGTCGCGATGGCTCGTACCATGTCCAGGCATGGTCGGCATGGAAGGAAATGCCGAGTGGAAGTCCTGCTTTCTTGGCTGCGGCAGCCCATTCGCCGAGGATGTCGCGATGAGGACCGATGTTCTTGGAGTTCCACTCTTGGTATTGGCTATCCCAGAGATCGAAGTTGTCGTGATGGTTGCCGAGGGCGAAAAAGTATTGCGCTCCTACTTCCTTGTAGAACTGCACGAGCTTCTCTGGATTCCAGTGCTCTGCCTTGAAGAGAGGGAGTATGTCCTTGAATCCCACTTCGGACGGATGGCCGTAGTGCTCGCGGTGGTAGTTTGCCTTGTAGGTTCCTTCCATATAGAGTTCGCGTGCCATCCAGTCGCCCGAACCTTCCACGCATTGCGGTCCCCAATGTGCCCAAATGCCGAATTTGGCATCGCGGAACCACTCAGGCACTTCGTATTGGCGGAGGGATTCCCAATTGGGTTCGAACTGCCCTGTCTGCATGGGCTCTTGTGCTTCGCTGACGGGGATTTGGTACTCTTGTGCTTGCGTGAGACTGGTTGTGAGCAAACAGAAGGTGAGAAGAAAGAGTTTGTGCTTCATAAGATGATGTTAGATGTAATTGTTTGGAATGCAAAAATAGGAAAACCGCTTCTTTTTTGCTTGCAGAAAAACAAACGATGATAGGACAAAACGGAGATTTTCCGAGGTGTTAGAAATGAAACTGAGCCGATGGGTTGTTAGTGAACAGGTGCCTCTCACCCCAAGGGAGCTTGATGATGAAGCAGAAGTTCGCTGCGCGTTCGCCTTCGTACCAAATGATTTTTTTGCTCTCATCTACATGGACGGTGCAGTCCCAATAGTCGGTACCGTTGTCAACAGGCAGGTGGAAGGTGCGCTGGCTCTGTCCGTTGGGATAGATGAGGAACGTTTTCATGCCTCTGAGCGACGCACCGTGGGCAGTGGTGGTATTGGTGGAGATGCTGACAGGGATGATAGCACCCTTGCGAATGAAGATGGGGTAGCGGTCGAGGCTGTAGGTCTTAGTAACGGTCTGACCTGGAGCGTAAGTCTTTCTGTCGAAGAAATCCATCCATTCGCCATCGCTTGGCAGGGTGAAGCTGACGCGGGAATCCTCGGTGGTGATGGCTTTCACGAAGATGTCGTTGCCAATCTGGTGGCTTTCCTGCGCTGTGGAAGTGTTCTTCAGCAAAGAACCGCCATGCAGGTGAGCATCCACCACGGTGGAGAACATGTAAGGAGCCAATTCCTTGTGGAGCGTGACAAAATAGCGGTAGATGCTGTCAGCTTCTGCACCGTGCCACCAAGGTAGGTGGTTGGTGAAGGCTCCGTTCATGCCTCCGTTCACCATGCAGGCTGTCATTGCACCGAACTGCGAGTAGCGGATGAACTGTTGTGCATTCGCCTTGCTCTGCCAGAATCCTCCGATTTCGGTGGCTGTGGCAGCATAGCCGCGCTGAGCCGATTCGTAGATGTTGGTGATTTGGTGGCTGAGTCCTTCCCAATCGCCTGCGAAGTCGCCACACCATCCCATGTTCATCTTTGCGATGGATGCGTGCGTGCCATTGCCTTGATGCGAGAAGGGACGAGCCAGCACGATGCTCTCCTTGCTGCGAGCTTGCGCTTGGTCGTACATGGCATCGTAGTAGTATTTGCGAAATTCCTCGTTGGTCAAGCCGCCGATAGATGTCTGTACGATGTCGCCGAAGTAGCGCACGCCTTCATCGGCTTTCCATCCATAGACTCCTTTCACGAATACTTTGTCCATCTGCTTGGTCCACCATTTCTTTGCCTTGGGGTTGGTGAAATCGACGTGCTGACCTACGCCTTTCCACCATTCACTGGTCTTTCCGCCGTTCACGGTGTAGCCGTTCTTCCTCGCCATGTTGAACAGTTTGTTAAAACGGACAGGCACATCCTTCGACGTGCTGTCGATGCAAGCCGTTGCCCAAAGGATGACCCTTACGTCCTTCTGCATGAATTCCTCCAGCATCTTCTTGTGGTCGGGGTAGCGTTGGAGGTCCCAGTTGAAGTCGTTGTAGGAGGTGCTCCACGGGCTGTCGATGATGATGCCATCCACGGGGATGTCATGCTCCAAATAGCCATTCACCAACTGGCGAGCACCAGCGGAAGTGTTGATGCTGTCCTCCCAGACGATGTGTCCGAATGCCCAATAGGGTGTGATGGGAGGATTGTCAGCAAGAGCGCAGAACTGAGAAATAATGAATAGAAGTGCGAGCGTTGCCATTCGCCTCATGTTGAGTGGATGCTTTTTCATGGGGTGGTTTGTTTGATTAGGTGATACTATTTATCAATGATGTTTGCAAAAATAATGAAAATGTTTCAGTTATGCTTCCATGAAGGATGATATTTTTTCAGTTGTTTCTACTTTGGTAGTCTTTTTCTCGTTTTTGTTCTATTCAAGTAAGAGATAGAATGCAAAAATCCCCCACACGGCATGAAGCGGTGTGAGGGATAATGTATGATGATGCTACCTTTTGGTAAGTAGGAGTTTTATACCATCCAGTTCTGTTCTACTGTTCTCTACTCCTTCTCGTAGCTCATTGGAAATCTCCATTGCGCTACCTTCGCCGCCCCAGTCGGTGTTGAACTTCTGCAGGGCTGCTTCCAATTTTTCGCTTGCTTGTCTCTTTACGTCCTCCTCTGAACGAGTCATCGAACTGCTTAGCAGTGTGATGAGTTCCAATTTCACGTTGTCGCTCAAATCCTTCAGCTCTGCCCAATATTTGGCACTGATGGGAGACGTGGCTGATAAAACATTTGTCATAATAAGCCTGATAAATTTGATTCTTGTTTGCAAAATTACGAATTATTCCTGAATAAAAGGAAAAATGAAATAAAAATATGCCATAGGATAGTGAATCGTTGATTGCAAATGCACTTTTTCTTTTGTAACATTTTTTTTTGAATTTGTAACCTGACGTGTTTTTTCCGAAAAATGTTTCAAAAGCAAAAATATAAAATACAAATTGGATTTTCTATTAGACTTTTTTTTACTTATTTTGCAACGTGAATGGTTGCGGAATGCAATTTTCTCCTATTGTGTAAAAAGAAATCATCTAAAAATATATCAAATATGGACAACACTCAGACTTTGAACGAATCGAAAGGATTCTACAAACTCAGCTGGATGCAGCGCATCGGCTTTGGTTCGGGCGACTTGGCTCAAAACCTCATTTTCCAAGTGATTTGCACTTATCTGCTTTTCTTCTATACCGACATCTATGGCCTCACTCCTTCGGCTGTGGCTGTGATGTTTTTGGTAGGTAATGTGGCAAATGTCATCTGGGACCCAATCGTGGGTACATTGATTGACAAGAGTAATCCTCGTTTTGGTAAATATCGTTCATATCTGCTCTATGTGGGTATTCCGCTTTCGGGATTCGCCATTTTGTGCTTCTACAATGGTTTTGCGCCATCATTGATTTACGCATACGTTACCTATATTTCGATGCAATTGCTCTACACGTTTATCAATGTGCCATACGGAGCTTTAAACTCATCGTTGACTCGTGATACGAACGAAATCACCATCCTTACCTCGGTGCGTATGTTCATGGCAAACCTCGGTGGTTTGGCAGTCAATTCTGGTCTTCCTTTGTTCATCGCTCTGATTGCGGGTGCTCCATCCGACAGCCTTCCAAAGGATTCTTCAGCTTGGTTCATAACGATGACGATTTATGCTATTGTCGGTTTCTGCTTGCTCATGTTCTGCTTCTCTCAGTGCAAGGAGCGCGTGGTTATGGATAAGAAGGACACAGAAAGCGTGAAGGTGAGTGACCTCTGGATGGAGTTTGTCCGCAACCGTCCGTTACGTATTCTTGCCTTCTTCTTCATCACAGCATTTGCCATGATGTCTGTAGGAAATGCGGCAGGAGCCTATTTCATCAATAGCAATCTGCACGGTTCGGCGCAGGAGTTGTCTGTCTTCATGGCTCTTGGTTCTATCCCTGCATTTATCTTTATGCCACTTGTGCCTTGGTTCAAGCGCATGGTGGGTAAGAAGAATATGTTCTATATTTTCCTGAGTGCTGCCATTGTGGGTATGGCAATGCTATATTTTATTTCAAAAATGGAGCATCCAAGCATGATGATGGTCTATGTGGCTCAGTTCATCAAGAGCACTGGTGTAATCGTAGCTACTGGCTATATGTGGGCGTTGGTTCCAGAGGTGATTTCATACGGTGAATACACAACAGGTCGCCGCATTTCGGGAATTGTGAATGCACTCACTGGCTTGTTCTTCAAGGCTGGTATGACATTCGGCAGTATCGTAGGTCCTGCTGTTCTGGCATACGTTGGCTACAACAGCGAAATCATCGACCAGACTCCATTTGCTGAAGAAGGTATTCTCTGGCTTGTTTGTGTCATTCCTGCTATCCTCTTGCTACTCGCCATGTGGATTATCAGCAAGTATGAGCTTGAGGATGATGTCATCGACAAGATAAATGCTGAAATCGAAGCAAGAAATAGCAACAAATAATTGTGTAGTGTTTAAGGTTTAGTGTTTAGTGAAAAAGTCTCCTAAAGAAATCGGCAAAATCAGCAAAATTTAAAATTTAGTACATTTAGTCTATTTCTTTAGGAGACATAAACTCAAAAACCTCAATTAAGTA
>DGSN01000047.1:0-15437 GCA_002393575.1 Prevotellaceae bacterium UBA4361 | reverse complement strand
ACAACGTAGTAATCGAAAATCCTTTTAATCCTTTAAATCCCTGATTAAAAACTCAAAAACTCAAAATACGAGACAGCATGAAAAAGATTCTGATTTGTTTGGCAACGGCAGTGTGTGTGCTTTCAGCCTGTGCGCCACAGGCAAAGGACGTGACGCTGTGCGAGGCATTCAAGGACAAATTCCTCGTGGGTGCTGCCGTCAACCAATGGCAGGTGAAGACACAGGACGCGAACTTGGCGAACCTCATCAAGACGGAGTTCAACTGCTTGGTGGCAGAGAACTGCATGAAAGGTGAGGTGGTTTCCCCCGACGAAAACGTTTGGGACTTCAAACTTGCCGATGAATTCGTCGATTTGTGCGAAAAGAACGGACAGGCTTGCTATGGTCATTGTCTGGTTTGGCATTCACAGGCTCCTGGCTGGATTTTTACCGATGAAAACGGCAAAGAAGTCAGTCGCGACGTGCTGATTGAACGCATGAAGAACCACATCCGCACCGTGGTGGGACGCTACAAGGGCCGTGTGAAGGCATGGGACGTAGTGAACGAAGCCATCGAGGATGATGGCAGTTTCCGCCATTCGCCATATTATAATATAATAGGTGAGGACTATTTTGAAATCGCTTTCAAAACGGCTCATGAAGTGGACCCCGACTGCGAACTTTATTACAACGACTATTCGATGGACAAGCCTGCAAAGCGTGATGCTGTAGTGGCACTCGTGAAGAGTCTGCGTGAAAAAGGATGCCGAGTGGATGGAGTGGGGATGCAGTCGCACGTAGCTTTCGACACTCCTCTTGACCAATACGAAGCCACTATCGAAGCACTGGCAGCAGCTGACTGCAAGGTGATGATTACCGAACTCGACCTCTCCGTGCTGCCTTGGCCAAATGGCAATCAGGGAGCAGAAATCAGCAACAATTTTGAATACGCCAAGGCAATGGACCCTTATCGGGACGGACTGCCAGAGGAGAAGGCACAGGAACAGGCAGACTTCTTCGCCAAGCTGTTCTCCATCTATCTTCGCCATGCCGATGCCATCGAGCGCGTGAACTTCTGGGGTGTTTCCGATGGTGACTCATGGAAGAACGACTGGCCAATCAAGGGTCGCACCGACTATCCACTTGCTTTCGACCGCAATCTCCAACCTAAGAAGTTCGTTGAAGTCATCAAGGCATTGGCTTTCGAGTAAGTTAAAAATTAAAAGTGAAAGGAAGCCTCACCCCCAGCCCAGCCCCCTCCAGCTCCCCCGAGGGGGAGTGAAAAAAACATCTGGATGGCTTCTCCTCCCCTCGGGGAGGCTGGGAGGGGCTTTCTAAATCCTTAAAATCCCTGATTAAGAACTCAAAAACTTAAAAACTTATCAACTCAAAAACTCTCAATATGAAACGTTATCTTTTCCCTGCCGACTACATGGCAGACCCTTCCGTTCACATTTTCAACGGAAAAATATATATTTATCCAAGTCATGACTGGGAAGCTTCGAACGTGGAAAACGACAATGGCGACCAGTACATCATGAAAGATTATCACGTGCTTTCCATCGATGGCGACCCAATGACGGGCGAAGTCACCGACCACGGCTGTGTCCTTCGTCTGGAGGATATTCCTTGGCATGGCCGTCAGCTTTGGGACTGCGACGTGCAGGAGTATGAGGTGGAAGTGCCTACCAATGCCGAAGAACAGGCTGCTGGCATGGGTTACAGCAAAAAAGTAAAGAGGTATATCATGTACTTCCCAATGAAGGATCGTAACGATGTGTTCCATTGGGGAACTGCCATTGCCGACAATCCTGCTGGTCCATTCATTCCTCGTTCAGCACCAATCCCAGGCAGCTACAGCATTGATATGTGCGCCTTCAAGGACGATGATGGCGAGGTCTATGTCTATTTCGGTGGACTCTGGGGCGGACAACTTCAGCGCTACAAGGACAACATCCATCTTGAGACACCATACCTGCCCGAAGGAAAGGCTGATGCGCTGCCAAGCCGCTGTGTGCGTCTCACGAAGAACGGACTCTACTTTGCTGAGGCTCCTCGTCCAATCGTTATTGTGGACGACGAAGGCAATCCACTCAAGGCAGACGACCCACATCGTTTCTTCGAGGCATCATGGATGCACAAGTACAATGGCAAGTACTATTTCTCTTATTCCACAGGTGATAGCCACATGTTGTGCTATGCTATTGGTGACAACCGTTACGGTCCATTCACCTATCAGGGTGTGATTCTCACTCCAGTGGTTGGTTGGACAACTCACCATGCCATCCTGGAGTATAAGGGCAAGTGGTATCTTTTCCATCACGACTCTGTTCCTTCTGGTGGCAAGTCTTGGCTCCGCAGCTTGAAAGTGTGCGAACTCAAGTACGACGAGAACGGAAAGATTATCACTATTCCTGGGACAGACGAAAAGTGAGAGGAAGCCTCACCCCCAGCCCCTCTCCAAAAGGCGAGGGGAGTGGATAGCGAGGAAAAAATCCTTTAAATCCTTGATGAAAAACTTAAAAATCTAAAAAGAGAAAGGTCAAAAGTGAAAAGAGCTTACAGACAGCAAATTTTTCACTTTTGACCTTTCTCTTTTCACTTTTATTTTTATAACTTTGCACCATCTTTTGTGAATAGCAAAAAAACATTGACACACAAATACATTAAACACGCAAAAACTATGAACAATCGATTGACAAAACTTTTCATCGTTGCGATGATTTGTGCCGTTTCCTTCAATTCTTGCATCGGCTCATTCTCCCTTTTCAACAAGTTTGCACACTGGACAGCCAATGTTACGGAAAGCAAGTACCTGAATGCCGTTATCGGCTTGCTGCTTTGCTGGGTTTATCCTATCTGTGGCACGGTCGATGCCCTTGTGCTCAACACCATCGAATTCTGGTCGGGTGAGAACCCTCTGGCAGATGCAGGCAAGGTGCAGAACGTGATGGGAAGCGACGGACACATGTATGCCATCACTACCACGAAGCATGGTTACGAAGTGAAGAACGACAAGGGCGAACTCGTCAACTTCATCTACGACAAGGATAACAAGACTTGGACAGTGGAGTCCAACGGCATGTCGCAGGTATTGCTCAAGTTCAACGACGACCAGACAGCTCAGGTCTATCTCCAGAACGGCAAGACCATGAATGTGCAGCTCAACGACGAAGGCACCACTGCATTGCGCCAGTACGTAGAGGGCAATGCTTTCTATGCTTTCCAAAACTAATTCATTCCGAGGATTACTTCGGTTCTTGATACTTGCTACAGATGCAAACGATGATGCAGAACCGTTTTCTGTGTCACTCGATTGCATCTGTAGTTGTTTTTTATCGTAAAACGTCAGTTGGAATGAATTTAGAACAATGATAGTAAATCGAGTTTGGGATATGTAAAAACCTTGATTTCCTATTTACTGACGTATTCTTTTGATTCCACTGAAATGCCGAGCCTTCGTCGTTTTTCAAGCGAGCCCTCGTTTGAACTACAACGAGGGCTCGCTGATTTAACAACGAGCCCTCGGTCATTTAGTTGAATCAAAATAAAATTCGACGAAAAGCGTTTTGATTTCTTGCGATTTCTCCTTTTATGATGTTAAAAATATGAAATCACAACGATAGAAATTTGTTTTTTGTATTTTTGCCCAATTTATCAACAACTTACGCTTCTCCCATAAAGGTTCAAGCTGCAAGAGTTTTTGCAAGTGAGACGACTCATTGAATGACTGAAGCATAAGGTGGGGAAGTAATGATGTTCGTAATAATACCGAAGGAAATATGAAGAAATCAGTATTCTTGGTTCTATTGTTCATCTTGGGACTTTTTATGCATTTTTTTGCGAAAAAGTATTGAAGTACAATTGTTTTTGTATTTTTGCGCATAAATTGATACAATTATGCCTTAATTGCCGATACATTAAAAACAATGCATACGACTATGAGAAGGATAAGAATGAAACATTTTTTGCCGCTTATGCTGCTGGCAATATTGCTGCCCCAAACGATAATGGCGGACGAGGTGCAGAACACGTCGCGCTACCAAGTGACGATGGTAGGTGCAGACCAGTTGAAAATCCAGATGCCTATCTATGACGAGGACGGCTACGACGGATGGGTCCACAACGGCAATGTCTATGTGACCCCTGCGGGTGGTAGCAAAATGACTCTGTTGCATTACTACAGCAGGGAGAAAAGCGGTCCTAACGCTACCGTATGGTTCAACAAGAGCATGGATGGCAGGATGATACTGAGCCGCAATGGTGACTACGAGGATGTGGAAGTGCTCACTGCCGAGAAAAGTTGCCAGGTGTCGTCGAGTACGAATGTTTTCATGGTCTATTTCACCTGGACTGTTCCTGAAAACCTTCGTGGCAGAGAACTCACCATTTCCTGGAGTGTGCGCAAGACAGGCAGCGGCCCCGATGGTCCTGCCGGTGAGAGCGGAGCTGACGTCACTCCGAATCCAACCAAATTTACTTTCCCAGAGACGTTCACTCCCATCAAGCCATCTGTGATAGAACCCATGCTGGGCTACGACGCTCAACATGCCGGCCAGACGATGGTTATCTATACGATGGCATCGGACAGCATCACGAGACTGACAGCCCACTATACTGAGGTGATTGGCAAGATGGAAATCAAGAGGTCTCAGTTCGTAAGCCCTGAGATGTCGGGCTTTATCTATCTGGATGCTGACAAGTGCTACAAAAACTTCTCGCTCGAGGCCCGCTACAGGTCGGACAAGAAGGAGCGTATCTCTTACTCGGACTCCATCATGATTCCTACGCTTCACCAGCCTTACGCTCTCACTTCCTCACTGCAGGCTGATGGGTCGGTGCTGCTCACCTGGAATTGCAGGAACAACAACTGGGACGACATCGTAGCGAATGACACATGGGAAATCCAGCGTAACACGACTGGTTCTCTGAACGCCATGAGCCAGTGGCAGACACTTGGGTTGGAGTCATTCGATAACAGTACGACCACTTACACCTTCACGGACAACACGCTGGTGGATGGCTATGAGGGACAGACTGTCTATTACCGGGTTCGCCGTTCCTCTACTGCCATCTGGGACTGGATATCAGGAACGTACGCCCAGACTTCGCTGCCTTATTCGCTGCGCCTGCCTGCCTTGTTCAGTGCTTCTGTTTCCAAAGGCAAATGGACGGAAAACAGCCATACTGCCAATTTCACCTTCCAACTGGGTGGAAATAAGTACGACAGTCAGAATCGATTCATCCTGCGGGACAAGAACGACTGGGAGGCCTTTGCAGAAATTGTTGACAAAGAAAACGAGAACTTGAATGCCATCATGGTGGCCGACATCACACTTGATAACCACAGTGCCATGATAGGCAAAAACCTTGCAGACACGAAGGGCTATTCGGGTACATTCGACGGCAACGGGCATACGCTGACGGTCATGTACGACACCCTCAATGCGGAATATGTGGCTCCTTTCTCCTGTGTTGGCTCTGCCACCATCAAGAACCTGCATGTGGCAGGCAAGGTGGTCGGAAAGCAGAAGTATGCCGGAGGCTTGGTGGGCAATGCCATGCTTGGCACCAACCTCACCATCCTGAACTGCCGTGTCTCGGCCCTCGTGGGCAGTACGATTGCCGGCGATGCTTCCAACGGCGGATTTGTCGGCTTTGTCCACGGTGAAGCGACGCTGAGGAACTGCCTTTTCGACGGACAACTTGTGGGAGAAAAGAGCCACAGCACCGGCGGTTTCGTGGGTGTGGGTGGCACGGTGAAGATGGAAAACTGCCTGTTCAGTCCACTCTATGTGAATGTTGACAACAAGTTGACCAGCTGCAATACTTTCTCGCGTGCTCCTAACAATACCTTCACCAACTGCTATTACACAGTGCCGCTGGATGGCAGCCAGACGATGACCATCGACGGAAAGAACTACTATATTCTGCGCAATTCAGCCGATTGGCAAAACTTTCGCACCAAGATTGTAGATGCTAACGGCAACTCGGACGTGAATGCCATCCTGGCCGGCGACTTCAATGTAACCAATGCCGCCGGCTATACCAGCGACATACCTTTCAGGGGCATCTTTGAAGGCAACGGCCACACGCTGAACATTAATATAAAGGGAGGGGACAAGCCCTACATTGCCCTGTTCGTCAAAACTAAAGATGCCACCATCCGCAATCTCAATGTGACTGGTTCCGTCAGTGGCGGCTCCTATGCCGCAGGACTGGTGGGCAGTGTGGAATCCTCGCTCTCCATCGAAAATTGCCGCGTGTCGGCACACATTTTTACCACTGGAACCTCTGCTGGTGGATTCATAGGCCACACTCTTTCGTCAACGAATGCCATTAGGCAAAGTCTGTTCGACGGTGTTATAGAAGCCAAGGCGTTCGCCGCCAACAGCTACGCAGGTGCCTTCAGAGGCATGGGTGATACGAACAGTATGAACACCACTACGAGATGTCTGGAAAACGGCAAATACATCAACTTCGACCATGTAGCCATGTGCTTTCTCAGTAATAAGACTGCCTATCCTTCAAGTGGCAACAGGACGAACTACAGCCTTTCAGGATGGGACGATACAGCCGTTGATGCCACCCAATTGGGCATAGGCGAGCTGTTGGATAGTCTGGGCAGCCATTGGAAGGGGTGGGGCACCTTTGCCATTCCTTTGCAAGAGGAGATTGCTATCGGACAGGGCATCGCTGCCTACGACACAGAGGTTGGGGTACTGGATACGCTGCTGAACCAAGGCAACGGAGCTGGACATTGGAAACTGGCAGGAAACCTGCCTATGCCTTTGCAAGAGGTGTCGGCGAGCAAGGAGCACGTCACTCCTATATGGGACGCGAAAGCCAAACTGGTGCTCCTGACCGACAAGTCTGTCAACGGCAAGGTGCGATATACTGAGCGCCGCGAACTGAGTAGCAAGGAGGCGGAAGCAGGCAAACTGAATGACCACGAACTGTTGACTTCATGTGTTGATTATGACTTCCGCTTTGTGGTAGAACAGGGCGCGTCGAAACTCATGCCTACCGATAGTTTGAGCTTCAAGGTGACAAAGACGGAGACAGGCGAGAACGAACGCTACGAGTTTAACAGCAACGTGAAGTTGGTAAGCATCCAAGCCACCACCCAGCAGTCCTCTGTATCACTGAAGTGGGAGACAACGGGCTTGGGCGACTACTACCGCATCCTGCGCCGTGACAAGGTTGAAGACGATTGGGTGGAATTGGAGAGTGCATACAACATGAACACCTATATCGACAAGACAACCAAAGCGCAACATGTTTATGTCTATAAGGTAATAGGCGTGAACGACTGCGAGGGTCTGCATACAGACAGCGTCACTGTTGAGGGGTGGTGCGAGCCTACGGGCATGGTGCGAGGCTATGTGCGACTGCCTGATGGTACAGCCATCGCCAATGTGACCGTAGTAGCCAATCCGCAAGACACCAAGAACGGTATCACGAAGAGCACGGTAACCTCAGAGAACGGATTCTTCGAGATAGGCGGCCTGACATACGTGGGTGCAGGTAGCTATGAGATTGTAGCTACGGCGGCTGGTAATGAGAGTCCTTACTCAAAATTCATTGCCAACTTCGATGAAGACAAGAATCTGGTGACCAATGCCGTACTGATACAGAACACCTACTATCTGTTCCAAGGCTATGTGATGTATGAAGGAACCAGCGTGCCTGTCATAGGTGCACAGTTCGAACGCGATGGCATGGTGGTGATGAACGGCTCAGGAACGCCTGTCATCACCGACTCACAGGGTAGGTTCTCCGTGAGCATCCCGCAGGGCGACCATACCATCCGCGTGGTGAAGGACGGCCATGTGTTCATGGACGAGGGCTTCTACCTCGACGAGAACAATAACCGCAATGCCAACTGGCAGAAGGGCGTTGCCGAATACGTCTTCTGGGATCAGACCACCGTCACGCTGCAAGGCCGCGTGGTGGGCGGTGACGTGGAAGGCCTGAAGCCGCTGGGCGAATTAGCCTCGATTAATAACCTGGGTGACTCGCTGACCATCGTGATGCAGCTGGAGGGTGACAACGCCTCGTATCTGGTGCGCGACCAACTGAACGCCAGCATCACGGAACGTCACAACGACTACTATTTCGCCCTTCTCGAGAAAGACACCTGCCACATGGATGTCTATCGCCACCGGCTGGTCATCAAGCCAAGCCATGTGACGGGCGAATACTGCGTACCTATGCTGCCCGTGAAATACAAAGTGACAGAAATCTACGGAGAAGGCTATCCGACGCTGTTCCAGGCTGGCAAGGTGGGCGAGACGTTGGATCTGTCCGATTATGTGAACAATGACACCGTGACTTATTCACGCATCTACCATGCGCAACCAACACTCAACGTCACCCAGTTCAACATGATGGGCGAGCCGTACATGGGTATCAAGTCCTACACCGACAAGGACAATACGGGCAAGGAGGTCTCCATTGAACTGTGGAACGCCGACAAGGGCTATAGTTTCGGATACCCTGTATATATGGCAGGAAGTCCTATTATCATGCAGCTTGCGGCAGTGGAGAAATACTACAAGAACAACGATCCGCAGCAAGGAGCTCCAGACATCGTGCAACTGACAGGCGGCGAGGTGAGCATCCACAATGCCCTTGTTGGCTCCAACGAATCGGAGATCGTGAAACTGGACTCGCTGGGTGAGAGCATCTACCGCTTTACGCCTCAGAACCTGACCTTCACCCAAGAGGAGGACATGGCGCTGAAGACACTGGCCATGACACTGCTTTACGATGGCACCCATTACGACGTGTTGCCTATGAACGGCGGCCCTATCCGCGGCTACGTAATGGCGTCGAAAGCCAAGAGCCAGGGGAGACGCGTGGTGGCAGAAGGTCCAGCCGTGCTTGTAGATATCCTTCGCGACCCGCCAGGAGCCGGATCCAGTGCCTATATAGAGAGCGGCAGCAAACTCAGCTACAGCTTTACTGAGGACGTGAAAGCAAAGTTGGGTGCCAACTTCACCGTTGGCAGTAGCTCTGCTGGAATGAATGTGTTCCGAGGTCTCTGGTCCGGTGTTGGAGGAGGTAATGTCCTTGGCAACAATGATATGTCCATTAAGAGTACCGACTACTTTAGTTTCGCCCTCATGACCACCTACTATAACAACTGGCAGTACAGCTACACCTTCGAGACTACCGAGCGCATCACCACCTCCTCCAAAAGCTCCCATGTGGGCCGCGATGCAGACTTGTTCATCGGTATGGTGCATAATATCATAGCAGAAGACGGTATAGCTGTGCGAGCCATTGACGAAGCAACCTACAATCTGCTCACGACGCGTGCCGGCGGCATCTATACGGTAGAAGACCATGATTTCAAAGTGCCGCAAGGCACGATGAAACTGCTGGCTGAGGGCGTGGACAGTAAAGACAAGAAAATCTATTTGGTACGCGACGAGGTGTTGATGACCAGAAGTGAATTTGAGAATATCTTCGTCCACTCCCAGACCTATATCGAAAATGAGCTCATCCCTGACCTTTTCAACCAGCGCAACGCCCTTATCCTGCCGAAAGGCACCCAAGAAGATACTGCTCGCGTAGTGGCAAAGGAGAAAGGCAGTGCCATGTATATCAGTCATGTGGATATCGATGACGATAACTTCGGAATGGAGAACTATTACACCAAGGTGGACCCAGACACGCTGCAAGCATATAGTGATGAAGTCCATATATACAATGATCGCATCCGAACGTGGATAAGCTTCCTCGCAACCAATGAGAAAGATAAACTGCTTGCCACAGATCATGTGAAGAGCTACGACGTGGACGGACGCGCCTCCGTCAGCTATACCGAGAAGTTTGGTGTAAACGAAAATGAGAGCCGCTATTGGCAGATCCCATTAGTCGGCACAGGCTTCGGAACTGTCAATTTCGGACAGGGAATGAAGAGTTTTGCTGATAAAGATACTAAACTGAACAATAGTGGAGGAGATGGGAAATATTATGTTTTGGATTTTCAGCAATTCTCTAAAGGAATGTACGTCAAATACACCCCTGTCCTCTCATTAGACTATAACTACAACTTCGGCAAGACGACGGGTAGTACGAAGAGCGTAGGCTTCACGCTGCAGCCGTCAGGCAAGTCCAATCTCGTGGTCGATGTCTATCGCGCTACAGTGGACAAGAACGAACTCAACGCCCGTGTGGATTCGCTTCAGAAGATGGGTGTGGATAACGCAGAAAACCTCTTCTTCCAATATGTCAGTGATGAATACTACGACTTTGTACGACGGGGAGGAACTGTTGAAGGTGAAGACTATGGCATTGCCGGTTCGTTAGGCGGCGTATGCTCCTACGTTAAGAACACGCCAACCCAGTACCGCAGTTTCGTCTATCGCACTCGTGGCGGTGCCACCGCCGAGCCTTATGAGGATGAACGCAGGACGAAATACTATAATCCGGGCATAGTGCTCGATGCCAAGACCATCGAGATTGACCATCCACGCATCTGGGTGGATCAGGCATCGATGAGCAATGTGCCTGCCGATGAACCAGCACGTTTCACCCTCCACTTCGTCAACGAGAGTCCATTGCCGGCACAGGCCACAACGACCAATCCTTTCCTCATCTTCCTTGATCCCGCTTCGAACCCTAATGGAGCCAAAGTATCTGTGGATGGCTATCCACTGGCAGGCGGAGGACTGAGTCTCCTTCTCAATCCTAATGAGGTAGTAACAAAAACGATAGAGGTCTATCCAGGTACAGACTACGATTACGATGACTTACAACTCGGCATCAAGGATCCGCTGGACGTGAAGCGTTCGTGGAACTGCAACATCTCTGCCCACTTTGTGCCTGTGGCTGGCAAGGTGAATGTTTCCTTGCCAGGCGATAAGTGGGTGGTGAACACCGAGTCGGCCTACGACAGCAAGCGCCAGCAGTACTACATGCCAGTGCGCATCGACGGGTTCGACGTGAACTACCGTAACTTCGACCACATCGAACTGCAGTACAAGCTCTCGACACAGGGAGACAAGGACTGGGTGAACGTCTGCTCTTACTATAGTGACTCTCTACTGTTTGCGAAGGCCACGGGTGAACGTCAGATGATTGTAGATGACGGACGCATCATGGCAAGCTTCTGGGGTGAAGCCGACCCGATAGAGCAGACCTACGACTTGCGTGCTGTGAACTACTGCCGCTACGGCAACGGATTCCTCACCCGTTCGTCTGAAATACTGACGGGTATCAAGGACACACGCCGACCACAGCTCTTCGGCACACCGAAGCCTGAGGATGGCATCCTGGACATCGGAGAGGACATCATGCTGCGCTTCTCGGAGCCTATTGCCGGCAACTACTTGCGCGGTCTGAACAACTTCCAGGTGCTGGGGCAGACCAACTCCAGCAACATCGCGCTCTCAACCGACCTGCGCTTCAACGGAGAAGGAGGAGTTCATTACTTAGGTATGCGCAACCTGAGCGGCAGAGCGTTCACTGTGGATATAATGATTAATCCCGATGACAACGACAAGGACATGACGCTGTTCAGCCACGGCGATAGCGACAACTTCCTGGAACTGGGCGTCAGCAGGAACAGGCAACTGGTAGCTGTCTTCAAGGATACCACCTTCCTCTCTGATACCATCGATTTCAACGGTCTGCGTCAGGTTGCCTTCGTGATACAGCCCGACATCGATACGCAGACCACACAGGTGTCGTTCTATGACGGCACCAAGCAGATAGGCTCGTTCAATTATAATCACCTCTATAACGGAACTGGCAGCTATAGCTTGGGCGTAACCAAACAGTACGAATACGAAAACTCTGACGAATCACAGAATTGGGAAGGCACCAACTACGAGGGTGAGATGCTGGAGTTCCGACTGTGGAACCGTGCACTGAGCACCGGCGAGATGAGCGAACATGCCCAGAAGATGCTCACTGGATATGAGTTAGGACTGCTCGACAACTTCCCGATGAATGAGGGACAGGGTGACTACAGTTTCAATCGTGTAGTCAGTGGCAGCGACCTTTCTGTGTACGAAGCGGCATGGAACGTGCCCGACGGCATCGGCATGAAGCTGGATGGCAAAGAGGGCTTCCGCATCGAGCCTGACAAGTTCAACCGCACCAACTATCAAGACTACACAATGATGTTCTGGTTCCGCACCACCGACAATGAAGGCACGTTGCTTTCCAATGGCAAGGCTGAGACCGAAGCCGATGCGACGAACCATTTCAACTTCGGTGTGCATGGTGGTTTGCTTGACTTGCACTTAGGCGGACGACACCTGCAAACCAACACAAGCGTGAACGACGGTGCATGGCACCATGTGGCTCTGACCGTCAATCGCTCCCGAAATGTGGGTAACCTCTATGTGGACCAGTTGCTGAAGAAGACCTTTGCCGTCGATACCTTGGGCGGCATACTCGGCAACCGACTGGCAGCAGGTGCCACTTTGATTGACAGTGAGACCGTGGAGCGACCTATCACGGGACATATCGACGAGATAGCCATGTACGAGATGGCACTATCCGAGAACATCATTAAGGCCACTTCTTCCATGACGCTCTCGGGCGAGGAACTGGGACTGATGGCATACCTGAGTTTTGGACGCAACGAACTGCAGCTTAACAACCAGCAGAAACTTGTGCCTACAGGTATCAGTTTGAAACGCTATCGCGATTTGACAACCGGTGAGTTGACCACGCAACGCGACACACTTATCGCACAGGATGTGGTAGAGCGTCTGGCTGACAAATCCAACTATGCACCTATGCGCGGCGTCGTGGCACTGGAGAACATTCCTTACAGTTTCGTTTCCAAGGACAACGAGCTGTACATCAACCTCGATGTGCCTGACTATCAGATAGAGAAGACCAACGTGATGGTGACCGTCAAGGAAGTGACCGACCTTAATGGCAACACAATGGCATCGCCTGTGACCATGGACCTCTACGTCTATCGCAACCCGCTGCGCTGGACTTCCAAGCAACTCAGCATGCAAACACGCTACGGCGAGGAATTTACCTTCGAAGCCGTGATAGAGAACCTGAGTGGCAAATCCAAGCGCTTCTCCCTCGAGGGACTGCCTATATGGATTACCGCTTCCCAGTACAATGGTGTGGTAGGTCCACTCAGTGAACAACCTATCACCTTCACCATCTCGCCTTATATCAATATTGGCGACTTCGACGAGGTCATCTACCTCACCACTGAGGACGAAATGAATGAACCGCTTCCGCTGAACATCAAGGTTCGCGGCGAGGCACCTGATTGGGCTGTGGATGACTTGTTGTTGCAGGATAATATCACCATGAGCATCATCGGACAAGTCTATGTCAACGCTAATATATCGCATGACAAAGAGGATATGCTGGCTGCCTTCAACAGCGACCACCGTTTGTTGGGCGTCACGCACCTCGACTATGATGCCACGGGCACTGGCAACGACGGACTGGCTTATCTTACAGTCTATAACAAAGATCGCAATCCTGTCGAACTCTTCTTCGAATTCTATGATGCCTCGACGGGTTACATCCACAGATTGTTGCCGAAGTTAACAGGAGGAAATCGCTTGGTATTCAAGTGCGATACTGTCATTGGCAGCACCACCGACCCTCAGCTGTTCTTCACCAACAACTATGTGGTGCAGACCATCCAGCTGCAAAAGGGATGGAATTGGGTATCGTTCCATGTAACTCCAAGGGAAATGAAGATTAAGGAACTGCTGAACAACGCCACAAACTGGGAGGTAGGCGACGGAGTGGAAGCCGACAAGGCTGATGGCAGCCAGTACCTGATTACCTACAAGTCCGAAGAAACCGACGACGGAGACTCTACAGTGGTGAACTACCTCTGGGATTATGGCGACAGCATCGTCAGCTTCGATTCTCGTCTCATGTACCGAATCTATTCAAACAGCAATAAGCAGGCATACGTGGAAGGCTATATTAACCCTAAGGGAATCACAGTACGAAAGGGATGGAACCGCATTGGCTACGTTTCCGACCTCAACCTGCCTATTGGTACTGCCATGTCCATCTATGCCGAATCAGGCTCCAACGGCGACATCATCAAGAGCCAGAGCGAGTTTGCCGTACTCTCCGTGGATGCCTTTGGCAACAAGCAGTGGAAGGGTACGCTCAAGTACCTCCGCGTTGGCGAAGGATATATGCTCAAGCGTAACGCCGACAGCGAAGTCACCTTCAACTATCCAATATATAAGTCGAACACCCGCTATGGCGGCGAGTCATATACCAAACGTGCAGAGCCTGCTTTCCAGAACAACAGCGGCACGAGCATGACCGTCGTAGCAATGGCAGAAGGTGTGGATGTTGAGTTTGGCGACCGTCTTACTGTCTATCAAGGCGCAGAGGTTTGCGGCGTAGCTGTAGCCTACGAGCAGGGTGTGTTCTATCTGAATGTGGGAACGCATGAGCCTAATGGAGCCGAAGACAAGCTTGGAACCAACGAGTCTCTCAGCTTCTTGCTGGAACGCGGCGATGAAGTGGTTGCCGTTACCAACCGCAGCCAGATGCGTTTCGTTCCGAATGCATCCCACGGAACACCTGACGAGCCAACTGCCATCAACTTCACCAATGCCGACGCCTTCGATACCGACGGCTGGTACACGTTGAATGGCATCAAACTGAGCAAGCAACCTCAGCAGCGAGGTGTGTATATCCACAATAACGAAAAAATCATTATCAAATAATCAACAAGAATGAAGAAGAACATCTTTTATATGTTGTTGCTGACAGCCCTCACCCTCGTGGTGGGGAGCTGTAGCGACGATGATGAATCAGAGTCAACAGAGCCGATAGTTGAAACGCCTGCTTATCTAAAGCCAGGAACAGATGTACGCCCCATCAATTGGATAGCCCCTGATGCCTCGCTCTTCGAACTCCGAATGACGTTGCAGGTGGAGCTCGGCGACACACTGGCTGCCTTTCAGAGCGAACAAGACTTGATGTGTGCAACCATCGACGGGGAAGTGCGTGCCGTAACAATTCCCCACAAGACGGGCAAAACTATCTACTATCCCCTCTTCATCTTGGACAACAGAACAGGCGGAACAGTCAGCCTGCATTACTACTGCGACCGTCTCCACCGCATCTACTCCATCACGAACTGGTCAAACTTCACCCCCTCTGCCGCTCCTACAGGCAAGAGCGGCATCTACCGTCCGTGTTTCACAAATGAATATTGAAACTCTACTTAGGACTTGCGAATACACTCTATCACCACTGCAGTTCAATGACCATCAATTCATGTCGTGCTTACTTCCTGACAAGCACCAGCATGGGCGATGTGAACGGCAACGGTGAAATAGACATCAGCGACATGACCCGTTTTGTGATCATCATTCTGAATGGCACTGAAAACCTTACCATTAAAAAAGTAGTGACCAACATCACGGATGCACCTATCACTTATGGCGGCATGGCACCTGACTTCGTCATCGTGTCAC
>DGSN01000058.1 GCA_002393575.1 Prevotellaceae bacterium UBA4361 | reverse complement strand
AGGCATTCGCAAAGCCATGGAGGAGATGACGACAGTAGGCGAAGCACTGCTTGCCGACCGTCATGCCAAGTTCGACGATGTGTCCGATGCCACCAACACCATCTTGGCTCTGATGGAACAGGCAGCCGTGAGCATCAAGCAGTATGCACGTCTCGCAGATGTCCTTGCGCTTGCTCAAGAAACGCTTGCTAACCCAGATGTCGCAGCAACTGATGCAGGACAGCAACTGAAGAGTCTCTACGACACGACATGGGCAGACTACCAGTCGGACTATCCATCTCTCGATACGGATGCCATAGGGAGCGTCATTGAACAGTTGGAAGCGCTGATGGCTGAAGCTAAGATTGGCAGCGGCATCAAGGCAGGTGACGACATCACCAGTTTGTTGGTGAACCCAAGTTTTGAGAACATCTACGGCAACGATGAGTCGGTAGGCAACGCCGCCCACACCGTGCCTTATGGATGGACGATGCGAGTGGAGGGCAAGGAATGCCACAGTGCTCAGGAACTGGCAGATGCAGGCATCAACAGCTGGACTGCCATCGAGGACAACGACTATGCCACCGACGGCAGCCATTCCTATTGTCTGCTTTCCGCACCCGTTCCAGATGCCTACCTCTACCAGCGAGTCAGTGGACTCCCTGCAGGAACATACAAGGTGACCGTTGACATGAATGTCACCTACGACGGAGGCTGCTCACGACTCACGGGTCAGCGACTGCTGGTCAACGACAACGCCCAGTACTATGGCAAGGAGGAATACTACATCGCCTCCGAACTCGACCGCTTGCACCCTGAGGAGAAGTCGAGAACCTTCGCTGGATACGAGGAGGTGAACACCAACGAGACGGATGCCTCGGGAGATATGGGCAATCTATCCACGCTCACCGTAGAGGTGACCATTGGCAGTGGCGAAGTGTTGGAATTAGGAGTCCGCACCGACAACAACAAGCTGGCAATGAACCGAAGCTACGAGGATAACTGGTGGGACTGCACGGGTCGCTACAAGCTCGACAATTTCCGACTCTATTGCGTCAGCATCGATGCCACGGGCATCC
Source organism: Prevotellaceae bacterium UBA4361 (assembly GCA_002393575.1). GTDB lineage: Bacteria > Bacteroidota > Bacteroidia > Bacteroidales > Bacteroidaceae > UBA3839. Next base: position 4,655 of record DGSN01000058.1, on the reverse strand, counting down.
ATGAGACTACGACTAGTTCAGATACTGCCAACGCTATTTACAATTTGATGGGTATGCAGGTGAAAAAACCTGCCATTCGTGGCATCTATATCAGAAATGGAAAAAAATATGTGAAATAAGAAGTCCTTCCACGAAAAAAAACACTATCTTTGAAGTGCCAAGACATGGAATACTCCAGCCTGACTGGTTTCCATGTCTTGGTCTTAAATGCAAGTCAAGTGAGAAACATTTTCATCCTTTTGATGCTTTGCATCGCTCAATTATCTGTGGGTGCACCTCCCCACTCACAACAGGAGGGACAACCCCCATTCTTCAGCCGTTCTGCATTCCGAACTCTGGGTATTCGCGACGGTCTGCGCAGCAACTCCGTGACGAGTCTGCTGACAGACAGCCACGGCTATCTCTGGGTGGGCACCGCGCAGGGAGTGAACCGCTACGATGGGCATGAGGTGAGAATACGTTTTCCTGAAACGGATGACGAGCAGCTGCGCGAGCTGTTCAACAACCCTGTCACCTCGATGGAGGAGGATGCCGACGGACGCATCTGGATGGAATGCGAAAGCGGCAGCTACTTTCTCTACGACACCCATACGGCGCGTTTCAGTGCCACTGCCACCGAACTGCTGAACAGTTTGGGCATACGATGCAAAGGCAACTACAAGGTGAAGGTGGGCAGGAAAGGGACGCTGTGGGTGTTGACCGAAGCGGCTGCCAACCGCTATGACTGCCACACCAAGGACTTGAAGACTTGGGAAATACGGCTTCCCATGCCAGGAAAGACTGCCGACGTGGTGGCGGAGGTGGCCGATGGTCTCTACATCAGTGCGAAACATGCTGTGTGGCATTTCAACAGCAACACGGGAGAACTACAGCGTGAGAAACTGCCCGAATCCATGCAGCACTCAATGGGTGAGCATAGTCTTCTTGCTGATGCCGACGGCACGCTATGGGTGTATAGTACGCGCGAAGAGCATGTGTGCCGATACATCGTAGGAGGACGATGCGTGAGAGAGATGGTGAACTTGCCGCAGAGCACGGGAGATTCGGAAAATAATGCCATCAGGGACATGATGGACGACGGGCGTGGCAACATCTGGATAGCCACCGACCATCGGGGCGTGTTTGTCTATAACAAGAGAACGGGAGTCATCACTTCCATGCGACACCAACGGGAGAAGCTGCTCTCGCTGGCGTCGGACAATGCCACTTGCCTGACCACCGACCGCGACGGGACCGTATGGGTGGGACATTTGAAGAGCGGACTATCCTACACGAGCGATGCATATCATATTATGAATGCACATGCGCTGCAGTGTGGAGATGTTCTCGCCATGGCATACGATGCGCACGGACAACTGTGGATGGGCACTGACGGCGACGGCATCTACATGGAGAGGCCTGACGGCAGTATCGTGAAGACGGATTTGCCGAATATCACAGTGATGGCTCTGCTCAGCGACGGCGAGGGCGGTATGTGGGTTGGAACCTACAATCAGGGACTCTACCACATGACTGACGCGCGATGGTGGAAGCGGTATGCCACAGACAACGGCACATTCCCCTCGGAAACGGTATGGACACTTGCCAAGGACACCGAGGGCAACGTCTGGACATCGTCGCCCATCGGCAAGACGGTTGTTTTCAATCCGAAGGATGAAAGCTTTCGTGTCGTCACCACCCGCGAGGGTGACGATATTCGTGGGAACGCCATCCGCTTCGATGGTGCCAACACCATGTATGTGGGCTCCGTCTATGGCTTGTGGATTTTCAACCTGAAGAGCGGCGACTATCGTGTGGCTTTTGGTAACCGCGGTGGCACTCGGCAATGGATGAGCCAGATGATCATAGACCTGAATGCTGACAGACAGAAGGGAGTGATGCTATTGGCGCATCCTGATGGCATCACGATTTTCGATACGAAGCGGGATACGCTTTACTACATTCGTCATACTGACGATGTCATCAAGGGCATGGCTCTCGACCACGATGGATGCTATTGGCTCTGTACCACCAACGGGAATGTGGTGTCCATCCTTCCAAAACGCAAGTCCGACGGCATGGAACTCATCAGGCGCAACTTCCTGCCCCATGTGGGTATGCCTCAGTTCTATTTCAATGGCGATGCCATGGTCTGTTCCCCTCAAGGCGAGATACTCATGGGAGGAACAGAAGGTTACATGAGCATCAATCCACGAGGGTTGATGGCAACGAAGCGGGAGGAGCACAACGTGATGATCAGCGGGATTTCCATCGGTGACAGTCTGCTCAACGAGCTGACAAGTACCGTCAGGCTCCATCCTGACGATGCCTACCTGAGCGTAAGGTTCTTCTCGGGAAGTCTGGAGAACGTGCAACGCATTCGCTATGCCTACCGACTGAAAGGGCAGATGAGCGACTGGGTCGTGACGGATAAAAACGAAGTGTCGTTCTACGCTTTGTCGCCTGGCGACTACACCCTTCAACTGTGTGTTTGCCGTGAAGATGGCACAATGAGTTCGCCTCGCGAATTGCGCATCAGTGTGGCACCGCCGTTCTATCGCACACTACCTATGTACATGGTTTATTTGCTAATTCTTATCATGGCAGCATTCCTCCTTTGGCAGATGATGCGGAAACGGCAGAGGGAGCGCACAGAACGTCAGAGACAGCTGATGGAACGACAAAAAATAGAACAGATAACCGAAATGAAGCTGCAGTTCTTTACCAACATCAGTCACGATTTGCGCACACCGCTTACTCTCATCATTTCGCCTCTGGAGCAGATGATCAAAAGGATGGAGAAGGGGAGTACTCCCGATAATCTGCTGACTGTGCTAAAGAGTATCGGAAAGAACGCACAACTGCTGCTGAGTGAGGTGAGCGCTCTGCTCGACTTCCGCCGCCTGGATGCTGGTGGCGAAACACTGAATTTGCAGAGTGGCGACATGGTTGACCATCTCAACAGCATACTGGTGTCCTTCAGTGACTATGCCGAAGAACGCGGCATCCACCTCGCCTTCAACCACAATGTTGACAGTTTTGTGATGGATTACGACCGCGAGAAAATGAACAAGGTGATATACAACCTATTCTCGAACGCTTTGAAATTCACTCCTGCGGGAGGAAGCATATCATTGTCTTTCAGCGGTGGGCAGGACAGTGCGACCATTGCAGTTGCGGATACAGGCAAGGGCATTCCCGACAGCGACAAACCCAACGTGTTCAAGCGATTCTATCAGTCTGCATCCAACGACAGCTTCCAGACGGGTAGTGGCATAGGGCTTCACATTGCGAGCGACTACGTAAAGCTCCATCATGGAACCATCAACATCAGCGACAACAAACCTGTAGGCAGCGTCTTCACCATCACACTACCAGTTAGAGCATCAAGCGCTCAGACTGTTCCGCTCTTAGAAGAAAAAGCCATGCCGACGGATGAAATCCCTAAGGAAGACAATCGCAAGACCATCCTCGTGGTTGACGACAATCAGGATATGCTGTCGTTTGTCAGTGCCTGCATGAAAGAGAATTATCACGTGCATACTGCTACTGATGGTGTTGCGGCACTCAAGCTGTTGGAGCATGAGCAAATCGACTTGATAATCAGCGATGTGATGATGCCTGGCATGGACGGTTTTGAGCTATGCCAAAGGGTGAAAACCGACATCAACCTATCTCACATTCCCGTCATTCTGCTGACGGCACGCACCACTGATGTCAGTCGTATTGAAGGTCTGCAGCTGGGTGCTGATGACTATATCACCAAGCCCTTCAACGTGGAGATACTGCGTCTTCGTGTGAAGAAATTCATAGACTGGGAACAGAACAACCATCGTCAGTTCCGTCAGAAAATGAATATAGAACCAAGCGAAATTACCATCACTCCTCTCGACGAGCAGTTTATCAAGAAAGCCATTGCCTTGGTTGAGAAAAACATCGCCGATTCCGAATTCTCAGTCGAAACGATGGCGACGGAGGTAGGCATGTCGCGCACCACACTCTACAAGAAACTGATGACCATCACTGGCCAAGGTCCTGCTGAGTTTATACGCACCATTCGTATCAAGCGCGGAAGGGCCCTGCTGGAAACCTCCCAGATGCAAGTGACAGAAATAGCCTACGCTGTAGGCTTCACGACAGTCAAGAGTTTCACCATGAATTTCAAGGCAGAGTACGGTATGACACCTTCAGAATTCCGCAACAAGACATAACACTCCTATACATGAAGATTATCATCACCTCTTTATTTTGCACACTATTCTCAATCACTGCTTCTGCACAATACACTCTGAAGGACTGGAACATTGAGAATATAGATGAGAACAGTACGCTTCACCTGAATGTGAGCGAGTACAAATTGAACTACAACCATCCTTTGCCCTATGCAGACTGGCAGAAAGGATGGAAGGTGAAAGCTGACTTGCGCTGTGGGACGCTTGGCACGGAACAGGTGTTCGTGTGCAAGGAAGGTAAGGCAAGCCATCTCATTGGTCGTAATTCGCTTGCTGGCGATATTTCCATCGGCTACGACAATATGCATGGTCAGTTCTTTGTGGAGGTTATTGACAAGGATGAATATCCCCACCGTCTCTGTGCCGGGCCAAGGGTTGAAAAGGGACGTTGGTACACCGTAGAGGCACGGGCTGAATATAATACCCGCAAGGATGCATCAACAA
>DGSN01000022.1 GCA_002393575.1 Prevotellaceae bacterium UBA4361 | reverse complement strand
TAAAATATTGGAAAACTTACAATGGCGTGAATGGATTTTTGTTTGTAGGTCCTAATCGAAATCGCATTTTTCTGCCTGCAGCTGGTTGGGACCGACGCCCTTATGAATCTAATGGCAATTATTGGTCGGGTGCGAATTTTGACGGCTCTGGGGATGCGGCAGAAAGCTTGTGCTTCTTTGATCATCCAGGTAAAGGCGAAGGTGTTGTCTTTCGTGTAAGTTCATGTCTTAGGCACTACGGGCTTTCCGTTCGTCCTGTCGCGGGAAAATAATTACACAGGTTCTGTGTCATCTATCTTTTGCTTCAATACTTTTTGGTAGGCTAAACGCTCTGCTCCATTTTCCAAAAAGATGATACCGCAATAGCTGAATCCGTTTTTCAATAAGGCGTGGCGCATGGGTGTGTTCTTCCGATGCGTGTCGATGCGGAGGCTGTTGGTTTGGGTGAAAGCGAACTGAAGCGCAGAGGCAAGGATATGATGCACATGGGGTTTGCTTGCCAATCGGTGAATAACGTAATAAGGAGATTCCGTTTCCAACCATTTCCCTTCGTAAATCTTCAGATAAGTGGGGTCGGGACCTGGCACAAAGGCGAAAGTGGCGATGGGCTGTCCTTCTTCTTCAATGATGTAGCTGTTCCCGAGGCGAATGTCATTTTCAAAAAGACTCGTGGCTGGGTCGCCGTTTGTCCATTGGTCCATGTTGCCGCTTTCGCGCATCTTTTGTCTGCCACACTCAATCAGTTCGAGTATGACAGGCAGGTCTTCCATTCGGGCATGTCTTATCTGTCTTGTTGTCTTCATTTCGCGCATGTTTTTGCAAAGTTAAGTGTTTTTTTCAGAAGGCGACGTTCTTTCCGTAAAAGAGAGCGCATGAAAGATGATTAAGTAGAACGTGGAGCGTGGAACGTGAAGCGATAAGAGTGAAAAGTGAAAAACGAAAAGTGAAAAATTTAACGTGATGCGTTTGGACCGGATGGCATTTTTCACTTTTCACTTTTCGCTTTTCACTTTCTTATGTTACCAATATTTTTAAATATGTAACAAACCCGACTCAGTTTTTTGCTCTACTCGCTTTTTTCGCTTATTTTTGCATCAAAAATAAACAAAGAACGAATATGAAAAGACTTTTCACTGCATTAGCTGCCATCATGTTGGTAGCATTGCTTCATGCGCAGTCGCTCCGCTTGCCTCAGTTCTTTGCTGACGGCATGGTGCTGCAGCGCAACACGCTCGTTCCCGTGTGGGGATGGGCACAAGCCGGTACAAGTGTCACGGTTGACATCAACGGAAACAAAGTGAAAACCACCGCAGCAACCAATGGCGAATGGACGGCGAAACTACCAAAGATGAAAGCTGGCGGTCCGTTCACGCTGACCATCACTGCGGGCACAGAAACGAAAACCATCCACGACGTGCTCATTGGCGATGTGTTCCTCTGCTCAGGTCAGTCGAACATGGAACTGCCCATCCGTCGCTGCATGGATGCCGTGAAGGACCGCGTGGTTGATTACACCAACACCCAAGTGCGCTACGTCAAGATTCCGCAGCAGTTCAACTATGTGCGCCCCAACGACGATATGCGCACCCTGGGCTGGACAAGCATCACGCCTGAGAACTGCAAGGAGATGGGTGCCGTCTGCTATTTCCTCGGTCGCTACTTGCAGGAAGCCGAACAAGTGCCAATCGGCATCATCAACTCTTCCGTGGGTGGAACCCGTGTGGAGTGCTGGATGGACCGTGCCACGCTTTCGCAATTCCCTGAATACACCAACGAATTGTCGAAGCGTAAGTATTTCCAGGAAAACTGGGTAGATTCCGTTCGCCGTGCCGAAATGCGCATTGGCAACGAATGGGAACGCACGAACGTGCTGAAGGACACGGTGATGAACCGCTGGCGCCAGCCTGACTACAGCTTTGCTGCTTGGGACTCAATCAATATCTTCAAGAATTGGGCTTTCGACCCCGATGCCAAAGCGCAGGGAGATTCGCAAACCCCTAACCGCATGATGTCAAGCCGAAACATCTATGGCTCTTACTATTTCTACCACACGTTCAACCTCCCCGATGGATTTGCAGGACAGCCAGCATTGCTCCGCCTCGGTGCGATGAAGGATGCCGACTCCGTCTTTGTCAATGGCACTTTCGTGGGAAACACCACCTACGAATATCCTCCACGCAACTACAACGTGCCTGCCAATCTGCTCCGTGCAGGAAAGAACGAAATCATGGTTCACCTCATTGCACAAAGCGGCCGTCCTAATTTCACCAGTGGAAAAACCTATCAGCTCGAAGTAGGCGACTTGGAGGTTCCGCTCACGTCGGGTTGGGTGATGAAGCGTGGTAGTGCCATGTCAGCAAAACCAGGTTCCACCTATTTTGTCGATACCCCAACAGGACTTTACAATGCCATGATTGCCCCTCTGCGTCAGTACGCCTTCCGTGGAGCCGTGTGGTATCAGGGCGAGTCCAACACAGGCAATCCAAAACTCTATGCACCTCTGCTCGAAGCGATGGTGAAGAACTGGCGCACTCAGTTCGGCCATGAATTCCCAATCGTCATCGTTCAGTTGGCAGGCTACATGAGTCAGCACCAAGAACCATTGCAGCAGTCGGGTTGGTGCGACATCCGTTTGGCACAACTTCAGGCAGCTCGCGAACTCACTAAGGCAGGCATTGCCACGGCTGTAGATGTAGGCGAGTGGAACGACATCCATCCTCAGAAGAAGCACATCCTTGGCAAACGTATCGCCCTGCAATTACGCCGACTCGTCTATGGTCGTAAGAATCTCGTAGCCGAAGGTCCGCTTCCTCTATCAGCTCAGCTCAAGGACGGCAAAGTCATCGTGAAGTTCAGCAGACAGACAGGCAAAATCCGCCAGTCCAACGCCCTCACTTCCTTCTCCCTCGCAGGAGCCGATGGCAAATACGTATGGGCAAAAGCCCACACCGTCAACAACTACACCGTTGCCGTCACCGTCCCTCAGGGCATGACCCCAACCTCCCTCCGCTATGCCTACGACGACTATCCCGTCCTCTCCCTCTACAACACCGACGGCATCCCTTCCGGCACCTTCCAGTGCGAAGTGATAAAGAAGAAATAGCCCCCCCGTGTCTTTACCAACAAAAAAACTCATCGACGAATCCCTTGGCTCGTCGATGAGTTTTTTGTTATTGCTGCATTGGTATTATTGTTGATTCAATGAATTGGATTCTTTAGCATCTTGAGTTTTGACATTGGTTCTTATTAAACATCTGAGGAATAAGAACCTCACAGACTTTTTGCATAACTGCTAAGAATCAGTGGGCTTGCTTGTCTGTTTGTAGTAGAAATTATGGCTAACGTGAAGGAATGTGGTAAAGTTTATGACTGCTCAACAATATCCAAAGCATCCTTGAAGGGCTTTAGGTCGAAATATAGCAGACGGGTGTCGTCGTTGACATCGGTTTCCGTGAAAAACTTGAAGTCTCCTTTTTCTTCGTAGAACGAAACAGCATCGGAATATGCATCGACAGTGAGAAAACGACAGCCAGAACGGTTGCCAAAAGCAAAGAGAACCTTGACGTATTGGAGTATTTGCTCGCCTATGCCTTGATGTGCATAGTTTTCGCTCACTGCGAGTCGGCCAATCTTGACGGCGGGATAATGATTGCGTTGCTTTTCATAGGGAATTTTCCTATTGATGCGGTTGCGTGTTTTCTTGTCTTCTTCCTCAAATTTTATGGTGTCATTGAGCAATGAAAAATAAGCCACGACTTCGCTGGTCTTGGAATTCTGCAATAGATATGTTATAGCCAGCATCTGCTCCTGATAATCCTTGGCTTCAAGCATTAAAAATTCGTTCAAGTCGCTGTCCTTGCTCTTGAACTCAGGAATGACCATATTCTTGGTCAGTATGCTCAGTGCCAAATCTTCGATGTGAATCATCAGAGCACGAAGGTGGTTATACGCTTGAACTTCTCGTATGTCTCACGAGCCTTGGTGACTTCTTCGGCTGACACTGGTGTTGGGTGTTCAAGATTATACTTGAAACGCTCGACGTCCTTGCCTTTCAGCACAGGTGTCTCTTTTATTGGTCTTGCCATATATAAAGAATGTATTGTACCAAACAGATGAGCGTTCCGCTGTCTTCATCCTTTCAGTGTTTGAAATTGGCGATTTCAGTTACAAGGACAAAGCAAAAAACGCTTTCTAGTCAAGATGGATTGGAGTCTATCATTGACTTCGCCCACTTGATGCAGCAAATATACGAATTTATTTTTACAACGGAACGCAATCTTGAGGGATATTTGTTGTTCATATTATATCATCCGCCTTCACATACACGATGTAGCTTCCTTTTGTTTAACTATGCTTGCTTTTTTTGTGTAACATGGTTGTCTTGAATCTTGCTAACTTCACGTCTGACGTTGTGCTTCATCCGAGAAGTCGCGACATCGTTAGACAAAATCTACTGCTGTTGCAATAGGAAATGCTTAGGGTGGGGAAAAAACTTGGTGGAAAAGTTTTGATTGTACAATCAGTGGTTCTGATTCTACAATCAGTGGTTTTGATTGTAGAAACAAAAGCTTTCCACGAAGAATTTTTCCCAATGATGGAATGTTTTATCCTCGGAGTCGAGGTTTAAGAATCGGTGATTGTGACAATTTGAAACAAATAGTAGCATAAAGCTTGCAATTAGCAGGGTTTGGGATGAAAGTTTGGTGAGTTTTTCTTTTTGGTTGTCAAAATTGTTGTATCTTTGCAAAATGTATTACGAAAAGATTGACTGAAAGATGAAAAAATATGGTGTGATAGGTACGGGTGCCATTGGTGGGTATTATGGTGGAAAGTTGGCAAGAAGTGGGCAGGATGTACATTTTTTGTTTCATAGCGACTACGACTATGTGAAGGAACATGGGTTGCAGGTGGATTCATGCGATGGTTCGTTCCACCTCGACCAAGTGAATGCTTATAGCAATACGGCTGACATGCCTCCGTGCGATGTGGTGCTGGTGTGCCTCAAGACCACTAACAACCACCTGCTGAAGGAGTTGCTGCCTCCGCTGTTGACTCCGAACACCGTCGTTGTGCTGATTCAGAACGGCATCGGTGTGGAGGCTGACGTGCAGCAGATGTTTCCCGAAACGGCTATTGTGGCTGGACTGGCTTTCATCTGTTCGGCAAAGACGGAGCCTGGCAGGGTGAATCATCAGTTCTATGGCAGCATCAACTTGGGCAATTACAGTTGCCAGGATGACGTGCGGCTCCATTCGATTCTCGACGATTTCAAGAACGCTGGCGTGGAGGCTGCACTCGTGAGCTATGATGAGGCACGATGGAAAAAGGCGGTGTGGAACATGCCGTTCAACGGAATGACGGTGGCACTCAACACGCAGACCAACAAGCTGCTTCAGAATCCTTCTACTCGCAGGCTCATTCACGACTTGATGTTGGAGGTGATTCATGCAGCCCAGCATCTCGGCGTAAGCAACCTCGATGAGTTGTTTGCTGAAAAGATGCTGCAAACGACAGACGAAATGACGCCTTACAGTCCGTCGATGAAACTGGACTATGAATTCCATCGCCCAATGGAAATCCATTATATCTATTCTCGTCCATTGGAAATGATGCGCAATGCGGGCTTCCATGCGCCCAAGCTGGAAATGCTGGAGGAGATGCTTCGCTTTGTAGCCCCCTCCAGCCCCTCCCAACCTCCCCAAGGGGAGGAGAAGCCGTCCGGATGGTGACCCTCCCCCTTGGGGGAGCTGGAGGGGGCTATTTTTCACTTTTCACTTTTCACTTTTCACTTTTTTTATTACTATAACGAAAAACAACAAAATCATGAAGAAATGGGTAATGGCTGTTGCGATGACAATGGTGGCAACAGCAGGATTTGCACAAGAGAAACTCTATGCCAATGAGTTCCCCCTTGGAGATGTGACACTTTTGGATGGTCCGCTTAAACGTGCGCGAGACCTCAACATTGAAACGCTGCTCAAGTACGATTGCGACCGCTTGATGGCTCCCTATCGGAAGGAGTCTGGGTTGCCACTGAAGGCAAAGTGCTATCCCAACTGGGACGGACTGGACGGACACGTCGGTGGACACTACCTCACCGCTATGGCTATCAATGCAGCAACGGGCAACGAGGAATGCAGGCAGCGCATGGAATACATCATCAGCGAGGTGGCAGCCTGTGCTGAAGCCAACCGCAAGAACCATCCCGACTGGGGTGTGGGCTACATGGGCGGTATGCCCAACAGTGCGAACATCTGGAAGGGAGTGAAAGACGGCAACCTGCGTGTGTATAGCAGTGCATGGGCACCGTTCTACAACCTGCACAAGATGTATGCAGGACTGCGAGATGCCTGGCTCTACTGCGGTAACGAACAAGCCAAGACGCTCTTCTTGCAGTTCTGCGACTGGGCCATCTTCATCACGTCGCGCCTCGACGACCAGCAGATGGAACGCATGTTGGGCAACGAGCACGGCGGCATGAACGAAGTGCTGGCAGATGCCTACGCCATCACGCATGAGCAGAAATACTTGGACGCTGCCAAACGCTATTCCCACAAGCGTTTGCTGTTGCCTATGTCGCAACGTCAGGACTGCCTCGACAATATGCACGCCAACACCCAAGTGCCAAAAGTGATTGGCTTTGAACGCATTGCAGAACTGAGCAACGACGATGCCTACCAAACAGCCAGTGCTTTCTTCTGGGACATCGTGACCGGCGAGCGTTCCCTTGCATTCGGCGGCAACAGTCGGCGCGAGCATTTCCCTGCCAAGGACGCTTGCATCGACTTCATCAACGACATCGACGGGCCAGAGAGTTGCAACACCAACAACATGCTGAAACTCACTGAAGACCTCCATCGCCGCAATCCCGAAGCACGCTTTGCCGACTACTACGAGCTGGCCACCTTCAACCACATCCTCTCCACGCAACATCCCCAGCATGGAGGCTATGTCTATTTCACTCCAGCTCGTCCGCGGCACTACCGCAACTATTCCGCTCCGAACGAAGCCATGTGGTGCTGCGTGGGAACAGGCATGGAGAACCACGGCAAATACGGCCAGTTCATCTACACCCATGTTCACGACGCACTCTTCGTCAACCTCTTCGTGGCTTCGGAACTCAACTGGAAGGAGAAAGGACTGAAACTGCGTCAGGAAACAGCTTTCCCTTACGGAGAAGACAGCAAACTGACCGTGACGGCTGGCAAGGGACAAATGAAACTCATGGTCCGCTATCCAGGATGGGTGAAGCCAGGCGAGTTCACCCTGAGCGTCAACGGACAAGCCGTTGACATCATCACAGGCCCATCATCCTACGTCTGCATCGACCGCAAATGGAAGAAAGGCGACGTGGTGAGCATCCATTTCCCGATGCACAACAGTCTGCGCTATCTGCCCAACGTGCCTCAGTACGTGGCACTGATGCATGGCCCCATCCTCCTCGGCGCGAAGATGGGCAACGAAGACATGGCGCACCTCATAGCCGACGACAGCCGTTTCGGACAGTATGCCAGCGGCAGGAAACTGCCTATCAACGAGGCTCCTATCCTCATCAACAACAACATCGAGGACATAGCCAACCAGTTGCACCCCGTGGCTAACAGGCCCCTCCACTTCACCCTTAGCACCAAACTGGCGAATCTTGTCCATGAAGGCGAAGGACATCTCACGAGCGAACTACAGCCCTTCTTCGAGATTCACGACTCGCGCTACATGATGTACTGGCTTGCACTCTCCGAGCAGAACTACAAGAGCTACCTCGACGACCTCGCCAAGAAGGAGCAGGAGCGACAGGCACTGGAAGCAAGGACGGTTGACAAGGTGCAACCAGGCGAACAGCAACCCGAGACCGACCACAAGATGGAAAGCGACGAGTCATTTACCGGCAACACCAACAACGTGTTCTTCCGTGATGCCCGCAACGGCCACTACTTCAGCTATTTGATGCAGACAGGAGGAAACTCCCAGCTGAGCCTGCAACTCAAGTATTGGGGAGTGGGAGAATGGAAAACACATGAGTTCGACATCTACGTTGACGACCAGCTCATCCATTCGGTGAACAACACCGGCAAGTATCGCATCTCCGAATTCAAGACCGAGACCTACGACATCCCAGCTGCTGTGCTGAAGGGCAAGAAGCAGGTGCGAGTGAAATTCGTGGCTAAACCTAACCAACAAATCGGTGAGATTTACGAAGTGAGACTGGTGAAGTAAGATAAGTTAAAAGTTAATAGTTAAAAGTTAAAAGTTAAAAATGCCAATGGGCCGAGAACTTTTAACCTAACATACATTCTTCATTTATTTATGAAAAGAATTCTCATTACACTTTCGTTGCTTGCCTCTGTGCTGATGCAGGTGCAGGCATTCGTGAAGGACAGTATCTTTGTCAATACGGGCGGACAAAGACGCAATATCATCGTATTCAAGCCCACACATTATGAATCCGACGTTCCACTGATGATTGTGACGCACGGCATGAACCAGAGTCCTGAATATCAATACGATTCAGACAAGTTCTACACCATGGTCGATACCGCAAAGTTCGTAGTTGCCTATCTGCGAAGCGATGGCAGCACATGGGACATCGGTGGCACCAAGGACATCAACTTCGTGAAGGCATCCATCACCAAGCTCAAGCAGGACTACGGCATCGACACAAACCGCGTGTATTGGTCGGGCTTCTCGATGGGTTCGATGCTCATCTACCATGCCATCCCAACCATGTATAACCAGATTGCAGCCTTTGCACCAACCAGTGGCATCCACTTCTCCAGTCAGCCTTGGAACAACTGTCCGAAACCCATTTCGCTCATCCATTGCCATGCCTACGACGACACTGTCTTCGGCTACACCGACTACGGCATACACGACTACGTGGAGCACTTTGCCAAGATGGACCACACACAGAAGTACAAGAAAATCACCAACTACTACCCTAATGGGCAGACGTGGTGGAATGGCGACAAGGAAGTGTGGAGCGAAGGCGACAACGGAACAGAAGTGGAGCTCTTCTCCTACCGCAACGGTGGACACTGGCCTATGGACGGCAACCAGCGCGAAATTTGGAATTTCTGCAAGCGCTATTCCCTCGACTCTGGCATACCAAGTGTCAGCATTCTAAGTCCAAGTACCGAAGACTCGTTCACCGCCATCGACACCATCACGGTGGAAATCGAAGCAAAGGACACTGACGGCACCATCCAGTCCGTCATCCTCACCATCGATGGCAAGGAAGTGATGAACCTCAGCGAGGCACCATACATCTATCGCTGGATTCGTCCAACGGCTGGCACGCACACGCTGAAGGCTAAAGTAACTGACAACGACAAGAAGACGAAGGAAGTGACAAAGAAAATCACAATCCAGGCGCCTGCACCTCTGCAAGTGCTGAAGGCTGAGCCCGAGAATCACTCCTTCGACCTCCCTACCAACTTTTCTCCTTTCACCTACACATTCGATTTCAGCATCGACTGCGACAAAGCCACTGCCACGCTGACCAACGGTGAGGAGAGTGTCACACTGGTGAATGGAACCACGGGCATGAGTCAGGTGATTAGTTTCTCCCTGCCCGAAAACACCACGCTCAACGAAGCAGACTACACGCTCACTCTGAGCAACGTGACGGATGAGCGCATTGTCGATGCAGCACCTTTCCGCTTCCAATACACCTTTGGCATCACGGAAGTGAACATCGAAAACATCGACAGCACATCAGCAGTTCAACTCTACAAGGGTGGTTTTCTCCGCACCATGGCCGACGCACAGGCGCTCTACGATGGCACAGCGATGGAGGTGGACACCATCTACGAGTCGGCACAGAAGATGAGGGAAGCACTGAAGGAAGTGCTCGACGAATTCGCCACCTTCGCCTCCACGGCACCATCGGAATACGAAAGTGCCAAAGCCACAGTGGAAAAAGCGATGGCTCCACTTGCCACACGCAAAACCAACCTCGAGAACTATTACGCCGCCTATCGTCAGGCATACGACATTGTCAACCAATTTGCTGACAACGAGGAGATGCAGAACAAATACGCTTACCGACGCTTGCAAACTTACGTCACCTCGCTCTACACGCCTGCCAAGGTGGTGAACAACGACAGCAAGATGGTGTCGGCAACCGAGAAGATACTGCAATACATTGAGCAGCTCCAACCAATCATCACGGGAATTAACACCCCGTCCATTTCATCGAAACCTGCTGACAAGCAGTTCTATTCCCTCGATGGCAAACGACACAGCAACCCAATTCGTGGCATCTATATCCAAAACGGAAAGAAGTTGCTCGTGAGATAGTTCTGAAAACGAGAACAAATACCTAAGCGATGGCGTTGAATTAGCGAAAAGGCTAAGACGACGCCATCACTGTTTAATAAAACAGTTTTTTAGTGTCACTCTGCAAGAAAAAGAGAGATTTCTTGTTCAATTCGGCAAAATCCTATAAATTTGCACAACTAATTAATACCAAAACACTTTTATTGTCTAACTAACTTTTTTTCATTATGAAACAAAAATTACTTTTTGCTGCTTTGCTGATGGGCGGTTGCCTGTCGGCTTCTGCACAGTGGACATTCCCTGAGCCTGTGACGCAGGGATTCTCCATTGGGGAAGGTGCTGAGTCAACCGACACACTCTACCTCTACAATGTGGGTGCTCATGCCTATTTCATGGAGGGAAACTCTTGGGGCACTCAGGCGAGTCTCTCTTCTTGGGGTCTGAAAGTCTATTTCCAGAAGTACCTCGACCTGCCTGAAGATGCTGAGGAAGGTGCTGAAAAGGTCTGGGATGGAAAGACTTACCTCATCTACGACTTCTCTTTGGCCAAGAACGCATGGAAGAACCTTTTCATCGATTCTGCCACCGCTCTGTTCGTTGACTTGGGCTCTCAAGCCAACTACTACTTCTCCGTTCTCGACAATGGCAATGGCACCTTCAGAATCTTTGGTGCCGACAAGAACCCTAAGTTCAATCCTACTGAGTATCCTAACAGCTACTTGGGTGCGGAGATGACAACCGACTTTGAAGGTAACGTGACGGTTTCCGACATCATCAATCCTGTGCTCGACCCTGATGTTGCCACTCCTGGCACCAATGAGTTCTACATCGACTGGGCTTTCGTCAACAAGGAGAACTACGAGGCACATCAGGTGAAAGTGGCTCAATATCTGGCTGCGGAGGAACTCGGCAAGGCCATCGAGCGTGCTGAAGCTAACGGCATCGACGTGTCGGCTGAAAAGGCTGTTTATAACAACACCAACAGCACGAAGGAAGAACTGAATGCTGCTACGGTGGCTGTGAATAAGAAGATTGCGGACAACACCGAGAATCTTTACTCGCCAGAGAATCCTCTCGACATGGATGCAGACTATGTGGTGAACACGACATTCGACAACACGGAAGGATGGTCAACCACAACGGGTGCTCAGAACACGGGTACTGCTACAAACAAGACTTCGGAGAAGGGACGCGATGGTCAGTACCACTTCACTGGCAATTTCTGGGAGAACTGGAACGGTTCTGCATTCACGGGTAAGCTCTACAAGCAACTGACTCAGATGCCTAAGGGTGTTTACTATCTGCGCATGGCTGCATTTGCCAACAGCGGTGAAGGTGCTTACGTATATCTGAACAAGGACAGCGTGGAGGTAACATACGGTTCGCCTGAAACACACGAACTTTATGCCCTCGTTGAGGAAACTGACACCGTGGAAATCGGTTTGAAAGTCGTTTCTGGCGGTAACAACTGGGTCGGCATCGACAATGTTCATTTGGAATACTACGGTAACCAGCCTTCTTCGTTCGCATACTATTTCCAGCAGCGTCAGGAAATCGACCTTGCTTCTGTAGGCGAATTCTATCAGGACGAAGCTAAGGAAACTTACGACGCTGTGGTTGACGGTCTCAAACCTACCACATCGGAGGAAGCATTGGCAGCTCTTGAAACTTACAGCGCTGCATGGGCGGTGTTCAAGGCAAATGCAGATGCTTATCAGGCTCTGGTAAATGCTCGCAATGATGCGCGCAAGGCAATGGACGAGGGTTTCTACACCGACGAACTCTACGACTATGAGCTGGAAACTGTGAACGACGCATTGGAAGAGCGTACTCTCTCTACTGAGGAAATCAATGCCATCACTGAGAAGTTGCTTGTTCTCATCGACGAAGCTCTCCACACATACACTGCTGGCACAGAGCTGACTTCGCTCATCACCAATCCAAACTTCGACCAAAGCGGTTCTGTTGGTTGGAAGGTTGACACGGGTACCGTGAGCAGCGCCACATCGAGCGCTCCATCTGTTGCTGGTCTTTCTTTCAACCAGAACGGCGAACGCTGGAATGCCAACTTCGACTATTATCAGATGCTGACTGGCTTGCAGAACGGTGTGTATGAACTGAAGGCTCAGGCATTCTATCGCACGGGCGACAATGCTGCTTCTGAATCAGAATACAACAGCAATTCGGAGGAAATCCTTGCATGGATTTACTTGAACGAAAGCAAGAACACCATCCCAAGCATCATGTCGGCAAAGCACACGGCAGCAGAACTTGATGCCGTTTCCCAGGGCACGAATGTTTGGCAGTCAACAGGTTCCGATGGTTCTTATCCACGCACAGACGGCACTGCCGACGATGGCAGCACGCTCTATAGTCCTAACGGTCAGAACGCTGCTTCAGCATTCTTCACTCTGGGTGACTACGAGTGCAATGTGTTCGGTATCGTAACAGATGGCACACTGCGTCTTGGTATCAAGTCGGAAGGTTCAATCAGCAACCGCTGGACACTCTTCGACAACTTCCGTCTCGTTTATCAGGGCTACGACGAAGAAGTTCTTTCTGAATTGCTCAACGCCAAGGCTGAAGAAGCTGCTGCATTGTTGGAAAAGAGCATGGCATCTGATTCGAAGGAAGCGCTCGAACAGTCTTACAACTTGGCAAGCGAAGCTGCTGGTAGTGGCGATGGCAGAGTGATGTTTGATGCACTCAATACGATTATTGCTACCATCAACAGTGCAACTGAATCCGTGAAGCAATATGAAGAGCTTCAGACTCAGCTCGCTAACCTCGAAGCTGCTTTCAACGAATATGCTGCAACGGCATCGGTTGAAGCTGCCAACAACGCCGAGGCACTCATGAACGAAGTGTCGGAGGCTATCGAAGCCGGCACATACACCGACGCAGAAGTGGCTGCAAAGATTGACGAAATCAAGGGTGCTATCACCGACCTCAAGGTTCCTGCTGAAAAGGCAAGCGATGACAATCCTATCGACTACACCAGCGTCATTGTCAACCCATCCTTCGACGTACAGGAGGACTTCACTGGCTGGGCTGGTTCTGGCTGGGGAGCAGGTGGCACAAAATCCACTCTTGCTGAACGCTATCAGATGAACTTCGACACGTATCAGGACATCAACGTACCAGAAGGTACTTACATGCTCTCAGTGAATGGTATGCACCGTTCTGGTTGGGCTGCTGACGACTACGCTGCTTACTTGGCACAACAGGAGAAGTTGGCTGAAGACCCTAACTACGCTGACCCTACCCTCACGGCATTCCTCTATGCAACAACAAGCGAAGGCAACTATTCAGTAGCTCTTCCTCATGCTTCAGCTGGTAACGTGGAAGGTGCTCGTGGTGTGACAAGCGAAGACAATGTGGCTTCAGGCATTTACATCCCAGGCACAATGTTGGCTTGTGACACTTATTTCCACACTCCTTACTACGATGCTGACGGAAACGAATACTACCCTTACAATGTGAGCGTTATCCTGAAGGTCGGCGCTGACAAGAGACTCCGCATTGGTGTGAAGCGTGCTGGCGAAGCAGCTGACAAACCAGCAGGCAACTGGACTATCGTCGATGACTTCCAGCTCATCTGCTACGGTACTGAAAGTGCTAAAACTCCAAGCGGCGACGCTTCGGGCATCGAAGGTGTTCAGACCGAATCAACTCAGATGGCTGAAATCTTCAACGTCAATGGTGTTCGCATTGCTACCCTCCAGAAGGGCATCAACATCGTTCGCAAGAGCAACGGTACTATTCAGAAGATTCTCGTGAAGTAATCACTTTCCTAAGAGTCTAAGGTCAAAGGTCTAAGGTCAAAGGCGTAAAAAGTCTCCTAAAGAAATAGACTAAATGTACTAAATTTTAATAATTTTGCTGATTATGCCGATTTCTTTAGGAGATATACCTCAGACCCCAGACCTCTAAGAGTCTAAGGTCAAAGGTCGATGGTCGAAGGTCAAAGGCGACCTTAGACCCCAGACCTTAGACTTTAAATAAATTCACACTTTTATTTATGAAAAAAATTTTAAGAATTACATTCCTGCTGTTGGCAACAACTCTGTTCTTTGCTTGCCATCAGTCAAAAGGTTCTCAAAATGAAACCACTGGTATTAACTCTAAAAATAAGAAAATGAAAACTATCTATGACATCAACGTCCTCACCAAGAAGGGCGAAGAAGTATCCCTGAAGCAGTACGAAGGCAAAGTCCTTCTCATTGTCAACACAGCCAGCCGTTGCGGTTTCACACCTCAGTACGAGGCATTGGAAGCCATGTACGAGCGCTTGCATGAGAAGGGTTTCGAGATTCTCGACTTCCCTTGCAACCAGTTCGGTGAGCAGGCTCCTGGCACCGACGAAGAAATCACTCAGTTCTGCCAGCTCAACTATGGCACGAAGTTCCCTCAGTTCAAGAAAATCGACGTGAATGGTGAGAACCAGACGGCGCTCTATGCTTTCCTCAAGAGCGAGAAAGGCTTCGAAGGCTTCGACATGGAAGACAAGCTCGGTCCGCTGCTCGACCAGATGATGACGAAGGCTGACCCTAACTACAAGGAGAACCCTGACATCAAATGGAATTTCACCAAGTTCCTCGTCAACCGCAAAGGCGAAGTCGTTGCTCGCTTCGAGCCTACGCACAACATGGAGGACGTAGAAAAACAATGTGCAGCGTTGCTGTAATTAAATTGTGAATGAAGAATAAAGAATGAAGAGTAGCCCCCTCCAGCTCCCCCAAGGGGGAGAGTTGCCATCCGGATGGTGACCCTACCCCTTGGGGGAGCTGGAGGGGGCTACTCTTTTTTTATTTCTTCATCTCAAACCTGAACTCTCTTTCCTCGAATTTCCACTGAGCCAAGTCGTAGCGCACCAAGCGCGAAAGAATCCTTATTACCTTGAATCGCTTTACTCCCGAGAGTCTTACAACCCGATTGAGGGAAAGCCCCTCTGCGTTTGCTTCTAAAGTATCTACCACTCTCGTGTCATCGTCAGAATAATGGACGATGCTTCCCTGTTCCTGTTGCTCGTGCTTCCATATATCCAAATGTACGGGCGAAGCCACAATGTTTTCGTCCTTGATGCGAATGTAGGCGTAGCGTTTTCCCACGTGTTGCGTGTGTCCCGTTTGCGCATCAATCTTCACGTCCTCCACGGCGTAGATGGGGCGTTTTTCCGAACGCAGAATGGTGCAAATCACCACCGTGCGTCCCTCCACACGCAGTGTCTCAAACTCCATCGAGGGTGCAGGAGTGCAATAGCGTTCGGCAGCAGCGTGCATCATGAAAATCTCCTCTTCGCTGGTCACCCCATGCACCATGCCATCGTCGCGAACGCCAATCAGCAAGCGTCCACCCTTCGTGTTGGCAAAGGCAGAAACCGACTTTGCCAATTTAGCCGCGTCCATCACCACATATTTGAAGTCCTGCTGCTCGTGCTCACCCTGCGCAATCAGTTCCAGCAGCCGTTCCTTGTCGCCTCTCGCCTTCATTTCAGTTGCCTATATTTCTTCCTGCCTCTTGCATAATACTGCCACAAGAGGAAGAAGTCTTTCCGTTCATCCACACGCTTCTCCGTTGTTCTTGCTTCCAAATTTTGCTTCCTGTCAGGCTCAAAGTCAGGCATCAAGCGCTTGAACTCCTTCCGAGCCCGCATCATGGCGCGCGCATTGGCAAAGTCCAGTTTCAGCACGCTTTGCAGCATCGCCACTCGGTCCAGCCACCAGCGCACGCGCATCACGCTCTTCAAGTCCCCCTCGGGCAAGTTCTTGTAAAGCATCAAGAGGTTGTTGCGGAAATTCAGAAATGTCTTCCGTGGATTGCCCTGATTCAGCGTTGCACCTCCCAGATGGAAGGCAACACTCTCGCTGATGCACACAATCTGCTTGCCCCGTGTGCGGAGTCGCCAGCACAGGTCGATTTCCTCCTGGTGCGCAAAGAAGCGGGCATCCAGTCCGCCTGCTTTCCAATAGTCCTTCGCGCGAACCATCAGCGCAGCTCCCGTTGCCCAGAGGAGCGGAACGATTTCGTCGTACTGACCTTCGTCCTTCTCCATCGTACCCATCACACGGCCTCGGCAGAAAGGGTAGCCGTACTTGTCGAGAAATCCACCAGCAGCACCCGCGTATTCAAACATGTCGGGTTCACGCAAATAGCGCAGTTTGGGCTGACAGGCAGCGCAATCCTCATGCGCATCCATGTATCGAAGCATGGGCAGCACCCATCCTTCCTGACGGATTTTAACATCGGAGTTGAGCAAGAGATAATACTCAGCATCAATCTGGCTCAACGCACGGTTATAGCCTCCAGCAAAACCATAGTTCTCCTGAAGCACCACGGTGCGCACATCGGGAAACTCACGGCTCAGCATGGACAAGGAATCGTCGGTCGAAGCATTGTCTGCCACAATCACTTCCACGCCGTCAGCCTTCGAACAGCGAAGCACCGAAGGCAGATACCGGCGCATCATTTCTGCACCATTCCAGTTCAGTATCACTATCGCCAATTTCATCATAGCAATTCTCCTTTCAAAGCGTCGCCCTTCGCATTCCATCCGCCCAGTTTCACATTCACAATGCAGTTGTTGAGCTCTTCTCGGTTTGGAATTTCCACGCGGATATAATTGTCAGTGAATCCATGCATCTGTCGCCCTTTCGGAGCATGTTCCAGCAGCACGGGGCGCACCGTACCCATGTACTTCTCATAGAAAGCCCGTGTCTTCTGTTCCGACAAGGCAAGCAATGCCTGACTGCGCTCATGCTTCACCTCTGGCCTCACAGCGTAAGGAATCTCCAATGCCTTCGTGCCAGGACGCTCCGAATAGCTGAACACGTGTAACTGGCTCACATCGAGGCTTTCGATGAACTGTCGTGCCTCCTCGAAGAGTTCTGGACGCTCACCCCTCGTTCCCACAATCACATCCACACCAATGAACGCATCGGGCATCAGCGCTTTCACCTTTTCTATTTTATATCGGAACAAAGCCGTGTCGTAGCGCCGGTGCATCAGTCGCAACACCTCGTCGCTTCCACTCTGCAAAGGGATGTGGAAATGCGGCATGAAGGCACGGCTCTTTGCCACGTATTCAATGATTTCGTCGGTCAGCAAATTCGGTTCGATGCTCGAAATGCGGTATCGCTCAATGCCTTCCACGGCATCTAAAGCCTTCACCAAGTCGAAGAAAGTCTCGTCCGTGCTGTGGCCGAAGTCTCCGATATTCACACCCGTAATCACGATTTCCTTTCCGCCCTCAGCAGCCACCTGCCGAGCCTGCTCCACCATCGAGTCGATGCTTCCGTTTCGGCTTCGTCCGCGCGCTATCGGAATGGTGCAATACGTGCAATAGTAGTTGCATCCGTCCTGCACCTTCAGGAAATACCTTGTCCTGTTGCCATGCGAGCACGAAGGCGCAAAACTCCGAATGTCCTTGGTCGGCACGGCAATCGCAACGCCTTTCTTGTCGGCATCTTCAGTGGCAGAGGCTGAATCATCAGCAGGAGCAGACGCTTTGTTCGACAAATGCTCCATCATCAGTGGCACAATCTGCCCCTTCTGTTCCGCACCGAGCACCAAATCCACACCCTCGATGTCGGCAATCAGTTGCGGTTTCAACTGCGCGTAGCATCCTGTCACCACGACGAATGCCCCAGGGTGCTGCTTCACCATCTTGTGGATGGTTTGTCGGCACTTGCTGTCAGCCACTTCCGTCACCGAACAGGTGTTCACCACGCAAATGTCAGCCCTTTCGCCTTTCGCCGCTGTCGTCACGCCATACTCCCGCAACTGCAAGCCAATCGTGCTCGTTTCAGCAAAATTCAGCTTGCAGCCCAGCGTGAAATACGCCGCCTTCTTTCCTTGTAATATACTTGAGTCTATCATAACGCGCTGCAAAGATAGGAATTTTAAATGAAGAATGAAGAATGAAGAATGAAGAATGAGTGCTTCGCTTAAATGAAGAATGAAGAATGGTCGCTACGCTCCGAATGAAGAATGAAAATTTTAGGTACATTGTGCAGTGTAAAATACAATCTTCATTCTTCATTTTTATTTGAATGGGTTCAAAACTTCATTTTGTGGTTCTGATTTTGTAATCAGCACTTTTGATTATAAAATCAAAACCACTGATTATGTAATCATAACTTTTCCACGAAGTTTTTTTTCAACATTTAGCATTTTCTATTGCAATAGTCGCAGATTTTGTTTAATTTTGTCGTGACTTTTCGGACGAACCCTAATGGCAGACGTGAAGTCAGCGAGATTCAAATATATTAGTGTCCGCTAAAAAAGAACGATGAGTTATACAATTGCAGTAATGAAGAAGGCATGACGCATTTTTCATTCATGCAGGGCTTGGTAAGTCCTGAAAGGACGACAGACCACAGGCAGGCGGTGAAGCGTAGCGGAACCCCTGCATATCGTTCAACAGTAATTCAAGCCCCGAAGGCGGCGATAGAAAAGAAGGCAAACGTCTCTGTCACACCCTTCGGGGTTCCGTTGTTGGCTGTGTGCTCAGCAGGGGTTTCGTGCTTCGCACTTCACCACCTGCCTGTGTTCTTTCATGCCTTCGGCATTTTTATCGGATACCAATAATTCAAATGGTGTGACGCTTCCAGCGTCCTAATCACTTGAACAAACGAATAATTATTTCAAAAAAATACAAACGAAGTTATGAAGTATTATAAGCAGGAAATGCCCGACCTTCATGGGACAGGCAAACAAAAGAGTTATTTTCGCCCAGCCACGTACACGAACATCCACGGGGATCAGTTGTTCAGGCGCATGGGCATGAGCGGTTCGGGAGCGTCGGAGGAAACAATGCGCGCAGCCGTGCGCATCATTCGTGAAACGATCCTACATTATTTATCTATAGGTCATACGGTCACGATTGACGGATTGGGTAGTTTTCGTCTTTCGTTGGGACTGAAGGAAGGGAAGGTGATGGAACCGACGGACGACGAATCGGACGAGACAAAGCGCAACGCGCAGAGTGTGGAAGTGAAGAAAGTGCTGTTCAAGGTGGACCGCAATTTCTTGCAGGAACTGAACATGGGCATTAGCTTAGAACGTGCAGAGACAAAACATTTGAAGAAGCCGAACACGACGAAGGAGGAACGCTTGCAGATGGCACTGGACTATCTGAACAGTCATGCTTTCTTCAGAGCAGCAGACTACGTCAGTCTGACAGGTCTCTCTCAATCCGCTGCCCACTATGAATTGCAATCGTTGGTAGCTGACAAGTCGTCGGGACTGAAAACCAATGGCAAAGGAACCCACATCGTGTATGTGAAGGACGAGGCGTAGAAGAGAAGCGTTTGTGTCAAGACTGTTTCTCTTTTATAACGATAAAACTTGAGATTATTCTCAACTACGATAGTGTTTTTTTAGAACCACGAATTACACGAATTTAACGATCCTTTTAGCGTAGCCAATTATTTTTGAATTTTATCGAATTTCTCTAATAAAAAAATGCACGCATTTTTAATTCGTGAAATCTGATTAAATAATCTTTCTTGAAATTCGTTTAATTCGAGTAATTTGTGGTTGAAATAATTAAAAGAATTCAATTCGTACTAAGTTGTTTTTTAACGATTACTTGATACGTCGTAAACGATGTTTGTTGTAATATGTTAATTACAGTCTGTTTTTTGTGCGGATTATTGAAAAATGTTCGTATCTTTGCGTAAAAAGTGCGATACATTATTATTGAGAATTTACAAGCAGTATGAAACAAATCAAGTATTTCTACACCACATTATGGCTTCTCCTGTCGTTCACGATGATGTCGGCAGCGGAGGTCAGTGAGCTAGAGGCAATGGAGCATGCACGTGAGTTTATGCTCCAAGTATCAAACAATAGTAAGGTAAGAATTCGCACCATTCGGAATGTGAGCATGACGGCGACACCAACGGGACTGCCCGAACTCTATGCGTTCAACATGGAGGGCGGCGGCTACGTGATAGCCTCGGCAGACGACCGCACGCTGCCCGTGCTGGGCTACAGCCTGACAGGCAGTTTCGATGTCGAACAGATTCCCGACAACATGCGGGCGTGGCTGCAGGGCTATGCCGAGCAGATCAGGATGCTGGGCAATGCCACCATCACCTCGACGCCAGACAGCGACCCAAGCATGACTGCCATTGAGCCACTCATCAAGACCCACTGGGGACAACGAGAGCCTTACAATCTGCAAACCCCCATCATCAGCGATAACCAGCATGCTGCCACGGGCTGTGCCGCTACGGCTATGGCACAGGTGATGTACTACCACCAGTGGCCCAAGACGGCTACCAACGCAGTCTCAGCTTATACTTATCAGGATAAACAAACCCAAGAATACGTGGATATGAAAGGACTGCCTTCCACCACGTTCCAGTGGGACAAGATGCTGACATCCTATACCGAGGACAAACCAGGCACGGAGGAACAGCGTCAGGCAGTCGCCGAACTGATGCGCTACTGCGGTCAGGCCTCCTTGATGAAATATGGATTATCTTCTGGGGCATCTGTTGACGAGGTTGCCAAGGCACTTCAACTCTATTTCGGTTACTCAAAGTCTGCCCGTATCGCCAACCGGGGCCGCTATGATTTGGAAAGTTGGAAGAAACTCATCTGGAACGAACTGAACCAGAAGCGACCTGTATACTTCTCTGGATTTAACGGGGAAAGCGGCCATGCCTTTGTCGTCGATGGATACGATGGCAATGGCCTGTTCCACGTCAACTGGGGATGGAATGGTGATAGCGACAACTACTTTGCCATTGACGTGCTGAACCCCAACAGCACCACCAGCCCAGGTGCTTCTTCCAGCGCTGGAAATGGATTTATCTTCGATCAGAAGGTGATGATCGGTGTGGAACCAAGTACGGGCAACGAGGAGA
>DGSN01000034.1 GCA_002393575.1 Prevotellaceae bacterium UBA4361 | reverse complement strand
AAAGATTTCCGTCCTTTCCGTTATTATTCTATATTTAATAAATAAAACAACAATGTCTTGGTTAAAACTAAAAGAAGATTATACTCCGCATGAGCGGAAATGGTGGCATTTGCCATTGCTTTTGATACTGATTGGTGGAACCATTTATGTCGCTCTCGACTATAATGGTCGACTCAACAAGGAACAAACGGGCAATCAATGGATTCAAGCATCCATGCAGAGAAATGAGGGTATGGTGTTTGGTACCATCTACCACATCACATACGAATGGGAGAAAAACCTACAGGCGGGTATTGACAAGACCTTGAAGGACGTGGATTTCTCCCTTTCGCCATTCAATCCGAAATCAACCATCACCGCCATCAACAACAACACGTCGATGAAGACGGATGCACGGTTTACCGAGGTGTTCCTACTGGCAAAAGAAATATCAGCAGCCACGAATGGTGCTTTTGACATCACTGTCGCTCCTTTGGTAAATGCGTGGGGATTTGGTTTCAAAAACGCAGAGAATATCGACTCCGTGAAGATTGACAGCATCCTGCAATTCGTCGGATTCGAGAAGGTAATGCTGAAGAATGGTGAAGTGCAGAAAGCTGATGAACGCCTGATGCTCGATTGCAGCGCCATCGCTAAGGGCTATGGTGTGGATGCCGTCGGCAAATACTTGGAACAGCAAGGCGTGAAGAACTACATGGTAGAAATCGGTGGAGAGGTACGCGTGAGGGGTAACAACCCGCAAGGGGCTCTTTGGCACATCGGCATCACCAAGCCTGTTGATGATTCTCTCTCAGTGAACGGAGAATTGCAACAAATCGTGAAGGTGAGTGACATGTCGATGGCAACGTCGGGCAACTATCGCAATTTCTACGAAAAGGACGGCATGAAATATGCCCACACCATCGACCCACGGACGGGCCGCCCTGTGCAGCACAACATTTTGTCGTCCACTGTGTTTGCTGATGATTGTGCTACCGCCGATGCCTACGCCACCTCGTTTATGGTGTTGGGACTGCAACAGGCACAACAGGTGCTGAAACAGCATCCAGAACTGAAAGCTTACTTCATCTACAACGACAAAGGTGGAGTTTTGCAAACGTGGCACTCTGAAGGATTGGAATTGGAAAACGTAGAATAGGAACGCTTTATAGAATAATTTAAACTTTTAACAGATTTTAGTACACATATTCTACATTAAAGACGTATATTTGCAGTGAATTTTGTTAAAAAAGAAAGATTATGTTCGAAAAACTTCAAGAACTTCCGCTCCTTATCGGACTCAGCATCAATGAATTGATGGAGATTTTGGAGAACGTGAAGTTCGAATTCAACAAATACCAAGAAGGGACAACTATAGTGAATCAAGGCGACCGATGCGACAAAATTGTATATGTACTGAAGGGCGATTTATGTGTTGATAGACGTGGAGAGGACACACTTTTCACTGAATACGTGAATGATTCTCCGTTTCTTTTGGAACCCGAAAATCTGTGGGGAATGAAACAAAAATACACTCACACCTATTCTTTCAACACAGAAGGCAACACTTGTTCCATCGACAAAAAGCAGCTCAATTATCTGATTTCGAATTATGAAATTGTGAAAACCAACCTGCTGAGCATGGTGTGCAACAAACTGCAAACAGCCAACCAAACCCTGCAACTGCCTGTTTCAAACAATCTGGAAGTCAGAGTCATTCGCTATTTCAGCAACAATATGCTGACAAAAACAGGTAGGAAGTCGATTCGCATCAAGATGAATGCACTTGCCGATGCTGTGGATGGAACACGCTTGAACATATCAAAAATCCTGAACAAATGGCAGGAGATGAATTTGGCAAACCTCAGCCGAGGAATGATTGAAATACCCGACTTTGCCGCTGTACTCGCTCTGGATAAGAAACTATAAATGAAATGAATCCATTTTTTACGACATACAACACACCACACGAAACCGTTCCGTTCGACAAAATCACTATCGACGACTTCGAGCCAGCTATCATGAAAGGCATCGAAGAGGAGGATAAGGTTATCGAAGCCATTGTCAACAACCCGCAAGCAGCTACGTTTGAAAACACCGTCGAAGCACTGGAGAACTCAGGAGAGCTCCTGCAAAAAGTGACCGAGGTGTTTTTCAACTTAATCAGTGCGGAGACAACGGACGAAATGGACGAACTGGCACAAAAACTGTCTCCCATCCTTTCTGAACACGAAAACAACATCACGCTCAACGAAAAACTGTTTGAGCGTGTGAAATCTGTATATGAGCATACCAACAAGGATGAACTCACGAAGGAACAAAGGATGCTCCTCCAATCGTGCTACGACAGTTTCGTGAGGAACGGAGCCAACCTCAAGGAGGAAGACAAACAGACGTATCGTCAGCTGACGTCCGAACTGGGTGTCCTCTCTTTGCAGTTCTCGCAGAACAAACTGAAGGACCAGAATGCTTTCACGCTGCACATCACTAACGAAACAGACCTGGAAGGACTGCCAGAGAGTGCCATCGACGCAGCGAAAGAAGAAGCAAAAAGCAGAAACCAGGAAGGATGGGTGTTCACCCTCCAAGCCCCCAGCTACGGTCCTTTCCTCACCTACTCTGCCAAGCGAGAACTTCGCCAACAGATGTATATGGCATACAACACCATCTGCACACACGATAACGAGAACAACAACATCGACATCGTGAAGCAGATTGTGAACCATCACCGCGAAATCGCCCAGCTGTTAGGCTACAAAACTTACGCCGACTACACCCTTGTGAAACGAATGGCTCAGAACAGCGAGACGGTTTACAACTTGCTGCAACAGCTACTGGTAGCCTACAAGCCAACGGCTGAAAAGGAAGTGGAGGAAGTGAAACAATTGGCAAGGGAAATGACTGGCAATGAGGCATTTGACTTGCAGCCTTGGGATTTCGCCTACTATTCCAACAAGCTCAAGGAACGTGACTACCAAATCAATTCTGAAATGCTCCGTCCTTACTTCGAATTGTCGAACGTGAAGAAGGGAGTGTTTGGATTGGCAACGAAACTATATGGCATCAGTTTCCAACTGAATCAGGACATACCTGTTTATCATCCCGACGTGGAAGCCTACGAAGTGTTCGACAAGGATGGCATGTTCTTAGCGGTGTTCTATTGTGATTTCCATCCAAGAAAATCGAAGAAGTCGGGAGCATGGATGACCAGCTACAAGGAACAATGGACAGAGAAAAATGGAAAGAACTCGCGTCCTCACGTGTCTGTCACCATGAACCTCACGAAGCCAACAGCCGAGAAGCCTTCACTGCTCACCCTGAGCGAAGTGGAAACTTTCCTTCATGAATTTGGGCACTCGCTTCATGGCATGTTTGCCAATACTACCTACAGGTCGTTGAGTGGAACCAATGTGTATTGGGATTTCGTGGAACTCCCATCGCAATTCATGGAAAACTATGCCATTGAGAAGGAATTCCTCAACACTTTTGCCTTCCATTATCAAACGGGAGAACGTCTTCCAGATGAACTCATTGAGAAAATCGTGAGAAGCAGGAACTTCAATGTGGCATACGCTTGTCTGCGCCAATTGAGTTTTGGCTTGCTCGACATGGCTTACTACACACAGGAAAAGGAATTCGATGCCGACGTGAAAGAGTTTGAAAAAGAAGCATGGAAGGAAACTCAACTCCTGCCTCAAGTGCCAGAAGCTTGCATGACGGTGCAGTTCTCTCACATCATGGCTGGTGGGTATTCGGCTGGTTATTATTCCTACAAATGGGCAGAGGTGCTTGATGCAGATGCCTTCTCTCTCTTCCAGCAAAATGGCATTTTCGACACCGCGACAGCTCAAAGTTTCAGGGACAATGTCTTGTCGAAAGGTGGCACAGAACCGCCGATGGACCTCTACGTTCGATTCCGTGGACAGAAGCCAAGCATCGATGCTCTGCTCAAACGAAACGGCATCAGAAAGTGAAGAAAAAACGTTTAAGGTTTAGAGTTTAACGAAAATTCCAACCATAACGAAAACCACAATCCTAACATTCCATCTGGATGGAGGTTAAGATTTGGGTTAAGGTTGAGAACTCAAAAACTAAAAAACTCAGAAACTAAAAAACTCAAAAGAATGAGAGTATTTCTAAATTTCATATTGCTGCTCATCATCGCACTGATTCCATCACTGCTTGCCACTTCGTGCCAAAACGAAGACGACATCGATGCCATCTTCAATGGAAAGACGTGGTTCATCACGGGAGGATGCATCAATGGCAACAATATCAAAGGCGATGACCTGAAATCCATCTATGCCAACGCTAATTCTTACTTCCTCACATTCTCAGCCAGTACCTTTGGCGGAGTGCTTGTGGCAGGAAGCAACGTTAGTGGAACGTGGAAAGCTGATGGAAAAGACCAATCCATCTTTCTCAACTTCCAAAGTGAAAGCAACGTGAATCTTTCTCCTCTCAGCAGCAACATTTACAATATTCTGAAGAATGCAAAGTATTATTCGGGCGATGTGAATGTGCTGAGAATCTCGCAAGACGACTACAACTACATTCGCCTTACTTCTAACAAGAACACGTCCAATTTCTAAACATCCAAATCGCATCTGATATGACTCCTCAAGAAGAAAAACAACTCAAACTCGATCATCGCTACTTGAGAATGGCTCGCATCTGGGCTGAAAATTCTTATTGCAAACGCCGTCAGGTGGGAGCCCTCATCGTGAAAGACAAGATGATTATCTCCGATGGCTACAACGGCACACCCAGTGGATTTGAGAATGTTTGTGAGGAAAATGACGTGACCAAACCATACGTACTTCATGCCGAAGCCAATGCCATCACGAAGATTGCCCGTTCGAGTAACTCGTCTGATGGAGCCACGCTCTATGTCACAGCATCTCCTTGCTTGGAATGTGCGAAACTGATTATTCAATCTGGCATCAAGCGTGTGATTTATTCTGAGCATTATCGACTGGAAGATGGCATCGACCTTCTGAGGCGCGCTGGAATCGAAGTCACGTATCTCGACCCAGACCCAAGCATCAGCCAATCATAAAGGTCTGAGGTCGCCTTTGACTTTTGACCTTTGACTTTTGACTTATCATTATCATCGTAATCATACTATATTTTCCCAACATACAATAATGTCAACACAAAAAAGAAATAACAGATTTGTTCCCATCGTCATTTCCGTGAGCGTCGTTTTCGGAATCATCGTTGGAACATTCTTCGCCAATCGTTTTTCAGGAAACCGACTCAACATCATCAACACATCGAGCAACAAACTGAACGACTTGTTGCACATCATCGATGATTCATACGTTGATACGGTCAATATCGCAGACCTTGTGGAAGATGCAATGCCCACTATCCTTTCCGAACTCGACCCCCACTCGTCCTACATCTCAGCAAAAGATGCTGCAACAGCCAACGACGACTTGAAAGGTTCGTTCTCGGGCGTAGGTGTTCAGTTCACTATCAAGAAAGACACGGTCTATATCAGCAACGTCATTGCTGGCGGACCAGCAGAGAAGGTGGGAATCCTTGCTGGAGACAGAATCATTGCCGTGGATGGGAAACCATACGTCGGAAAAATTGTTACCAACGAGGAGACCATGCACCGACTGAAAGGCGAAAAGGGAACAAAAGTGAAAATCGGCATTCTTCGGAATGGAGAGAAGAAAGATTTCAGCGTGGTTCGTGGCGACATTCCTGTGAAGAGCATCGATGCCACATACATGCTGAACGACAAGTTGGGCTATATTCGCGTGAAGAGTTTCGGCGAAACAACTTATCCAGAACTACTGAATTCACTGGCTCAATTGGAGCAGGAAAGATTTAAAGGACTCATTGTTGACCTTCGCGGCAATGGTGGTGGCTATTTGGCTTCTGCCATCCAAATGGTCAATGAGTTTTTGCCTGAGAACAAACTTATAGTCTATACCGAAGGAAGAAAGGCAAAGCGCGAGGAATACCGAAGCGATGGACGTGGTTCTTATCAAGAATTGCCTCTCATTGTGCTGACCGACGAAACAACAGCCAGTGCAGCAGAGATTTTCTCAGGTGCCATCCAAGACAACGACCGAGGTATCGTTGTGGGACGCAGAACTTTTGGCAAGGGACTCGTTCAGCAACCTATCGAATTCAGCGATGGTTCGATGATTCACCTCACCATCGCTCGTTACTACACGCCATCGGGACGCTGCATCCAAAAACCATATACCAAGGGACAGCAAGAAGACTATCAGTTGGACATCCTCACCCGTTACAACCACGGCGAGTTCTTCAACGAGGATTCCATCCAACAAACAGGCGAGAAATACACCACCAGCATCGGACGCGTGGTGTATGGTGGCGGTGGAATCATGCCCGACTATTTCGTGGCTGAGGACACAACCGAATTTACGACCTACTACACAGAATGTGCTACCAAAGGCTACATCGCCGAATTCTGCTTCAACTACACCGACAAGAATCGTAGCAGCATGGTGGGTTTCACGACTCCTGAGGAAATCGTGCAGTATCTGAAGAAGAACAGAGTGGTGGAACAATTCATCCACTATGCCGACTCAAAGGGTGTGGTTCGTCGCAACAACATGATTTACAAGAGCCAACGTCTGTTTGAGGATGCCATCTATGGTAGCATTGTTTACAACATGCTCGACATGCAGGCATACATCGAATACATGAACAAGAACGACATAACGGTTCATCGTGCCATGAATCTCTACGAGCAGGGACTGACACATCCAACGATTGACGATGAAACCAACAAGGATCCCGACAGGAAAGCGGAAAAGAAAAAGAAGTTGGCAAAGGGGCGTTCCAAATTAACCGACAGCCCTTTCTATCGTCAACCACTTTTTACACAACTCGTCAGTTAAGACCCACAATGACAAAAGCAGAACTCAGAAAACAGATACGATTGCTAAAGCAGCAACACACTGCTGAAGAATTAATGATGATGAGCCGACATGCCATTCAGCGCATGGAGGCTCATCCTTCATTTTTGTCCGCGCAAACTATTCTCCTTTATCATTCTCTCCCCGACGAAGTAGATACCACCGACCTCATCACTCAATACGCTGACAAGAAAACCATTCTCCTGCCAACCGTGGTTGGCAACGATTTAGAACTTCATATCTTCAAATCCAAAAGCGAAACAAAAACAGGACCGTTTGGCATTATAGAATCAGAAGGAACACTCTTCACGGATTATTCCCAAATTGATTTGGCTATCATTCCTGGCATGGCATTCGACAAAAATGGCAATCGCTTAGGGCGTGGCAAAGGCTACTACGACCGTCTGCTTCCTTTGCTTCATTGTCCTAAAATCGGACTCTGCTTCTCCTTCCAATTCCTTGATTCCATCCCCTGCGAGAAGCACGACATCCCAATAGATGAAATCATCACCACTTAGCTCCCCGTTCCTTGCGCTTTCAGCGCAAGGCTCTCATTTTCCCCGTTCCTTGCGCTTTTGCCGCAAGGCCCTCATTGCCACCGTTCATTGCGCTTCCTGCGCAAGGCTCTCTCATTTCACTCTCCCCCCAGCCACAAACCGCTTCTGATAGTATTTTTCGTTCAGCGAACTCACCACCACCCCTTTCGAACTGCTGGCATGAACGAATTTTGAGTCTTTCAGATAGATTCCCGTGTGGTTGATATTCTGCTTTTTCGCATCGGGAGCAAAAAACACAAGGTCACCGCTTTGCAATTTACTGAGAGAGACGGAATGGCAGTCTTTCTCATATTGCTGCTTGCTGTTGCGATGCAGCTGGATTTGGTACACCTTCTTATAAATCGCACAGTTCAAACCCGAACAATCCACTCCTTGCTTCGTGTTGCCTGCATATTGATAGGGAACACCCAACCATTGTGCAGACTCAATCATCAAGGGCCAGTCATCCATTTCGTCGATGTCGAATCCCAATGCCAGACCAGCCCTCGCCAACTGTCTGAAATCGATATCCCCTACTCCATCCTTGCCCATATTTTTCGATGAACGGCAAGAACAGAGCAAGAAGCACGAAATCAGCACACTAAGAATTATGTATGAAATACGCTTCAATTTCTTCAGTCAGATTTGGATAGTCCTTATCGCAGTCCTTGATAATCTTGCCATGCTCCAGCAGCGTGACACGCGTACAGATGTCGAATGTGTGCGTCAAGTTGTGAGAAGAGACAATAATCGTAGCACCTGTTTCGCGATTATAGCTTTCCAGCAAATACTTCATGGCATGTTGTGAAGAAGGGTCAAGAAAGTTGAATGGTTCGTCCAAAAGCAACAACTGTGGGTTGTGAAGCATAGCACCAATGATACCCACCTTCTGCTTGTTTCCTGCCGAAAGGTTGCGGATGAGAGTATTGTTGCCAACCACCTCACCATTCATGAAATGTTCAAATTTCAACAAGCGCGCATCCAAATCCTCCTTACTCACGCCATTCACCTTGGCAACAAAGTCGAAATACTCCTCTGGAGTCAGGTAGTCAATCAGAAAGCCCGAATCCACGTATGCACCCGTCACCGCTTTCCATTCCTCGCTGTGCGCAGTGGCAACACCACCGATGCGAGCAACACCTTCATCGGGTTTAATCAAGTCGAGAATCACACGGAACATCGTTGTCTTACCAGCACCGTTGTTTCCCACCAGTCCGACAATCTCACCATCATGTATGACGTATGTATCCACATCCAGAGCCACTTTCTCTCCGAATGTCTTTTTCACATTATCAAGCGTTAATTCCATAGTTTTATTGGATGAAGAATGAAAAATGAAGAATGAAGAATGAAGATTAATAAATGAAGAATGAAAAATGAAGAATGAAGAATGTACTTTACCTTTTAACTTTTAACTATTAACTATTAACTTTTAACTATTAACTTTTAACTTATCCTCAGTCATGGTTCAGCGAGTCTCTGAAACCCGCCATATTGTCATAGCGATGAATCATGAATCGATGATAGATATTTCTGAGCCAGACATGACTCAAGCCTGTTCCAAGCAAACCGATGACAAGCATCACCCACGATGCCACTTCCACGTTGAAAACGACAATCAGAATATACATAATCAGCATCGGAACCAACAACGCAGCCAGGGAGAAAATCATCTGATGCTTCGTGCTGCGTCCCGACTTCGTAATCTGTGCATTCAGTTGCAGCGTCTGGTTGTTATACACAGCCAGCTGGAAGAGGAACGGAAAGATAGCGCCACTCGTGAAGAACATACAGCCGAGTGCCTCAATGAACAGTATCTTTCCCTCCACAATCGGAGCAATCGAGAACAGCAACGGGAATAAAAGCATGAGGCAGTTGAAATAGTATTTTGCCTTCAGCAGTTGCAGAACCGACTCTTTGCGCGACATCAGGAAATCAATGTAGTTGCCTTCCATGCACATCACATTCGTCAGCGTGATAGTTCCCAAGCAGGCAAAGCAATACACACAAATATAAGTGCGCATGAAAGTCATGTCGTCATACACATCGGTAAACGCAAAGAGCAGACAGAACACCAGCGTGCAGATGGCACCCGTCAGGAATTGCTTCCTCACCACCTTGTTGCGCATCGTCGATTTGATTTCAAGTTTCATGAATTCACCGATGATGCCAAAGCGGTTCAAGAACGACATTTCTGTTGACTTCACCTTTTCTACGTGTTCCACCTGTGCGATTTCGCGATACACACAAGCTCGCTGCATCCGCTGATTGATGAAGAACAGGACAACGATGACAGCGAAAATGCACAAATAAGACCACCAGTTCCACATGCAGAAAGCACGTCCCAACTGCACACATCCGTCAAATAGCCATTGGTTCCCGCTGTCATGGAACATTCCGAAATAAATCACAGCAGCATACACAGCCGTAGGAATCAGCAAATAGAGCCAACTACGTTGATTCAAGGTGCGGAAAATCAAGTACCAATAACTGTTGAAAACGAACAGCAGCCACCAGCCGAACAGCCACCCCAACAATCCCAAGAGACCATAGAATTTCACGATAGCCAGAATGCCAAACGGCAGGAGGAAGAAGAACCAAAAGAGGTTATACCCACGCAATCCCAAACGAATCAGGAACACGTTGAGCAGGAAGTTCTGCTTGATGGGAAGTAACTTGTAAGGTTTGATTTCCTGCGCAGGCGTTTCCTGCATGGTGAAACGGAGGTAGAAATCAAGCACGAGGAACCAAATCATTCCTCCATCAATCATGTCGAAATTCTCAAAAGCACCGAAGTCAATCGACCCGAACATGATGCCAAAGAACATGAGGTAAGCAGCCCAAAAAGCAGCCATGATGTAGATAAAAATCTTCATGGCCTTGTTTTGGTCCAGCATAGGATGCCGTCGAACAGCCAGCTTCTGATTCTTTCGAATGAGCTTATACAGTAATTTTGTGCGTGAGAAGTTCATGGTGATATTTTTTTAATGAAGAATGAAGAATTATGAATGAAGAATGAAAAATGAAGAATGTATTTTACTTCAAAGCATAACTAATTTTCATTCTTCACTCTTAATTCTTCATTCTTCATTCTCCAATCTTACATTTCCATCAGGTATTTTTCCGCTTCCATCGCTGCCTTGCAGCCCGAAGCAGCGGCAACCACAGCCTGACGATACGTTGGGTCTGCCACGTCGCCAGCAGCAAACACACCTGGGATATTAGTCTTTGGAGAAGCACCCTCGGTCTTGATGAAACCCGTTTCGTCGGTTTCAATCCAAGGCTTGAAGATGTCGGAGTTTGGTTTGTGACCAATAGCCAAGAAGAAACCGTCGATAGGCAAGTCGTATTTACGCTCGTCAGCCTCACCCTTGCGATGAACCAGATGTGCGCCTTCCACACCATTCTCGCCATACAGTCCAAGCGTGTTCGTCTCAAACAGCACCTCAATCTTCGGATTGTTCATCACGCGTTCCTGCATGATTTTCGAAGCACGAAGGAACGGCTTGCGGACAATGAGATAGACCTTCGCAGCAAGTCCAGCCAAATAGATGGCTTCACCACAAGCCGTGTCGCCACCACCCACGACAGCAACTGTGCGCTTCCTGTAGAAGAAGCCATCGCACGTGGCACAAGCACTCACGCCCTGCCCCATGTACTTCTTCTCGTCGTCGAGACCAAGAAACTTGGCAGTCGCACCCGTGGCAATAATCACAGCATCGGCAGTCACCTCCGACTCATCGTCAAACCAGAAGTGGTAGGGTGCTTGACTCAGGTCGGTCTTCACACAGATGTTCTGACGGATTTCCACACCGAACTTCTCCACCTGCTGGCGCATCAAGTCCATCAGGTCGGGACCACTGATTTCCTCTGGATGCCCAGGGAAATTCTCAATCGAGTCGGTGATAGTCAATTGTCCTCCTGGCTGAATACCTTCATAAACCACAGGATTCAAATTGGCTCTACTTGCATAAATAGCTGCGGTGTATCCAGCAGGTCCCGAACCAATAATCAAGCATCTGATATGTTCCATGATTTTTCAGAAATAAAATGTTTTTTGTTTTTAAGTCAAACATATATTTACGAATCATTTACGGGTAATTTACGGAAATTCATGTTTATATTTTATTTTAACGCAAATTGCCGCGAATTAACCGCGAATTTATCGTAAATTATTTTTTGGATAATAAATTCATGAATAATTGGCTACGCCGAGCTGAAAGTTCACGGGGAATTTACGGAAATTCATGTTTATATTTTATAACGCAAATTGCCGCGAATTGACCGCGAATTTTTCGTAAATTATCCATGAATATTTCGTGAATTGTTTCAGAAATAATAATAGCCCATCTGTCCACTCACCTCAAATCCACAACATCCACATTCGGATATTTCTTCGGATTGAAAGCGAAAGTGTCGGCAGAAAAGCTCTGTTTCGTAATGTATTTAGTAACACTAATTTTGTTCTCAATTCCATCCACGGTAGCCAACTTCACGTAGCAAGGCTGATAGTTTTTCTTCAGGATATGCACCACCACGCTTTTCATGCTCGTCGATGGAGAGATAGCCTTCAGAATCACCTCGTAGTACGTGGCAGTCGATTTGCCCATGCTTGCCTTGTAGCCCGACTTATACATGTTCAAGAAAGAGTAAGGATTGATGCCAGCCAGTTCCTTCGGAGTTGGCGTAGTGACATTCACTTCCTCGTTTTCCTTCACCAGCGTCCACAGCGTTTTGCCATTGAACCAAATGACATGGTCTGCAAACGTATTCACGAATTTCTTGCCCTGCATCTTGATGGTACCCTTGCCCTTGTCGCCATTCAGGTCGTAAGTGTAACTAATCGTCACACCCCCAGCAGCCTTGAACGTACTCGCTGCCTTATCCAGTATCTTCGTTGCATCATCAGCAGCCCATACACTCAGCACTGACAACACCGAAAACATGAAAAGAAGTATTTTCTTCATATCTAAGTTTTAAAATTTCATTTTAAATTAGAACTATCACTAAAGAGAGAATAGAATCTGCTTTCTAACAAAACAATATCCATTTTTCACTCCTATTATATTTGTCTCCTAAAGAAATCGGCAAAATTTAAAAATTAGTACATTTAGTCTATTTCTTTAGGAGACTTCTTCATTTTTAGCTTTTTCAAAGAAATCCTTATAAAATCCCTGATTGATTCTACTTCCCTCGCCCTTTGGAGAGGGGTTGGGGGTGAGGCTTTTCACTTTTCACTTAATTGGCTCCCAGCGCATTGAGCACACTGTCGAGCGTAATCAAGTCCGTAATCAGCACCTCGCGAGGCTTTGAACCCATCTGAGGACCCACGATACCAGCCGATTCCAACTGGTCCATCAGTCGTCCTGCACGGTTGTAGCCTATCGAGAACTTACGCTGAATCAGCGAAGTGGAACCAGCATTCTGCGAAACCACCATCTTCGCCACATCCGCAAACATCGGGTCGAGGTGGTTCATATCCACGTCCTTGCCTCCGCCTTCGCCGTCCTCCATCGGTGGCTCTGGCAGGTAAGTCATCTCAGGGAATTTCTGCTGCTCACTGATAAACTTGCAGATTCTGTCCACCTCTGGCGTGTCAACGAATGCACACTGCACACGCACAGGGTCAGCACTCTGCAAATAGAGCATATCGCCTCGACCAATCAACTGGTTGGCACCTGGACGGTCGAGAATGATGCGCGAGTCCATCATTGCAGACACCTTGAACGCCACACGCGCAGGGAAGTTCGCCTTGATGGTACCCG
>DGSN01000014.1:10657-17853 GCA_002393575.1 Prevotellaceae bacterium UBA4361 | reverse complement strand
ACATAGACAGGTGCTCCGCCAGGCTTCACGTAGTTGATCTTCTGTGCCGTGTATGCATTCCAGGATGACTGGTCGCGCAGATAGCGGTAGAAGCCCTGCACCTGTATCTCATAGACGCCGAGGGGCAAATCGTAGACATATTGGAAGATGTCGAAATTAGGACAGTTCCAGGCTTCGAAGCACTTGTTGTCAGCCGTACCAGCCACTCCGACATTGCCGCTGGGAGTGAAGGAGGTACCCCAGTAGTTGCCGTAATCTTCAAAATCAGAGTTCTTAATCATGAATGTCAGGTCGGCTCCGTCCTTTGGGTGATTCGTCATATCGTGATAAGCATCCCAGAACCTGTCGTAGAGTGGCTTCAGCTCATCATTGTCCATCGTCATGGCAGCGAGGGCAGCCTTGGCTTCAGCCACCACGGCAAGCATCGTCTGGCAGGCCTCGTCGATGAAGCTGCCGCTGTTGGCCAGCATCTCTGCCTGCTCCAGCGTATTGCTGAGACTCTCCCACATGCCGGCGTTGTCCCACCAGGCCTGGTAGGCCTTTTCCAGCGCCTCGACACGGGCTTTCACCTCATCGTAGGTAGCAGCAGTGCGCAACGCCTCAAAGGCCGCCTGATAGCGTTCCTTGACCACTGGCGATGCCTTCTCACGGAACTCCCTGGCCTGGCAGTCGACCAGCACATGGTCGCGCCACAGCTGGGCAGCCTCGTCGCCAGTGCCATAGTAGGTAAGACGGAAATCGTCGAAGACGCTCCAATCGTTGCTAATCACCACCCACGTCTTGTCGATGCCGATGGTCAGCTCGTCTTCGTAAAGGCCGATCACCAGAGTGTTGTCGTACAGGTCAAGCTCATGCATGTAGTACTCGGCGGCCACCAGGTTCAACGGCACATACTTCGTCACCCCCTCTTCCGTGTCGCGGTACGACACCTCCGTGCCCTTGTTCTGCTTCTTCTCCTGTGCACCCTCGAAGATACACTTCAGATGCACGTCATTGATAGTTTTTTCAGTGTTAGCAAACAACGTGGCCGCATTATATATATCATCTCGGTTGCGGTAATGTGTATAAGCATCGTTGATGGCCCCCGGACGGTAGAAGGCTTTCACGCTTACGGCATAGACGCCATGAGGCAGGCCGCTCACCGTCTGGTAGGTTCTGTAGAACTTGTTCAGGTGCTGGGCGTTGTCCTTGCCGCCCAATGTAGTAAAAGCATCGCCTTCCCAGCCCGTCTTCACGTCACCATTGTCGAAACTGGGGTTCACCAACTTGAAGGTCATGTCGAGTGGATTCTCAACGCTTGCCTGGGCAATCTCCTCGTCGGTCTGTGCCCACACCTCATGACTGCTTAGGCATAGCCATGCAGCAGCAAGACAAAGTAATGTTCTGTTCATAGTTATATTTTATGGTTATTTTCTAGGGTGCAAAAATATAAAAAAAAGACGACTAATGATGCATTGAAGCCGAAAAATGAAGAAATAATTGTTTCGAAGTGGGACATAGTAGCAGAAAAACGCAGGAATAAACTAAAAGAGCAGCCAAAACAATGACTGCTCATTTTTGTAGATAGTTGTGCCAACTGCGATGTTATAGCCATGATTATTGAATTGATTGTTATTGGCTTAGATAAATTGTTTTATGGATGTGTTTTTCTTGTATAGTAAGAAACGCATTTGGGATTTTCTGAAGCAGTTTTGGGAATTATCAGAAGCGAATTTGGGGATTGACTGAAGCGTTCCTTTGGATTTAACTAGTTGCCGAGGGCTCGTTATAAAAACGGCGAGCCCTCGTCGTCGTTCAAACGAGGGCTCGCTTGAAAAACACTGAGGGCTCGGATTTTCAGTTAATCCTTTATCTCGGCGCAAGCCAATCGAAGGAAAGGTTCAGTAAAATCAAAGGAGGGCGCTTGCAAAAGCAAAGGTAAGCACCAGTAAAAGTGCAAAACAACTAATGCCAACAGCCTAATTACCACGGAGCGTATGGCTTGCCTGTGCTTGGGTCTTCAGGCCATTCCTCTTCTTCTTCGTCGATGATGTCGAGCGTTTCATTGACAGAGGCTTCAAATAGTGTATGCTCAAATTGCATTTCATACTCCCTCAAAGTAGGGGTTTGGTATGTTCGCTTGCCGTTATTGGCAATGGTTATGATATTTTTCTTCATGTTCGTTTTCTCCTATCTTTATTTTACAATATACTTTTTACCATTCTTCACGTAGATGCCCTGACGAGGCACTGTTGTCAGTCGGCGACCTGCCAAGTCGTAGATGATGCCGTCGTCTTCGTTGGAGTCCTCCACAGCTTCGATAGCGTTGAGTTCGTCAGAGCCAGTGCCGAAGCTCAGGAAGGAAGGTACACCTGCTGCATTGCTGAGGGTGAGATAGCCACGACCGGCTGGGATGGTTTCTCCTGTCCAATGATAGAAGCCTACTCCACTGTTGCCCTTCACCAGCATGTAGGTGTTGGCAGGTGTCTCGATAGGCGTCGATGTGCCTTGGAGTTCATTGCCTTCGAGTGTGCCCGATACGCCGTCGGCATACGTCAAGAAGGCGGTGCTGGTGGTGGATTTCAGCAATACGGCATCGCCAGCCGGGATGGTGTTGTCAGCCACCTTGGTCAGAATTGCCTTCGTCTTGTCGCTGTTCACTTTGGCTGTATAGACGATGGTGTTTTCATCGGCAGTATAGGATGCGTCGTTGTAGAACGTAGCCCAGTAGTTGCCTTCTCCGTCACTGTTGCACTTCAGAATAGCGTTTACTGTCCATCCTTCAGGTATTCCCCAAACGGCGCCGTCGCGTGGTCCGATTTCCCAGTCATTCATATCGGCATCCTTTACGAATGTGCCTTCAGGAGCCACGTCATCGAGCCAGCTAATTGTGCAATAGTCGGCAGAAATGTCGGTTGCCAAACACTTCACATAGTTCAAGCTGGTACAACCACTGAACATGAAAAGGTAACAAGCTTCTGCCAGCGTGGTAGCAGGCAACTCAGGAGCAGTAGTCAGAGAGGTACAGCTACTGAACATGCTATCGTAACAGCCATAGACCAATGTGGTGGCAGGCAGCTCAGGAGCAACGGTCAGAGAAGGGCAGTCGTTGAACATCATCATGTAGCATTGAGGAGCCAGTTCGGTGGCAGGCAACTCAGGAGCAGTGGTGAGAGAGGTACAACTACTGAACATGTCTTGATAGCAACTTGTAGCCAGCGTGGTGGCAGGCAACTTAGGAGCTCTGGTGAGTCCACGGCAACCCCAGAACATGCCTTGATAGCAATAGTCGGTCAGTGTGGTGGCAGGCAGAACAATGTCTTTCGTTGGGTGATTGGTAATGGTGTTGTTTCCCTCCCACTGACTGTCCACGAATAGATATGCAAAGCAGTAGTCGTTGGTGAGTTCTTTCAGCGTCTCGAAGCCTGTGGAACTAATAAGACTCATCACATTACCATAAAGATAGCAGGTGTTGGAGCATTCAAACTGGATACCCGCCCAAACCTCTTCATTGCTTTTGAAAGTAGTACCATTGTTGCCACGGAAACTGATGACATCGCCCGCGGCAAGTCTGATAGGCTGGTTCCACTCCACATCCATCCAATTTCCACCGTTCTTACTGCACTGAATGGCTTCAAATTCAGCAGTTTCATCGTAGTTGACAGTAATCGTACCACTTTCAACAGCCTCAAAGGTCAGTGGCGTGGCGTTAGGGTCGAAGGTGTCGGCTGTGTTCTTAACAGGACGTATGCACTGACCGTCGGTACGACCACCATACTCGTACCAGCCCCAGTCATCCCATCCGAGGTAGTAGGCGCCACCTACATCATCTGGATTTGAAGAACGCGACCAGTAGGCACCACCTTCAAGAAGCATGTCGTCGATACGCCAACCTGTGATAGGCAGGAAGATGGTGTTGTCGTTAGGACCCTTTACCTCGTAGCCATCGACACCTTGAAGGGTGGTCAGAGTCCATGTGCATTCGTTCCTCAGTTCTTCTAACTGCTCATTGCTTGGCGTGCGCCACTGACTGCCCCAGTTGACGTATGCGGCATCATCCTCTGGGTCGAGTTCGTATTTTCCATCGGTGAATCCGTCTTTTCCGCGACTGCTATCGGTGCAATATTTGGTAAAAAAGGATTCGTAACCAACGACTTCGCACCACTTGTAGTTCTCCCAATTGAAGAGATAATCGTCGGAAAGGTCATTGCCGTGCCCTTCCGTATCGCCCCAAGCGAAGAAAAGACCAATGTCTTGCGGTTCGTTGGCACCTACGTTGCATGTAGCCCAAAGGGTGC
Organism: Prevotellaceae bacterium UBA4361; assembly: GCA_002393575.1. GTDB lineage: Bacteria > Bacteroidota > Bacteroidia > Bacteroidales > Bacteroidaceae > UBA3839. The sequence continues at coordinate 13,576 of DGSN01000014.1, read as the reverse complement.
CACTTGGCAAGCCGAGGTCAACATAATCGTGCTCGGCTACTAATGCATTCTGTGCTTTTGCTCCCGTTGCTATCGCCACGAGTGCAAACAATGAGAGCAGTGCTCTCCTGAAGAAAGATAGTTGTTGTTTCATAATAAAATTGATGTGTTGGTTAGTTTTTAAGTTTGCAGCAAAAATATGAAAAATACAAGTTAGAGCCACGGCTTCAACAGGTGATTTTGACGAACTGGCACCTGTGAGTGACGAACTCGATAGGCTTGCAAATAATTATGTGCAAACACTTTGCATTTTTTACTTTTTATTGTACTTTTGCAATATGGTAACATTCAGACGCACACTCTTTTTATGGTTGACGCTGAGCTTGTTCTTGGTTGTTCGGGCACAGATGGAAAGTCACCTGACCTACAGGCGATACGTCACGCAGGACGGACTGCCGCAGATGCAAACAGAACGACTTTGGCAGGACTCGCAGGGATATATTTATATCGGTACGCTTTCGGGCTTCGTGCGCTTCGACGGTCACGGTTTCACTCCGTTCTTGAAAGGGCGACGGCTAAACATCGTGGGATTTGCAGAGGTGGAGGACGAAGTGAGGGCATTAGGGTTCTTCCGTCAATGGCGTGTGGATTACGAAAACGTGGAAGCCATGCCACTTGACCCGCAAGGACATTGGTTGCTGAACAACCTGAACGCTGGAAGTCTGCCGAATGGCTACGTGTTGTTGGAGGACAGCTTGGAGGAGCATCGGCGGCTATGCCTGATGACGAGACGGAGTTTTAAGACATTGATAGAGCATCGGCTGTTGGACGAGATGATGCCCGACCGAAAACTGTATTACGACGCTGCAAGCAGTGAAGCCATCGTGCCAACGGAGAGCGGTCTGTGGCGTATCAAGGCGGGGAAAGCCTCTAAGTTGTCGGATAAGAGCGATGTGTTTACCTTGATGCGTACCGACTCGGCTCTGCTTGCCTTTGCTTCGGATGGCATTTATGCGGTGGGGAAAAAAGGTTTGTGCTTGATTCAAGCTGCGAACTGGTCGGCAGTCAGCTACGGACTGACCGTCAGGAAACTGCGCTCTGGCGGTATGGTCATAGCCGATGAACATAGTGTCTATATCTGGGACGGAACAAGCATCAAGGAAATAATGAGTGGCATCAACCTCATTCGCGACGTGCTGGTGGACCGATGGGACCGCCTCTGGGTAGCAACCTATCAGGGCGTCTATCAGTTCTTCAACCGTTGCTTCACCAACCATCGACTGACTGACGAGAACGACATCGTCAGGGCTGTAACCATCAATGATGCAGGGCTGTTGGTCATGGGTACGCTGAACGGAAAACTGATGGTGGGGGATTCGGTGATTAGTGACGATGCAGATCAGTTTTTTGCTCCTAACGCTGCCAAGGTGGGAGGAAAGGTGTTTTTTGCAGGGAATAGCGATGTGGTTTGCATAGAAAATGACAAGGAGGGCAAACCATCGATGAAATGGTTGGGCTTGCCTCACGACCGTTATCAATTCGTGGCTTCGGCTTGGGGACAACTCATCGTTGGAAGCAGGACGAACATCTCGACTTGGAACCCTGCGACGCAGCTCTTTGACACACTGACGACCAAGATTCTCCATCCATGGTGTGCTGCCGAAGGAGTTGACGGATTGCTCTGGATTGGCAGTAGTTCGGGCTTGTTTAGCATCAATCAGAAGCACGAAGTGGAGAAATGGGAGTATCCATCGCAAAAGTTAATCATCACCGCACTCGTTGCCGACCATCGAGGCAACATTTTCTTCGCTTCGGCTGATTCGCTGTTCATGGTCAAGAACGGACAGATTGAAACGCTTCATCAGCAGATGCCGAGTCTTTGTGGGCATGAGGTGAGAGCTCTGCATCTTTCGCCCCGGGGCTATTTGGTGGTGGCTGTGGTCGATGGACTGTTTGTGTGTCGTATCAACAAGGACTATCAACTGAGCGACATTCATTTCTTCGACCATCTGAATGGCTTCACCATGACGGAACCGCTGAAGGCGATAATGGCAGAAGGCGGCGATGGAACGGTTTGGTTGCCTGGCGTGGAGCAGATGACTTCATTCAATCCTGAAGAACTGTTGGCTCATAACGAGGAAGACACCTACATTGCTCCACCTCTCCGTTGGTGGCAACACTGGTGGGTATGGCTGACGGGAGTGCTACTGTTGGCTTTGCTGGTGTGGACGACAACTCGCTGGTATGAGAAGCGACGCCATCGGCAACGAATGATTAGATTGCAACGGGAAAAACTCTGGCGTGAAGAACAGATAGATGCCATCCGCAAGAAAGCACTCGAAGTGAGAGACAGCCAAAACTATTCGACCGAATCCACCCAAGCGGAATCCCCACAAACAGAAAGTCCTCAGACCGCACTGGCTGAGGACATTGTGAAGATGACGGAAAAGTCGTATGAAGAGCGAATCACGCTGCGAACTGCCAGTGGCATTCTTGTGGTAGATGTGAAGGACATTGCCTATTTCAAGGGCGATGGCAACTATTCGCAAATCGTGACCTTCCACGACTCCGACACTGTGTTGATTGGACTTGGTGCGTTGGCAAAGATGCTCAGTCCTGAAATTTTCGTCCGTGCTGACCGCAGTACGTTGGTGAATATTCATCACATCTACAGTCTGCTACCCAAGCAGCGCCTCTGCATCTTCCGCTCACCAACAGGGCTGGAGGTAAAGACCACTCTTCTTGCTCCTGCTTTCAAGCGCCTGCAAGATTTGCTATACTAAGAGTGAAGAGAAGTACAAAGAACAAAGGACAAGGAACAACGTAGTAATAGAAAATCCTTTAAATCCTTTAAATCCTTGATAAAAACCTCAATTAAGTACAAAGAACAAAGGACAAGGAACAACGTAGTAATAGAAAATCCTTTAAATCCTTTAAATC
>DGSN01000014.1:0-10563 GCA_002393575.1 Prevotellaceae bacterium UBA4361 | reverse complement strand
ATAAAAATCTCAATTAAGTACAAAGAACAAAGGACAAGGAACAACGTAGTAATAGAAAATCCTTTAAATCCTTGATTGTTCTTGGTAAATTGTCCTTTGTACTTAATTGAGGTTCTTCATTAACTTATTCACCTTGATTCGCATGATGGTGAACGACATAGGTGGGAAGTCGTAGGAGAACTGCTTGTCGAAGTGTCCGAAGAGGGTGGTTTGCGGTGCAATCTTGGTTGGTTGCTCAAATGTGTTCTCTTCGGTGGCGATGCCGCTGAGTGTGATGACTTTTCCCGTTGGGAGGATGCTGGCGCAACCGTCGATGCTGAAAGCACGGTGGTATGGCTGCTCGGTTCCGTTCACTACCTTGATGACGAGTTCGCCTGTCTGCTCGTCGTAACCTGTCTGGCAGAAGTGGCGTGTATGCTCAGCAGGGCGTGCCACGGTGGCTTGTTCGCCATTGACGAAGAGGGTGACTGCCATCGGAGTGACTTCCAAGCGGATGTCGTACCACTTGTCGGTCTCTACTGCCTGCTGCTTGCGTCTGCCCAGCACGTCGTTGGTCCTTCCTCTGCGTATAGGTTGGAAGGCTGTGGTTTGGTTGTTCCATCCTGCTATGTTGGCTGCATAGCCGTTCATGCCGCGTTCGTCCATGCCGTAATAGATGAAGAAGCCTTCCATACCGCCCAGTTTGCGCGCTTTCAGTTCGAGGGTGTAGGTGTCGCTGCTGAACTGTGGCAGTTGTGCGAGTGTGAGCTGCTGGTTGGAGGTCTGACGGATGGCATCGCCTTCCACTTTCCATTCGCCTTTCTTCTGCTGCAACTCGCCGACGCTCACGTTCCTCACTTTTCCGTCAGCTGTCTTGATTCGGATGTCGCGGTATTCGCACTGTGTGGCATAGCTGCCCAGTCCGATGCCGCCTGGGGCGAATGGCTGCGCTTTGCCTGCCGTGGTAGGTTCGCTCACGAAGACGTTGTAGGTAGGACGATTCTCGGCTGCCATCTGCTGCACGTAGTAGGAGGCACGGCCATAGACCTGCGAGCTGTTGATGTGGATGAGGTTGCAAGGCCAGTCGCGGCGGTTCTCGTTCTCGAAGAGAGGTGCATAGCTGGTCATCTTCACTACGTCGCTGTTGCGCTCCATGCCCATGATGAAGGCTGCCTCGCTGAGTGCAGCGAGAAGATTGCCGGCTCCCACGCCTCCGTTGCAAGCGTATTCGCCCACGTAGATGTCGTGTGTGCGTGGTGCATCGTCGAAGAGGTGGTTGTTGGCGAAGAAGAAGTCAGGGTTGCGATACCAGTGGGGGTCGACCATGTACTCGCCAGGTATCTGTGCGAGGAGTGGGTCTGTGTGGCCGAGGGTGTTGATAAAGATGATGTTAGGATATTCGGCTTTGAGTCGCTTGAAGATGTAGTTGAAGTGGGTGACATACTCAGGGCCGACGTTCTCGTTGCCTATCTCCACGTATTTCAGTGGGAATGGTGCTGGGTGTCCTGCCTCGGCGCGCATCTTTGCCCAGCGGTTCGTGGCTGGGTCTGCGAGTGCGTAGTCGATGGCGTCGCGGAAGTCCTGAACAACTGCGTCCATGTCTTCCGTGCTGCTCACGAAGTCGCCATTGCGGACGGAGCACGACATGCCTGCGTTGTTGACGAACATGGCATCCATGCCCAGGTCTTCGCAGAACTGCAGGAACTCATGGTAGCCCATGCCCCAGGTGGCACGATAGCCCCACACGTCCCATTCGCCGCGACGTGTCATTGGGTCGCCAAGGGTTTCCTTCCATTTCACGCGGTTCTCGTATGTGGCTCCTTCCACGATGCAGCCGCCTGGCCAGCGCATGAAGCGTGGATGCAGGTCAACGAGCATCTGTGCCACGTCGGCACGCTGACCGTTCTTGCGCCCCTTGAAGGTGTTCTGAGGGAAGAGCGACACGTAATCCACCAGCACGGTGCCTTTCTGGTCGAACTCCAATGCCAGTTCCCCCTTGGAGGCGGTCTCGGTAGCGGTCAGCGTGGCGGTCAGCTCAGTCCAGTCTTTCAATGATTGCTTGGTAAAGGTGGCTGTGCCAATCGACTTGCCTGTCTCTCCATTCACCAGTCGGGCGGTGATGTTGCCCTTGTAGCCGTTGCTGCGCACATAGAAGCGCAGGTCGTATTTCTCGCCTGCCTTCAAGCCCATGCCCCAATAGCCGGTGTTGGTGAGGACTGCCTTACCGCCTTTCTGCACCTTGGCGATGTTGAGCTGCATGGCGTGTGGCGTGTTCTGATGGAGAGGTGAAGAAGCCTCAACCACCTCTCCTTTCACACTGCTCTTCACGCCGTCGATGCGCCAGCCCGTCATTTCCTTTTCCTTCATGTTCCACGGGATGTTCCAACGACGGTTTGTGCGGTGCTCGTAGTTCATGGCATCCACTGCCCAAGCTCTGCCGTCGCGGTAGGTCATGCTCGATGGCGGCACTTGCTCCTCGAAGCCTCGGTTCTGCACCAGCTCGGCATAGAGTCCGCCGTCGCCAGCGTGACTGATTTCCTCGAAGAAGATGCCATAGAGATTAGGCGACACCACAGCTCCCTTCTGTCCAAGGTCGATGCGGATAGGTTCCGTTTGCGCCGTCGCACTGACGGCTGCACTCAGCAACAATGCTGAAAAAAGCGTTTTGTTCATCTTGAATTAGGTTTGTTAGTTAATATGTTCAAAAGATTTCATCTGCAAAAATACAACAATACGTGAAAATGCCATTTCACTATTGTAACTTCGTGTTGAAATTATGTAACGAAGGAAGAGTGAAGAGAAGTACAAAGAACAAAGGACAAGGAACAACGTAGTAATAGAAAATCCTTTAAATCCTTGATTGTTCTTGGTAAATTGTACTTTGTACTTAATTGAGGTTCTTCATTCTTTATTCTTCATTCTTCATTTAATTATTCATTGAACTCAATGATGGCACTCACGCTGTCACCGATTGACAGAGCGACTACCAAGCCTGTTTCCGTTTCGTAAATGGTAGGCACAAGCACATCGCCCATCCTTGCAGCAACTCGATACTCCACTCTCAGCCCCTTCACCTCGAAGTCGTCGGGCAGCAGTTCCATCGCCATGCGGACGTAGTTGGCATTGTTGACGTGCTGATTGTAGTCGATGTCAGCTTTCAGCACACGGATGGGTTCGCACACCCTTCCTCCCTCCTGAGGCAGAATGATGCGGCGGTCTCGATAGTCCATCTCCAACTGAGGCTCCAGCACCATCGTATCAATCGTGGCATCGTCAATGCGCTTCAGCTTTCCGTTGCTCTTATCCACAAACGCACCCATGCTCCAAGTCTTGTAGCAAGGCTTCCCCTCTGCATCATAGATGAACGTGTTTCGGAACCCGAACATCGGTTTCATGCCATACACGGAAGTCGTCACCGTCAGTTCCTCCTTGTATTTCGGTACGCGCACCACCTCCACTTGTCGTGACGCTAACAGTTGCGCCATGTTCTGCTCAGCAAAGAACTGCTTCACACCCTTTTCACTGTCAATCCACATTTCCGAGCAATCCTGCATCATCTGGAGGGCAGAATAAAGTTTCAATCGCCCCTCCTTGTCGCAGCAGCTCGTTGTCACTTGATACTTCAAACTATACATCTCTTTCTGTTTTACACTAAACATTTATTGGAAAAAAGGGGAAAAAGTCTCGTTGAGTTCGTCAGAATCGGAGAGACGGCCGTTGATGATGCAGACTGTATCGACTTGGGCACGAACCACGATTTTGTTGTCGGACTTGCGGAAAATGTCCTGCATGAAAACGTACTTGACACCGTCTTTCTTAATCCAGAGTTTGGAGATGAATTCGTCACCACTCTTGAGAGGAACCTTGAATTGCATGGTGAGTCGTGCCACCACGCAGTCGATGCCTCGCTGATGGAGCTCGGCGAAGCTGATGTTGTGGGCAAGGAGAAATTCGTGACGGGTATGCTCGATGTAGTGCTGGTAGTTGGCGTTGTTGACAATGCCTTGTAGGTCGCATTCGTAGTCACGCACCTTCATTTCGAGTTCGTAGATGTAATTGGCCATGAGAATCAAAATTAAGTTCTTGAGTTTATAAGTTTATGAGTTTGTGAGTTTTCGCTGGATAGCAATTTTTAATTTTTAGTTTTATGTAAGAATTGAGGGGGCAAAATTAGTGAAAAAGAGGAAAATAAGGGAATGAGAACCATAAAAAAGTTTAAAAACTTTGTCCTCCGCGTGGTTTACACTATCTTTGCAGTCTAATTTTGGTGAAAACTGGTCTTCCAGTCTTCCGAATTGTTGTGTGAGTAATATTAAACCACTTTTTTACATAAACGGATGAAAACCTACAAAATCGTAAACGACCTGACAGGTTGGGTCGTTTTTGCCATTGCTGCTTTCACCTATTGCTCGACAATAGAGCCGACAGCAAGCTTTTGGGATTGTCCTGAATTCATCACCACGGCAGAAAAGCTGGAGGTGGGACATCCGCCTGGCGCACCATTCTTCATGCTTTTTGGCAAGTTGTTCACGCTCTTCGCAAGCGACAGCACCCAGATAGCCAAGATGATTAACACGATGTCGGCTCTGCTCAGTGCGGGCTGTATCTTGTTCCTCTTCTGGAGTATCACTCATTTGGCAAAGAAACTGCTTTGCAAGGACAATGCCAATGTGCCTGTGGGCAAGATGATTGCCATCATGGGTGCTGGCATCGGCGGTGCGCTCATCTACACGTGGAGCGACACATTCTGGTTCTCGGCTGTGGAAGGCGAGGTGTATGCTTTCTCGTCGTTCATCACCGCACTGGTGTTCTGGCTGATTCTGAAATGGGAGGACAATGCCGACGTGCCTGGCAGTGACCGCTGGCTGGTGCTCATTGCTTATCTCGTGGGCTTGTCGATTGGTGTCCACTTGCTGAACCTCCTTTGTATTCCTGCCATCGTGCTGGTTTACTACTACAAGCGCAGCAAGAACCCCGACCTCAGAGGCTCGCTGCTGGTGCTGAGTGTGTCGGTAGTCATCGTGGCTGCCGTGCTTTACGGTATCGTGCCTGGCATCGTGAAGGTGGGTGGCTGGTTTGAGTTGTTCTTCGTGAACACACTCGGCATGAGCTTCAACACGGGTCTCTACATCTACTTGGTGCTGATGTCCGCTTGCCTCATCTGGGCTCTCTACGAAACAACCCAGCACACAAGCAGGGTGAGGATGAACTTGTCGTTCCTGCTCAGCGTGGCATTGCTCGGTATTCCGTTCTACGGACACGGCTTCACGAGCGCGCTGATTGGTGTGGTGGTTTTGGCCATCATCGGTGTGCTCTTGACCTTGTTTAAGCAGCATGTCACTCCTCGTCTGCTCAACACGGCTCTGCTCTGCATGGCTCTCATCACTGTGGGCTACAGCAGCTATGCTGTCATCGTGATTCGCTCTTGCGCCAACCCTCCAATGGACCAGAACTCGCCTGAGGACGTGTTCACGCTGGGCGAGTATCTCGGTCGTGAGCAATATGGCGACCGTCCACTCTTCTACGGACAGACCTACAACTCGGTTCCAGAGGTGGTGGAGGACGGTCAGGGCCGCCTGATTTACAACACGAAGAAGGGTGCCAAGATTTATCAGCAGAAGGAAAAGGCAAGTGCCGACGAGAAGGACCAGTACGTGGTTGCGAACGAGAAGTTTGAATATGTGTATCCAAGCAACCAGTGCATGCTTTTCCCTCGCATCTACAGCGACAAGCACAAGCAGCTCTACGAGCAATGGCTGGGCGGCGTGGAAGGCAAGAATGTGCCTTACGAATATGCTCAGGGCGGAAGCGTGAAGATTCCTACGCAGGCTGACAACATGAAGTTCTTCTTCAGCTATCAGCTCAACTTCATGTACTGGCGTTACTTCATGTGGAACTTCGCCGGCCGTCAGAACGACATCCAGGGCAACGGCGAACTGGAGCATGGCAACTGGTTGTCGGGATTCTCCGCTATAGACAATGCACGCCTGGGCGACCAGAGTCAGTTGCCAAGCGACTTGCAGGAGAACAAGGGACACAACGTGTTCTACTGTCTGCCTCTCATTCTCGGTTTGCTCGGCTTCTTCTGGCAAGCATTCCGCGGCTCTCGTGGCATCCAGCAGTTCTGGGTGGTGTTCTTCCTTTTCTTCATGACAGGTATCGCCATCGTCATCTATCTGAACCAGACTCCTAACCAGCCTCGTGAACGCGACTATGCCTACGCGGGTTCGTTCTATGCGTTTGCCATGTGGTGCGGACTGGGTGTGACTGCCATCTACGACTGGCTGACTCGCGCATTCAAGTCGATGTCAACGAAGAACGCACAGCTTTGTGCATCGCTCATTTCGCTTGTTCCTGCCATTGCAGTGCCTGCACAGATGGTGAGCCAGACATGGGACGACCACGACCGCTCCGACCGCTACATCTGCCGTGACTTCGGTCTCGACTACTTGGAAACGGTGCCTCACGACGGTGTGATTTTCACGAACGGCGACAACGACACCTTCCCTCTCTGGTACAACGAGGACACAGAAGGCAAGCGCACCGACGTGCGCGTCTGCAACCTCTCGTACTTGCAGACGGACTGGTACATCGACCAGATGAAGCGTCCAGCCTTCGAGGGAGAAGGACAGTCGTCACCACTGCCAATCAGTTGGGCACGCATCGACTACACGACGGGCAGCAACGAGGCAACCGACGTGAACCCTTCCATCACCTACGGCGGTCAGCAGATTTCGATGAAGGAATTCGTTCGCATGATTTACGCAGAGGATTCTGTAACAGCCGTTCAGATTTGGGGCAAAGAACCATTCGAACTCTCGAACGCCATCCAGAAGTTCGTGCTCAAGAAAGGCATTCCTCAAGATTACAAGGAATTCGTGGACGGTTTGCCATCCTGCCTACCTTCCGACTCGCTCTACGTGAACGTGGACAAGGAGGCTGTGCGCAAATCGGGTATGCAGTTGGAGAAGGACGCAGAGGGCAACGAATACATCCCAAGCAAGATGTGGATTGACGTGACAACTTGCGACCGTTGGGGCAACAAGACTTCGGAGAGCGGACGCGTCTATAAGAGCTACATGATGATGCTCGAAATGATTGCGAACAGCAACTTCTCTCGTCCACTCTACATGTCAACCACCGTGGGACCAAGCAACTACAACTTGCTCTACAAGCACTTCCTCCAGGAAGGTATCGCTTGGCGTTTCACGCCATATTCCTACGAGAAGAACAGCGTGCAGAACACAGTTGCCGACACCGACAAGATGTTCGACAATATGGTCAACCGCTACAAGTATGGCAACTTGTCGCAACCAGGACTCTACATCGACGAAACCACCATGCGCATGTGCTACACTCAGCGTCGTTGGTTCGGCGTACTCATTCGCCAGTTGGTCAACGAGGGCAAGCTCGACAAGGCGCTTGCAGCCACAGAGAAGTGCGAAAAGGAAATTCCTGCCTACAACGTGCCTCACGACTACTCAAGCGGTTCGATGGACATCGTGAACGCTTACTTGGTCAACAAAAAGGCTGACAAGGCAGAGAAAATCATGGACGCGTTGACAAAGAAGGCGACGGAATACATCAACTGGTATGAATCGTTGGGCGATGCTCATTTCAAGAGCAACTACATCGACATCTACACGCAGATTACCGTCTTGGCAGACATTGAGAGCGCATACAGAGAAGCCAGCGAGAATCTTGATTATTCCGAACAAGAGAAGAAGGCTTTTGCCAAGAAGGCTGAAAACCTGGACAACCTGTTGCAGGGCTTCTACATGCCTTTCGCTCAACGCTGCGAACGTCTTGGAATCAAACTGAGATAACTCCATTAAGTCAAAGGTCAGAGGTCAAAGGTCAAAAGTCGCCTTTGACTTTTGACCTTTTCTTTTGACTTCTTATTTTTAACTATGATAATAGAACAACCAAGCAAGTGGCTACGATGGCTCTATCCCAGTGCCATCTGGCGAATGAACCCGAAGGAGAAAGCGGTGTATATCACTTTCGACGATGGTCCTATTCCCGAAGCTACACCTTGGATTCTTGACACACTCGACCGATACGGAGTGAAGGCAACCTTCTTCATGGTGGGCGACAACGTGAGGAAGTATCCCGAACTCTTCGAAGAGGTGAAGCGACGTGGGCACCGTGTGGGCAACCACACCTACAACCACATCACTTGGCTGATGCGTTCCAGCAAATACGTATGGAACGTACACAAAGCCGACCGCCTCATCCAGTCGAAACTCTTCAGACCACCTCACGGATGGATGCGCAACGCACAATACATCAAGATGCGCCACCACTTCACCATCGTGATGTGGGACCTCGTGACGCGCGACTACTCCAAGCGACTCAATGCCGACGAGGTGTTCGAAAACGTGAAAAACTATGCCCGCAACGGTTCCATCATCACATTCCACGACTCGCTGAAGAGCATCGACAAACTCCAAACGGCTCTCCCACGCAGCCTTGAATGGCTTCGCGACCAAGGCTACGAGTTCAAGATTTTCGATGAGAACCAACAATGGAGCAGACATCTGAAATGAAGAATAATGAAATGAAGAATGAAGAATAATGAAATGAAGAATGAAGAATGTAGAATGAAGAATGAAAATTACCCTTCCCATGAGCAAGGTGAAATTCATTCTTCATTCGGAAGCGAAGCGACCATTCTTCATTCTTCATTTAAGCGCAGCGACCATTCTTCATTTAAGCGAAGCGACCATTCTTCATTCTTCATTCTTCATTCTTCATTCAACTTAGGCTTCTCTGCTTGTGGCATCGCCCGTGCCGACAAGGTAGATGAGAAGAACGCGCAAGCCTTTCGTGATTGGATACAGACGGGGAAAAACGCTGCAATGCAATACATGGAAAACTATGAGGAGAAACGCCTCGACCCACGTCTTTTACTGCCAGGAGCAAAAAGCATCATCGTCGTGGCACTCAACTATTTTCCCAAGGAACGCTTGGCAGACCACCAACTGCAATTCGCCTATTACGCCTACGGCAAGGACTACCACGAAGTGATGAAAGACAAGCTTCAGCAACTGGCAGCATTGCTCCCAGGCGAGCATAAAATCTGTTGCGACACTGTTCCCATGCTCGACCGCTATTGGGCTTGCCAAGCAGGGTTGGGATGGATAGGGAAGAACACCAACCTCATCATCCCCCATGCAGGCAGTTTCTTCTTCCTCGGCGAAATCATCACCACTGCCACCTTCGACACCTACAACACCCCGATGCCTAACCACTGCGGAACATGCGAGAACTGTCTGCAAGCATGTCCCACAGGCGCACTCAGCACGAACGGACTGGATGCTAACCGTTGCCTCTCCTACCTCACCATCGAGAACCGCAATGCCATTCCCCAAGCCGAAGCACAAGTCATGGGCAACTACATCTACGGCTGCGACCGCTGCCAGCTCTGCTGCCCACACAACCGCTTTGCGCAAGCCACCGAAATCGACGAGTTCTCCCCCTCCGAAGAATTCCTCAGCATGACACCCGACGACTGGAAAAACCTCAGCGAAGAGGACTACCGCCGCCTGTTCAAAGGGTCAGCAGTGAAACGCGCAAAATACGCAGGACTCAAGCGCAACATCGATTCCGCGCTTAGTAACGACTGATTTTGCATATAGCCTATCTGTCACAAAAGCCTTTCACTTTAACAGTTCCCCATTATCACCTCCCTCCAATACACGCATCTGCTGAATAGCAATCTGGTTGAGTTTCACAAGCCTTTCGCTCTGGGGAATACCGTCGTTGATGAGCACCTATGGCATTTGTAGCCTCAATCCAACGAGTGGGAGAAAGGGTGAAAGCGTTTAAGCCTGCTTCCTTTCTAAACCCCTCGAATTCGAGGGGGTTAAAATCGGGGTTATGAAGAGTTTCCCATATTCCAAGAAACTCGACCGTATTGCGATTTCTCATCCAATTACCTATCACGCCATTGGGATCAACTACATTCTTCTGTCGAGCAATATCTGTAATACAAATATAGTCAACACCGTCTTTTGTCATAGTCTTAATCACAACTTCTTTGACGATAATCTCGTTTTTCTTTGCCATAGGTTCATTCAATGTAAATGTTTACAAAGATAGCACAAAAACATGAGACGAAAGAAAAAAGAGAGAAAGTTCACTCAAAAGTATTGTAATTAAACTTTCCCATCCTTTGAATAATTGTATCAGAAGACGCTGAAAGCGTCACCGCTCAGTAACCGAGGGTGCAAAGCACCCCCGGATAGCTGTGTGCTCGCTCAATCGACTCTGAAAGAGTCGCCCATCTGTGGCTGTTGGGGCACTCCTTCAGAGTGCATCTTGCCCTAATACACTCCAACTGCAGGTCGTTCCGACCTACGGTTACTGAGCGATGACGCTTTAAGCGTCAGAGGGTTACGCTATCCCAATATGATGGGAAAGTTTAGTTATCATAATTACTCCAAAAATTAGGTGTTGTTTAAAACAAAAAAACATTTATTTCTGAAAAAATTATTCTAATTATTTTAATTTCTTTCCTAAAAAAAACGTACCAACTTATTTTTTAATGATTACTAAAAGTTGAAAGACAAACTGGATAGC